>NZ_VEMV01000008.1:0-89024 GCF_006346415.1 Bacillus sp. D386 | reverse complement strand
CAGGTCGGCTACGCATCGTTGCCTTGGTGAGCCGTTACCTCACCAACTAGCTAATGCGCCGCGGGCCCATCCCTAAGTGTTAGCCGAAGCCAACTTTCCTTCCAACACCATGAGGTGTTAGAAACTATTCGGTATTAGCACCGGTTTCCCGGAGTTATCCCAATCTTAGGGGCAGGTTGCCCACGTGTTACTCACCCGTCCGCCGCTAATCTTTGGGAGCAAGCTCCCTCAGATTCGCTCGACTTGCATGTATTAGGCACGCCGCCAGCGTTCGTCCTGAGCCAGGATCAAACTCTCCGAAAGATGTTTGATCTAGCTAAATTTTAAAGCAAATTGACGAGATTTTAAAAATCTCTTGTTTTTTAGACTTGCTTGGCGTTTCGTTTTGTTTAGTTTTCAAAGAACAATCATATAATTGGAGCGGGTGAAGGGAATCGAACCCTCATCATCAGCTTGGAAGGCTGAGGTTTTACCACTAAACTACACCCGCGTATTTAATTTATTAGAGAAGTTGATGGTCGGGAAGACAGGATTCGAACCTGCGACCCCTTGGTCCCAAACCAAGTGCTCTACCAAGCTGAGCTACTTCCCGATATAATGGCGCGCCCGAGAGGAGTCGAACCCCTAACCTTTTGATCCGTAGTCAAACGCTCTATCCAATTGAGCTACGGGCGCATAATTTAATTTGGTTGGTGCGGCCGAGAGGACTTGAACCTCCACGGGGTTAACCCCCACTAGGCCCTCAACCTAGCGCGTCTGCCATTCCGCCACGACCGCGTTTTGTTATAACGCGACGACAACAATCATTATAGTATTTATTCCACCGTAATTCAAGTGGTAATAAATGGTGCGGGTGAAGGGACTTGAACCCCCACGCCGTAAGGCGCCAGATCCTAAGTCTGGTGCGTCTGCCAATTCCGCCACACCCGCATATTTATAATGGTGAGCCATGAAGGACTCGAACCTTCGACCCTCTGATTAAAAGTCAGATGCTCTACCGACTGAGCTAATGGCTCTAAATGGCTGGGCTAGCAGGATTCGAACCTACGAATGACGGAGTCAAAGTCCGTTGCCTTACCGCTTGGCTATAGCCCAAAGGTGTTTTATAACACACTTTTTATTATAATCACTTTTCTCTTATAAGATAAGTGTTATTTTATAAATGGCGGTCCGGACGGGACTCGAACCCGCGACCTCCTGCGTGACAGGCAGGCATTCTAACCAACTGAACTACCGGACCATTTGTTTAATTGCGGGGACAGGATTTGAACCTGCGACCTTCGGGTTATGAGCCCGACGAGCTACCAGACTGCTCCACCCCGCGACGATATTAATCTCACTCAAACAATCTGAGGTTTGATTGGTGACCCCTACGGGATTCGAACCCGTGTTACCGCCGTGAAAGGGCGGTGTCTTAACCGCTTGACCAAGGGGCCGTTCATTACTAACTTTCAGTCTCTCAAGCACTTTCTCATCTCTTTGCGAGAACTTCAAGCGCCCCAGTCGACTTTATCTATTATAATGAATCTCTTTTAACATGTCAACACTTTTTTTAAAAGTTTTTTTCGTTAAAGTTTGATGTCATTTTTGCTTTCGGCTTTAATAAGGCCGCTCAAATAAGTTACCATGTTAGCAAGGTCTATGTCAACGATTTTTTTAAAATAATTTTTCCACGACATTTTCCACATACATATTTCTTTGTATCAAGCTTTCTTTTTCGTCGATATTCCAGACCGCAAGATCGGCATTCGTATAGCCATTTCACAGGCCGTACAGCACGGATATTGCTTTCCAGGGCTGAGCAAAAACGAGGTGAGTTGGTCTTTGCCATCAATTGTTTAAAGTCCCGATCTCCATGCCTGTATCCCTTCCCTTGCAGGTGCAGGTGATAATGGCATAATTCATGTTTAATAATTCCCTTTATCTCTTTCATTCCTAGTTCATCTAAGTATCTTCGATTAATCTCAATATTATGGCTCACTAATAAATACCGTCCGCCTGTTGTCCTTAATCTGTTATTAAAGATTGCCTTATGAGTGAATGGTATCCCAAAATCCTCTATGGATATTTTTTCAACTAATTTCTGTAATTCCCGGTCCGTCATAAGTTAAACCTCCACACTTTTAAAGTAACAAACCCGGCGGCTGTTACATACAATAAACTAACCATGGGCTTATCACCTATTCATAGTACATCATTTATGAAAGGAGGTCTAAATATGCCTGCTTGGTTGCAAAACCAAATCCAAAGAGCCTTTCTTGAAAAAAACAGCAAGCAAGTGCAACTATTGAATCAATGTTGGTTTTTTTATAAAAAAAGCATTGCCCAATACGATTAAGGCAATGCTTTACGTTCATATTAGCCGGCCGGATTTATCATTGTAAGGGCAATTCGTTCTTTAGGTATATCTACTTGATCAACCCAGACAGTCACCACATCCCCAACTGATACAACATCCATTGGATGCTTTACATATCGTCTGCTCAATTTCGAGATATGAACTAGACCGGCCTGCTTTACGCCGATGTCAATAAATGCGCCAAAATCAACGACATTACGAACAACGCCTTGGAGCTCCATCCCTTGCTTAAGATCCTCCATCTTCAGTACATCAGATTTTAATAGAGGTGCAGCCAATTCGTCACGCGGATCTCTTTCTGGTCTCATCAAGGCATCCAGAATATCTCCCAATGTGATTTCGCCAATATTCAATTTCTCCGCCATTTCACTTTTCTTCACCGTGGTTAGCGCTTCTCTTAATCGTTCACTTCCTAAATCATCCGTTGTGAAACCGAGCATTTTCAATAAAGAACGAACGGACTGATAGTTTTCAGGATGTATGGATGTCCGATCAAGCGGCTCTTCCCCACCAATTACTCTTAAAAACCCAATGGCTTGTTCATAGGTTTTCGCACCAAGCCTTGGAATCTTTTTTAAAGAAGCCCGATTTCGGAATGCTCCTTCTTTCTCTCTCTTTTTTACGATATTTTGGGCTACAGACTTGGAAAGACCCGCCACATATTGCAATAGAGAAGGAGAGGCTGTATTCACATTAACCCCCACTCGGTTTACTGCCGTTTCAACCACAAAACCAAGTGACTCATTCAGTTTTTTTTCTGAAACATCATGTTGATATTGCCCTACACCTACAGATTTAGGATCTATCTTCACCAATTCCGCCAAGGGATCCTGTAGTCTTCTTGCAATCGAGACCGCACTTCGCTGCTCCACCTGTAAATCTGGAAACTCTTCTCTTGCGATATCTGATGCCGAATAAACACTTGCACCGGCCTCATTTACAATTACGTAATAGATTTTTTCACTTTGCTTCTTCAACGTATCTGCAATGAATTGTTCTGTCTCTCGAGATGCTGTTCCGTTCCCGATTGTGATGATTTCTATGTTATATCTTTTGAGTATAGACAGAATAGCCTCCGTTGCCTCTTTCTTTTTAGCTACTGGCGGATGCGGATAAATCACTCCTACCTCAAGCATTTTCCCTGTAGGATCGACTACTGCATATTTACAGCCTGTACGATAAGCCGGATCTACACCCAATACCACTTTTCCCTTTAAAGGCGGCTGAAGCAGTAAATTTCTGAGATTCTCAGAAAAAATATAGATAGCTTGGTCTTCAGCCTTTTCCGTCAACTCATTACGAATCTCCCTTTCAATAGAAGGCTGAATCAATCGCTTATAGCTATCTTCTATTGCTTCCTTCATAATCACTGCACTCGGATTGGCTGTATTCAAATTCATTTTTCTAGCGAGATAATCCAGTATTTTCTGTGTATCGGTTTTGATGGAAACTCGAAGCACTCCCTCTTTTTCACCACGATTAAGTGCCAAAATGCGATGAGGAACTATTTTTCCTATTGCTTCGTCATAGTCGTAGTACATCTCAAATACCTTTTTCTCATCTTTCTCCTCATCTTTACTAACAGCTTTAATTGAGCCATACTTAAATGTCTCATCCCGAATCCATTTTCTGAAAGAGGCATTATCAGAGATATTCTCTGCTATAATATCTTTCGCACCATCTAAAGCTTCTTCTGGCGTTGTCACTCCCAACTCCACATCAACAAATTGAGCAGCTTTTTCAAGTGGGTTTACCGTTTGATGGGCTTCCATGATCCATTTCGCCAACGGTTCTAATCCCTTTTCTTTTGCAACCGTTGCTTTTGTGCGACGCTTTTGCTTAAAAGGACGATACAGATCTTCAATAGTTTGCAGTTTTACTGCCTTGATGATTTCACGTGATAACTCCTCTGTGAGTTTCCCTTGCTCCTCAATAATACGCAGGACTTCTTCCTTTCTTTTTTCCAAATTATCGAGATAGGTCCACCGCTCAGAAATTGTTCTAATTTCAACCTCATCCAATGAGCCGGTCATTTCTTTTCGATAACGCGCTATAAATGGAATCGTATTACCATCCTCTAAAAGCGCCAATACATTGGATACTTGACTCCCCTTCACTGAAAGCTCTGACGCTATATATTGAACCAATTCACTCTTCGACTTCATTAACAAACCTTCCCTCTGCAAATAATTACCTTTATAGTATCATAACCTTTTCTGCCACAAATACTGGACTCTCATAAATAACACAAAAAAGAAGTCTCTTATAATTATAAAAGACTCCCAAAAATGAATGTAATATCATCGTTCAAGGCACTATTTTGACTTTCTAATTTTTTCGCAGTTTCTTCAAGAGAACTAGCATTTCGCAGGAAATTTTTCGTCCCCTTCATTTCAAATCCATCGGAGTGAATGAAAAATTTAGTGGACGGAGTATATGTAAACTGTTGAGTATGGAATTTCTGCTTTCTTCCAGATAAATATCCGGTTACAGGTAGGGGATAGATCATTTTATCATTTGGAGGATATAGATAGAAACGGATATTACCAACACAGCTGTACTGAAATTCTTTCTTTTTGAAGTCCACTTTTAAAATAGCGACAGCGGCGCCTCGCTTTCTTAGCAGGGCCTGATTACATCGTTCCATAATATCTCCAACATCCTCGCTCTGATACTCCCGAACTACATTAGTAACTGCCCGAGAGGATTCATGAGCAAACTCCCCTGATCCTAATCCATCTGCGATGACACAAATAAAGTAATCATCCGTCACTTCATAAAAATAGTCATCACCACATAACAGCTTTCCTTGTTTAGGTGATTGAGACACAATTAATTGCACTCTACTATCCCTTAGCACTTCTTGATTCACCGTATATACTCCGAATTCTCAGCATTAATGGCTTCCTGCAGTTTTTTTATAGCACGGCGTTGAAGACGGGATACATGCATTTGAGATATACCTAATCGATCTCCCGCTTCCTTTTGACTTAGATTTTCTAGATAGGTGTATTGTATGATTTTCTTTTCGCGATCTGACAATACATGGAGAACTTTCTCCAAAACCAACCGCTGATTCACCTTTTCATATCCTTCATCCACATTTCCGAAGATATCTAACAAAGTGACTGTTCCGCCGTCTGAATCCGCCTCGATTGAGTGATCCACTGATAGCGCCTGATAACTTTTACTCATTTCCATCGCTTCTAAAACTTCTTCCTCAGAAACTTCTAAGTACTGAGCAATTTCTTCAATCTTAGGAGAACGATGCAATTCTGAGGTAAGTTCTTCAACAGTCGACTTGATTTTTGGACCAAGCTCTTTAATTCTGCGAGGAACGTGAACACTCCATGTTTTATCACGTAAAAAGCGTTTAATCTCTCCAATTATCGTCGGGACAGCAAAAGCCTCGAAGCTTTTTCCGAAGGAATCATCATACCTGCGAATCGCACCCAGCAATCCAATCATGCCAACCTGGGCAATATCCTCATGATATGATTTTCCCTTTGAATACTTTCTCGCAATCGTTTCAACTAGCCCGGTATAGTGCTGAACAAGTTGAGCCTGTGCTTCTTCATCTCCATGGAGTTGATAGGCTTTAATCCATTCCGTGACTTGGTCTCTCATTTGTGCCTTTTTCTCATCACTAGTTTGAGATTGTTTCTGCATCACTCTCCACCTGCTCTCCCTCAAGAAACTTCGTCATGAATACTGTCACACCTTCATTATGGTGTATTTTCACTTCATCCATGAGCGTTTCAATCAGATATAGACCTAATCCTCCTTCTCTTAAGAATTCCACTGATTGGTCTCTCTCATAAGGCCCCAAGCCTTGTCGCACCTCTTCAAAATCACAGCTTTCGCCATTATCGACTACCATTACTTCAAGACGGTCTTCATATAATCCAAAGCCTATGATAACTTCCCCATCTCGCTCGCCCTTGTACGCATGCTGAACTGCATTTGTACAAGCCTCGCTCGTAGCAATTTTCAAATCTTCTATACTATCATATGAAAACCCCATACGGCTGGCTATTCCTGATAAAGTTAATCTCATTACCCCGATAAATTCAGGTTTTGCAGGTATCTTCATTTCAATATATTCGTATGTTTCACTCATTGCGTTCCACCCTCTGCATGGCTTTTTATATGGATTATATCCGCTAAACCAGTGATTTCAAAAAGACGATGTAATCTCTCTGATAGTCCGATGATTCTAAAATCCCCATTGTGCGCTCGAACATTTTTAAATAATCCTACAAATACCCCAAGACCTGTGCTGTCCATATAAGAAACATCGGTTAAATCAATAATCATGACTACTTTATCTTGATCCGACAAAGGAAATAGTGTCTCTCTTAACTTCGGTGCTGTGTATGCATCTATCTCGCCTTTAACATTTACATGTATTTCAGAATTTACATTCTGTACATCAATAGAAATATTCATGAATTTGTACCTCTCCTCAAAAAGTCATGTTCCGCTATCCTTCTTTACCCGAAATTATCCACTTAAAACTTCCGTCTCATAATTATCAAGGTAAAATCATCTCTTAATTGAAAATGTTGCATCTTTTCCAACTTTTTATAGAGATTGTTTACAATGGTTTGGGCATCTAAATGAATAGATTCCCGAATAAATTGAACCAACGTATCTCTTTCTATAAATCCCTCATTTGTCCTGCACTCTGTTACCCCATCAGATAGAAGGATAATCATATCGCCTATTTCAATCTTTCTTTCATATTGCCTGTATACTGTTTTTTTATCTACACCAAGCAACAGACCCTTAGCAGTTAACTCGGTAAATTCATTTTTTTCGTAATTATAGAAAAATCCCGGTTCATGGCCTGCTGAAGCATATGTAAAAATATGATTTGAGGGATCATATAGACCATAAAACATCGTTATGAACATACTCGGTCCAACATTTTGCTCCACAACACGGTTAATACTTTCCAGAACACTCGCTGGGGATGTGCGATGCTCCGGCAAAGAATCCATCGCGTACTTAATCATGGACATACATAACGCCGCCGGTATCCCTTTGCCAATAATATCAGCAATCGCTACAGCCACTCGATTATGCTCATCCTGAACAAAATGAAAATAATCTCCGCTCATATGCTTAGCCGGAACACTTATGGCTCCAATTTCAAGATTTTTTAGTACAGGAACTCGCGTTTCCAATAAAGTCTGCTGAACATTAGCCGCTATCTCCATCTCACTCTTCAGTTCTCTTTGTTGATGGCGGAGACTCTGTAATTCACGAAAGGCTACACCATACTCCATCATAATTTCCAACAAAAAATCAAAAGAGTGGCTGACTTCTTCCGAAATATCAGGAAGTATTTCTTTTAGCGTATTTTTATGCAAACTTATTATCTCTTCAGGTGATACCATCTGTTCTATAGCTTCTTTGCTGATTTTATGTCCGAGATATAACGCTTTTTCCGTATGCTCTTTCAAGTAATTCGAGAGAGCTTCACGGTATCTTTCCTCCATGCACTCTCTATTTTCCACATACCTTCCCCCTATCGGAGCCATTTAGTAGACATTATTCGCGTACCCTTTCCAACATCAGAGTCAATATCAAAGTCATCCATCAATCTCTTGACTCCCGGCAAACCAGCTCCCAGACCTCCCGATGTTGTATATCCATCTTCCATTACTCTTCTTATATCACTTATTCCCGGACCATTATCCTCTGCTATGACTCTGAGACCCGTTCTCCCATTGTCATAGACTTTTTCAATGCATATTTGGCCCTGCCCTGCATAGAGATAGATATTCCTTGCTAATTCACTTATGGTTGTGGTTATTCTTGCCTGATCCACGGTGCCAAACCCCAACTCTTTGGCCACATTTCTGCCCACTTGTCGGGCTGCAACAATATCCCACTCATTAAGAATTTTTACGTAGGATTGGGTGCTCATCATGCTAGTCCCCCAGTTCCTTTTGTAATTTCTCCAAACCCTTTTCAAGATCCAAAGCTGTCATCACATCGGATAATGTAATGCCCAATTCAATTAATGTGATGGCAACTGCAGGCTGTATCCCTGTAATCACTACTTTTGCTCCCATTAATTTTGACATGTCAATGACATCGCCAAGGACTTTAGCTATAAAAGAATCAATGATATCTACTGAAGTTAGATCAATCACCACTCCATTTGCATTTGTTTCATGTATCTTATGCAGTAAATCCTCCTGAAATTGCAGCGCTGTTGCATCATCCAATTCCCATTGAATAGAAATCAGGAGACAATCATGCAACTTTAATATCGGAATCCTCATACTAATTCCTCCGGGGTTACGATAATTTTTCTATTTGTAATTTCCAGGGCAGCCTCTACACCCTTTTTCAATGTATTTTTAGTTATGATTTCATCTAAGTTAATGCCGAGGTTGACAATTGTTTGAGCAATCTCCGGACGTATTCCCACCAACATACAACGGGCACCAACCAAACGAACAGCCTCTGCTGCCTGAATAATATGATGAGCCACCATAGTGTCAACAACAGGCACTCCAGTAATATCAATCAACACTACCTCAGAACGATGCTTTACTACGCCATCCAAAAGATTTTCCATAATTTGTCTCGCGCGTTCTGTATCTATTGTACCTATAAGAGGCATTACAGTAATCCCTTCAAACACAGGAATAAGAGGTGCTGATAATTCCTGGAGTGCAATTTTTTGCAAAGAAACGGTTCGTTCCCACGTAGATGTATAAACATTCAGAATTTCATTATTTAAAGGGGTAATCCACTCGTCAAAATCCAGCACAATCTCAAGCTGATTTTCCTTTGTCATTACCCCTTCATTTACCATACCGTCTGTAACAACTACATTAAATGCTTTCAATCCCTCATTCACAAATGTTAACGGCCAGCCTAAACGAATAATTTTAGCTGCAAAATCACTAAGTTTCACTTTAAATTCTTCATCAGAATCTTTAATATTAGAAATCAGCACTTCAATAAATTCATTACTGGTGTGAATAAACATTTGATCTGAAACAATCTTCACGACTCGATCATCCGCTTTATCCTTTACACGTTCAATCCACTGCTGCAAAATGATGTCTTTATGACCCTGGATATAGTTTTGCACAAGTTTATTCATTAGTTCCTCCTCCATCAAGTTTTCTGTTAGATTCTTTTATATGGATACATGCACTTTAATTTATTTAATAATTTCAAAAAAACCATATTCACAAACTATTATAAACACTTAAAAAGGAAATAGGAAATCTTAAATTCCTTCGTAATATTGCCGTAATACAGCAACAACGTATTTGTAATTTCTATAACCTGTACTTCATTCCCTTTTTGTCACTAACTTAAACCAAAAATAAGTTTTTCTAAGTTAAAAAGTGCAAAAAAAACTGCCAAGAATTCGGATTCTTGGCAGCCTAACCTTCAACACAGAAGTATATTTATTATTTATAATCTTTTTACTATTACAATTCCACGAGTCCCAGACTGATTTGGAGCGCATTATCAACCTTACGCATCATTTCATCATCCAGCTGTGTTATTTTATCTGTCAATCTCTGCTTATCAATTGTTCGAATTTGTTCAAGTAAAATAACAGAATCGCGTTCGAATCCATATTTTTGGGCGTCAATTTCTACATGGGTCGGCAGTTTCGCTTTTTGTATTTGAGCCGTAATTGCCGCAATAATTACGGTAGGGCTAAATCGATTTCCGATATCATTCTGAATAACAAGTACAGGTCTTACCCCTCCTTGCTCAGATCCAACCACTGGAGACAAATCAGCGAAATACACATCACCACGTTTAACATTTAAACCCTTATTCACCGCTAACTAAACGCTCCACAGCATGTTCAGCTTCATATTCTGCCTGGAAAGCTTCTGCAGCCATAGTTAAATTAATATTGGCCATCTCCATATATCCACGGCGCATGGATTCGCGAAACTCTTTCTTTTTGCGTTCTTGCAAATACATTTTAGTTGCTTGATAAATAAATTCGCTTCGATTCACATTTTCTTCTCTCACGTATCCATCCAACTCACTTAGCAAATTTTGGGGCAAGCGTATTAGAATTTCCGTAGTTGCACTGGACTCAGACACAGGCAAACACCTCCACCATCACTACAAACCACATAGTTCTTTACTATTATATCTTACCATTATTACTTCTGCATGCAAAGGTGTCTAGTACATTTCTTTCTTATTATGAGGCTAAATAGTTGTCCTTTATTCATTATTCATGCACATATGTGTTAAATAATTAATAATGAAATAACTGATTTACAGTTTCAACAATTAAACCATCCTGCTTATACACTCGAGGGACTCTGCTTGATAGTTGACAAATAACCTCGTAATTAATCGTTTCTAATTTCTCGGCGATCTCATCAACTGTAATTGTCTCATCACCATCGTTCCCGATAAGAGTAACCACTGTATCCTCAGGAACAGACTGATCTAATTTAACCATGCACTGATCCATACAAATGCGTCCGACAATAGGTGCTCTATGTCCTTTAACCAGTACAGATTGCCCAGATAGTTTTCTGATCCATCCATCCGCATATCCAATAGGCAAAGTGGCTATCCATTCAGGCTCACTCGCTGTATACGTTGCACCGTACCCAACTGTATCACCCATTGAAATCTTCTTGATTTGCTTTATCTTTGTATAAAGAGATAAGGCAGGCTTCAACGTTACTGGGAGGTCTTTTGATATTTCCGGTGATGGACTTAAGCCATACATGGAAATACCAAGCCTTACTGTATTGAAATAGGCATCAGGATATCTCATAGCTGCCGCACTATTACTAGTATGAATGTAAGGCGGCAAGTATTCCATATTATCAAGAATCTCCTTGAATTTCAACAATTGGTTTTGAGTTTTGTCCAAGTCCAGCTCATCTGCACTGGAAAAATGAGTGAATATACCTTCAAGATGAATATAATCTTGATTCTTAAGCATATATTCTATTTCTTTCATCTCTTGTATATTCCTTATCCCAAGTCTGCCCATGCCTGTATCAATTTTTATGTGTATATTTAGCGGTTGCTGTATATTTTCTTCCTGTAAATATGCTATAGCTTTCCCTATCCAATCAATGTCATGTACATTTAAAGAGATATTGTACTGCACGGCTACCTTGGAGTCTTCCGCCCTAGTGGAACCTAGTACTAAGATCGGCACTTTTATACCTGCCTGACGAAGCCTGATCGCCTCATCCAAGAAAGCTACGGCCAAACTGGTTGCTCCGGCACCTAATGCCACTTCAGCCACTTGCCGATCTCCATGTCCATATGCATTTGCCTTTACAACCGCCATGATGTCAGTAGTTTGAGGCAACAGATGCCTAATCTGTTCAACGTTATGCTTTATATGATCTAAATTGATTTCTGCCCATGTATCTCTATAGGATAATTGACTATTTTTCATAAGAGGTTTACCTACCTTTAGATGATTATAATTTGATTATTCCCCTTAATGAAAGGATAGTCAATTCATTCCTCAGAAACTAAAAAGAAATAGACCTGCCTTTATTAACAGGTCCATCCACTTCTATTTTTCTGCAGTTTCCTGCACTGATTTCGCAACCATGATCATCTCGTCTGATGTGAGATTTTTTGCAGCGAGCATGAAATCTATCCCTTCATAAGACCAGGATATTGAGTTTTCTGTCATATTGCCAATTGTGAATCCTAAATCAACCGGCTCACCTTCTGCTATGGTGACCGCAGCTTCTTTGACAATCTTTGATTTAGTTTCAATTAACGTGTATTGTTTTTCATCACCCGCAAATGTCAGAACGGCTCGTTTTCCTTCCTCTGTTTTGATCATTTTCTCTCCTGCAGGCTCCACACCCTGTATCTCGGCTGTTGGATATTGAGCTTCAAAATCAATATCTTCTTCAGAAGACATTACCGGCACTTCCAATTGCGCTCCTGTCATATTCTTTTTCACATCAAAATCACTATTACTGTAATTCGGATTGAACTTCGTTTTTTCAAATTCAACCTGAACTAATGCATTACGATCAGAATCCATTACATCTACACTTACAGGCTCTAGTGTTTTGCGGTCAAATTTCACGACCTGCAATGGAAGCATCTTATTGTTCTGATATCTTGTTTTTGTCTCAAACACATAACTATCATCTGTTGCCTTAAAGGTTGCATCCTTATCAACAGTTACATCTGTAATTAAAGACTCATACAGATAGGCCTGCGAGCTGTTTTTTGGCCACTCACTTTGAAACTTAAAACTTTTATTAAGCGCTGGAGTTAATACAAATACCCCTTCTTCATTCCGCAGGATGATTTGACTTTGATCCTTTTGAGCATTTTTCAAGTTTACCCGGTAATTTGATGGAGATTGATACCATACTTCCACATCATATACTTGTGGTTCTGTACCCATTTTTAAAGTCATTTTCGCATCTGCTTTGTATCCCTTTAATTCATTCATCTTTTCCGTTAACGCATCCACAACTTCAGTTTGCGATTTTTCCCCGCAGCCTGCTAAGACCAACATAAATCCCAATGTCAGCGTCAGCATCATTAACCTCCTCAAGATCTCATCCCCTTTTAACAGTAGTAAGTAAAAGGGAGAGGAAAGCCCGATCCGGTTTGTTCATTTACATTCCAGTACATTTTTAAGATACATCCTTTCAAAACATTCTTTATTTCTGCTATTCTTATGTTAATTCAATAACGCTGTTGAAAGCCCGCAAAGAGTGTTTTATCTTAAATACATATGGGTAGTAAATGTCCAAAACAAGGCCTTGTCTCTCCAATTCGTTAATTGAATATATGAGACAATCCTTCTGAATATGTGCTTGCGGGGGACAAACAATTTATTTTTATCGTTTTTCAAGTAGAACCTGGGCAGCCGCATATTGTTTAGTATGGGTAATACTTAAGTGTGCCTTTACCTCTAAAGGATGTTTGATAATCGGTTTACCATTCTTGTCAGGAATAATGCTAATATCATGGAACGATAGTTTACCGCCGATACCTGTACCATTTGCTTTTGAAAATGCCTCTTTAGCAGAAAATCGTCCGGCAAGCCACTCGATTTTTCGATTTTCACCAAGTGACAGATAGTATTCCTTTTCATCTTCAGTTAGTATACGATCAACAAATTTCGGCTGCCGTTTAAGAATATCTCTCACTCTCTCAAGTTCAATAATATCGATACCAATTCCAACAATCATTGGTTCACACCCTCACAATTTATATAGCTATTTTAGTTTAAACATTACCTCATTATAAATGATTTACCAAATCTTATTATGTTAGGATGATGTCTTTTGTTCACTCGTACCGAAAGTTTCGGGCAATTTATCCGTTTTTACCCGGGAGTCAGTCTTTTAACAGCTGTGTGTATAGTTCTTTTTATTATCACTTCTTTACCAATCTCTCTTGGAAGAGATCTTTACACCTTATTAAGCGGAGTTAACTTATTCATTGCAGAGGGTGAATATTGGAGATTGGTCACACCAATCTTTCTTCACATTGGCTTTTCCCATCTATTATTCAATAGTTTCTCCTTAATTATTATTGGTCCTGGACTGGAAAATATATTAGGTACATTTAGATTCAGTCTCCTTTTTATACTGTCCGGTACCCTTGCAAATGTTCTTACATTCTTTGCAGAACCTTTAATGTATGCTCATGTGGGAGCCAGCGGTTCCATTTATGGGCTATTTGGATGTTTTGCCTATATCATCTTTTTTAGAAAAGATTTAATTTCGCAGCAAAATTCACAGGTTATACTAGCTTTAATTATTATCGGGGTAGTCATGTCTTTTTTCCAATCATCCATTAATATCACAGGGCATATTGGCGGCCTTATAATGGGCTTTGCACTCTCCCGTCTATTTTTAGTTAATCGATAATTAGATGAATCTATTTCCTCTATAGGAAAAATTAACTATAATAGAAATAGCATCTTTAAATTAGAGAGAGAAGGTAGAAGCTATGGATTTATCATTCAGTGAATTTTTGATTCCTCAACCCATAAAAGGAAATGGCCAAGAATGCCTTACATTTTCTATCCCTGAATGGATGAATTTATCTGACACCTTCTCTATTCATACATATGAACAGTATCATCCAATCTATGTCATGCAGGCAATGGCTTCTGTATCACTAACAAATGAAAAGGAAGCCTTCAAAATTGTAAAATCATATTACTGCAAATGTACATCTGGAGTAGTTCAGAAACTCTTTGTCCTGGAATATTTATTCCGTTTAGGATGCATGGATTGGATTAAAACATTAATACTCGAAGATTCCTCCAACCCAGAAAATAATGAATTAAGAAATGTATTTTCTATTTATATTGCTCAGGCAGAGGCTCAGATCGATAACTCAGAGCTTATTGATCAAGCATTTAATCTGTCTTCAAGCTGTTTAGAAATTAATATTGCTTCTATCATTTCACATATGTATGGGATTAGTCAGTTAAGATTGCAAGAGCCACTCAATAAATTAATAAAGGCTGTCGAACCCATGCTTTTACTATGTAAAGAGGAGGATTTGCTGTCTATCTTTAAAATACAGCTTGGAGAAATGTATTTAGTCTCTATGTTATGCAGCAGCACAAATCCAGAGAACGTTCGAAACGCCTGCCAACAATACTTTAACAATAAAGATTTATTGCAACAATTCCCTACTCTGGAAATCAGCCTGTCTCACATCATAGCTCATTCTTATATGTTCGATAGCTTCCCAATAGCAAAAGAATGGGTTACGAAGGGATTAGCTCTGCTGAAAAATGTCCATATGCAACGCAGACCTTATTTGGAGGCTTCACTTAATTGTTCTTTGGATATATTCAGGAGCTTATGGCGCAGAGAATTGGATATACAACCGACATCCCCATCTGAAAAAGCCTATCATTATATGGTAACTGGCCAAACACATCTAGGAAGCAAGATATTAGAGACTTTGCAAACAGAAAAAGGATCACTCACCCTTTTTGAACACTTTTATTTAGCTATTGGTAAAGGTCCTCATGAATTACGAGAGGCACAGAACCTTTTCATACATAGCCGTAATTACTATTATGCCAAGCTTATCGACTTTCATTTGTCACAGGCTCATACGAAAATATAGCACCATCCATTATTTTAAAGCCATCTAGCAATTTTAATTGCTCAATCAACTTGAAAACAGCAAAATCTTTATGCTTAGCCTCCAGCATACAATCAACTTGGCTTGTCAAATTATTATTCCCCTGCACTAATTCCATCATTTCTTCTTTTTGCACATGATCAGCATGTGCTTTTTTATTTTTTTCATTCTTCGGGGATGAAAGATGGACTTTAACAGGCAAGCTTGAATTACTCCAGGTTTGCACAATCCTTGGCCAGTGATCTTTCCAATCTCCCTGACAGTTTTGTTTATGATGGTGTAAATCAAATACCATTGGAATGGATAGTTTTTCACATAGGTAAAGGGTATCCTGTATGCCAAATAGCGTATCATCATTTTCCAATATAATCATTTCCTGAATATCCACAGGCACATATCCCCAATTATGAATAAATTGTTCAAGAGCTTGTTCCTTATCTTGATATAAACCACCAATATGTAATACACAACGATGTTTTGGCGATAATCCAAAAGCTTTTAGTAATCGAAAATGCATCCTTAATGTCTTAATTGATGTTTTCAAGATATTCTTATCTTCACTATTTAAAACAACGAAGTGATCCGGATGAAAATCAATTCTCATATGAGAATGCTTTTTTAGATATTCTTTAATCGCACTTGTTTCCTCTTTTATACCGGCCATATAGTTCCAATCTTCTAAATCCGGATGGTTGGCAAGTGGTATTAATTTTGAGGAAAATCGAAAGAATTGGATACCATTTACTTCATTATGAATTAATAAACGAAGGCAGTTTTTAAGATTGGTTTTTGCAATTTTCTCCAGTCTTTTTATAGCGGCTTCTCTATTTGCCAGCTTGCTGAATTGCGCATATGTCATTGTTTTTGAGGGGGATGCATTTTTCAATTCCATACTCATAGCTACATAACCTAAGCGAATAATAGTCATAAGATTTACTCACCTCCTATGCTTATTATGAACAATGGAAGGTAATTCATTACAAAAAGGCCAATCCTAATGTGTAGGATTGGCCTTTATTTAAATCTTATTTACTTGTGTTTTTTGGTTTAGAGTTTGAGTAAGACTTTCTGCGTCCACCTTGATTGGTGCTGCTGCTGCGTCTTCTGTCTCCGCCACCACGGCTATCTCTGTCTCCGCCTCTGTTATATGGACGTTTGCTTCCGCCACCTTTTCCGCCTTTATAGCCATCTTTGCGGAATGGAAGTGGTCTCTCTTCTGAGATGGTTACAGGCTTTTCATCCGGCTCTCTAATGAACAATTTCAATGCTGCAGCAACTAATTCCTCTGCAGTATGATCTTCTATCATTTCTTTAGCCAACGGAAGATATGCCGTTAAGTCCTCAGAAGAAACAACATTGTACAATTTTTCTTTTACAGTTCTTTGCTGTCCTTCAAGCGCATCTGTAACAGTTGGAGCTTTTATACGCTCCATTTTCTTTTTAGTGGTGCGTTCAACCACTTCAAGATAAGACATTTCACGTGGAGTTACGAATGTAACTGCCATACCTTCTTTACCCGCTCTTCCTGTACGTCCAATACGGTGAACATAACTTTCAGGATCCTGAGGAATATCAAAGTTATAAACATGAGTAACACCGGAAATATCAAGACCACGTGCAGCCACATCCGTAGCTACCAATATATCGACTGCTCCCTCTTTAAACTTGCGTAAGACTGACATACGACGTGCTTGTGTCAAATCACCATGGATTCCTTCAGCTGTATAACCACGTACTGTTAATGCTTCTGCTAATTCATCAACACGACGTTTAGTACGGCCAAATATAATAGCTAATTCCGGCGTATGGATATCAATTAGACGAGTTAATGCATCGAATTTTTCTCTTTCCGGAACACGTACATAATATTGGCTGATTGCCGGTACAGTCATTTCTCTCGCTTTTACACGAACTGTTTTTGGTTCATGCATGAATCTTTCGGCTATACGACGAATTGGATCAGGCATAGTTGCAGAGAACAATAGAGTTTGGTGATTATCTGGAACAGAAGATAGAATAGATTCAATATCTTCAATGAATCCCATGTTCAACATTTCATCTGCTTCATCAAGAACTACAGTATGAACATTGTTCAAACGAATTGTTTTTCTGTTAATATGATCCAACAGTCTGCCTGGTGTACCCACGATGATATGCGGACGTTTTTTTAACGCACGGATTTGACGAGTTATATCCTGACCGCCATATACTGCCAGAACGCGGGAACGGTTGCCTGCTCCGATTTTGTAAAGCTCTTCAGAAACCTGAATAGCAAGTTCACGTGTCGGTGCAATGATTAATCCCTGAATTTCGTCTCTTTTTACATCGATTTTTTCAATCATCGGAATTCCAAACGCAGCAGTTTTACCAGTACCTGTTTGAGCTTGTCCGATTAAATCCCCACCCTGCAATGCAAGTGGAATCGTTTCAGATTGGATTGGAGTTGCTTCTTCAAACCCCATGCCTTCTACTGCTCTTAATGTGTCGCTGCTAATTCCTAATTCACTAAATAATGTCATTAATTTTTCTACCCCCAAGATAGGTGTTATTTTAACAATTGCTTCAATATATTTTTCATTCCTGTAAAACAGGATTACGGTCAATTTAATCATGCCTGTTGCACAGGGTTCGATCTCACAAAAAAAAGCGGCCGTCAGTATCCCGGCAGCATGAGTTCATAAGTCCAATTCATTTGGAAAATTTTCATGAAACGCATGTATTTAACTTATGTTAACAAAAACAGACCGGGATTGCAAATAATCGCACTTGCAATATTCTATTATGCTATTTGTCCTGCTTCAAATCTTCAAGCTATTAACAGATACCTTTGTGGTTCTAAATTAGCTAATTTAAGAACTGTATTCTCCCTTTTTAAAGCTGTTGATGGGTGAAGAATAGGCGCTGCACACTAATCTTGTACACGATAAGCCGTTATAGTCACGATTTGTTTTAAATAAAATAGAGGTTTATAAACATATTTACAGAATTTTGTTTGTAGTACACATAGATGATTTATGCCAGGACTCGATTTATACAAAGCAATCGGATCTTGGTATCAAAATTAAATAAAATATTACATTTACCTACTAATCAATCGATTGATTAACTAACCTAGTTTAGTGTGCAGCATAAAAACGCCAATTAACTAATAAATAACCTCTATTTACATACAGTTATATATTACCCAGATTTCATTCAAATCATGCAGATATGTATGAAATTTTTAAAAATGTCATTCATCCTTAAAGAATGAATGACATCGTGGGATAGTATATCTTTAAGGTTTAGTCTTGAAGGCTACGAACGACTTCTTCAAGTCTCATCCCTCTCGAAGCTTTGACCAACACAATAGAATGTTCATCAATGACTTCTTTTAACTTCAATGATAATTGATCCTTATCACTGAAATGATAAATGCGTTCTTTATTCAAATTTTCTGCAGCACCTTCGGCAATCTTTTCAGCCAATTTACCATACGTAAAGACATAATCAATCTCCTCTGTGATTAATTCACCCATTTTGAAGTGATATATCTCTTCCTCTGGTCCCAATTCAAGCATATCGCCTAGTACAAGAATCTTCTTGCCCGTACCTTTCATCCCTTTCACTAATTCAATAGCTGCTTTAACTGAAGTCGGGCTGGCATTATAAGCATCGTTTATGATTTTTTCGCCTCTCGCTCCAAAGGATACTTCCATCCGCATATTAGATAGTTTTACTTCAGCAAGGCCTGTTGTGATTTGTTCCCAGGAGACTCCCATCGTTCTGCCAGCAGCTATCGCCGCCAATGCATTCAGCACATTATGATTGCCTAAGAGCGGCAATACGAAAGGATGATGACCATCTACATCAATTGTAAATTCCATTTCATTCTCTCCTGCTTTGCTTTGAACAGGATAATAGTCATTTGTCATGCTGCTGCCGAATGTAATCTGTTTATATGCATGCTTGGATACCCTGCTTAACAGAAGAGGTTCATCCCCATTAAAAATGAGTGTTCCATCCTTCTTTAAACCCTCGACAATTTCCATTTTGGCGTCTGCAATTCCTTCACGAGAACCAAGGTCAAGTAAATGCGCCTCACCAATATTAGTAATAATCGCTACATCAGGTTGCCCAATCTGTGAAAGGAGTGAAATCTCCCCACTGCTGCTCATTCCCATTTCTAGAATCAGGATTTCTGTATCTTCCGGAGCAGACAGAATCGTAAGCGGCAATCCAATGTGGTTGTTATAATTCCCACTTGTTTTATGTACCCGATATTTTGTTTTCATGATTGAGGCAGTCATATCTTTAGTAGTCGTTTTCCCATTACTGCCAGTAATCCCGATTACTTTCGTATCCAACTCATGTAAATACGCTTTAGATAACTGCTGTAATGCCTTTAAACTATCCTTAACAAAAATCAGTGCTCTGTTTTCAGGAGGATTCGGTGCATCTGATTCCCAAAATGAAGCAGCTGCTCCCTGAGCGAATGCTGTCTCTACATGATTATGTCCATTGCTATTTTCACCCTGCAAAGGAACAAATAGATTGCCTTCCTCGATCTTTCTTGTATCATTTGTTACTCCTGAAACAAGTATATCTTTGAAACCTTCATTTATGCTGCCATCTACCATAGCTGCAATTTCAGCCAATGTACGTTTGATCATATTAATCCTCCATTACCCTTTATCATCCCTGAAAAAAAACAGATACAGCCAATTAAATAATCGGCTGTACAGCATTCCTCTGCCGTTTAATTGAGTATGCATAACCCTGTCAATAGTAATAAGCCGGAATAAATCAACCCATCGAGAAAATCTAATGCGCTGATTCTTACATTTCTCATTTATACAGCCAGGCTACATATCTTAAATAGTATATTTAATTTTTTGCTTTTCAGCATGTCTTTCAATAGCTAAATTAATCAGTTTTTCAATTAATTGCGGATATTCCACTCCAGTGTGGCTCCAAAGTAATGGGAACATACTAAATGGTGTAAATCCTGGCATGGTATTTACTTCATTAATATAAGCTTTTCCTTCATGTGTAAGGAAGAAATCTGCTCTTACAAGGCCTGAACAATCCAATGCTTTGTATGCCTTAATTGCCATGTCATGCAGCATTTGATATTCTTCCTGAGAAATCTCTGCAGGTATTACCAATGCTGTATCGCCATCTTCGTATTTAGCTTTATAGTCATAAAACGCTTTTTTCGGAATAATTTCCCCTGCAACAGAACACTCAGGATAATCATTTCCAATGACACCAATCTCAACTTCTCTTGCAGTAACACCTTCTTCAATGATTACTTTTCGGTCAAATTGGAATGCCTCTTCAAATGCTTTATGCAGCTCTTCAGCATTTTCACATTTACTGATACCAACACTGGAACCTAAGTTAGCCGGTTTAACAAAACACGGATATCCCAATGCTTTTTCTACCTCTAGGCATACCTTTTCTTCATTTCCGCTCCATTCTGAACGTAAATAAGAAACATAACCAACCTGCCCCAACCCAGCCTGGGCAAATATATTCTTCATGATTACTTTATCCATGCCTGCAGATGAAGCAAGAACACCATTTCCTACATACGGAATGTTAAGCAGCTCGAGCAACCCCTGTACTGTACCATCTTCGCCATTCGGGCCATGCAATAATGGGAAAATAACATCAAATGCATCATCAGATCCGTGTGCAATAATACTGTTAAAACCAGTTGTTTGAACAGCCTGACTTCTGTGGTCAAACTCTAGCTCCTTAACAGATTCAACCGGCCCCTGTAATTGCGGCCCTTTTATCCATTCACCATCTTCATTTATGTAAATCGGATGTATCTCATATTTAGATGAATCCAATGCTTTGATGACTGCCATAGCAGTTTGCATGGATACTTTATGTTCAGCAGATTTCCCACCATATAATAATCCTAGTTTAATTTTCATTGAATTTACCCTCCGTTAGTTGATACATAATATATTGTATCATTTCCTTTTCAGAACATTAAATTAATATGTGACACGTTCCCCTTATAGGCAAAACTTACATTCTTCTTATTATATGCATATTCGAACATAATTTGTGAACCTGAATATCTGTATAATAAATTAGGAAAACCTCCTTAATTTTACAGGAGGTTTATTTTCCATCTATGACCCATTCCTTCATTTTCTTCTGATAAACGAGATTAACAGTTTGCCGTTTTTGGTATATCGTCCTTAATTCATCTCTCAGCTCATCTTCATGCCGATAATCTCCAACAACCCACACTGGAATCTCGATAGTTTGTCTTGTTTGAATTGACTTATGAAAGCTGATGATTACGCCCTCATTAAACAAAGGGGATAACTGTTTCAGAATCTCTGTAGGGATTATTGCGTTCTCTGTTTTTTTTCTACCGCCCAGCCATAATCGATCCGGCTTATTTATCTCCACATGCTCAGGAATTAGCTTGGAAATTAACTGGTAAAAATCATTCCAATACCGGTAATAAACTTTATTATAAAAGCCATCCTCTAATGTTAAATAGACAAACCGATTATTTAATTTTGGATAAAAGGGAGATCTTAGATGGTTAAATGTATGTCTGATATACAGGATTTCAGCGATTTCCCATGGAGCTAATTCTTCCAGCCCCTCAATATCCTCAAAATCAATCCAGCTTATATGCCCATACTCCTTCCCACTTTCTTTATAATATTTCTTATATGAGGGAAAGGAAACATAATTAAACTGTGTATGCATATCATATTCAACATCCATAAAAGGATGATCCAATAATAAAACATTTGGCGGCGGCTCTTTCAACGATTGCATAAAACTAAAAAAGTCTATGCCAAATGAAGCTACAAAATGCTCAGCTTCTTGTTTATGAAGGTATATAAAATCTCTTTTACCATGTTTCAATACAAACCCCTCCGGCATGTCTTCATCAATACGATGTTAGGTGGCTATTAGACTATTTTGATTAGTCAAGCCTACATCTAATTACCTATCCCCTGCTTATCCTATCGGTGTAAATAGTTTCTCCTTTATTCTAGACGATATTAAACCAAAAAAGATTCAAAAAACCGTAAAAAAATTATATTGTAAAGTTGTTGTAACATTGGTAATCCTTTAATCTGACCTGTAGCAAAAAGTGAGTAGGCACCAGCCTTATTTTTTAAATAAAGATTAAAATCATATAATCCCACTGTTTTAAAAGATTCAAACTTTCTCGTATAAAATTATAAGACTTTTTTCCCAACATTACTAAACTTACGCACCGTTTTAAATTATTTTACTTATTCGGAAAATACTACCTTTTTATTTTTGGTATTAACCGGAGCTTGACTCCATTCTTTTCATTTAGTTTCGTTAGATGATATGTCCCTGTAACCCAATCTTCCATTTGGTTTTGGTACCATTCGCTTCCCAATTGCCCGGACTGTCCTGGTCCGACTATATGTGAGGCCTTGGATAAATCAGAGAGATCCGCAATAAACCTCCATGATCCTCCATGATTAATAGTTCCCTTCGTATCGTAACCAGCTGCCTGAACCGTAACCGCACTTCCCCCACTCTCTAGTTCCCCCTTATAATTAAACACATATTGAAGAGGACTGACTGAGGATAGCGGATGCTTAAATTGAATTTGGTGATAATCCCCCCATCTCCAATTAGAAAGAACCCCTCCCTGTATCTCTTTCCCTTTTGTAACAGCTTTCTTCAAGCTGGTTTCCAGCACCGTCTTTAAGCCACCCTTGTCTTCAATCCAAATACTCTTTTCACCATTTAACGCTTTTCTAAGAAGCTGATCAACAGCTTGCTTTCTGCCTCTGAAAAGGGTGAGCATTTCTTCAGATATATCATCTGCGAATAAGGTGTCCGAGATTTCTGCCATCCATAGTTGGAAGAGTAACGGAGCTGCCATTTCTTTGTCATCCATGTAATTCCAGTCCTCTAAAACATCAATGGCCTCTGTTTCTTTAGTCTCTGATAGTTCTTCTATAAACTTCGGCAGGAACTCCTCCGCCTGCAGATTTCGCTGATCCATTTGCAAATTCTTCATCTCTTCAATCGTTAATTTATCATTGCCTGAAAGAACTTCATCAATCCTCATTTGGCGATAGGGCTGGGCCCAATCATGGCTTATATGATACGGATAGTGTTCATCTGTTACTTTATTGTTAGCCGTTGATATGTATCCTTTTTCAGCATTAATCGTACGCGGTAATTCGTTGTATGGAATATATCCAACCCACTCATTTTCTCCCGTCCAGCCTTCTACCGGTAAAAGAGCATCCTGCTTATCTTTTCGAATAGGAATCTTCCCATTAGCCTTATAAGCAATTGTTCCTTCCTTTGAGGCAAAGACAAAATTTTGTGCCGGCGATTCAAAATCCTCCAGCGCTTTTTCGAATTCGGTCCAATCTTTTGATTTACCCATATTAAGCACGGCTTCCAGCTCATTTGAGGGTTGCAAAGCGGTCCACTTTAAAGCCAAAACATGCTCCTTGCCAACACTTCCTAAAAATTCTGAGATGACAGGCCCATGACGTGTAATGGTTATTTTAAAATCCTCCGATTTCTGTCCTTTTATCTTTATCTTCTCATGAATAACCTGAGCTTTTTCCCATTCTTTTTTGTAAAGAAATTCATCTTCCTGTTCAGGGTTTCTCTTCTCAATATATAAATCCTGTACATCAGGACCCACATTCGTAACTCCCCATGCAATAGTTAGGTTATGACCTAAAATGATTCCAGGAATACCGGCAAATATGACACCGCTAACATTATAGCCAGGCCCTTCCAAATGATTTTGATACCAAACAGAGGGGGTGGCCAAAGATAAATGTGGATCATTCGCCAATAATGGTTCTCCAGATTGGGTCTTCTCACCTGAGACTACCCAATTATTGCTTCCGTTATATTCATTCGGGACAACAGAAGAAGATAAACTGCCTTCTATGTCGAGTTCATCCTTGGTTATATTCACTGGTGCTCCTGCAGGGTAGCTTGGGAATAGTTCATATGCTTTTTCCTTCGGGAAACTTTGCAGCAAATAGTGACGAAAAGCCTGACTGTTCCAGTTTCCTCCCAAATCAAAAGCCATATACTTACCAATCGTCAGTGAATCAATCGGAGTCCACTCCTCTGGCTCATACCCAAGAAAGGTAAATTCTATCGGCCATTTCCCTTTAGCCTTTTTTTCTTTTATGTAGGCATTTACACCCTCAGCAAATGACTGAAGTATTTCTCTTGCCTCCGGTGAATAGGATTCATAAGAATCTTCAGCAGCTCTCCTCAAACCTAGCGTTCGGAAATATTTATCGTTTTTAAGCATGGCTTCCCCTATTACTTCACTTAATCTGCCTGATGCCTGCCTTCTTGATAAATCCATTTGAAACATCCTATCCTGAGCCTGTACATAACCTTGGGCAAAAAATAAATCCTGTGTATCATCGGCCTTTATATGCGGAACTCCTTCTTGATCACGCAAAACCTCTACCTCATTATGTAAACCCAAAAGTTCAAGTTCACCTTCCATTTGCGGTAAAGGCCGTTTAACAAAATAAACCGCTCCCAGTGAACCAATTATAAGAATGACTACTAAAATAGCAATTACCCATAAACTAATTTTCTTCCCCTTTGACACCCGTTTCCTTGGAATCTCCATTTCCATAATATCCCACCTCTCATGCTTTTTACATTCTATAAAAGATGAGAGTTTCCTTTATTTGTTTTAAACCATTGCCTCAGCTGCTTATACTTGTTATACAACGCAAAAAAATGCCGACACTTACCATGTCGGCATTTCCTCACTCTATTTACTTTAGCTTAATTCGTTGAAGGCGCAGGGCATTTAAGACAACACTCACCGAACTGAATGCCATAGCACCACCTGCCAACCAAGGGGCGAGCAGTCCCATAAACGCCACTGGAATTCCAAGGGTATTATAGCCAAAAGCCCAAAATAGATTTTGTTTAATATTACGCATCGTCTGCTTACTTAAATAAAACGCATCTGCAATTCCATTTAAGTCGCCCTTCATCAAGGTAATGTCCGCTGCTTCTATTGCAATATCTGTACCTGTTCCGATAGCAATACCGATATCGGCCAACGCTAGGGCCGGAGCATCATTAATTCCGTCGCCGACCATCGCTACTTTTCTTCCTTCAGATTGGAATCTTTTAATCTGATTCGCCTTTCCTTCTGGAAGAACTTCAGCAATCACATGTTGAATACCCGCCTGCTTTGCGATTGTCTCCGCGGTGCTCTGATTATCTCCTGTAATCATCCACACCTCGATGCCCATATCCCTTAGACGTTGCACCGCCTGTCCGGATGTCTCTTTAATCGTATCAGCAACAGCAATGATACCAGCCACATTTCCATTCACCGCGGCAATCATCGCCGTTTTCCCTTCTTTCTCAAGATCCTCCATAAAAGGCTGAGTTGAGGTGATATCAAGCTGATTAGCCGTCATCCATTTTCTCGTTCCTACCAGGACTTTATCCTGCCCAACAGAAGCGCGAATTCCAAATCCAGGAGTACTTTGAAAATCTACTGCCTCTGTAAGCTCCAGATTATGTTCATGGGCTGCTTCGACTATTGCCTGTGCTAGAGGATGCTCGGATGGTTTCTCTGCTGCCGCTATGAGTTTTAACAGTTTTTCCTGCTCCCAATTTCCGATTGGTATAATATCCGTTAAAATCGGTTTACCATTCGTTATTGTCCCTGTCTTATCCAACAGTACGGTATTAATCTGATGAGCGGTCTCTAAATGCTCTCCGCCTTTAAATAAAATACCAAATTCAGCTGCCCGGCCAGACCCAGACATTATGGATGTCGGCGTAGCCAACCCTAACGCACATGGACAGGCTATTACAAGAACAGCAATCATATTTTCTAGTGCCGTAGTGAAATTTCCACGATCCACGATAAAATACCATGCTATAAATGTCAAAACGGCTATTCCCACTACAATCGGAACAAAGATACCTGATATTTTATCCGCTAACCGCTGAATTGGAGCTTTCGAACCCTGTGCCTGTTCAACCACTCTAATAATTTGGGATAGGGCTGTATCTTTACCCACTTTAATGGCTTTCATCTTTAATGCACCATTTTTATTAATGGTGGCTCCGAAGACTTGGTCCCCTGGATTTTTATCAACCGGAACACTTTCACCCGTTAACATGGATTCATCCACAGCTGAGCTGCCATCGAGCACTTCACCATCTACTGGAATTCTCTCTCCGGGTTTCACATAGATTAAGTCCCCTACTACTACATCGGCAAGCGGAACTTTCACTTCTTTTTGATCACGAATGACAATCGCCGTTTTAGGCTGCAAGCCAATCATCTTCTTAATCGCATCTGATGTACGGCCTTTTGCCTTAGCCTCAAATAATTTACCCAGTAAAATTAAAGTTATTAAAATGGCACTTGTTTCAAAATAAAGATGCGGTATCTCAGCATGATGATGCCCACTTTTTACTATAGATTCATATAAACTATAAAAATAGGCAGCAGATGTACCAAGCACCACTAATACATCCATGTTGGCACTGCCATTTCGCAGAGCCTTATAGGCCCCTTTATAAAATTGCCAACCAATAATGAATTGAACAGGTGTCGCTAAAGCCAACTGAACCCACGGATTCAGTAAAATATCCGGTATATACATCCAGGAGGTAAAAGAAAAATGGGCTACCATCGTCCATAATAGTGGCAATGAAAGGAAAGCAGCTGCTATAAACCTAAGCTGTTGTTTTTTTATAGCCGATTGCCTCGGGTCTTCACTTTCCTGTTTATGCTGTTCCTTTGGTGAAGCACCATAGCCTAGTTTTTCTATTTTGGCAATGAGATCTTCCTCAGATAACTCACTGCTAGAATATTCAATCGTGCCTGATTCCAAGGCCAGATTTATATTGGCAATTAAGACACCCTCCGTCTTGTTCAATACCTTTTCAATTCTTGCTGAACAGGCGGCGCAGGTCATTCCGGTAATCATTAGTTCCGATACTCTAGTCGTAACCCCGTACCCTAGCTTTTCTATTTTTCCTCTTAAATCGTTCGCTGATAAGAGAGTAGGATCATAAAGAATAGCAGATGTTTCAGTGGCTAAGTTCACATTTACCTCTTTAACTCCCTCCATTTTCCCCAGTACCTTTTCAATCCTTGCTGAACAGGCGGCACAGGTCATTCCCGTAATCTGCAAATGGACATGCTTCATAAACTCACCACCTTATTGTTGAACTTGCATTATTTAAATAGGGCGTGGCTTAGCCTATTAATTCGAATCATATATTAATCGACATCATATCCTTGTTCATCAATAGATTCTTTAATTGTTTCTAGATTAACCATTGCCGGGTCATATTGGACTTCCACTTTTCCCGTATCCAATGTAACCTTCACAGAACTAACTCCGTTTAACTCACTTACACTGCCTTCGACTGCTTTCACACAATGCCCGCAGGACATACCTTTTACATTTAAGATCGTTGTTTCCATTTTAAATTCCTCCTATTTTTTCATTAATTTTTGTATGGTAATTAATACTTCATCGAGTACTTCCATATCACCCTGTTGAATTCTTTCTGCCACACATGATTTCATATGGCCTTCAAGCATCAACTTTCCAACAGCATTCAGGGCTGATTGTGTAGCTGCAATCTGGGTTATAATATCATCGCAATATACATCCTTTTCAATCATGCCTTTAATCCCTCTAATCTGCCCTTCAACCCTATTTAAACGACTGATCAATTTTTTTTTTACGTTATCAGAATGATGGCTTTTTCGTTCTTGGTCATGATGGCAATGATTACCCATATCTTCAGTAATCTCTATCTCGCTCATAGTGACCTCCCTCCCGTTTTTCTATTATTAAATATACTATACCCCCCTATAGTATATTCTTCAACGTTTATCACTTATGATCGATCTTTTTAAAATTAGACTGACAATCCATTGTTTTTCTATCCAACCTTGATTGCGTTATACTTATGATTATTCACAAATTGCAAAGGAGACATGTACGTTGCTAACAATCTACTTAACTAGACATGGACTTACAGAATGGAATGTCAATCGTATTATGCAAGGCTGGGGAAATGGCGAACTGACCGAAAAAGGTATTAATGATGCAAAAGCTCTTGGAAAGAGGCTTGCTGATGTAAAACTTGATAAAGTGTACAGCAGTACATCAAAACGTGCTTATGAAACAGCTCAATATATCATCGGTGATCGTGAGATTAGCCTGATTAAGGAAGATGACTTACGTGAAATGCATTTTGGAGATTGGGACGGGCGCATTAGAGATGAGATTGAGGCAGAATTTCCTGAGGAATTTAAAATCTTTTGGGAAACGCCACATTTATTTGAGACAGAAACAGGTGAAACCTTTAATCAGCTCAAGAAAAGAGCTGTCGATGTGTTCGAAAGAATTATAAACGAAAACCCTTCCGGTACCATCCTTATTGTGACCCATTCTATTTTCCTGCGTGTTCTGCTTACGCATATTAAAAACACACCACTTTCAGATGTCTTTAAAGCGACACCGCCAGGGAATACAAGTTTAACGAAGCTTGAATTTCATGATGGTAAAATGGAACTTTTATTCGAAAATGATATGCAGCACGTAGAATAAATAATCCAAGAGGCTTTCCCATAGTCAAGTTATTGGGAAAGCCTCTTTTTGTACAGGATAGATGTGGAGATCAGTGAGGAAGTTTAATCAAGCCGGAGACAGCCACCAAGTAAAAAAGACATGGCAAATAAAAGACTCTCATTCTTGGGTAATCAACTATAAAGCTAAACCTTCGCCTTCGCTTCATTTTTAAAAAATTCTACTGCATAATCAACTGCCTCGCAAAAGGAAAATAACTTGGAATCAGCACTGCCGATTTTACCTTTCCTAACAGAGTACTGTTGTTCGAAAGCATTTCCGATTGTATCAAATTCAGTATCATCATATTCAATATCCGTATACTCCACCCATTTCCGCTCTCCATCTACAAGTATGGGAGTACCTTTTTGGATTACTTCCCTGGTACCAGATCGATACTCTGCCAGATGAAAGCAGGTGTTCGTTTCATAGCTCGTTCCGATAAACAGGACATGAGCATCTAAATCATAGAGTTTTCTTAGTGGAGATCCTTCACCCAATCCATTTTCCAATTGATGATTGGCAAGGACTTCACCATTACGCTTACCCCATGCAGTAAACGAAACATTTGGATGGTTGCTTCTTAAAACACCTGGATATGTACGAAATAGCTCTGCAATTTTCCCCATGCCATATGTAGGTGTAATAGCAGGTTCAAAAGCTGGCATTGTATTTCTCACGGTTTCCCACCACTCCCAAGGGATTGGTGGGTTCAACCATTCAGCCGGATCCGACAAATCCGCAGATTGAGCCGGCATGATAATGGCTCCTTCTTCTGTAACAGTATCCATCAATGCCTGAATAATGGCAACAGCCCCTCCATTCACCCATCCAACTGATGATAGCGAGGAATGAACAAGGACATTCATACCTCTTTTTAACCCCAATTCGCGCATGTCAGTACGTAGCACCTCTCTTGTACGGGGAAATGGTGTATTTTCTATCAACTTAGACATAGACTCACTTCCGATTCTGGCTTTTCTATCATTTTAAAGGAAAAGAAGTACTTTGTAACCCCAAGGTACTAATAACCCTTAATCATGTGTATATGATGCTTTAGGATTTCCAAAGTTGCTGGAGTTTCCAAATAAATTTCGCCATCTGTGTCCGCGTCCAGCACTTCTTCTGTTTCAATTGACAATGATTTGGTCTGCAAATGAAACAGCCTCGTTTCAGCATCATTTAGGTTTATATCAGGAGAATTAAGTGAAAATAAATCAAGAAACGCACCAAATGATGATTCTTTCACTACTAATACATCAAATAATCCATCATCCATATTAATGGATGGCAGAGGGATTTGATTAGATCCAATGAATTTCCCATTCAGCACCATGATCATGACTGCCTCATCTTCATACTCACCTTGATCAGTCTTCATTTTATAATGAAATGTCTCTGCCTCTTTCACCGTTCGTAATGCACTAATAAAGTAACTCATTTTCCCCATTAATCTCTTTTGGTTTTCATCAATATTGCTTGATGTATGGGTGATTAGCCCGATCCCCCAAAAATTAAGAAAGTAGTGGTCATCATTAACTTTTCCTACATCTACCGGAACTTGTTGGCCACTCATGATTGTCTCTGCCGCTTTTTTTAGATTTTGCGGGATATTAAGCATTCTGCTGAAATCATTACATGTACCACCCGGCAAAATAGCTAAAACAGGCCTCTTATCCAGAGCAGCAAGCCCATTGACAGCTTCATGTACCGTTCCATCTCCACCAAGGATAATAACAAGGTCATATTCTTCCCCAAGCTTAAGACAGATTTTTTTGGTTTCACCTGCCTCTTCCGTTTGCACCACTTTTAATTCTTTCGTTTCAGTACTAATTACAGGGAGTACGGCGGCAAGTGCCCGATCTGTTTCTGTCTGACCGGCAGAACCATTGTAAATAAATAGTACCTTATTAAACATACTCATTATTTTTTCTCCTTATCTTCAGAAAACTTGTATCTCTTATATTCCCATGAAGCCGGTATTTAGAAACATTCATCTCTTAATAAATGGAAAATTTACAGAAAATTCAATATAATTAACTTGCAACTAAATTTTGAAAGGATGTTTCCATGAAAACGGCTGATTTATGTGATGAGTACGCTGACAGGTTAAGTCTATGTAAAACCCCTTTCTATTCTTATGGTAAGAAAAAGGAATTTCAGGGCGAAATACGAACCGTTGAGGTATATGAAGACAATTCAATGGTAAAAGAAAGCTTGGAAACGATTGAGCCTGGAACTATTTTAGTTGTAGATGGTGGGGGCTCTCTAAATTGTGCATTATTGGGTGACCAGTTGGCAGCCATTGCAGCTGAGAGAAAAATAAACGGAATCATTATTAATGGCTGTGTCCGGGATTCAGCTGACTTGGCCCATATAGAAGTTGGAATAAAAGCGATTGGAACATGCCCATTTAAAAGTAAAAAGAGAGGCGAAGGTACAAAAGGCGGAACACTATCATTCGGAAACGTAGAATGGACTCCTGGACAATTTGTGTATGCTGATGATGATGGGATTATTATTTCAGAAAAACCATTGGAATCCAAGTCGGGATAAATATATCTCGGCTTTTTTGATGAGTCGAAAGTCATTATTTCCACTTAAAACGAACACTTGTTCTTATTGTTACTAAATGTATGCTATAATGAACTAGCAAAAGTCACTTCCATTAAGCAGACACCAACCATCCGAAATGGAGTGATGTCCCATGTCAATCTTTGAGACATTTATGGTAACATTCAGCTTTGCCACCTTACTTCTAACAGTAATCACGATAAATAATAAAAAATAGACCTCACTGCTCTAAAAAGATAGTGAGGCCTAAAAAAATCAATACTCGTCTCCGTTAAGGAGTGGCTTTTGCAGAATCATGAATGCCCACCATTCATGATTCTTTCTATTTAAAGAGTATCATAAAGATTGAGCAAAGTCACTTACAGGAGTATCCTGTTTATATGTGTATTTTTTCCCATATGTCGCAAAAAAGTTTAAACCCGTTCCTGATGGTGAAGAAATATACAAAGGGATATTTGTCAGGAGGTGAATCTTTACTCCGGACGGGTAAAGAGATTGAATGGAGACGATGGACATAGTTAATATAGTTTTACTTTTATTTTTATTGGTGAGTACGATGTTCTTTGTGGCATCAGAGTTTGCCATTGTTAAGGTCCGTGCGACCAGAATAGATCAGCTTGTTGCAGAAGGAAATCGAAAAGCAATGGCAGCCAAGAGGGTCGTAACACATTTAGATGAATATTTGTCAGCGACACAACTTGGGATTACGATTACATCATTAGGGATCGGTTGGCTTGGGGAGCCCACCGTTAAACATCTCATTGATCCCCTATTTGAAAAATTGCACATCCAGGATTCTGTAGCAAGTATTATTTCCTTTGTGATTGCATTTTCTATTATTACCTTTTTACATGTTGTAGTGGGAGAATTGGCGCCTAAATCCGTTGCGATTCAAAAAGCAGAAACGATTACAATGAATTTCGCACGGCCGCTTATTATGTTTTATAGAGTGATGTTTCCGATTATATGGGCATTGAACCATTCTGCCCGATTTATCACAAGCCTATTTGGCATTAAACCGGCTAGCGAAGGAGACATTGCCCATTCTGAAGAAGAGTTGCGGATGATTCTGACTGACAGTTATAAAAAGGGAGAAATCAATCAATCTGAATTTAAATATGTAAACAATATCTTTGAATTTGATGATCGGATTGCCAGAGAAATCATGGTGCCTCGAACAGAAATTCAAACGTTTCAAAAGGATGATATTTTAGAAGATATTGTTGCTTCTTTAAATAATGAACAATATACGCGCTATCCCGTTACAGATGGAGATAAAGATACGATTATTGGATTTGTGAATGTTAAAGAATTACTAACAGCCAGTCTTAGAAGCGGTTTGAAAACAGATATGCCAATCCGTGATTATGTTAAACCACTTATCACGGTAATTGAAACGATTCCTATTCACGATTTACTTGTGAAAATGCAGAAGGAACGCATACACATAGCCGTGTTACTTGATGAGTACGGCGGTACTTCCGGTATTGTTACGGTTGAGGATATTCTTGAAGAAATCGTTGGGGAAATCCGCGATGAGTTCGATACAGATGAGCTACCAGAGATTCGTAGAATAGGTGACTATCATTATATTCTAGATGCAAAAATGCTATTGTCTGAGATTGAGGATTTGCTTGGAATACAAATGGACTATCCGGATGTAGATACATTAGGCGGTTGGTTTTTAACTCATAAAATCGATGCAGCCATTGGGGATACATTGGAAGAGGATGGATTCATCTTTACTGTAGAGGATGCTGAAGATCACCATCTTTTATATATTGAAGTGAAAAAAGCATCCGAGTAAATAATAAAAGGAGCATACACACTGAATGGTTGTATGCTTATTGCTAGAATAGTAAGTTAGTATTATGAACCCATTTTTATTAAGATTTTGTTGATTACATTTGGATTTTCCTATTATGTAGGAGCAAAGAATTTAATTGGATCCAGTAAACTGATATGGACATCAATAAAAAACATTAGGATTCTATTAATTCACCTGAACTCAATTAATTTCAAAAAAATGATTGCAAAAAAAGACGAGAATGGGATAGACCCCAAGTTCTCGTCTTTTCTTATTATTCAGTTTTCCCTTCCCACTCTAGCATGCCACCATTCATATTGGTCACATCGTATCCTTCAGATTCAAGGAACTGAACAGCTCTGGCGCTTCTTCCTCCTGCATGGCAAACAACTATATATTCTTTTGATTTATCTAACTCATTCATCCGAAATTCAAGCAGGCCTAATGGAATATTAACCGCTGTTGGAATTTTCCCGTTACGTACTTCATCTACTTCACGAACATCAATAATATTTAAGGACTGCCCTTCAGCTAGTTTTGCTTCCACTTCTTGTGGCTCAATTGTTTTCATCGTACTGATTCCGCCTCCTTTAAGATTTCAACGTAACATTACCCCTATAGGTATATCAAATTTTATTAAAAAAAGCCAACCGAAACTCTCAGCGACTTTTGACCAACAGATGCACTGCTTCATTCACTAACTTTTCCTTCTCTACATCTTCCGCATTTTCCACGCACTCAATAAGGTTACTGCTGACAATGACTCCAATTGTCTTGTCTACTGCAGACCTTACCGCAGATAACTGAGTCACGACTTCTTTGCAATCTTTTCCATCCTCCATCATTTTAAGTATCCCGCGTAATTGACCTTCCATCCTCTTAATACGGTTTTTGACTTTATCATCATATTCCATCTGAAAATCACTCCTTAAGTTATTCAAATCTATATCAGCGATAAATTCATCTTTCAGCTTCTTCTTTATACTATTTATTCCCTATTAATTAGTATCAGTATACCTGAAAATCTCAGCGTATTCTATGATGACATACAGGTCCTTCTTCTTACTATTTGCTATTCCAATAAAGTTGTTTTTTAGTATTTTGGTTAATTACTGGCATTAATGGGTATTTAGTTAGAAAGCAAGCTCTATTGACACTGAAAGGAGATTCAACTGGAATGAAAAAAAATATTCTTCCGTTTATCTTTCTACTCCTTCTGCTAGGTTCCTTGACTGCCTGTGCAGAAAAGGAGCAAATGGCAAGCGGGGCAGAATTGATTAATAACGATCAATTCGTTTTCACCGCTTCCGGGGAATTTAAGCCCTTCAGCTATATGAACGATGATATGACAATGACTGGCTTTGATATTGAAGTTGGGGAAGCCATCGCTAAACAATTGGGGCTTGAGCCTGTCCAAAAACAAATGAAATTCAAGGGAATTGTTGAAGGTGTAAAAACTGGGAGAGCTGATGCCGCAGTGGCCAGCCATACCATTAATGAGGCACGTTCAAAATTCGTCCTCTTTTCCACTCCCTACTACTATTCAGGACCACAAATTTTCACCCGTCCAGACAGTGATATCAAGACAGTTGAAGATTTAAAAGGGAAAGAAGTTGCAGCCGCCAAAGGATCTACATATGCAGACACTGCGAGCAGATATACATCTGATATTAAAACATACGATAGTGATGTGACTGCACTCAAGGCATTAAGCAATGGCCGACATGATGCTGTCATTACCGATTTTGTCACTGGGAAAACCGCTGCCAAAGAAGGCTTCAAAATTGTTGGACAACAGCTGATTGAACGAAGTGAGCAAGCTATAGTGCTTCCACAGGATAATCCAAAACTTCTTGAAGAGGTTAATAAAGCACTTGAGGAACTGCGCAAAAACGGTACTCTATCAAAAATTAGTATGAAATACTTTGGCGAAGATATTACTCAAAAACCAGATAATAAAGAATGAAAGGGAGCTGTTACGATTGCAAGATTTATCACACTTTTTTCAAACATTAGTTGATACCCGCGGGGTATTCTTCGATGCACTTCTGTTAACTCTTGAATTGACTGTCGTCTCCATCATAATCGGAATTATAATAGGACTATTTGTAGCTTTACTTAAAATCTCGAAAATTAAATTGCTCGGTTACATTTCCGATGCTTATATATATCTTGTTCGCGGAACCCCGTTAATTGTCCAAATTTTCATTCTTTATTTTGGGTTCAGCGGCATCTTTCTTATACCGGATTTCTGGGCAGCATCATTGGCTCTCGCCTTTCATAACGGGGCCTATATTGCTGAGATTTTCCGGGGAACAATTCAATCCATTGATAAAGGACAAATGGAGGCTGGCCGCTCGCTTGGTATGACACGCGGACTCGCCATGCGCCGAATCATTTTCCCTCAAGCCTTACGAAGAGCCCTCCCGCCACTCGGTAACCAATTTATTATCGGTCTAAAGGATTCTTCTCTCGCTGCTTTCATCTCATTGAATGAGCTGTTTAATGTGGCGACCACTCTCGGATCCAATAATTTTGACGAGATGACCTATTTACTCATTGTTGCTGTCTACTATCTAATATTGGTTGCTGTGTTAACACTGGGTCTTCGAGCACTTGAAAAAAGAATGGCAATTAGCGATTAGTAAGAGGGGGAAACAAAAATGAATGAATTACGAGAAATGATAAAAGTCGAAAATCTGAATAAATCCTTTGGAGATCTGCATGTATTAAAAGATATTAGTTTGACTGTCTATGAAAGCGATGTTGTCTGTTTACTTGGTTCAAGCGGATCTGGTAAAAGTACATTGCTGCGCTGCTTAAATTATCTTGAAAAAAAGGATAGCGGCTCCATCATTATTGAAGGTGAACAAATCGAAACAACAACCCATAATATTAATGAAGTACGCCAAAAAATCGGGATGGTCTTTCAGCACTTTAACCTCTTTCCTCATAAGACTGTACTGGAAAATATAATTGAAGCACCTATTATGGTAAAGAAAATAGCCAAAGATACAGCTAAACAAGAAGCATTAGAGCTATTAAAAAAGGTTGGCCTTGATGACAAGGCAGATGTTTACCCAAATAAACTATCCGGTGGACAAAAGCAACGTGTAGCCATCGCCCGTGCCCTGGCGATGAAACCTGATATCATGCTATTCGATGAACCAACCTCTGCCCTGGATCCAGAGCTGGTTGGTGAAGTATTGACCACCATGAAGGAACTCGCCCAGGACGGAATGACGATGGTTATTGTCACTCACGAAATGGGCTTTGCACGCGAAGTTGCTGACCAAATCCTCTTTATGCACGAAGGAAACATCCTGGAAAAAGGCACTCCTGAGCAAATATTTGAAAATCCTAAAGAAGAACGGACACGAGAGTTCTTTGGAAGTCAGTTATAATATCCCTAACTATGTTGAACCCTCCATCAATGGGAGGGTTTTTTTACGTATTTTAGCTTCGTCATGGACTTCAACTACCTATCACCCGCCTTTACCCCGGTATAGCTGGTCCATAGGTGCCTCATAGCTCGGGGATAGGTGCTTCCCTCTGGACTTCAACCGCCTTTCACCCTCCTTTACCCCGGTATAGCTGGTTCATAGGTGCCTCATAGCTCGGGGATAGGTGCTTCCCTCTGGACTTCAACCGCCTTTCACCCTCCTTTACCCCGGTATAGCCGGTCCATAGGTGCCTCATAGCTCGGGGATAGGTCCTTTCCTCTGGACTTCAACCACCTTTCATCCACCTTTACCCCGGTATAGCCGGTCCATAGGTGCCTCATAGCTCGGCTAGAGCTCAGCTTTCCCCCGGACTTCACCTGCCTTTCACCCACCTTCCACATAATATAGGGAACTTTTTATGACTGCATAAAGGTGGACCAGAAATGCTCATATGCTCTTCCACAAAAAAAGTGCTCAATGAATGAGCACCTTTTAGTCTATGACAACCATTATGATTGTTTTTCAATGAATTTTTTATATAATTCTTTTGAATTATTTGGATAAAAAGAATAGGTAGTATCCGTTTCGATTAGTGGATGATTGCGAGGTGAGTGATTGGAGAATGTGGCATAGCTGCTCCACTGATAATCCTGAGGGTTTGTAACCAATCCTGCTGCAACAGGATTTATATGGATATATTTACTGACATTTAAAAAATCATTTGAGCTATCAACGATTCTGAAATAGTAACTGGCTTGAAATACATGCCCCTGAGATTGGTAGTTATGGTTAAAATACATGGCATATCTTTGTTGAATGGTTTGCATGATTTTGCTTAAAGGAGAATTGGAGGTTTCTAAGAGAAGGTGAAAGTGGTTGTTCATAAGGCAGTACGCATGGAGTTTAAAATCATATTTACTATGGGCTTCAGCAAGAATAATCATGAATCTATGCTTATCGATCATATTATGGAATATTGGCTCCTTTCTAACCCCTCTATTGGTAATGTGATAAATTGAAGTTATTTCAAATTGATTCAGAGTGTTGGACAAGTATTTTTCCTCCTTAATAAGTTAATACATTACTCTTTCGTTCATGGCTGGCAAAATTCCTTTTGGATTGTGAAAAATATAACATAATTTTACGTCCCTCTTTTACATTCTGGTTTGCTGGCTACTTCAAGAAAATCATTTCTTTAGATAAACAGAAAAACCGACCCCACCCCCAGGTGAAATCGGTTTTCAAAGTGTCATTTTTTATGCATTTTAAATTCAAGGAAAAGTTCATTATAATGCGCGAGCATCTTTTTGCCGAGATTATCGTAGACCTCAAGCCGGTCTGTTAGCTCAGCAGGTGGATAGAAGCGTTCATCCCCTGAAACTTCTTCTCCTAAAATTTCTAACGCTGCATTATTTGGTGTGGAATAGCCTACATAGTCTGCGTTTTGAGCAGCATTTTCAGGATCCAGCATGAAGTTAATGAATTGGTGTGCTCCGTCCACATTTTTGGATGTTTTCGGAATAACCATATTATCAAACCAGAGATTAGAGCCTTCTTCCGGCACTACATAATCAATGTTTTCATTATCCCACATAATATCAGCTGCATCACCGGACCAAACCAGCCCGACTGCTGCCTCCTCCTGAGCGAGAAGCATTTTGATCTCATCACCCACGATTGCTTTAATGTTCGGAGTTAATGTATCTAATTTATCCTTAGCTTCCTGCAAATGCTCTTCATTCGTGTCATTTAATGAATAATGAAGGCTATTCAATCCCATTCCAATGACTTCACGAGCACCATCAACAAGCAAGATTTTATTTTCTAATTCTTCGTCCCATAAATCATTCCAGCTTTTGAATTCTTTATTCGGAAGGAGCTTTGTATTATAAGCAATTCCGACTGTTCCCCAAAAATATGGAATGGAATACTTATTTCCCTTATCAAAGGAAAGGTCTAGGAAGCGAGAATCAATGTGCTTTAAATTTGGTATTTTATCGTGATCTATTTCAATCAACAGGTTTTCTTCCTTCATTTTGCTGATTGCATATTCTGAAGGAACAGCTACATCATAGGACGTACCGCCCTGTTCGATTTTCGTCATCATCGCTTCGTTTGAATCGAAGGTTTGGTATATGACTTTAATGCCTGTTTCCTCTTCAAATTTTTCAATTAAATCCGTATCGATATAATCTCCCCAGTTGTAAACCGTTAAGGTATTATCTCCGGCATATCCTTCATGTGCATTTAATCGATTGATCAAATATAAAAGGCCAAATGATACAACCAAAATCAGAATCAGGGTACGGGTTAGCTTGCTCATTCCTTAACCCCCATTCGCGGCTTGGTGCTTCTTTGTGTAATAAAGTAATATCCAATAACCAATAAAATTGTAAATAAGAATAGCAAGGTTGATAATGCATTAATCGTTAACGATATACCTTGACGAGCCATGGAGTAGATTTCTACGGATAGTGTGGAGAATCCATTCCCTGTCACGAAGAAGGTTACGGCAAAATCATCCAGTGAATAGGTCAATGCCATAAAGAAACCAGCAAAAATACCGGATGTGATGTAAGGCAGGATAACCTTTGTCAGCACATTCCACTGGCTCGCCCCCAAGTCACGAGCCGCATCGATCAATGTCGGGCTCATTTCCTGAAGTTTAGGCAATACCATAATTACAACAATCGGAACACTGAAAGCAATATGGGATAAAAGAACGGACATAAAGCCAAGTTTAATCCCAATAATGGTGAACATAATTAAGAAGGAAGCACCAATAATGACATCAGGGCTTACAATCAAAACATTGTTCAAGGAAAGTAATGTATTTTTCGTCCTTCTCTTGCGTACCTCATGTATGGCCAGTGCTCCAAAAACACCAATCACTGTAGAAATTGTAGCTGAAAGCAGAGCAATAACCAGTGTATTCAACACAATAATAAGCAATCGCGTATCGGCGAATACTTCTTTATACCATTGCAGCGTAAAACCATCAAAGCCATGCATTTTTCCGCCGCTGTTAAATGAATAGAACATCAGATAGAAAATTGGTGCATAAAGGATGGCAAACACTAAGATTAGATATAGATTTGATAGCTTAAATTTCTTTTTCATTGTCCATCCCTCACTTTCTTCTGCCTGTCAGAATCATGATTAATGCCATTGCGATAATTAGGAATACCGCTATCGTAGCTCCCATTCCCCAATCTTGCGTAACGAGAAAATGCTGTTCAATTGCTGTTCCCAATGTAATTACTCGGTTACCTGCAATCAAACGAGTAATCATAAACAATGACAGGGCTGGGATAAAGACAGCCTGTGCACCTGATTTCACTCCGTCGAGTGTCAGAGGGAAAATGACACGGCGGAAAGTCATCCATTTGGATGCTCCAAGATCACTGGCTGCATCTACATAGGATTGGTTCATTTCCTCTAGCGCATTGTAAATTGGCAATAGCATAAACGGTATAAATATATAGGTAGAAACAAAGATGAAACTAAAATCAGTAAATAGAATTTGCTTTGTTCCTATTCCAAAAACCTCTAAAAAGGCGTTGGCAGCACCATATGTGCCAAAAATACCAATAAAGGCATATGCTTTTAAAAGTAGATTAATCCAGGTTGGTAAGATAATTAATAAGAGCCATAATTGCTTATGCTTTGTTTTCGTTAATAAAAATGCCGTTGGGTATGCAATTAATAAAGAAATAACTGTAACTAAGAAAGCATACCAAAACGAACTTAATGTCATTTTCAAATAGACTGGTGTAAAGAAGTTGCTGTAATTATCCAACGTGAATTGGCCGTCAATCCCAATAAAGGAGTAATAGACAACCAGGATAATCGGGAATACAACAAACAATGCAATCCAAATAGAGTATGGAATCAGATAGAGAGTTTTCGCTTTATTCTTCATGGCCGGCCTCATTATATGCTTCTAAGCGTTTATCGAATTCTTCTTCCGTTTCCCCCGGCAGCATGACATGAATGGCTTCTTCATCAAAACTCAACCCAATTTCTTCCCCAACAACCGCTTTTTTCGTAGAGTGTACTAGCCACTCATTACCTGCTTCATCAAAACAGCAAATTTCATAGTGAACACCACGGAATAATTGGGAATCAACGCGTACCTGCATTTTTCCTTGTTCGAGTGTAGTAATCTCTAAATCCTCAGGACGGATTACCACTTCTACAGACTCATTTTCTCTGAAACCGCCGTCTACGCAGTCAAAACGTTTATCTGCAAATTCTACTATATAGTCGGCAATCATTCTACCGGGAACAATATTGGATTCTCCGATAAAGTCTGCGACGAATCGGTTAACAGGCTCATCATAGATATCAGTTGGCGTACCGCTTTGCTGAATTCTGCCTTTGTTCAAAACAAAAATCTCATCACTCATCGCCAATGCTTCTTCTTGGTCATGCGTAACAAAGATGAAGGTAATACCAAGGCGGCGTTGAAGCTCACGCAATTCATATTGCATTTCAGTACGAAGCTTTAAATCGAGCGCCGATAAAGGTTCATCAAGTAAGATTACTTCCGGTTCGTTTACAATCGCACGGGCAATGGCTACACGTTGACGCTGTCCACCGGACATTTCTTTAATTTCACGGTTTTCATAACCAGCCAGGTTAACAAAGCGTAATGCTTCTGTCACTTTCTTGGCAATGTCTGCATTTTTCATTTTTTTAATGCGTAAACCAAATGCAACATTTTCAAATACATTTAGATGTGGAAATAGGGCGTAATCCTGGAATACTGTATTTACCTGGCGCTCATTGGCCGGGACATTATTTATTAATTTACCGTTAAAGTAAATCTTTCCTTCAGAGGGCTGCATAAATCCGGCAATTAAGCGGAGAATCGTCGTTTTTCCGCAACCTGATGGTCCTAAGAGTGTATAGAATTTCCCTCTTTCAATTTCAAAGCTAACATCATTTAATACCGCTGGATCGTCATCATATTGCTTCGTGACGTTCTCAAAACGAATAATTGTATGATCATTCATGTTCATTACTCCTTCTTGTGGATATTAATTATAGATAAGAATCCGTCGCTACAAGCAATAATTCTGAAATCCCGTTGAAATCATTAATTATCTGATGTTCTTCGGTTGCGTTAAAATAAATTGCTTCTCCTGCCTTGGCAAAGTATGTCCTTCTGCCGAGTGTTATCATGATTCTCCCTTTTAATACATAGCCAAATGTCTCTGAAAGTGAGGGCTCAAATTTTTTGAACTCTCCCTTTTCCTGCAATGTAAGCAATATGGGTTCCATTTCTTTTTCATTTGATTCTGGAACAAGCCATTGGATTTGATAACCCCGATCTTCATCTATAAAATCTGTCGTATCATTTTTTCCGTATACTACTTTTTGTTCACGTTCTTCCTCATCAAAAAATTGCTTTGGGGTACAGCCGAGAACCTCGAGTATATCGAAGAATGTTTCGATAGATGGTGAACTGAGACCTCTTTCAAGTTGTGAAATATACCCTTTACTTAAATCTGTTCTTTCACCAAGTTCTTCTTGAGTCAGACCTTTTTTTAATCTTAAATTTTTAATTTTGCTTCCGATTTCCATTAACATGGTATGACCTCAATTTCGTTTATTATAAGTAAACTCTAACTAGAGAAAGTTTATTATTATCAAACTTAATGTTTACTACCAAACTCAGATTATTATACAACATTTTTAGGAAACATCAACAAAAATATATAGCAAAATAAGATTTTTAAATTTTATAAAAAATAGGTGCCTATCTTTTCAGGCACCTATACGTCATTCTATTTAATTAGCGGCAATAGATTTGAATAGCATCATGTAAATATCGGGCAAGCCCCGGCTTTGTACTATCGATATTATCAGTAAAACGTTTGTCAGAAATATACATCTCGCCAAGCCCTTTAAATATTTCCGGTGTGCAATTATAAAAATGTTTACAAATATGCATTCGCCATTCATGGACGATTTGTTGAACCTCACTATCCGCAGGATCCCGGTCCATTAATTCAGCTAAAGACTGATAAATTTGTTGTCTTTCTATTTCAATTGCCTTCCAATCATCTGCTTGATAGCCATTTGTTTTTTGCTGGGATTGGCGAAATGCCTCCGTGTCTGCATACTTTTCCTTAACTTCTTTTTCATACTTTTTTAGATGTGCTTCAACTCTACTCATATCAAATGGCTCGAACATATCCTGCCTTGACATTTTCCTTCCTCCTTTAATTGCCTGGGCGGTCTGATCTATGGATTGAATAATTTTCTCCAGCCGCTTCTGCTTTTCCTCCAGAACCTTTTTATGTTTCATCAAGGAATCCAAGTGGTCAAATTGGGGATCATCCAGAATAGCTTTGATCTTATTTAGCGGTAAGTCCATTTCTTTAAAAAATAATATTTGCTGAAGGCGTGCTAAATTTCCCTCATTATATAAACGATATCCATTCTCCTCAATATGAGCTGGTTTTAACAGATCAATTTCATCATAATAATGTAAAGTTCTAACACTGACTCCAGCAAGCTCGGAGACTTCCTTTATCTTATACACCTCTCACACCCCTCCCTTCCTATATCGTAAATGATGACGTAACGTTAGAGTCAAAGCATTTTAGATATTTTAATGAGATTAGCGAACGTCAACATCCATATTGAGTTTATTCCCTTCCAGCAAGGGAATGTGAATAGATAGGGATATAACCATTTTTAATGAGGAGGTTTTTTTATGAATAAAGACATGTACCAAGTCTGTATAGATGCCTGTATTGAATGTATAGATGCTTGTAATGTATGTTTCGATGCTTGCTTAGAAGAGGATCACATGAAGATGATGGCAGATTGCATCCGCCTGGATCGAGAATGCGCGGACATTTGTGCATTGGCGGTTAAATCAATGCAATCTAACAGTCCTTTTGCAAAAGAAATCTGTAATCTTTGTGCAGTGATTTGTAAAGCTTGCGGCGAGGAATGTCAAAAGCACGATCATGACCATTGCCAAAAATGTGCCGGGGCTTGCTTCAAATGCGCTGATGCTTGTCTCAGCATGACTGCCTAAATCAATATGGCAGGAGTTTATTTTCTTATATTTAGCAAAAGGCCGCAACAGATATTACTAAACCTGTTGCGGCCGCTTTTTACTTCCCAAAAAGTAATTGAAGAATTCGCTCCCCTGCTCTTCTATTTTCTCCTTTGTAAGGATAACAATGAATATGGATCGCAGGATTAAAATTAAGTTCGATAATTCCATAATTTTGTTCACTGACATTGGCAGTCGGATCATCAATCATCATATCGACTCCACAGATTGTAGCACCAGCAGCTTTTGCAGCTTGAATGGCCAATTCCTTATAGCTCCCTGATATAGCATCAGTAAGATCTAGACTATCCCCGCCAGTGCTGATATTAGAATTCTCTCTTAAATAAACAAGCTCTCCTTCCGCCGGGATATAATCGAAATCCTTTCCCTGTCCCTTTAGGAAAAGTGCTTCACTTTCCCCTAACTGAATCTTCTCCAAGGGTGTTTTATAGCCCTTTCCCCGTAAAGGATCTTTATTTTTCGCTGTAACCAATTCAGCAATACTGGATTGTCCATCACCTTTCACATTGGCTGGGACACGATGAAGGATCCCTGTCACTTCATCTCCCATTACAAGAAACCGATATTCCTTTCCACTGAGGAATTCCTCAACCAACACAGTACGATCATGAAGAAAAGCCATCCCTAATGCTTTTTCATAGTCCTCTTTTGAAAATGAATCTTTGAAAATCGTAATTCCCAAACCAAAATTTGTTGATTTCGGCTTGATTACAATTTGCTTGGCCTTATATTTCTCATAATCCATAACTGCTTCCTCTAGTGATTGATAGGCCCCTCCATTCGGAACTCTCATCCCAGCATTTCGAAGAATCTTCTTCGTAACAAGCTTATTCTCCATAACCAAAACAGTACTGTATGAATCGAGCGATGTTTTGGTCGCCTGCTTCACATACTCTGTTTTCTTCCCATCAGATAAAGCAATAAAGTTTTCATCTCGATCAACAATCTCGATTCCTATTCCTCTTTTAATAGCATCTTTAATTAAAATTTGCGTTGAAAGCTCCATATCCTCATATCCCAATAAAGTGAATGAATGTTTTTCACTTTCGTGTAAATAATCAAAAGAATGTTTCATATGAAACAATTCGTAGGATGACTGCTTTATACCTTCCTTTATTCTTGCTGCATAAGAGAGTTCCGGATCAATTAGCATATTTTCAACTTCGACCAGTATATGGATGTATTTATCAGCTAGAGATAATTCTCGTGCCATTTCCTTCATTCCAGCTATGATGGATAAATAATTCAAATCGGTCTTTTCCTCTTCTTCAAGCAGAAGCATATACAAAATAAATAAGTGAATGAAATAGAGATTCTCTTTACTTGTACCGATTTTAAACAGAGGGTTCAAATCTAACAACCGAATCTCAATATATTGAATCCCTTTATCTAAAAGACCTTGCAGGGGATCTTCACCAGCACCTGCCTTCAAGCGGAGCGTATGATAATATTCTTTTGCGCTCAACAATTCATGTTTCTGAATCAAATTGTGAATATCCTCAACATATTCTTCAACTGATTGATAGGAAACCTGGTAGTCCTTTCGATTTTTATAACCACATACGCTGTTTCTAAATGAATGAACTTGAGGGAGATAATAACTTCCTTGATTTAATTGCTCTGCCCTTAAGACGCAGTCTTGGTTATAAGTATTATGAAACACTGGACTGGCCCCAGTCACATCAACCAATAAATCTCGATAGCGGTTAAAATTACGGCTGATTTTTAAATAAATATCATTTTTAAACTCTTTATATGTTTTATGGCTGGATTGTTCATCATACAATACGTGCAATAGTTCGTCAGAGAACGAGAAATTGTAATGGATACCGCTTATTAATTGCTTTTTTCTTCCGTATTTCTGTGCAAGTTTATATCGGTACTCGGTCTCCTGATCGTTTTCCAGCTTGGCGATTGGAATCAAGCATTCATCGGGAAGAATAGGAGGATTACTGCCTGGCCATAAGTATTCTCCTTGCTTAGATAATTCTAAACTCACAATATCATGTATATTTTCCAGAAACTCAAACGCCTCATCAATCGTCGGGAACACCGGAGTCACCATCTCTATCTGAGACTCAGAAAAGTCGGTTGTAATGTACGGGTGCTTTGCTCTGTCACCGAATGAAGACGGGTGTGGTGTTAAAGCTAATGTCCCATTTTTATGAACCCTATTATTTTCTTTTTCAAGGCCAAAATTTCCCCTAAACAATGTTTCCGATAGGTGTTTTTCTTTCATGAGCTTTAGAAGTCTATGGTCTATATTTGTCATATATGTACTCTCCTTACCAACCGTTCTTATGCGTGCATTCTTGCTGTCTTATTTTTTATTTTTCGCAATGTAAACATAAACCAAATTACCAATACAACACCCTTCAAAAGACTGCTGATTGCGATACTCATCCATACCCCATTTAATCCAAATGGAACGGAAAGAAGGATGGCCATCGGGATTCTGAGCACTGTAAAGGTGATACTAAAAATAGGCGGAATATAGGTTTTCCCCAACCCATTAAATGCTCCGACTGTTAAAAGCTCCATACACATAAATACCTGCGAGTATCCAAGGATTCTCATATAGTCTGCTCCGAGTTTTATACTATCAGGCTCACTGATAAAAATAGAAAAAAGCTGCTCTGGAAACAGGATAAATAGTAGTGACGTAAGTAAACCGAACCCTATGGTCATAGCCAATGCTATTTTATACCCTGCATGGATTCGGTCCATTTTGTTTGCACCATAGTTTTGTCCAATAAAGGCGGCAATCGCACCCTGCAGCCCCCCAATAGTCATATAGGAAATCGACTCAATTTGGATACCAACTTTTTGAACAGCAATCGCCTCTGCTCCCCATTGCACAATAATCTTTGCAATAATGATGGATATGCCGATGAATACTACTCTTTGGACTGTAATTGGAATCCCCATTTTAATTACTTCTATCATCTTACGTCCATTCCAATTTGTATGGCTCCCTAATGATATGAATCGTTTAGAATTAAACCAGAAAAGGAGCGTAACAATAATGTTTGCTGTTAATGTTGCAAGCGCAGCTCCAACAACCCCCATTCCAGGTATAAATCCGATCCCAAAAATTAAAAAAGGATCCAAGATCATGTTAACGAGAAAACCAATAGTGTAGACGCGAAATGGCGTTTTACTGTTTCCCATACTATTTAAAATCATACTGTACAGTAAATTTATAATAGAAAATATAACACCAATCATAGAGATGACTAAAAATTGCACAGCCATTCTCTCCACCTGAGAATCGCCCAGCTCAAAGAAGCCAATAAATGAATCTTTATAGATAAATACAACAAGCGTATATAAAATAGCCAGGATCAGTGACATGATAAACCCGTTTTTTATGTATTCTGCCGCTTCCTCTTTTTTGTTCGCCCCCATACAATGAGCGATTTTGACTCCGCTCCCAATCGAGACCATTGTTGCAAGAGCCAGCGCCAAATTAACGAAGAAACTTGCCGTACCTATGGCAGCAACTGGACCGCTGCCAAGCTTGCCAACCCAAATCATATCGACCATTCCATATGTGGTTTGAATAAAATTTGTTGCTATTATAGGAACGGAAAGCTTCAGAAGAGATGAGGAGATTGCATTTTCTGTTAAGTTATAAGCACCCTTCATCTTGTTTCCCCCTATCTTTTTTACTGCTTACGTAAAAAGCTGATAATTGACTCCAGCCTTTCTTCGCATAATCGATAAATTGTATATTTCCCCTCTCTTCTTCCTTTAATAACTCCGCCTTTTTCCATAATTTTAATATGATGGCTGACCGTGGAATTAGGAAGCGAAAGAGCTGTAACAATTTCACATTTACATAAATCTTCAATTAATAATAATGACAGAATCTCCAGGCGAGTAGAATCACCAAGTGCCTTAAACATTTCTGCTAGCTCCAGTAATGATTGTTCATTATGAACGGCTGGTAGCTGTTGTTTACCTTCTTCGCATATACAGCGCATTCGATGATCTGTTTTCATGACCCAAGACATTTACATTCCCCTCCTCTTCACATAACCATAAAACTAGTTTTATGGTTATATTATACTTCATTATTTTAATAATGGAAATTTTTAAGTTACACTTATAAGAGATCTAGTAGATTGGAGGAGATAGAATGAATTGTAAAATAAATCGGAATGCCGCCAAAGAATTAAAAAAATTATTGAGTACAGAGGAAGCCGACGGGAAAATGATTCGTGTAGTGATTTCCCATATGCATGGCGACCATGCTCACTATGATATTGAATTGAGTACACCAACTGAGCATGACGAAATTGTTAAGACTGATAAGGATATTGATGTCTTGCTTGATAAGCGAGAAGAATTCCTGGATGGAGTGTGGATTAAGTACTTCCATCTACCTGAACCAGGTTTTGAAATAACAAACCCTCATAAAGGCGGACATGGACACCATCATTAAAATATTCAATGTAGAGGCAGCCGTTCAATCGGTTGCCTCTTTTACGTATAATTGGTAGTTAATTGGTTCATATTAACAGATGAGTTCTTCAAATTTAAATATAAGGAGTCGACTGATTAATGGGCATTTTAAGTGGAAATCCGCAAAAAGAACCAATGCATTATGGTGAGGTATTTGCTGTATGGTCACAATTAATGGGTGCACAGGCCATGATTCCTGGCTTTCAAACCCTTAAAAACCATACTGGTGATGATGATTTAAAAGATTTATTAGATGACATGATCGCCAATGCTAGATCAGATGTAAAACAACTGCAGGAATTACTAAAACATAATGGTATTGCTCTGCCGCCTGCACCACCTGAAAAACCGGAAAGCCAAATCGAGGCTATTCCTCCTGGTGCACGGTTTACAGATCAAGAGGTTTCTGGACTTGTATCGGCTGATATTGCTGCTGGACTCGTTGCCTGTGCTCAGGCAATGGCTCAATGTATTCGTGAAGACATCGGCTTAATGTTTGGACAATTCCATATGAAAAAGGCACAATTCGGGGCCGCATTATTAAAAATAAACAAAGAAAAAGGCTGGTTAGTTCCGCCTCCTCTTCATGTTGTAACGACAACTGACTAATAAATTCATTAAGAAAGAAGAGAAGCCTGCATGTATTATTACAAAGAAGAGCTAATCAATATAATTAAACCAGATAAGCCAGATCCTGCTGCTGCTAAAGTCTTACAGGAGACCTTAGGCGGTCAATTTGGTGAAATGCGCACAATGATGCAATTTTTCTTTCAGAGTAACAATTTCAGGGGCAAAGACACTCAGTATAAGGATTTGCTTCGAGGGATCTTTTTAGAAGAAATCAGTCATGTCGAGCTTGTTCAGAACACCATTAATCAACTATTAAATGATTCTGGCCTTTCTTCACAACCTGGTGATGGTGGCTCAGATGGAGCTCCTCTAGATGAAGCAATCAAACATGCCAATCCACACCATTATATTATGGGAGCTCAGTCATCTCTTCCAGTAGATGCAGGCGGCAATCCATGGAATGGCTCATGGGTTTATGACCATGGTAATTTAATTGCTAATCTGCTGAATAATTTGATGCTCGAATCAACAGGTGTACTTCAGAAAACAAGAATATATGAAATGAGTAATAATCAAACGTTTCGTGAGACTCTCGGGTTTTTAATTGTCCGGGATAATGCTCATCAAAATGCTTTTGCTAAAGCACTTGAAACCTTAGGTGTGGATTGGGGCAAAATTTTCCCTGTTCCAAATTATGATATAAATAAATATCCTGAATGCAAAAAGTTCGTGGATATGGGCTTCCATAATGCTCAGTTTAACTTCCGATTAGATCCAACTAGAATCGCCGAAGTTTTCCAGGGACAAACACCGAGCAGAAACGGTGGAACCTTGTCAGTCACTCCTCCACCGCAAGGATTCCCTGTTCCACAGCTACCGGAAATGCCAAACGAGCACGCTCCAGGGATAAGCGATTTAAATAGATAAAAGGAATGCAGCTTCCAAATGGAAGCTGTATTTTTTTAATCAATCGATTAATTAAAAATTCCAAATATTTTGTTTACATATTGATTAATCTTTGGATAGAATGAACATTATAGTGCCAACATACCGGGATAAAAAGGGGGGGTAGATTGAGATGCTTAAGAAGTGGGTTATGGGAGTTTTCATAATTTCCCTATTCTGCAGTTTAATAGGATGCAGAGGCCAATTGAGACAGGATGTTTTAATTATGGGATCAATAAAGGAATATAGTGATAGAAGTGTTATTTTATCACTTTCAAGTACACTTCATGAAAATTCTATTCTCCATGTGACCTTAAAAGAAAACGGCAGTGACCAAATCGCATGGGAAGGTGAAACAAAAGTCAAAGAAGACGGCTACATAAAATATGAATTCAAACGCCCTAAAATTTCAGAGCAGTATAAACTTGAAGTCCTCTTTGTACCTGATAAACAACCCGCTTCTGTAAAAGAGATATATGGAGAATCTGGAGAGTATATCAGAGAAGACAGTCTGGGATACAGGTCTTATACATATGACGGAAAAAAAGTGGACGGGATTGTTATGTATGGAATTTTGACAACCTTTGATAAAGAAACAGATGGCAAAAGCCAACACAAGTCATGGGAGTTGGTCTCAGATTTTGCCAATATAGAAAGCATGTTGGAGTAGGTGAATATACATATGAAACAGTTTAAAAAAATTTCTGCCCATTTATTAGATTTTATATTAACCATTCTGGCTATAAACCTTATTATTCTTTTTTTTAGTTCTTTATGGGTATGGAATAATGCAGATCCATCCATTAGCTGGTGGAAGGCTTTCTCAAACCAGGCCAAGGATATTTATGAGGCATTTTTATTTATCGATCAAATTCAAATCATGGTAGACTATAGTTTTTCTCAAGGAATACCGAAATTTTCACTGTTCTGGGTCAGTCTCAAAGACCCGTTTATTTATTCACTTCTTATTTTAGGAGGCACTTTACTAGCAACATTTATTGCCGCTCTATTATTTGAAGTATTCCATTACTTTTCACCAAGAATCCTTCAGAATTTTTTTCGTGAAATTGCCTTCTTTATTCAGTCTATCCCAGATGTCATCATGATCTTCGCGATTCAATTATTTTCAATATGGATTTTCAAAAAAACAGGCTTGCTCATTCTGGATCCCGTTGCTTTAGGAGAAGATCATGTCTACCTTCTACCTATTATCGCTCTATCTATCTTGCCGATTTTTATGCTATTCCAAATGATTGATTTATCTGTCAGTGAAGAGCAACAAAAGATGTATGTGGAATATGCTTATGCAAAGGGCTTGTCCAAAAGAGAGATATTTTTCAAACATATCCTTCGCAACACGACAATCACTATTTTTTCAAATCTGCAATATCTACTGTGGTTCATCATCTCAAGCCTGCTCATTCTGGAGCGCTTATTAAATATGGATGGACTATTCTCCTTTATAAACGGGCTGGACATCAAGTTTATAGCTGTAGGATTGACCTTCTTATTTATCCCCTTCTATTTATTAGATATATGGGGGAAAACGATTGTAAAACGAGTGATGGGCGGTGAACACGGATGATAAAAAAATTACTTAAAAATCCTTCTTTTATGATTGGTTTTCTATTTTTATTCATCCTTATTGTAACCAGCCTTCTCTATCCCGCTTGGATTAAACCGCATCTCGAGCCTCCGCCTGAGCTTATTTATGAAGATGGAAAACTTGTTGATCAACCGGCTTATCCAACAAGCTTAACGCATCCCTTCGGTGTAGACAGACTTGGTCAGGATACATTTTGGAACGTAATTGAAGGAGCTAAATATACATTATTCATTGCTGTATTAATTGGACTTTTGCGGATGTTTTTAGGAATGGGAAGTGGAATCTTATATGGATTGTATCATCAGCGTTTCAACTGGGTAATAGAACCTTTGACTCGAGCATTTCGTTTTATTCCAACCATATTGATTGCCATGATGTTTTTTATATCTGAAAGTGGAATAGATGTGATTTTTCAGCAATGCTTAATGCTTTCATTGATTACCTTTCTTCCTTTAACCTCCGTAATAGGAGATGAACTTCGGTATTACTTAAAAAATGAATTCATCGATGCATCCCGTCTGTTGGGAGGATCTAAATGGTGGATTGTAAAGGTCCATATTAGGCATCATTTAAGATCAAGGTTGATTGTCATTTTTCTTCAGCAAATCGCCCAATCATTAGTGCTGCTAGTTCAGCTAGGCGCTTTTATGTGCGTGATTGGGGGTTATGAAACAATAGACCTTAGTGCTCCAATGAGTGATCCTTATAATGTTGCCACCTCTCTTTCACATGAATGGTCCGGGATGATCGGTCTCTCCTATCATGAACTGCGTTACAATAAATGGATTGTCCTTGGCCCATCACTTGGTTTTATACTTAGCTTGTTTTCTCTGAACCTCATGCTGAGAGGAATTCAAAGCGTGCTGGCAGACCGCTCTCTTATCCACAAAACAAAGGAGCAGGCTCATCCGGTAAAAATCGAGCAAGATGGCTTCCAACTGGTAACCCCCATCAATTAATATAGATGTAAAGGCCCCCTTTTTCACATAGCTGAAAAAGGGGTTTTCTATTGTACTTATAAAATAAACAGGGAAAATAAATACATTAAGATCATGCTGATGAGGATACATAAATTTGAGACCGTACCTATCATCATTGTCGTTCGATATTTAAATTCATGGGCATACGGTATAACAGCGAGGCCAATTGGCAGGACTAAACCGAGTAGTATCGTGTATTTAAACATATCATCAACTGGAAGAACAAAATATAATGAAATACCGACCAGCAATGCAAAGCCATATCGGAATGATAAGTATTTTATAATTGGGCGTATATACTGTTTTTTAAAAGAAAATTTCAAATATATTCCGAGCAGCAATAAGGCCAGTGGCATATTCGCTTTAGATATGATTGTTGCTACTTCTAAAAGCGCCGATGGAAGCTGGATATGACCAAAATTCAAGACACTCATAACAATGTATGTCATTAAAGGAATGGACTTACCAAATTTCATAAGGATGGCGCGCCCCTCCAGCTTCATTCCATTTTCAGAAAAATAACTTCCTACTATATAGGCCAATCCAAATACAATAAAAGAATTACCAACATCAAACATACCAAAATACAGTAATCCCTCTGTGCCCCAAAAGGCCTCAACAAGCGGAAAGGCGAACAGTCCGACATTATATCCTGAGGCAAGCATCATAAAAGTTCCTTTAATCTCACGTGTCTCATTCCTAAACACAAAATAGGCCACTATTGTAGAAAGAATCCCGTAAAGAATAACAATAAGAGTGATTCCCAATAAAGATACCGTTATAGTGGAGGTTTGCAGGGATACAATGACTAGGGATGGCAAGGTGATGTTAAAGATGATTCTCGAAATTACCTCTCCATCAGATTCCTTTAGAATTCCAGTCCTTTTTAGAAGGTAACCGAGTGCAATAATGATGACAATATATAAAAATTCCTGATTCAACGAGTTCCCTCCTTTACACTATTATTAATTCTATCACTACTATTCTTACAAAAAAGAATGCCCCTCAATTCCACCCGTTTCCACGAAACGGGAATCTTTTCCATACGGCGGTTTCACTAGATAGTATGTACATTAGCTTATCTCGTAGGTATGGATAATTTGTTCCAAGCACACTTATTGCAAGTAATATTCGAAAAAGATGTTTATCATCTTCTTGATATATTTTTTATCCATATCTAAAAAGGCAGTCAACAGGACCGCTATTTTTTACATTGAAAATGAGAAAACACTAAGTTCCACCCCTCCTGATCCTCAGCGTTTCTGATGACCGGCTTAAACCCGAGTTTAAGATAAATATGGATAGCAGTCAGACTCGTTGTCTGGGTTTTCAGATAGGCTTCATTATGGAAAGAGCTCAGAATTTCGAGTGCCTTTATTACAAGGGGTTTACCTAATTTCCTTCCCTGATATTCAGGCAGTATTTCAACCCAATGTAGCCTGCCAGTTTGTTTACCGTTAAAATCGCCAAACCAGGCAGCAGCGGTTCCCACCGGTTTTCCTTCGTCTGTCTCAAGAATGATTACCCTTTTTTTCGCCTCTATCCTATATGGCATAAATTCAGACTCAAACCGTTTCAGAGCGGATTTCATATTGGTAAACTCCTTTGTAGCCGTATTGATTTCAGCCCAATATTGTTCATCACCTTCTCTGAACAGTCGAAAATTAAAACCGCTTGGTAAGATAGCTTCTGGTATATCTCTTAATGTAGCACTCATATAAAGTGAAATATTTTTCATACAAAATCAACTCCTCTCTCAACAGATTACAACGCAGGATAATATTTAATTAATTATCCTAAACATGATTAGCTCAACTGTGTAAAATAGAATTGGATAGTAACTCGTATATTTATTACAGGAGGTCTTGATTACATATGTTACAGGCTATCAAAGGACGTTTAGTCGTTTCATGCCAAGCACTTGAAGATGAACCGCTGCACAGCCCAATGATTATGGGGAAAATGGCGCTTGCTGCCATGCAGGGGGGGGCTGGCGGAATACGCGCCAACTCACATGATGACATCGTTGCAATCAAACAGGAGGTCCCCTTACCTGTTATAGGAATTGTGAAGCGTGAATATCCTGATTCACCTGTCTATATCACTCCGACGCTCCGAGAGGTAAGCGATATTGTATCTGCCGGAGCAGATATGATCGCGATGGATGCAACTTATCGTCCCAGACCATCTAATGTGGAACTTGAATTTTTTGTCCAATCTCTTCGCCTGCACTTCCCTAATCAATTACTTATGGCTGACATCTCCACTCTGGGCGAAGCAATTGAAGCAGAACGAATTGGATTTGATTGTATATCAACCACACTAGTTGGTTATACACCTTATTCAAAGGGGAAATTCATTTATAATGATGACTTCAAATTATTGCGGGATCTTGTATCAACCGTCAAAATCCCAGTCATTGCAGAAGGAAATATTCTAACTCCTGAAATGGCTAAGCGCTGTTTAGAGGTTGGTGCCCATTCTGTTGTTGTAGGCGGTGCAATAACAAGACCTCAGCAAATCACAAAGCGATTCACAGAAAAAATGAAAGCGTAAGAGGATATTCCCCTTACGCTTCTCTTTATGGATGTGACACAATCAAGGAAAGATTCCCCTCAAGTTCAAAATTACCTGTACCCGATGGAAGAATAAAGTGAGCACCTTTTTCTAACGGATAAGTCTCCTCATTCATTCTAAGAGCCCCTTCTCCATCAATAACACTAAAAAGCATAAAGGGCTGATTCTGGTCAAATGAAGATAATCCACTAATATCCCATTTATAAACTGAGAAAAACTCCGTTTCCACAAACGTAGTCAATTCTGCCCCTGGCAATACGGTCTTGGAAACCTGCACTTCTGCATCCTGATGCGGCACCATACTCACATCAATTGATTTTTCAATATGCAACTCTCGTTTTTGTCCGTTTTGGTCCGTGCGGTCGTAGTCATATACACGGTAGGTTGTATCTGAGCTCTGCTGTGTTTCAAGTACAAGCGTCCCTTCACATAAAGCATGGACCGTTCCACTTGGAACATAGAAGAAATCTCCTGGCTTTATGGAAACGCGACGCAGTAAATGATTCCACTCGCCCTTCTCAATCATGGAAGCAAACTCTTCCTTGGATTGCGCGGTATGCCCGTAAATCATTTCAGCGCCATCCTTACAATCAATGATATACCAGCATTCTGTTTTGCCAAGTTCACCATTTTCATGAATGTTTGCATATTCATCATTCGGATGAACCTGCACGGATAAATCTGCATTGGCATCTAATATTTTTGTTAACAGAGGGAACACATTCCCTTCCATCTCACCAAATAAATGGCGTTCCTCATTCCACAATTCGATTAAAGTCTTGCCTGCATAAGGGCCATTTTCGATAATGGACGGGCCGTTTTTATGACCGGATATCGCCCAGCATTCACCTGTATGTTCAGATGGAATCTCATAGCCAAATTTAGTTTTCAGCTCTGTTCCACCCCAAATTCTCTCCTGAAAGACAGGTTTTAAAAAAAGAGGTTCTGTCATTGATGTAATACCTCCAATACGGGATTAATATGTATATTATTTACTATAATTCAAGAGAGAACCCCTGTCTAATCTCTTTTTTATAAAAAATTACTGGTTAAAAAGAAAAGCTGAACCAGTACGATTCAGCCTACCTGATATTTCTCTCCTTATGACACTCTTCCTATGATTCATTTTATTTTACGACTCCGCACGCCAACCGATCACCGGCATCGCCTGTTGGCTGAGTTTTTCCGTCATCTGGATTTTCATGTATAATCAAGGCGGTTCCATCAGAATCTACTAAAGCAGCATCGGCCCCTTTAGATAGTGACACATTTTCTGCGTTTACCGTCACATTAACGGACCCATCCTCACCCACTTCCAAATTAGGAAGATCGCCGGCATGCGGACCATCCTCGTGCTCCATGCCATGCTTCGCATCAGTTGGATTAAAATGACTGCCTGCAGTCTCAAAACTAGGTGCCTCACACTTTCCTGTTTCATGAAAATGGAATCCATGCAGTCCTGGCGGCAGTCCATCTGCTTTCAGTTCTATCACTACTCCCTTCGCTACCTCACTAAGCTCTGCTGTTCCAATATTCTCTTCTTTATTATTGTATATATCTATCACTTTACTCTCTACCTTATCCGAGCCACTATTCTTTGTATCATTCGTTGTTTGCTCGGCTACGTCTTTATTGCAGGCTACCAATAAAATTAGTATGAACAGTACGAAGAACATCCCTTTTTTCTTTAACATAGATCGCTTCCTCCTTTTGTATCTCCATACCATCCATTCCCAAAAATAAACAATTATTTTTAAAAATGTGTCCTAAGTCCTGAAAACAACTGTTAAATAACATTGATGTATATATTTTCTTGTACAGTTCTGTAATGAAGTCTACCCTTACCTTTTAACTTACCAGTCCTAAATATACTATCTTAAATGCTCGGTTTCTCAAATTTCCTCTTTTCTGAACATTTGTGTTAAAATGTGTTTATTGTGCCATTAATACCCTTAGCTGTTAAATTTGCCTCTCCGTGGTAATACCTCTATTGTTTTGTTAATTCTGTCTAAAAGGATTTAGTTAGTTTATTACATAGCTAACTACTCATATTTCTTGCTCTCTCTTTCTATCCGCACTCTTTTAATATTCCTCTTTATGATAGATAGGAAGTAAGAATTTCAACACGAAACGCTTTTATCCTAAAAAACATCCAAAGAAGGGAGCTAACTATATGAAAACATCTAAACTTAAATTTTCATTAGCTACTCAAATTTTAATCGGCTTAGTATTAGGAATTATTGTTGGTGCAATTTTTTATGAGAACACAACTGCACAAACGTACCTACAGCCGCTTGGAGATATTTTCCTCAATTTAATTAAAATGATTGTCGTACCTATCATTATCTCAAGTATTATTGTTGCTATAGCTGGCGTTGGAGACATAAAAGCAGTCGGGAAACTTGGTGGTAAATCGTTACTTTACTTTGTATGTGTAACTATGGTAGCCATTGTTGTCGGACTAGTATCCGCAAATATTTTCCAGCCCGGAAAAGGCGTAAACATGGAAAATTTGGAGCAAACGGATATATCCAGCTATGTTGGGTCTGCTGAAGCTAAGGAAGATCAATCTATTATTGATATGATCGTTCATATTGTCCCAGCCAACCCATTTGAAGCATTTGTTACAACAGATATGCTTGCTATTATCTTCTTCTCTGTCCTTTTTGGACTTGGTGTTGCTGCTGTAGGTGATAAAGCAAAGCCTGTTTATAACTTCTTTGATGGCGTGGCCCAGATTATGTTTTATATAACTAACCTCATTATGAAATTTGCACCGATTGGTGTATTTGGATTAATTGGTGTTACAATTTCTAAATTTGGATTGGAATCTCTTATCCCCTTAGGTAAGTTAGTTATAACGGTCTATGGAACGATGATTTTCTTTGTGATCATTATTTTAGGATTAATTGCCAAGGCAGTCGGCTACAGTATTTTCAGATTGTTTAAAGTGTTAAAAGCCGAACTAATCCTTGCTTTCTCTACAGCAAGCTCTGAAGCCGTTTTACCTAGAATCATGGATAAGATGGAACAAGAGGGCTGTCCAAAGCATATTGCTACCTTTGTTATTCCAACAGGTTATTCCTTTAACCTGGATGGTTCTACTCTTTATCAAGCCTTAGCAGCACTGTTTATTGCACAAATGTACAATATTGATTTATCCATAATGGAGCAAGTAACTCTAATGCTTGTGTTAATGATTACCTCTAAAGGTATAGCAGGCGTACCCGGAGTCTCCTTCGTTGTCTTATTAGCTACCCTAGGTACTGTAGGTATTCCAGTTGAAGGTTTAGCGTTCATCGCTGGTATTGACCGTATCCTTGATATGGGTAGAACGGTTGTAAACGTACTGGGTAATGCTCTTGCATCAGTGGTAATCTCCAAATCAGAAAAAGCATTCTCCCCTCCTGCTGAATCACAGCAAGAAGCAATTTAATAGAATAAGTTGAAACAGCCTGGACTGATTAAACGTCCAGGCTGTTTTTTGGAGTTCATAAACTGAAACTGCTGTTAAAATTGGTATAGACAGAATAGCCAAATCCGCACCTCCAAAGATTCACTATAAATGAGAGTATATCTACCCTGCAAATGGCGGAAGCAAAACTTCTTGTTTATAAATCTACTGGATAAAAAATCCCCCCAACAATGTCTCTATACCTCTCTATATAAAAATGAATAGGAATTTACTGTATCCATTGTCTTATTCTTTCTAACAGTGATATTGACCTATAAAATTTAGTAGCTAGACAACAAACTCTAGGTATCCCTCCAAAATAACCAAATTTTCGACAATCCTATATCTTAAAGTTCTGCTAACTAAGTAAATATAATATACTTATAGATGGTTAATGATTACAAAACTAGAAAGGGTTGGGGATATTTGAAAAGAATAAGTCAGTTAATTGTCATGATGCTAGTACTCTCACTTTTGATTCAGCTACCCGGGGAAACGAAAGCTGCTTCGAAAACGATTGTCAATCCGAATAAGACGTATACATACACACAAATGGGGAAAGACATTACAACCTTAAAGAAAGCTTACCCGGATTTGGTACAAGTAAAGACAATTGGTGCATCTGAATACGGCAGAAAAATATATGCTGTAGGTCTTGGAAAGGGAAGTACCAATGTTTTTATCAATGGTTCCCATCATGCTCGTGAATGGCTGACGACCAGCTTAAATATGTACATGATTGAAAAATATGCAGCGGCCTATAAGGGCAATAAAAAAATCAGCGGATACAACGCAAAAAGTCTTCTTAATTCCTCCACTATTTGGTTTGTTCCAATGGTGAATCCTGATGGAGTAACTCTTCAGCAACAAGGTTTAAAGGCATTTCCTAAGAGCACTCATAAAGCAATTATCAAAATGAATAATGGAAGCAAAAACTTTAAACGATGGAAGGCAAATGCCAAAGGGATTGATTTAAATAGACAATATAAGGCAGATTGGGGTAAAATCAAAAACTCTCCGAAATCTCCAAGCTACAAGAACTATAAAGGGAAAGCACCTGAATCAACGAAGGAAGTAAAGGCTGTTGTAAAATTTGTTAATCAAATTAATCCAGAAATGACTGTTGCCTATCATAGCAGCGGCCGTATTCTGTATTGGAATTATAAACAAAGTAAAACCAATTATAATAGAGATCATGTATACGCTAAGAAGATTGGCAAAATGACAGGCTACTCATTGGTGTATCCAGGCAAAAACCCTTCAGGCGGTGGATTTTCGGATTGGTTTATCAGTACTAAAAAAAGGCCTAGCTTTACACCTGAGATTGGGAAACCTGCAGGTGAAACAAACCTACCCGTGTCACAGTTTTCTCAGATTTGGAAAGAAAATCAGGGAGTAGGCCTATACGTTGCACAGGAGAGCATAAAGCTAAAAGACGCACGGGATAAAAAGTCGGCAGCCACATTGAAAAAAGACTCCGCTGCTAAATTAAAAACGGCTAAGAAACTCGAAAAATACTATTATACTGACATTAAGAGTACCTCTAACCTAAAAATAACAGACGCTCACCAGAAGCTCTATAATACAGTGACAAAGGATATTAAAGCCCTGCAATCTAAAGTAAATAAACTGCCAAGCAAGCATACGAAATCAATTAAGGCAGATATCACCGCCATGAAAACATATACATCACGTTCATTGACCTTTATGAATGCGGTCAAATATGGATCCACTCTTCAAACTGCTGACAAAGCAGTAGTCAAAATGATAAATGATGGTATAGTAAGCTCAAAATTACCTGATTCACATAAAAAATTAAACCAAACTATTACGCAAATGCAGAAAAAAGTGACCCCGCTTTATGGCAAAGGTGCTCGTACTCTGTTTACACAGAAATATGTTACACCAGCAAAACGTACGGCTGAAGACACTAAATATGATGTGGAACGCTATAACTTACTCGTTTTAATAGAAGGACAAGTGAAGGAAAATAAGTTTACGGACGCCCAAAAGAACTTAAACAAGCTGCCTGCACTTGAGAAAAAATCCATAGATTTAAAGAAAAAGAATCTAAGTAAGTACCCAACTTATATGAAATGGGAAAATAACTTTAAAGTTAAAATAGCTGAATTACAGAAAGAAGTAACAGACGCTCTCACCAAGGCAGAAGAAGCTGCCAAAAAAGCTGAAGATCAAAAAAGAATGGAACAAGAAAAAGAGAAGGCTGCAAAAGAGTTAAAAGAGCAGCAAGCCAAAGAGAATGAAAAAGCCAAACAACAAGTGAGAGAAAAACAAAAAGCTAATCAATTAAACAACGAAAAGAACAGATCATCATTTGACCAACAGAAGCCTGCCCAACCGAACTCTAAACCAAACTCACCGCACAATGGTGGCACTCCAAGGCAGATTGTAAACAACTAATAATACAAAAAAACAGGTAGCTGTCTGAACAAAGCTCCCGATTGTTAAACAATTGGAGACGCCGTTCATCTTCTACCTGTTTTTTTAATGTTTTATCAAACAGTCTCTTTCCCAAATTGAATTCTATGCAGGTTTGCAAATATCCCATTTTGATTCAGCAATTCTTCATATGACCCATCTTCAGCTATCCCATCCTCAGTTACAACAATCAGACGGTCGGCATTACGAATGGTTGCCAGGCGATGTGCGATTACTAACGTAGTACGGTTCGCTGCCAATTCATTTAACGATTGCTGAATGATTCTTTCCGTTTCCGTATCTAAGGCAGATGTAGCCTCATCTAAAATAAGGATTGGCGGATTTTTTAAAAACATACGTGCAATTGCAAGCCTCTGTTTCTGCCCTCCAGATAACTTCAACCCCCGCTCGCCAATCTGCGTATAGTATCCATCCGGCAGCTGTTCAATCATCTTTTCCAAATGAGCTTTTCGGGCCGCTTCTACAATTTCCTCAAATGAGGCATCCAGTTTCCCATAAGCAATATTCTCGCGAATGGTTCCTGTGAATAAAAAAACATCCTGCTGTACAATTCCAATATGTTTACGGAGTGACTCAGTTGTCATATCGCGAATGTCCATTCCATCTATTTTAATAGACCCTGCATCCACGTCATAAAAACGTGGGATAAGTGAGCATATCGTGGTTTTTCCGGCACCGGATGGACCAACAAATGCAGTTGTTTCTCCTGCCTTTAAATCAAGATTGACATCGTGTAAGACTGGTTTGGATTCATCATAGCTGAAATCAACATGACTGAAGGAAATATCCCCCTTCAAACCACTTACTGAGATGGCATTTTCTTTATTTTGTATATCTGGCTCCTGTTCAATAAGCTCGCGAAAACGCTTGAAGCCTGCCATTCCTTTTGGATATAGCTCAAGCAGTGCACTGATTTTATCAACAGGCTTAATTAATACATTCGTATATAATACGAAGCTTATCAACTCTCCATAAGATAATGTTCCATTAAAGCTGAGCCAGGCTCCTACTACAAGAACCAACAATGTCAGCATCCTTGTTATCATATAAATAGAAGAATGTGTCCACGACATCACCTTGTATGCAACAAGCTTGGCAGAACGGAATAACCTGTTATTCAATTCAAAGCGATCCATTTCAAACGCTTCATTAGTAAACGATTGAACAACGCGCACACCTGCTACACTGTCTTCCACCCGAGCATTTACATCAGCAATACTTCCGTACATATTCTTCCATGCTGCGTTCATTTTCATATTGCTGAATGTCACCAGCCATATTAAAAATGGAATTAGAATAACCGCCACGATCGCTAAAGTAGGATTAATATTAAACATGATGGCAAAGGCACCGAAGAATGTCATAATTGCGATGAAAAGATCCTCAGGTCCATGGTGGGCAAATTCACCAATATCAAATAAATCATTTGTCACTCGGCTCATTATGTGGCCGGTTTTTGTGTTGTCAAAAAATCGAAATGATTGCCGCTGAACGTGATTAAAGAGCTCCTGTCGCATGTCTGTTTCAATATTTATTCCTAGCTTATGCCCCAAATAGTTCACAATAAATTGCAGGAATGTACTCAGTAAATAAACAGCTAATAATAAAATGCTGACCGTCACGACCATGCTCCAATTTCCTGTCGGCAGCAATTCATCAACAAACCATTGGACTGCCATCGGAAAAGCCAACTCCAGCAACGCAACTATAATGGCACTAGTAAAGTCAATCAAAAATAGCCGCTTATGCGGTTTATAATATGAAAAAAATTTCCCCAGCATCCTTTTATTCCTCTCTTTTCTAGTCTCAACTCATCCATTATATCAATATCTCTCAAATATAAATGCGAATTCTGTTTTAAAAAGGAATAGATTTACTTATTCTTCAATACAATTCGAATATCCTATAACTCTCAATCTTTTAAATACACTTTTAAATTAATAAAATAGTTCAAAGCATATTGGTATAAACATAGAAATTTATGAACCGAATTGTTGACTCTATTAGGCTTACAGACTTACTAATACATTTCAATTTCCTCAAAAAGGATTCTTTTTTTCAACTATTTACAAACACGTTACATTTGAATTAAAGACTCAATTTAGCGTTTTTACTATACTCACGTTGGAAATATACAGAGTATACAACAAAACAATTAAAATAAACCCAAAGGAGCGATTTATTATGGCAGACAAAATGTCTAGAGAAGAAGCAGGACGCAAAGGCGGAAAAGCTACATCTAAAAAGCAAGACAAAGAATTCTACCAAGAAATTGGCAAAAAAGGCGGAGAAGCTACTTCGAAAAACCATGATAAAGAATTCTACCAAGAAATTGGACAAAAAGGCGGAGAGGCTACTTCCGAAAATCATGATAAAGAATTCTACCAAGAAATCGGACAAAAAGGTGGAGAATCCACTTCTGATAATCATGATAAAGAGTTTTACCAAGAAATCGGTAAAAAGGGCGGAGAAGCTACTTCCGATAACCATGATAAAGAGTTCTACCGCGAGATCGGCAAAAAAGGCGGAGAAGCACGCAATAACGATTAATATGAATGCTAAAAAAAGCAAGAAGGTGACGTGATTTACTCTCACGTCACCTTCTTTATGCTTATCGAATAGTTTTTAATAAATTATTCATTTCTGCAACTTGCCTTTGTTGTGTAACAATCATCTTTTGTACGATTGTCCTTAATTCAGGATTTTGAGTATACCTTAATATATTTTTGCCCATTTCAATAGCAGCCTCATGATGTGGAATCATTTCAGTCAGGAAGTCTCTATTAACATTTCCCGTTGGTTTCGCAGCCTCCAATTGAGTGATCATTGAGCTATAAATGTTATTATAGGTCTGTAGATAAGCAGCTTCTGCCTGCTTATTCACTTGAGGATTATTTTTTAGCTTATTTTTCAGTTCCTCCATTTGTCTTATACCATTTAACTGTTCTTTAATTATCGTATCTGCCAGTCTTTTCAGCTGATTATTGGCACCGTCATATTTTAATAAATTTTCTGCCATAGAAACAGCTGCTTCATGATGCGGAATCATTTCATACAAAAAATCGAGCGATGGATCCCCTGTTTTAGGAGCCTCAGACATACTTTCCTTCATAACCTGCAAAATACTTCGATAATTATCATAATAGTCCTTTTCCTTAGGACCAATTTCCGCCTGAACCTGTGAACTGAACATACATAGGAATGCCAATAGTACTGCTATACTTCTTTTTCTCATAAAGAATCCTCCTAAGTTGTTTATTTTTCTTATTATGTAAAAAAGGTATAGTCCCTATGCATTTCATTCACATAAACGATTTAAATTCTTTCTCTCCCAGCATGAAGCTTTTAAACTTTCCATCCTATATGGAAATTAAAATTGATCAATCTCACCTATGATATCCTTTAATACATCTATCGACTTAAGTATATCTCCTTCATAATCCATGCCGTGGTACACCTTTGGGTAGAGCCTTGTTTTCATACTTGGATGATAATCCAATTGTTTGAATCTATCCTCTATATATTGATGATCATGGTCGCCAATAAAGCATAATCCTTTGACAGAACTGTCTTTCATAGCACTCCATACATCATCTCTTTTTAGTAAAGGTGTCAGCCAAACAGCTTTTGCATCCTTGAATTGAGATTTTTTCAGCTCATTGCTCATCGCGATCGTACCAAGTGATTTTCCAATCAGGTAGAAATTTTCATACTCTCTATCCTTCAGAGCATGATCAATCATTGCTCCGGAATCATAGATAACCGCTTCAACTAGCTGTTTGTAGGTGAAATCCTCATAAAAAGAATCTCCATATGGGTACTCTAATTGCAATACATCTATCCCTTTGTTTAAATATAACCCTGTGGCAAAATGAAAAAGAGGTCCATGAACCGTATATCCCAACCCAGGAAACATAATGACCAGGCTACGTGAATCTTTATTTGTACTGAAAATGGAATAACGAATTCGCTTTTCTTTATATCCTGAAACCTCGTTACTATTAACCTCTTCCATCACAATCTCCTCCCAATTAAAAATTAAGCAGATTAATAATAAAATTTTTTACCAATTATATGTATTTAAATATTAATAGTCTTTCAAGTTTCCTTCTGCTCTAAAGCCTCTTCAAGGAAGAACATAAAAATAACCACGATTATTTCCACTATAAAAGGAACTGTAATGCGACCCATAAATTCGTCTACTGTATAAATAGTCAGCCAACTAAAGATACAGTTAAACAGAAACTTCACAGCGAATAATTGGTAGGTCCCAGATATATAGAGTTTTGATAATTTAACAAGCACCATTGAAAACAAATCCAACACCAAACCAAGCAAAAAGAGAAACACAACAAATAGGAAGAGTGTAAATCGAGAGTCATACTCTCCCCCAAACAATCTAAAAAAGCCCGCAAAACTAAAGTAAGTAACACCCAACACAAACGACAAAGGAATGAGTACAATTAGGCAGATAATCACCACAGTTGTAATCTTTTCTTTTATCCCCATCTCCCGAAAAGGTTTATCTTCATTCGAACTCATGAATTACATTCCTACTTTCAAGTACAATATGTCCTGAGTCTATTATAAGCTTCATCTTGTTAGGGAGGCACCGTCTTTATATAAATCTTGGAAAAAAACAAGCATGTATGATGGCTGATTTAATAGAAAAAATCATTTTAACTAATAATAAGAAAGAATTTTAGCGAACTCAAAAAGTCTTCCTTTATCAAGTAGAGGAAGACTTTCAAACCGGAGTTGATTTTAATACTTAATACAGAGTGCGTTGGTGAAATATCGAGCTCTAAGGCTTATTCAGCTGATACTAGTAGTTTCTCTTTAATATGGTTAGCGGATATATAGCCAAATACCGTTGATGGTCCTAATGTGGCACCTGGACCAGCATATACACGTCCCATAACGGATGCTGAACAATTTCCAGTTGCATATAACCCTTCTATCGGTAATCCATTGCGAAGAGCTTGCCCATGTTCATTAGCTACAATTCCGCCTTTTGTCCCTAAATCACCAGGATAAATTTTACAGGCATAGAATGGCGGTTTTTCAATAGCACCCAGGTTAGGATTTTTATAAGTAGGATCGCCGTAATAATTATCATAAACTGAGTTTCCACGCCCAAAATCTTCATCCAACCCTTTTTTTGAAAAATCATTAAACCTGTTAGCCGTATTTTTTAACCCCTCTATGTTAATTTTGCATTTCTCCGCCAATTCTTCAATGGAATTCGCTTTAATTAAGAATCCGCTTTCAATTGCACTTTTAGGAGTTCTTCTTGGGAGCATGTTACCAAACAAATACTTATTTCGATGTCTGCTCTCCATAATAAGCCATGAGTGAATCGCTTTCCCATTCTTTTCTTGCCTTTCAAGAATCGCATGGCCAGCATCTGTATAAGATTGTGACTCGTTAAAATAACGTTCTCCCGTTTGATCCACTATTATACAATGTGGCATTGAACGTTCATGCACAAGGAATTTTCGGGCACCGCTTGCGTCAATCGCTGTAGGTCCCCACCAGGCATCATCCAATAAAGCAGTATCTAAGTTATGCTTTTCTGCGATTAACAGCATATCTCCTGTGTTATCCGGACTTGCAGCTGTCCAGTCTGTTCCTACATGATGATATTTTTTGCGCAGCTCCAGATTTCGTTCAAATCCTCCACCCGCCAAAATCACTGACCGACACTTGATAAAATATGGTTTCCCCTCTTTTTCTGCCTCGACCCCTACAATTTTATCTTCCTCCATGATTAAATCCTTTAAGGGTGTAGATAACATCAGTGGGACTTGATATTTCTTTGCAATTATGAGTAAACGGCTGACCAATCCGCCTCCAATCGATATAGCATGTTCACCTTTGATCTTATGCTTAAATCCATTCAGGAACATACCGACAACCGTGTTAAAATCTTTTGCATTTGTAAAGGCTTTTGGTAAAGAGGCTACTTTGCCGGAATAGATGGGCATCGGAGCCTCAAGCTCACCCGTTCGCAAGGTCTCTTCGTTCTCTGCTAAAAGCCTAGCATCAACAATTTCCGCCTCAATGGAGCGACCTATTTTACCACCAGGTCTTTCAGGATAATAATCTGGATACAATGAGCCCGCTACCCACTTCATCCCTAAATCCTCTAAAAACTTTACCATCCTGTGACCATTTTTCACATAGGCCTCTTTTCGCTCATACGTAGATGCTGGCCCTGTGTCCTCTATTATTTCTTGCATATAAGTAAGAGCTTCTTCTTCACTGTCCTGTAAGCCAGCATTTTTCGAAACATGATTATTTGGAATCCACAAACCTCCGCCAGATAAAGCCGATGAACCACCCCATACAGATCCTTTTTCAATAATAGCTGTGCGAAGACCGCCATACGCAGATGTAATAGCTGCTACCAATCCTCCCGCACCACTGCCTACTACTATAACGTCATATTCTTCATCCCAGTTCATTTGCATTCCTCCATATTGTCCAAGTTTTATATTTATATGAAAGATACAGCAATAAAAGTACGTCTTTCTTCTATCTACTGGCAAATGATTTTGAAGGGTAAAAGAGTTCCCGTTTTATTAATATGCACACAAAAAAACAGCTGCCGACTCTATCGACAACTGTCCATTGTAAAGACACTCTAAATCTATTCTTTCAGTTAACAAATATACAGAAATCTATTATTTTTTTATAAGCTTAAGCTCTACAGGTATAGCTTTATCGATTTCTTTGCCGTCTAAATGATTTACGGCAGCCTCAACTGCTTTTTCACCAATTAAATCTGGCTGTTGAGCAACGGTAGCAGCCATCTCACCGGATTCAACCTTTTTCAATGCATCATCTGTCGCATCAAAGCCAATAACGATAATATCTTTACCGCTTCCTTCAATTGCTTCTAGAGCTCCAAGAGCCATCTCATCATTTTGTGCGAATACTGCTTCAATATCTGGATTAGCCTGAAGAATGTTTTCCATAACTGTTAATCCTTCTGATCTATCAAAATTAGCAGTTTGGCTAGCTTTAATCTCTACTGATTCTTTTACTGCTTCATTAAATCCTTCTCCACGGTCAATAGCAGCTGATGAACCAGCTATCCCTTCTAACACAGCAACCTGAGCACCTTTTTCTACTAAAGTAAGTAAATATTCGCCTGCTAATTTACCGCCCGCCTTATTATCGGATGCTATATGAGATATAACTTCTCCACCCTCAGATGATCTGTCTACTGTAATAACTGGAATCCCAGCGCTATTAGCTGATTCAACCGCTGAAGAAACCGCAGAAGAATCTACAGGATTAATCATGATCATATCAACTTTTTGCTGAATTAAATCCTCTACGTCAGACGCTTGCTTAGAAGCATCATCTTGAGCATCTACTACTGTTATCTTTGCATCAAGGCTATCCGCTTTTTCTTCAGCAGCTTCGCTTAGTGACACGAAGAACGGATTGTTTAATGTAGATACTGAGAACCCGATAACCATATCTCCTTTTTCCTTGGATGACTTGGATTCTGATTTGCTTCCTGATTCCATTGAACAGGCTGCCAACACAACAGATAACATTGCTGCCAACAGAATTAATGAATACTTTTTCATTTAATACACTCCCTTTTATGCTTGTTTTTTGCGATCTAAAAGAACTGCCATTAATATAACTGCACCCTTCACAACCTGTTGGAAGAATGATGAAACCCCAATTAAATTCATTCCATTATTCAGTACTCCGATTATCAATACACCTACTAATGTACCGAATATCCAACCACGTCCTCCAGTTAGCGAAGTACCCCCTAAAACAACTGCGGCAATCGCATCCAACTCATAGGATTCTCCAGCAGTCGGCTGAGCTGAATTCAGACGTGATGTTAAAATTAATGCTGAGACAGAGGCTAAAAGACCTGTAATTGCGTAAACCCAAATTTTCACTCGATCCGTATTGATTCCAGATAGCTTGGAAGCGTCTTCATTTCCACCTACAGCATAAACTCGGCGGCCAAAAGTTGTCTTATGGAGAATGAAATATAATATAATGAAGGCCAAAATTGTTGTAACAACAGGAACAGGAATTCCTAATAAATATCCTTTACCAAACATTTGGAAAGTAAGAGAGTCACCCAGCCCCGAAACTGGCTTTCCTTCCGTATAAACAAGCGTTAATCCGCGATAAATAGTCATTGTTGCTAAAGTAGCAATAAATGGGGCAACTTTTCCTTTTGTAATGATCACTCCATTAATTGCACCCAGGATTAACCCAAGTATTAGAGCAGCACCCATTGCTATGATTGGATCTGTACCACTGGCAAGAAGGCTTGCTGCCACTGCACCGGTCAATGCCAATGTAGAGCCGACAGAAAGGTCAATTCCCCCAGTCAAGACCACAAACGTCATCCCAAATGCAATCAGCCCGCTAATTGTAACTTGTCGTAAAACGTTTAAAATATTTGAGACCGTCAAGAAACTCGGATTCATGATTGTAATTACCACAATTAATAACAATAGACCAAATAGCGGACCTAGCTTGGAAAGCCACTTTTTGTAGTTCACTTTAGACAATCTTCTCTCCCCCTGTCGCAAAATGCATGATTCTTTCTTGTGTCATATCTTTCTTCTCTACTACCCCTGTCAATTTACCTTCCTGCATCACTAGCACTCTATCCGCCATACCTATGACTTCCGGTAGTTCTGAAGAAATCATTAAAATAGCTACCCCAGCCTCGGCTAATTGATTGATAATGTGATAGATTTCCTTCTTAGCGCCAATATCAACCCCTCGTGTCGGTTCATCCAGAATCAGAATTTTTGGTTGAGTGCCGAGCCACTTGGCAATAACAACCTTTTGTTGATTACCGCCTGATAGAGACTTAACGATTTGTTCTGCACCAGAGGAGCGTATTCGTAACTGATTTATGTAATTTTGAACAAACTCATTCTCCTTGCCTGGCTGTATAACGCTAGCTTTAGAGCCCTTTTCTAAATTTGCCAACATAATATTCTCTTTAATTGAGAAATCTAATATTAATCCCTTTGATTTTCGATCCTCTGTCACCAAACCAATTCCAAGCTTCATAGCTTCTATGGGAGTTTTAATTTGGACCTTCTGACCATCAATAAAAATCTCCCCCTGGGTAGATTTCCTATGTCCAAATAGAGCTTCTGCTATTTCAGTTCTACCAGCCCCCATCAATCCTGAGAGTGCCAATACCTCCCCTTGATGCAAGGTAAATGACACATCCTGAAAGGCATTATCCGCACTTAAACCCTTCACCTCCAGCTTCTTGTTGCCTATCTTGGCATTTCTGGAAGGGAATCGTTCTCCTAACTGACGTCCAACCATCATAGCAACGATTTCATCGAATGTTGTCTCCGAGATTTCCTTCACTCCTACATATTCTCCATCACGCAATACCGTAATCCGATCACAAATTGCAAATATCTCTTCCATACGGTGGGAAATATAGACGAATGAAATTCCCTTGCTTTTCAGCTCTCTAACTGTTTTAAACAGGGTTTGAATTTCACGGTCTGTCAAGGCAGCAGTAGGTTCATCCATAACAATATATTTGGCTTCAGAAGCAATCGCTTTTGCAATCTCAATAATTTGTTGCTTCCCGACCGATAAGTCTCCCGCTCTGGTCCGTGGATGAACATCCAGGCCTAGCTTTTTCAATAGCCTTTTTGTTTCCTGTTCCATTTCTTTACGTTTCAAAACTCCAAGTCCATACTCTAGTTCCTTGCCGAGAAATAGATTTTCGGCCACGGTAAGGTCAGGTAAAATATTTAACTCCTGATGAATCACATGGATACCCTGGTTCTCAGAATCCTTCGCCGACTTAAAATCCATCAATTGACCGTCGACTCTTACCTCTCCGCTGTCCTTCGTATAAATACCTGACATGATTTTCATCAGTGTAGATTTTCCTGCTCCATTCTCTCCCATAAGCGCATGAATTTCTCCGTTAAGCAATTCAAATTGGACATCCCTGAGTACGACATTACCACTGAATGCTTTTGAAATACCGGACATCTGAATCATTTGCCGTTCACCCACCCTCTGTTAAAAAATAACGCCACTCTGTAAAATAATATTTGCATATGGCGAAGCTTCACCGGTACGAATGATTACTTTAGCTGCCTTTGTTTGTATTTTAAATTGCTCATGCGTTACCTTCTGTATATCATTGAAGCATTCATGAACGTAGTGGTTTATATCAGGATTTGTTTCCTTCATTTCCTCTGCTATAAAGACCTGCTCTACTTCCAAATCTTTTAAAACCTCTTCCAAAACAGGAATGAATCCTGGTTCTCCGAGCTTATAGGCTAAGTCGATACATACAGTTCCATCTGGAATTGGAAGTCCGCAATCAGCAATCACAATCTGATCTGTATGGCCAAGCTTGGCAAAAATACCGGCTAATTCACGATTAATGATTCCCTTTTTCTTCATCAAGCTTCCCCCTTAACCTTGCCTCAACCGCATCTATTCCAGGCATTCCGCCTTGAGCGCCAAATCCTTCAACCGATAACGAAGCTGCAATATTGGCAAAATGAGTTGCATCATTAATAGATTTTCCGTTTACATAGGCATGAGCAAAAGCGCCATTAAATGTGTCGCCTGCACCCGTCGTATCAACCGGGGTCGTTCTGTATCCTTCTACATGGATAATCTCATTACCATCACTATACATAGCTCCTTTATCTCCCAAGGTCACTATTAATTTATTTGGGTACTCTCTAACTGCTTGTTCTGCTGAAAGACCCAATATTACATTGCATTCTGTTTCATTAGGTGTTAAAAACGTAATCTTATCCATCCATTCCACTCGGAAATTTTGGGCTGGAGCAGGATTTACAATTACGGGAACCTTTAATTCGGAACATAAATCCAAAGTGTATTCTACTGTTTCCACCGGAATTTCAAGCTGCATGATGACCAGTTTTGACCGTTCAATTGTCCTGCGGTGTTTGTCTATCAAGGTCTTATCTACTTTAAAATTCGCACCTGGCACAACAATAATGCGGTTATCCTGATTATGCACAATGATATTAGCTATACCAGTGCTTTCAGATACCTTGCTTACACCATTTGTATCAATTTTTTCTTTTTCAAGGTTATCAATCAGCATGTCACCAAAGCTATCGTTACCCACTGCACCGATCATCGCAACCTGGCTGCCTAAGCGGGCTGCAGCAACTGCTTGATTAGCTCCTTTTCCACCAGGAATTGTTTCAAACCGCTCTCCCAGTACTGTTTCACCCTGCTGAGGGAATAGCCCTGATTGGCAAACTAAGTCCATATTTATACTCCCTATTATGGTAATCATTGAATTGCCCCCTTTGTTGAATCTCTTATGGTTAATTGCGGAGCTACAAATTCAGTCATTTGTTCGAGTAATTCTCCATCAATTTGTTTAATCAGTAATTTAGTTGCTTTAGAACCAAGCTCATAAATATTTTGTGCTACTGTCGATAACCCAGGTGTCGTCATCTGTCCAAGCATAATCCCATCAAATCCGAGAATTTGCAATTGATCGGGCACTGTTATTTTGAGAGAATGGGCTGCTTTTAATGCTCCTATTGCCGAAACATCACTGCAGGCAAAAATTGCATCAATCGATGAGTCCTCCTTCAATAATTTAAAAACAATCTGCTCAGCCTCATTAAAATCAAATGGACACTCAAGTATAGTAGTTTTAATCTGGCTGGTTTCAGTAGCTTGTAAAAATCCTTTCAATCGATCATCAGCCGGCTTCAGTCCATCTGGGCCGCGTAAACAAACAAGATGATTGATTTGCTGCCTAAGCAAAAATTCAGATCCGAGTTTCGCCCCTTCTATATTCTGGGTCATTACTGTAGGAAAACCTTCGCCAATTGACCGATCAAGCGCCACTAATGGGACATTAAGGCTTTTGTAATATTCCTTATCCAACTCGTTTGTTGCCAAAATAATACCTGCTATATACTTTCTCGTTAGTGTTTCAATGTATTGGCGTTCTTTCTCCGCCTGCTCATCTGTATTGCAGAGAATAACCGTGTAGCCATTTTCATATGCTGCGTCTTCCACTGCTCTTGCCAGCTCTGGAAAGAAAGGGTTTGTTATATCTGGTATGATGAGCCCAATTGCATTTGTCTGCTTTGTATTCAAGGATCTAGCAATTATACTGGGCCGATATCCTAATTCTTTAATTGCATCCTCTACTTGCATACGTGCCTTTTCGCTTATGTAGCCTTGATTTAAATATCTCGATACAGTCGCTACAGAAACTCCTGCATACTTTGCAACATCTTTTATAGTAGCCATTTTATCTCCAAACAAAATATGGTACCGGTACCATATGTAACCGGTTACATAATACATTACATGATTTTACAGAATGTTGTCAATCATTTTCATTTATGAATTTGGTCGATATGCCGACCTTTTTAAATTTATGCTAAAAGGAGGATGAAGAGGGAAGCTATAAAAAGATACTACACGGGGCTATCTGTGTCTTACTCAATTTTGAACTTTTTATCCATTTTCTAACTTAAACAAGAATATGTATATACCGCTTACGTTCTTCTCTATAAAAATTCATTAGCTCACCTGAGGTTCACCCATTAGGCAAATAGAGGTCCAAGGAAAAGGACCTCATCTTTGGTCAGCTCATCTATCTTCCCATAAACACCCCCCTCTTTACAGAGGGGGGAGATTAAAATTATCATTAAGCCGCAATACGTGATTCCTTTGATGGAGCAAAGAGCAACCCAATATTACTTAAACCAGCAATACCTACTAACGCATAGACGATTCGAGAAAGAATGGCATCCTGTCCTCCAAATAAAGTTGCTACAAGATCAAATTGAAACAAACCTATCAGCCCCCAATTTATAGCTCCAATGATCGTTAATACAAGTGCTATTTTCTGTAGAATACTCAATTTTCATTTCCCCTTTGTAAGTTTTTTGTAATCATTTACTATATTCACGTAATCACGGATACTTAAACCAAAATATATAGAAAAAATATAAGTTTTGTATAATTTTATTAAAGGATAGTATTCCGTTATAAGAGTGATTTGTTTGAGAAAACAGTTACTAACTCTTCAACAAAATTAAATCATTACCGGCTTAGTAATATGTAAAATGTGCAGACTCATTAGTCTATCAAACTTATATTTGTATTCTCCTCTATATTTTTCGTAAATTAGGGAGTATGAATATACAAATAGGCTGTACTGGGAAGCCAGATATACTTGCTCTTGTGTACAGCCCATTTAGTCTTAACCTTTAGAAATAACCTAGTAAGGATGAGTTTACTAATTGTACATCTAAAATTTCCTCTATCAAATTCAAAAAACCCAGCTCCCTTCAAACGAAGAGTAGCTGGGTATTGATGTTATTGTTATTTCGCCTTGCAACTACAACTATTGATATTACACCATTTTAAATACCTTACAATAAAAAATGAGGTATTTTTTTTTTGCAATTAATAGCCCTCTATATAAATAAAAAGTGACGCAACTAGTTGCATCATTTATTATATCTTTATTCAAATCTTCCTCTAGATTTTACAGTTATCAATTGGTGTACATAAGTCATTGCTTCCCAAGCTTCTTCAAAATAATCTCTTCTAAACCCAGCAGCAACCTTTATATTATCTTTAAGTATATGCTCTCCATTTTTTTGCATTTTTCCGATAATACCATTTATGAATCTTTTTCTATACACACTATGGGTTTCAGCGTATTTTTTTATATATTGATTAGTATTCGTTAATAACTCAAGTTTCTTCTCATAACAAACATATGAAGATGTATTTTTAAATAAAGTGTGTGTTGTAATTCGCACTTTTTTATTTTCAATTAGAATTTCTTCAACAATACTTCTGACCTGTTCTAGAATCTCTATATCCAATCTATTATAGTCGATTCTCTTCCCACCACAATTACCAGCCAATCTTCTTGGATTATGTTCATTTAGCCACTTTCTATCATTTCTATATAACCACGCATACAATGCTGGATTAGCTTTTCTGGCACTAACAATTCCATTTCCAACCTTATTAACTATTTGAATATATTCTTCTCTTTTCTCATTTTTTATTTGATCATCTAAATTACAAGGTATAGATACATTTTTAGTTTTTCGCCAACCATCTTCACATTTTTCATATCCTAACTTTTTTGCATTGTTATTAATGGTACCTGGGGAGCAATGCATTTTAAGTGATATTTGTCTCTGGTTAATTCCCTGATTAATATATTTCAAAAGAAGACTTCTCCATTTATGTCCAAAATCAATTATTCTAGCCTTATTTAGATCATAAGAATTCTCATCTTGATTTATTCCTATTACATATGTATATCCACACTGAGTACATTTAAAAGTACCCACTATCTTTTTTGACTTTCCGTCCATTTTAATTTCAACACTTCTTATTATAAGAGCTTGATAACTATCACAGATTTTATTCAAACAAGGCCAGGGACCTTTCCCAAATGGCTCATAGATGTATTTTTGATTATAAATCTGTTTAAAATCCCTGTTAAGAAACATCTGCCAAAGTATATGCTCTATAACTTGTAAATTATTTTTCCTATTTAAATTATCAATCCAAATTTGCTTTTCATTATCAAAATCAAAGTAATTTATCTCCTTTAAGAAATCAATTCCAAAGTATTCGACTATCTTTTTTTTTATTTTTTCTCTTTTTAAATTTCCATTGATAGTTAAGAGACCTTTGCTTCTTAACAACTCTTTATAATTATTTTTTACTGATTGAGGGTCTTTAATATTAGGTGCTTTTCCTACCAATAGTTGATTGGATATATCTATGAATTGACTATACCTTTTATCAATCAAATAGGATTTTGGCAATTCATTCGGATTAATTAATAAGTTATTAATGTCAGGCATAACATACTGATTTTTTCTGTTTTTATAGTTAAATTCAATGTCATTTAAATAACATTTATGTATTGGACAATAAAAAACACCTGGTAATTGATGTTTCCTATGCCAATATGCAGTTCCATACTGACTTATATTTTCTTTGTAACAAAGATTACAATATCTTAAAATGCCATCAAGCCCTTGTCTATTTGCTATCATACCCAATTCCATCTCAAAAGAAAGATGTTTATTATCTTTGTCTAAAATCATCTTCTGCCTAATATACTCATATTTATCCTTAGTTAATACCGACTTAAAATATGGTAATAGAGTATGTTCTTCTACAATCTTTACTTCATCCAAGTGAAAGTTATTTCTTTGCATAAAAGCCCTTAGTTCCTTTACAAAGTAAAGCTCAACTTTTAGATTCTTCCCATATATCAATTTATTGACTCCCCTATTACCAATTCCAACTATTGTCGAGTATCTAGCTATAACACTTGAAAATAGTTCATCAGGGTATAAAATAGGTAGAAATCTCAAAATCTCTCACCTTCCCGTTCTTCCTATACTTAGTTCTACTCAGATTGAATTTCATATATCCATTCGAAACTATCGATATATCCGTCATTTAATAATTCGTAATATATTTTATCTCCATCGTTGCTAGCCCTATTAAAGCACTTTAATAATGATTTCTCTCTAGGCTTAGATTTAACCATCTTTGACTGACGATTTTCATAAATACCTAGAGCCTTCTTTAACCCAACAACAGGATTATTAATATCTTCTTCTAGTAAACTATCTACTGACTTTTCAGCCTCAAGTGCTGTTAGCCCAACACCCATTAAATGCTCTATTATTAGCATCTTATTATTTTTTAATTCTTGTATAGCCGCTTCCTCTTTAATGGCTTTATTAGCTTTTATATGTATTATGGAATTAGCATCATTCTTAATTCCCACAATGACAGATGCAACATCAAGAGGTAAAAGATCTTCAAAAGCTGCTAAAGCATCATAGTCGTTTGTTCTTAATGCTTTAATTATAGGAATTAAGGGAGCAAGCTCATTTTTAAAAACTGTTTTATACAAATCTATATTCATTTGTTCTTCTCCGAAAAGAATTGATTTGATTTGAGATAATGCAAATAATTTAATTGTAAAATCGGCCACTCCCTGTGTATGTTCATAATAATACTCTATCGTATGTCTATCTAGGTTGGTTGGATTTTTAACCCACTGATAGCGCCATATATTCTTCAAAAAATCTATATACTCATCCTTTTCCATCCGTTGTACCTCAATTGCACCTAATCCACTAATCCGTCTAGCAATTCTGGCTTCTTTTTTTAATAAATCATATGATTTATTGGTCCCAACAAAAATTATTGGTATTCCAATTTGGTTAATTAATGATACAAGGAAATTTAAAACTTCTTTTGATTTACTCCCATTAACTAAATACTGTATTTCATCTATTATAAGCACTCCTATACTATGCACCATAACCAACTTACAAAAATATACCAATAATTGTCCTATATTATATCTAGATTTCCCGAATTCACTCACATAATTTGTATCTAACAATAAATCTAAAGTCTGAAACAAAGAAAAACACAGTTCTTTTAAACTACCATTATATGGGCACTCTATTTTCAGCCAAGGTACCTGAAGTAATTGAAATTGGAAATTATTATATTCTGTATGGTGAATTATTCTAGGAAACTGAGATAGGATTCTTTCTACTGAGGTTGTCTTTCCTACACCCGAAATCCCGATTATCGGAAATGACAAACTCTTATTATAATTTACCGCATCTTTATTAGAGCTAAATTTATCTTTGATATATCTATGTATATTTTGATAATCTGCTTCCATTATATTTCGGTAAACATATCCACGCCTCATTGCCATATTAATCTTTTGATCAATTTCTATATGCAGGGGATTCGGAATAAACAGTTCAAAAAGCCTCATTACGCATTGTATCCTATAATGACTTTCTAAATCTCTTTCCATATAACTAAAATGAGGGGTTTTATACAAGAATTTAATCAGCTTTTCAGTGCTCATTAAATTAGGAAGTGCTTCAATCAAAGGATTACCTCGAAATTCCGGAATTTCTTGTTCTTTATAAATCGCCTTCTCATAAGAGAATGAATTAATGACCATTAGTCTTTGTCCTCTCTTTCTAAGATTGCTTGTATATCTTTATGTGTTTCAATTCTCCAATTATTATAAACTTGATCCCTCCTCCTATCTGAATCCTGAGCTTTCTTATCAATAGCAGCTATATCCTTATTTCTCATATATTCAATTTCTTGTCGCCTGTTTGCTTCAATATTTTTAATTCGATTTGTTTTACTTTCCGTTTGTTGAGTATTTCTAGATTTTTCTCTCTTTTCTTCACTTATATCCTTGATATATTGTATTAAATTATTTTTTTCCTCGTCTTTTTTATATAAAGAGTTTCTTGTCTTTTCATCGTTTTTTTCAGTTAAAGTTAGTAAATCACACTGTTCCATTAATATATATTTTTCATCTTTACTCATACAAATATAAAATCTATGCTTCCTCTGATCAAAATAATATATTACGGACAAATCCCTAGGGTCATATTTAATTTTTATTTTCTCAGTTCCATTTATCCCAGCTGTTTTTAAGAGTCCATCATTTATTATTTCATCAGATATGTAGGTTCTTTTCTGAAATAGAATTCCTGACCTTGTTATGCTAGCTTGGTCTTCTGGTAACAACTGTATACTAACTAACTCTGAAGACATTTTCCCCATTCCTTCATTAATATTTTTTACTCCAAAATTCCAAATGTCTTTGGGTATTGGTTCCAGGTTATTTTCAATCATCTTTTTAGATAGTTTATAGTTAGCTAGCACCCTAGAATTATTCAAATAAAGGATTGTTTTAATAATTATTTTCCTGAAATCACTTAAGGTTAAAAGCGCCTTCAGTCTATAATCTTCTCCACCGCGCTTGTTAAAGTCCTTTCTGACCCCTCCTGGTAGAAAATCTATAAGGGTTCTCCTTATAACTCCTAAAGTATTTTCAACAATCGGTTTATCGTCCCCCCTATATGATCGTGTATTCTTTACTGTTGAACCTAAAGTCTTAGTTATAAGCGAAGAATTTTTGGAGATCATTTCTCCCCGATCACCAACAATTTCTGTTGGTATCACATTCATTGGCCAATCTTGTTTAGAAATATTAATTCCAAATCTTTTACAATAGGTAACTTTATTTTCTATAGCATTAACTATAGCTAATCTCGCTATATTCCAGGAGGGCCTTTCCAAACCAACATTAAAACCCACAATCGAACGACTAAATACATCGACAACTAAAAATAGAATTGGTCTACCCACAATTTTTTTGGGATTCCACTCAGACACAAGATAGATATCAAAAATTGTACTATCAATTTCATATGTATTACCTGGATACTTAGCATATTTAAAGACATCACCAGTTAGCTCTCTATGCTTCAAGTTGTATTCTCTACTTCCAACTTTTTTTCTATAATATTTTGGATCACCTAGCTTCTTCTTCAAATAATATTTGAATTGATTATATGTTGGTCGCTCGTCACCATTAACATAAATCAATTTAGGTTCTCCAGTTAAATCTATTATTTTCGTAGCAAAAAATTCTCTAATCATTTCATCATAAGCACTTCTTATAGATGTATATGGAGAGGCCAGATAATATTTATTTATAGCTTTTTCAAATATCTGCTCCATTCGTTCATCTACTATAACTTTGTTACTTGTTTTAGGTCCTGGCTTATTAGTGTATGTACGCTTTTTCCTCTCTTTTAGAATTCCATAACTTGATGAAAGTCCAACTAATTTCTTGCCACCTCTCCAATACTTTCCTAGCGTCCTATATATAGTTGTTATATCACAATTATTTTTTTCTGCCGCATCAATAACTAACCGTCTTCTAAATTGAATATCTGAATATATGAATGGTTCATTCTCCGGCATAACTATATCCCTAATATGCTTCCACCTGGTAGTAATTTCGCTTTGCTCCTTCTCTGAAACACTCATTAACGCATCGATATTAAATACTTTATCCTCTTTTTTAATTTCTATTTGATTATCTGATAGCAGTTGATTTAGGTAATTATACGAAATCAAATCTGGGATATTTTTTGTAGAATATACATTTATCCAATATGCTATATCTTTTCTTTCACTAATCCATAAGATTCTATATATAACCTTTTCGTAAGCAACTAATCCTCCTACTTCAATTTCCCCCAAAGTTTCTCTTCCCACCTCTCTGATAATCTCGGTTGAAAATCCTTTAGTAAAGCTGATTTATCGAATTTAATCTTTGTCACATCTAAAATTAAAATCTTCTCACTGATTAGCCATCTTATTATGCAATAACAATCATCTGTTTCCAGTCTTAGTTTATAACTAATATACTCAATCATATCGAATATTCTTTGGCTCCATTGAAGCATAGTAACAACTATCACTTTGCATATTTCAAACAACTGCTCTTTCGTATATTGCAAGTTGTCCAAACGTATTCCACGTAAATACTTTATATTATCTAGAAAAACTGCATTTATTTGCTTCTCTGTAAGTAACTTCCAATCTATATTTTTATTCTTCCAGTATAAGTGCTCAACTTCCAACTTCTCTAATGTTCTTTTATTATTTAAATCCTTAGAGTATTTTATAGATCTAGCAATTGTTGTTTGCTTTTTGACAATTAATAAATCCGTAGTTAAAACATACTCAAAACCAGATTTATTATCACAAGGATGTCTTACAGATATATCATTAGCAATCTTTATTGTTTCTTTTAAATCTAAAGGATACTGTTCACGAATATCTATAACATCCTCTAGCCAATCAAATATATAGATATAATTAGTTTCTAATTCTGAAAAACTATGTATTTCTCTCCCTATTTTTTTCGAGTGTATTCTCCCAACCCGCCCCTGACTTGGAAAGGAAAAAACATCTACCCAAGGTTTATAATGATTTAACGCTCCCTGCCCGTATCCTTCTTTAACCATCTTTTCATACTTTGATTCATTCCAAACACGCTTCATAATTACACCCTTTAATATATAAATATATTTTTTAATTTAATCAAAACGATTATATCCTATATATATCGAGTAAATCAAACTTTTTTCAGAATATTTTGTCTTTTTTATGTTTTTCTAGAATAATTATTTTTTATTAAAAAACATAAAAAAAACACCATATTTTTATATGGTGAAACCTAAAACTAATAATTTTAACCTTATCTTATTTTAAAATTATATAAAGGAAGGAATTTATGTAATTTTAAAAATACTGAAAAACATAATAAAAAACTTGTATAATCTATCCAGCAGTTCAATTGATATAGTTGGAAATATAGGTATTTATTATTGGTATCTTTCTTTAAATAAATAAGCAAATCAAGTTAGCCCCATTCATAAACTTCCATTCTTATAAAACCCGTCATAATCCTTTGAGTTTGCAAAAATAGCAACGCTAGGTACTGGTAGAAAGATTATATATGCTTACTTTATTATGTACGGACCCTGATATAAGGTTGATTGAATAACGCCTTTTTCAATTCCATAGCGATTAACAATTTTTTGTACTATATCTTTAAACCAGGGTGGAGAAGTAGGAGAAATATGTATACTTTTAATTAAAGTTCTTAAATCAAATTTCACATCAGCACCATAAGGGCCAAAAAATAAACTTTTCTCGTCTTCAAAAACCAACATTCTAAACTCTTGTTCGTGAGCAAATGATTTCCTTTTATAAAATAAAGTTTCGTATGAATTTCTACCTGCCATATCCTTTTTATAATCAATGTAATTTACTATTCCATAGTAAATATCATAATCATACCTATCATAAGAATTAATCAAATCTTGGAAAGAGGTTTTTATTGCAATTCCTTCATTTCTCCCACAATAAAGATCCCACATTGCAGCTGATTCTTCTTCATTCATATGCCAGCAGGAGACTCCCACATAATTTGACTCAACTACTTGTTTATTTCGCAATCCATTTAGTTCTTCATAATAAATTTGTTTATCTTCCTCATCCCAAAATGTTTGTTTATCTTCTTCATCCCAATACGAATAATCTCCGATTATATCTTGCAAATCAATATGAGAGAACGCACCTTCATATGGATCTTCAAAAGCAGCTGGTTTAGAAAAATAAATTGAACCATTTTCTAGTAATGCAATAAACTTTGATAGACTCATATATTTCCATAGCCCAAAATTATCTTTTTCTGTTGGGAATTTATTACGATTATATATATTATATTCATTGTTATATTGAAACCTATCATCAAAATTATCTCTTGCATTAGTAAAGGTATTTAAAGATTCTTCCGATTTTCTCTGCATATTCACTTTGGGATACCTCCTTGATATATAAGTGATACTTCCTCTAATGTTCTAGTCAATTATCTCTATTCAAGAGAAATACCACCTGATACATAATTATACATTATATGTAATTAAGTTCCATATATTTAATACTAGACTATATAATATATAAATGTTTACACCAGACAAGAAAACCCACCAAGTTAAGTCATCAAAATAAAAATGGCAATAACGTTCATAAGGAAGGTTATTGCCATTTTTGGTTCGTGATCTCAAACATTAGCATACAACAGACTATTATTATTTATGATTCTTATAAGACTGAAAGATACTGAAATTATCTTATCTATCTTTTACTCCTTTTTCAATCAATTAAAATAATGGAATTATGTTTTTTCTTGTCTGATTCCTTTGCTCTATAATATTTAAAATCTAGCTTTATCTCATTCATAAAATGATCATCTTGCAAAAACATTAACCCATATTCCTTTTGAGCTATTTCTAGTTTTTTGAAGATATAACCCAGATACTCTATCTTTGTTAATTTATTTATATCTATAAAGTTGCTAGGTATTTTATTGAAGTTTACTTTATTAATCTTTATATATTTTTGTTGAGCATAAAGGAGAATTGTTAATTTGATTATTAAATAATCCTTAACATTTGGATTCATATGAAAATCACTATCTATATCTTTATAAAAATCTTGCGTACCCCAATATAGATTATGATATGGATTAATAATAAAATCATTAAAAACTCTATTAACAACCTTATCATCAAATGTTGTCACTAAGAATTTCACTAGGAATCCGGTTGTTTTATAATTTGTAATTTCAATACTTTTTAGCAAGGCTTGTAGAAATATAAAAACCGTGGCATATAATAAATCTAAATTATTTTCGTTTTTCTTAACCCTATCTTCTGATTCATAAAATTCCTTATATCCGGTCTCGTCTAATAACTTTTGAATTTCTTTTTCATCTATGTCATCTTCTACAATCTTTATACCCAGATTGGCCAAGGAAACTGTTGTTTTATTAGTATCATTAGTTTCACTTGGTTGACAAAAGCTACTTAACATATAACTAAATGTAGAAAGCATCTTAACATCATTTTTATCACCAGCTTTAATAATTAGAGATTGTATAATTCTCACTATACCTTCCCTTTCAACTGATTCCTTAGAAATACTTTCGCTACTCAACTTTTCTATAACCGTATATAAGCCTAAATTCTCGTTTTCATACAAGTAAATAAGTAACTCATACAGTATTGTATAATAGGTGGCCAGATATTCATTATAATAATCAATATTGTGCTTTACAGTAGTCGCTGATGGTATCATATCTACCAAAATTTTTATAGCCATTTTTGCATCTTGAATTTTATGTTCTTGAACTAGGTGTATAATTAATTCCTTATGATTTTTTAGTAAGCTTTTATAGAAATCTAAATGTTCTTTAGTAAATTTATTTAAGAGATATAAGTGTTTCGTTGTTGTATCAATTCCAAACAAACGATACTCTGCACATAAATTGAATAATAAAACCTCTAAGTTATAGTATGCTCTATCGTATACTCTTCCTAAATTTTTATTTGATATCTGAATCAAAACCTGATAGATAGTTTCAACTTGAGCCGTAAGCAACTCATATATATTTGCTTGATTATATATTGTATAGCTAAAACTCATAGAACTATATATTGAATTAGCTGCAATAGTTTTTCTGAAAATCAACAGTTCTAGATTTAAATTCCGAAATGAGTCTATCATCAGCTTACTCAAAAAATATAACGAAAAAATTATTAGTAAGAATATAAATGCGAGTTCTTCCCCATTATTGTGTGTGTGTGTAAGACTAGTTGCTTTTATTTTTTCATCAAATGCAATAAATGAATTTTTTATAGATGATATCTTATAGGCAGAAAGCAGAGAAAAAAGTACGAATAAGGTGAAATATATAAAAGTAGTTCTTCCATTTACTGAGGAATCAGATATACTCTTTTGCTCTTTATAAATGAAATAGAAAAATGGAAAACTTAGAGGTACTGCAATCCTAATAATATTTAAAATTACCTCTAAAATATATAATGTGGTATTATCGCTTGAATTCGTGATCCTTAAAATCTCATAAAAATTTATAGTGCCAATAACATTTATATCTATAAAATAATAAAATAATGAATAGGTTATTATAAAAGTTGAAATCAACCATACTGGATTAATAAGTTTTCTGTACAATGCTAGTCCAACAAAATACAATTGTGTAATAGCAGAGAATATGACATCAGTTATTATTTTGACGGTAGTCTTTTTTAGCTCTCCTATTTGTTTTTTTTCTAAATAATCAAAGAAATTGTCAACATATTTTGATAGATGGACAGACATATTATTTACTGTTACTTCGATAAATCGCTTCAAAACATATAGCAAAACAGGGAAAAAAATTACGAATTTTATACCAATAGATATCTCCATAATTGCTCACCAAACCTAAATTGATACAAGTCCCTTTTACTGTAAAAAAAGTGCCTGATCGGCACTTTTTACATATCCTATAACATCTTATCTAACTGTCTCAGTTATTGTATATTTCCTTGAATAATAACCATCGATTATTGGCTTTGGAATAATTTTATTAGAGCTTTGATGAAAATCTAGATCTCCACGAGCAAGTCTCCAAGGAAGTTCATTATGTGTCTTGTTTTCCAAAAATTTACCATCCTTATCACCATACATATCCCATACAATTTTAATAACATTAACTGCTTCTGGACATATATCTGGGGTACTTACTTTATCATCGATCTCGTTCGAGCGATAATTTTTGTATTTATAATAAAGATTTGGTGAGACAGGACCGTGCACCCAAGCTTCAAAATCCTCATTGAATAAAGGCTTATCATTAACAGCATAACTTAATGCTTGAGCATAAAATGTTAATTTTTGCAGCTTCAAAGGTGTTACTGACTTATCTGTACCCGGAACGCTCAAAGAGATGAAGTAATCAGCAATATCATATATATCTATTTCTTCATATGTCTTCATACGATACATCTCCCCTTCCTCTATATTCATTATATATTTAAACGGAAATTTATACCATAATTTACTTTTGATTTCATTAAAAATCCCCATCTTACCACCTGCTTCTGAAATGTCACCTTAGAATACAGTATGGTCAAACTATACTGTTGCTATTTAAAATATTAAAAAAGGCTCGTTTTAACAATTATATTGATGTAATTCCTTTTTGGTACAGATATTTTATGCAAAAAAATAGCCCCTTAGGATGCCATTTTAAAAAAGGCTGTTTTCGTAGAGATTAATGCTAATGCCATAAAAAAAAGAGACAGCTTTTTTTTGCTGTCTCCGTTGTTCAACTAAAGCCCCTGTTAGTTTAAGTATATTCATTCACAAACAAAGACAATTACAATAGTAACTTTTCGTAATCACTTTTAAGTATTGCCATAATAATTTCATCTGAATATGCTTTATTGTAATATAAGGACTGACGTAAGACGCCTTCTTTTACAAATCCAACTTTTTCATACGCCCTGATTCCACGTAAATTTTGACTAAATACTTCTAACTGTAAACGATTTAAATTGAGTTGATCAAAAACAAAACTTAGAACTATATTGATTGCTTCAGTTCCAAAACCTTTTCCTGTTAATGAAGTAGAAGCCATTGATATTCTAAATCCTGCCTTTTTATTCTCCTCATCAATATCGTATATTGATAATTCCCCAATCATTTCATCACTACTTTTTAAACAAATAGCGAAATCATAACGACTAGAATCATTATTTATATTATTTATATGTGTCTTAATTTGTTGTAATGAAAAATTAAAAGTAGTCCCAGTCATATAACGTATTTCTTTATCCAGCGTACTTCCTAATATAATAGGGGCATCTGACTCGCAAAGCAGTCTTAAATAAATTCTCTCGCTCTCTAATCTCATTTAATTATTCTCCTTTATTCTCTTGTTTCAAATTGTTTAGAGTATATGTACTTACTTCGATTACATTAATCTATTAGGGCTATGATATAAAAAAGACAAATTATATAAGTTTTATACATAACATAATAAAATGGAGTATCACTAAACTGCCCCTTTAGCTCTATAAGAAAATGATGTCAATATTCAACTATATTTAACCATTGACCATCAGGACCTATTGTTATGTGAGGAACTTTGTTTGTTTCAAATATATCGTATATATCAATGTTTTCCTTGCTTATATTATTTAAAAGTTGAGATATATCTAGCTCCGAAAAAACTAAAAAATCCATTGTTGTTGACCTTAAATAAAACTCGTATATATATTGTTTTTTACTATCCTTCACATATCCTAAAAAACCTATTGTTCTTGGGAAACTCCTCCATAAAGGAAATTTAATCTTATTTATTAAAATAAAATCAGCTGACAGTTGGTTTAACAATTCTTCTTCCCAATCAGGAATAATCGCATAAATATAACATTCCTGCTTATAAATATCATTGATTATATCAACAAACTCCTGCTCGTCTATTTCCTCTTCAAGCAATTTTTCAATTACCTTTGGAATGATTTCCACTCTAATCACCTCTTTATTAATATTATACGATTATATTATTAGAGTGTTTTCTTCTTCCGCTAACCTGCCCCGTTACTCCAATAAGGAATTCAACACTAAAAGGCATTAATCCTTCTTAGATCAATGCCCCCTTTAGCTCAATAAGGAAAACACCTTATTTTTAGACTTGAACGTTAGTTCTTTTAAGAGTTCCAATATCTATCCATCAAAGATATTGACCAATTTGGTTGTTTCACTTCACCTTTTGGCAAAAACTCTTTCATTACTGGTTTGATATCAATTATAGGAGTTCCATCTATTGCATCTAATCCTTTTACAATCAATTTATTATTGTTTCTTTCTAAAAGTTCTACAATAGTAACTCCTAACTTATTAGGTCTATTTTTACCCCTTTGTGCAAAAATACCAACTTTAGGATACTCTTTATTATTTCTTGGATGTCTTGCTTCAAATTGAATATTATCATCTGCAACCTTATCAAAGAAAAAAATGATTTCTAAATGAGAGAATTCATTAATACCTTCTAAAGAAGATTCACTCATATTGTCTGCTAACTCAATAGTTGAAATAACTGAACCCCAATTATCGTCTTCAATAGCTTTACGATTATTATTCACTTTCGCTATTGGAACAATAGAAATTTGCAAAGTTACTCCTCCCTACAACTCCTTTTTAAATCCTTGAAGTAGATATTTCTATATGGTTTCAAAAATATCCTTCTGCCACTAACCTGCCCTTAGCTGTATAACAGTAAACGTGATAACTCAGCTCCTTAATTATATAGTAATGGCAGTTAACGGGCATTTTCAAAGACCAACCATTTAATGCCTCCTATTAAATAACATTCTAAATCCTATACCAATTTTTAGGGTTCCATCAATCAATGCAACTACTAAAAAGGGAATGTTGACTATAAGGATGCCTAACAATCCATTGATAATTGTTAACACACCTAAAACAATCATCAGTTTCCCTTGGGAAAAATAAAAACCAAAAAAATGTATACCAATAACAATTAAAATGGATAACCAAAGTAGTCTTAAATTATCAAAACCAATAAAAAGTCCACAAATGGTACACAAAATAATAGTAACTATTATCGTGATATTATCCATTTTATCTTGAAACTTCGAGTTATTACCGTATGCGAGTTTTCGATTTAAGTACGGCAGTACAAATATTAAAAAATATCCTAGTGAATAACCAACTCCTAAGATAAAAGGTTGTATTAAAAGTTCGCCACCACTAATTGCTGAAACTATTATAATTACACCAATGTAAACTAACCATACTCCGCAAGTTCTTTGTGTGTTATACTCCCTATTCTCCATATTTCTCCTTCCTTTATTTTAGTATCTTATAGTAAATATTCTCTATCTTTATGTAACATTCCTTCTTTCACTAACCTGCCCCGTTAGTAGCATAAAAAAGACCGTCAATTTGACAGCCTTGATTTCAGTTATCGCCTTAGCTTAATTCAACCTTCATCATTTAGATGCTGGAATTGGTACTAGCGAAACTAATTTTAATATCCCAAACGAAATACCAAAGATAATAAATAATTCAATAAATTGGTAAAACCAACCTTCAACAGTTGTTTGTACAGTTGCATTTACTACAAGTAATGTGATAACTAATGCTGTCGCAGACAAAAATAGATTATTTTTGAGAAAAGACAAGATATCCCCTCTTTCTTAAATATTTCCTGGGAGTAGTTGGTGAATTTGGTTATTTTTGTTTTTATTGTAACATTTTATGAAAATTAATTAAATCCTTTGTAGAGCTAACCTGCCCCGTTTCTAAAATAAGAAGTTCAACACAAAAAGGCATTAATCCTTCTTTTTGGATCAATGCCCAGTTTGTTTAAGTACAACCTTTCACTTGCTATTTCCACATTTCATCTAATTTATCAGCATAGAAATTAATTGCTTTTTTATAACTCAGTATTTCAGAGTCTGTTGTGGTATCTATCAAGCATTTTAGTAAAAACTCCATAGCTTTTTTATGCTCGCTTAAATTATATAAGGTCATTGAATAAAACACTTGTAT
>NZ_VEMV01000007.1:0-256828 GCF_006346415.1 Bacillus sp. D386 | reverse complement strand
ACAGTTTAGCGGACGGGATCATTTGTCCCACTGCCCCTTACGTTCTACCCTGGCTACTGATAGATTAAATTCATATGAAAAAAGTTCAACCAGAAAGTTCTGGCTGAACTATATAATACTAACCTGCCCCTTTAGTTGCATAAGAAAAGGGGATGCATTCACAGACTTTTGACATATTAAAAATCACATTTGCCAAAACAATTACTAAAATCAACGAACTGATTTAGAAATTGTTTTATTTCACAAGTCATTTCTTTTAAGTCTCCATCAATTTCGTTCTTCGCTAAATAAACTCCATCTGATAAATAGTGAATTTCCATCTCCATCCATTCGCAGTCTTCTGGTAAATGCTGAATTAACTTGTCCATTATGGTGATAACATCATTTATATCTTGTTGTATGTAAAGGTAATCATTTAATAACCCCAATATTATCTTGGGGGGAAGGCCTTGTTCAACATCTCCTTTAATCAACTCTAATTTCAACATAAATTCCTCTATATTTAATTTGGAGGATAAAGACAAATCAATAATTTCATACGGTGGGTTTTCAAGGGTTTTAATTGCATTATCTGCCCACTTTATAATTTCTTGTACTGAAAAAATACCAATAGAGATTCCTACTCTATAGACTTCTGCCGTTAATTTTATATTCAAAATGAATCCCCTTAAAATTATTTAAATTCAACTACTTTTCGTCATTTCCTTCTTCAACTAACCTGCCCCTTTTTTGTCAAAACAAAAAAGAGCTGCTCACAGCCCTCGATATTGGAGTATATCTATTCCTTCAATTCTACAAAATATATCGTTTATCCCTTCCTGGATTAACGCCCGAATTGTTCTATATGTACTGAAGAAATATTTTGTAATTCACTTGATTTTACTATTCCAAGATTATGCCATTTCTAAAGAACTCCACAAGAGAGTCAGCTACTTTTGCTTTACCGTGCTTAAGAATTTCATCTGGATTGTCTCCTACATCGTGATATATTTGAAATACAGGTGGGTTTTCAGAATCAAAATTAATAAAATAGGGGTCTCCAGAACCCGTTGGATCTCCGCCTATGCAGACATAACCTCTTTCTAAAATTTGTATACCTTGATATGCTTCAAAAGAGTAATCTATCATATGACTCGGCTGATATATTTCTACATATTCTATCCCATCATAATCTTCTTCAGGTTCATATGCTTGCCAACCAATTTCCATATGAATTAATGGAAGTTCGGAAATTAATTTACAATACCAACTTGGAATCTTACCCCCAAATTTGTCATTCAAAAGTTGGATTTCTTCTCTTGTAGCTGTTCTCCCTAAATATTTTTCACCTAATTTTTTTGCTTTTTCAATGAAGTTTTCGGCTTCTTGAAAAATAATTTCCGACATATAATCACCTCAAAATTTTATACAGCAAAAGTTGCTGTTCTTAACGACTTGTTTGTTTCTACTGTTGGAAATAAACAGGATGTGACCATCATATGTTTTAAATTCTTCACAGAACCCGGTTTAGCTCGTGACTAGTAAATGTTATCTCTAAAAATAGGATTTATAGGTAAATTATAACACCAGCTTACTTTAAGGGTAAATTGTTATTCAACTAACCTGCCCCGTTTCTACAATAAGGAATTCAACAAAAAAGAGCATTAATCCTCCTTGGATCAACGCCCCCATTAGCTTAATAAGGATTGGTGTTCCTTTATAAATAAATTATATTCTTCAATAAATTGTTGAGCTTCTTCTAAGAAAGGGTAATGATTACTTTTTTCAAAAATCACTAATTTTGAATTCGGTATTCCTTCCTCCATTTCAATAGAGTATAACACTGGACACTGTACATCATTTCTACCGCAAATTATTAAAGTTGGGGTTGATATAAACTCCAGCTTTTTCGTTACATCATAGACTTGTAATTCTCGGCTGAAAAAATCCATACGAATCGCAGACATTCCTTTACTAATGTTTAGACAAAAAAGCTCGTCATATTTTTCAGGGTCGAATAAAGATAGTTTCGTTCTTTCAATTTTTAGTTCTTTTCTTTTTTCTGATGATATACCTGAACGTTTCAATGTTTCATTAAGTTCTTGCATTCTGGTGAATTGGGAGTGTTTCGGATTATAAATACAATCTTTTGAGAATGTTATATATTCTCTTGCTGCAGCTCCGACAATCACATTAAATGTAAGAGATTTTGAAAAGTATATTCCGTAGATAATGCCTAACATACCCCCAGTTGAGTGCCCAGAAAATCCCCATTTATTAAAACCCAATTCTTCTCGAATAGCTTCTATATCAAATATTGTTTCCAAAAAACTTAGTTGATACGGTTCTTGTGCTTTCTCTGAATTACCTGCTTCTCTTAAATTTATCAAAAATACTTTGTTTGTTTTTGTAAAAGTCTCTGCAAAATAATCACCTGTCTGATTAAATTCTGCATAATGATGGGTAACACAAAGTTGTTCGCCTTCACCCTTTACAAATATTTCGAATACACCACGTGATGTTTTAAGTAAATTCCTTTCCCAATTCCCCAATAATATCTTCCTTTCTTATTAAACTGACCTGGTCTACCATAATAAGTTCAACAAGAAAGGTATTAAACCTTCTTCCGCTAAACTGCCCCGTTTCAACAATAAGGATTTCAACAAAAAAGAGCATTAATCCTTCTTGGATCACCGCCCCTGTTTGTTAAATAAGGATAAAGTCTTTGTTGACCTAAATCCACCCCACATTAACCGTATCATCATGAAAGAATTCAATAACATATTTCTGTGTAAGACAATAAATATATAAATCATTTCCTAACCAAACAATATCCTCAATATTACTTAATATTTCTCCAGTCAATTTAGTTTTTACACATGGATAACTATCGTATCCCCAAAAGATATATATAGGAATTGAAGTATCAAATCCTTTAGAAATTAGAAAGGATGGAATGCTCTTAATTTCTTGGTCATTTACTTCAACTCGGTTAACAATAGGATTCTCCCAGTCAATTCTGATCCAAAAAGCAATCAGGGAATTTTCAGAGAAATCTTCTACAATTGAATGACTGTTATTAGAACCTAGAATTTCAAATACTTCCGTATTCACAAACTTGGTTTTTTCATACATGATTTAATATTATTAGTTAACCTTTAATATGTTCCACAATAGCATTAAAATCCTTCTTGTACACGTTGCCCTTCAAAGGATTTAAACCCTCACCAGTAATCTTTACTATTGTTATGTAAATAAAATAAAAAATGGTTTCCTGGTCTGGAATCCATTTTTGTAGTTGACCATATGGTGTTACCAATTCGTTTCTCTCTTTAACGTAAAGAAGATAAACAATTACTATTCACTGTCTCAGATGATATAAAAAATTCTTAAAGATAGAGGTGAGATTGATTGTTTTTTCTTCTAGAAATAATGACTTAAATAATATATTGTATACCTAAAACAATGAAAGCCCTACCTCTCTTTCATCCTTACGGCTCCTTGTCCGTGCCAGTGTGAATCAGGATTGCAAAAATCAAGTGACTATTTTATCGAGTTATTTGATGAAACTTCAAACGTTCGTAAAATAAATTTAAATAATAAAAATGGATTAGATTGTAGAAATTACAAAAGAGGTTAATGCTCTAAAGGTGAGTTGGAGAAGTTGAATGTCTTTGAAAAGATTTATTTTAATAATAAACATATTTCCAAAAAATCAGGAAATTTTCGGGAAAGTAATCAATTTTCTTAAATTAACCTTAACAGAAACTTTTTATTTGATTTTCAGTAATACCTTTAATTAATCCCAGTTCACTAATCAAAAATTCATGTGCGTTATCTAACATTTTTTTTTCGCTTGTATTAAGTGCTTTTTCTTTCTTCATACGCATTAAATCACGTACAACTTCAGTACATTCTTGTATTTTACCCGTTTTTATTTTGTCCGTGTTCACTTTATACCTTTGTTTCCACGGCAGTAATCTATCTGATTCTCCATGATGAAAGATGTTTATGATGTGTTTTAATGCAATTATGTCAGTAACAGGGCGTATACTTGAACTCTTACCCGTAGGAATCATGACTTGCATATTACCGATTAACATTTTTATAACATAATACTGTTGTTTTTCCTCTGAGATTTCCTTTTCTTCTATGGCTTTAATTAAACCTACTCCATGCATTGGATAAACAATGTTATCGCCAATTTGAAACAAATAATCCACCTCCATATATGGTAACCTTCTTAACCTTAACATATATATCATTTTTTAGCAAATATTTAATAATATCATAATTTATTTTCCGTTGTCAACTACTTTTTTCTTAAAGATCAGAAAAAGCACTAACAATAGGAATCGTGTCGGATTACCAATAAAGGGAAGGTTGATTTTCCCACGTATATTCTGAAACCTCTACTAACCTTAATATTATTATTCTTTATAAAACCTTCCTGCGCAAATAACACAAAAAGCGACTGCCTTGTTTTGCAATCGCCCCCGTTAGCTTAATAAAGGTATCCTAATAAATCTAACTTGCCATTTTCCCATTTTATATTACCTACTTCTTTGATCATAAGCTCATTAATCTTTTCATGTCCTATTCCGTAAGTTGATTGATTTTCATCGTCAATTTTTAACCATTTACATTCATTATTTACAGACTTGAATCCTGCGTTTAAGTACAATTTTTTGTTATCTGCAAACAAGAGTAAAAAATCAACTAACTTCCCTTCACAGAAATCATTTATTTCAGAGAGCAGTAATGAACCTATTCCCTGTGAACGCTTGTTTTTTGATACACATAAATCGATGATACCAAGAACTCTTATTGGTTTCCCGTTTAAATTCATTACTCTATAATCCAAGCCCACATGACCGACAAGTTGATTAGTATCATCAATTACAATGAACCTAAAATGAGGTAACTGCTTAAAGTAAATTCTATCTTTTGGATATACATCTGTAAAACATTCTACTAATAACTGCCGTAATTTAGTTTCCAATTGACCATTAATTTCATATTCGTAAATTTTTACAATTTTCAATTCAGTTTCTCCTCATCAGTTTATCATTGGGATTAAAACTTATATTATATTTTTTCTTGAATAAACCTTCCCCTTTTACTTCAATAAGAAATTCAACATAAAAAGAGATTAATCCTTCCTAGATCAACGCCCCCTATAGTTTAAGTGTACTTGTTCACAAGCTTTTTATTATTTCTGGAATGCTGCTCCTTTAGCGGTATAATCCTTATCCTTAATCACAATGAGACATTCGCCAAAACAAACATAATCTTACTTTCTAAATAACTTATTGGTCCCAGATAACAATTACTTAAACAAGAATAGTGTTATTCCTTCTTCAATTAATGCACTCGTTAATTTAATAAGAGATGATTGAAATGTTTAATGATAATAGAGTTATTTAAAAATGAAACTTTCCCGCCTACCATTTATCGTGTACAGTTATAATAAAAAACTACAAGAAATAAGTCGATTGACTACAGTTACAGTTTTAAAATAGAATTATTTACGCTACTGCATTTACCGCGGCAAAATTAAATAAGGATGGTAATGCATATGATTGAAATGAACGATTGGCTTGAGCAATTTAGTCAAAAACTTATTCAACAATTTGGCGAGGAGATTGTCTTTATAGGATTGCAAGGAAGTAGAGCGAGGGAAGAGGCAAAGCTAGACAGTGATATTGATGTAGTGGTCATTTTTAAAGAACTGACGATTGATCGATTATTATCGTATGAAGTCGTTACCCATACGATGCCAAACCGTCATTTACTTTGTGGTTTTATTTCGGGTGTAGACGAACTCCAAGCTTGGGATAAATCGGATTTATTTACCTTTGTCTATGATACAAAAGCAGTTTACGGTAGCTTGGAATTTTTAAAGAAACATATTCAACCGGAAGATATCAAGCGATTTGTTCGAACAGGTGCAAGAAATAGTTATCATATGACTTTGCACAATTATTTGCACACAAAATCAGTAGAGGCAATTAAAGCTATATTTAAAAATGCACGTTTCGTAATACAAGGAAAGCAATTTTTAAAATCAGAAATATTTCAATCAGATATAGGGGAGCTTATTCTAAATGCAGAAGAGCTTGATCGACAAGTATTAAGCCGTTTTTTAGAGATTCAACAAGGTATGCCTGTTCATTTACAACAAGATACAACGTTAATTTTTCATTGGGCAAAGGAAACGTTACAAGCAATGAAATGATAAAGACAAAATTGTGCGTTTTTGAACAAATTTTAAAAGCCTTATTACATTTTATGTGTAGTAAGGCTTTTATTTTTCTGTATTAAAATTAAACGACTTTATTATCTTTGTACATATAGTTGCTTAATTCATAATAAAGTCGTTTGGTAATGGTAACATTCACTAGTGGTTTTCTCTTATTGAGCTAAACTGCCCCGTTAGTTCAATATGAAACTGTCCCAAATAGCTTCCTCCACTACAAAATATTCTTCGTGGGAGCATACAGCTAATATGCATTTATCATTATGGTAAAACATTAAGTCTTCTGGTAGTTCAGGACTAATCCAATCAAAAAGGGAATGACAACGCTCTTTCAAAAAGTCTCTTGTAGCATTATTCATTTTAAAATAAAAAACGTAGGCTGTATCTTCAGAAAGTCTTGTGGTTTCCCATTCTTTTTGTATTCGTCTTTCGATTAAATGTTCTTCAATATCGATTATTAAATTATCAATAAAGGCAAGACGCTCCTTTTCAAACTCCAATAAACGTCCATCTTCTACAAAAGCAAAGCGATTACAATTCCTTGAGAGTAAGTCTATTAATTGCTTATAACGTTTGCCCTTTATATTTTTATGTACCCATATCATATTAATCTCACCTGAACGCTACAATTTACCGTTTTTTGGGTTTCTATATAAATTCATCTTTAATATAATTCAATAAAATATTAATAAATTCCTTCTTCACTAACCTATCCCATTCATTCAAGAAGGTAATCCCCACCCAATTTTACCGCAAATGGATAGCAGCTCCCTTTTTATTCAAAGCAACAATATTTACGAAAAAGCCTTTTATAGAGATCTCAGCCTATTAACAAAGGATATTTACAATTAATTACATATGAATTATGCTTTATTTACAGAGGAGGTGTTAGAGATTGAGCACAAACACATTTTTCATTCGATTTTCCATCAGCATACTTCTTATTTTCGGAGGAACATTTACAATCCGTTATTTTAGAACAGGTGAGCTTTTAATCGATCAAATAATGGGAATAGCCGCCGGTTTACTTATTTTAATTGCATCCCTCGTATGGAGAAATAAATCCAAGCAATCCACATAATAGACGTTTGACAGATTTACGCATACAATCCTTAAAAAGATTCTCGAATTTGATGATTCTACTTCATTTGTTTACTTCAATTCTCATCTTCAGACCACTCATTTCTTTCGCTTTTTATAAATCAATTCTTAGCATATTAATAAAATTACGTTATTTCTCTGACATGTCATAATAATTTGGAAAAATCCTTGGAGGAAACAATGAAGAAAGTAATAAATAAGATTAATCCCAAGATTGAAGTAGCCGGAGTGTCATTAATTGAATTAAAGAAAACAGAACGAACACTTGGCGCTACCTTTCCAGAAGAATACAAGGAACTCTTTCTAGAAACAAATGGTGCAACATTCGGAGAATGGACTTTGTACTCGATTCAAGCTAATGAACAATTAGCCTTTACAATGGATATTGTTAGGCAAAATCAAGAGAACCGGCCTAAAAATATGCCTGATGAATTTATTTGTATTGGTGACCATATCAATGGAAATAATCTCTGCTATCGAATTCGAAAAAGATTTATGCAAGAGCTGATTTTTCTATGGGATGATAAAAAAGGAAAATGCGAATGTAAGGCTTCAACTTTAAGTGAATTTATTGACTGGTATGTACCGAAAAAGACAAATAAGCCTAAAATCTTAGGCACATTTACAATCGAAAGTGGGAAGTTAATTGTTACGGACCCATGTTACGATAAAGATGAAGAAGACCTGCAAGTCTTACTTCTAAATGTGAAAAATGGAAAGTGGACAGCATATGTTACACACACTGATGAGGAAGCAGTACAAAATTTGTTCGTATATTATGGTGAAAAGAAACCAAGCGGGAGATGGCATGATTGCGCTCAAGCAATAGCGGTTGATTCAGCACAAGCAGGAATCTTTGATTTTGACGTTTTTCAAAAAGATGAAACAATCCCATATGAACTGATAAATACCCATGATATAGAGATAGATGAGGCTAGCTCAAAATACTATGTAGTATGCTGTGATATGACTGATACAGATGAACAAGCCGGAGTGGTTCCTGGAGGTGCGGTTTCTATGTCTGGCTATGGTGATGGAATGTATGAAGTCAAAGTGAAATATAATATTTTCAAACAGGTTGTTGGCGTAATGATTACTTTTGAGGATGAGGAATAATACAAAGGTCAGACCATCTTATACAAGTATAGGGAGATAAAGTGATTACTGATCAAAAAAGAGAAGTCGCCAGGATATGGTTCGATGAATACTTTACGAAAGGTAATCTTGAACTCTTAGATCAGCTTACAGATTCACATTTTATATTCCACTCAAGAAATACAGATAACCCAAAAAATGATATGAGAGAATTTATGAACTAGTATAGGAATGTTTTTCAGGATGATGAATGGATAATAGATGATTTAATAGAACAGGGAGAAAAGCTAGTTGTCCGTTATACCGGCTGGATGACCTATAAAGGTGGTTGGTTTAACATTCCTTCGGATAACCAACGAATCAAAGAAACAGGTATCATGATATTTAAATTTAGGGAAGGAAAAAATAGTGATGCTGCCATCCTTTATGAATTAGGGGCTTTACCAAAAAATACTCATCAGAGCTTCTGATATTAGAATATACATATGAAAAGAGCTGCATAACTAATATGCAGCTCTTTTCACATCAATTTTTATATTCGCGCCTGTATGGCATTCCAGGCCGTATCTTTTCCAAGCCCAGTCTCCGAAGAGAACAAAATCACTTCGTCACTTTCGATAATATTCAGTGTGTCTTTCACGACTTTTAGATGCTTTTGCCATTTACCTTTTGGAATTTTATCCGCTTTGGTTGCAATAATGATACAAGGTATCTCATAATGCTTAAGAAAATCATACATCATTACATCGTCCACAGACGGTTTATGGCGCAAATCAATGATTAAGAGCATAGCACGTAAAGGCTCACGTGTCGTAATGTATGTCTCAATCATCTTACCCCATGCTTCACGTTCGGACTTGGATACTTTCGCATATCCATATCCCGGTACATCGACGAAAAATAATTGCTCATTAAGCTTATAAAAGTTCAATGTTTGTGTTTTACCCGGTTTAGATGAAGTACGGGCCAAACCTTTCCGATTGATCATTTTATTAATAAAAGAAGATTTTCCTACATTTGAACGTCCAGCTAGAGCGAACTCCGGAAAACCATCTGTTGGATATTGTTCCGGTTTAACAGCACTCATCACAATCTCTGCTTGAGTAATTTTCAACTTTCTCCACCTACCAATGCATGTTGCAGCACTTCATCAAGTTGTGATACAAATACGAATTCTAATTCTTCACGAACACTTTCAGGAATATCATCAATATCTCTCTCATTATCAATCGGACATATAACTTTCTTTAGTCCTGCACGATGAGCACTCAATGACTTTTCCTTTAATCCCCCAATCGGCAATACACGACCACGCAAAGTTATTTCACCAGTCATCCCTACTTCCTTACGGATCGCTTTACCCGTAAGCGCTGAAATTAAGGCAGTCGCTATAGTAATACCTGCGGAAGGACCATCTTTTGGAACAGCTCCTTCAGGAACATGAATATGAATATCATATTTCTCATAGAAATCCTTGTCAATCCCAAAATCTTCAACCTTGGAACGAACATAGCTGAAAGCAGCCTGCGCAGATTCTTTCATGACATCTCCAAGTTTACCCGTCAACACAAGTTTGCCCTTACCTGGTGATAAAGAAACTTCAATTTGAAGGGTATCACCGCCAAATGTAGTATAAGCAAGTCCAGTTGCTACTCCAACCTGGTCTTCACGCTCTGCTTCGCCATGACGGAAATACGGTTTACCCAAAAATTCAGCCACTACTTTTTCTGTGACAATAACTTTTTTCTTCTCACCTGAAACAATAATCTTGGCTACTTTCCGGCAGATTGCCGCCAATTGCCTTTCCAAAGTACGAACCCCAGCTTCTCTTGTATATTGCCTGATGATTTTGATAATCGCATCATCCTTCATTTGAAGCTGGCTTCTTGTCAATCCGTGAGCTTTGATTTGTTTTAGCATCAGATGATCTTTAGCAATATGGAGCTTTTCAATTTCCGTATAGCCGGAGAGATTAATAATTTCCATCCGATCACGTAGAGGTGCCGGAATCGTTGCTAAATCATTGGCTGTAGCAATAAACATTACATTGGAAAGATCGTAGGTTTCCTCAATATAATGATCGCTGAAAGTATTGTTTTGCTCCGGGTCAAGAACTTCAAGCATAGCTGAAGATGGATCCCCCCGAAAATCGTTGGACATTTTATCAATCTCATCCAATAAGAAAACCGGATTAATGGTTCCCGCTTTTTTCATCCCTTGTATAATACGGCCAGGCATAGCCCCCACATACGTACGGCGATGTCCGCGTATTTCTGATTCATCTCTTACTCCACCAAGAGAAACCCGGACGAAATTACGGTTCAAAGACTTAGCTATGGATTTTGCCAAACTAGTCTTACCTACCCCTGGAGGTCCCGCAAGGCAAAGAATTGGTCCTTTTAAGGAATTCGTAAGCTTCTGAACAGCCAAATATTCAAGCACGCGCTCTTTCACCTTTTCAAGACCATAATGGTCTTTGTTTAAGATGTTCTCAGCTTTTCTAATATTCAGATCATCCTTCGTTGCTTTCGACCAAGGAATTGCAATCAGCCACTCAATATAATTACGAATGACCGCACTCTCTGCAGATGTTGCCGGAATCTTTTCATAGCGGTCCAGCTCCTTAAGTGCAGTTTCCATGACATGAGCCGGCATGCCCGCTTCCTTTATCTTCTCAGCAAATTCAGCAATCTCAGCAGCCTTACCTTCTTTGTCACCGAGCTCTTTTTGGATTGCTTTCATTTGTTCGCGTAGATAATATTCCTTTTGTGTTCGCTCCATTGATTTTTTGACACGCAGACCGATTTTCTTTTCGAGATTCAATACTTCTTTCTCGTTATTGATTAAACTGATTACTTTGTTTAATCTTTCCTTGACATCAATGGTCTCAAGTATTTCCTGCTTGTCCTTCAGCTTAAGCGGCAAATGTGATGTAACAATATCGGCCAGTCTGCCGGGTTCTTCTATATCAACAGTTGAATTATATGTTTCTGTTGTGACCTTTTTTGAGATTTTTATGTACTGTTCAAAGTAATTTAATAAAGTTCTCATCAAAGCTTCTGTTTCAGGATCCTTCTCTACTGGATCTTCAATAATTTCGAGCTTCGCTGTAAGAAAATCACTATCATCCTCATAGGAAACCATTTGTGCTCTAGATAAACCTTCTACCAACACTCGAATTGTCCCATTTGGGAGTTTAAGCATCTGTTTTACTTTAGTGAGTGTACCCATTTCATACAAATCATCTTCACTGGGCTCATCTGTAGAAGCTTCCTTCTGAGTAGTTAAAAATATCAAATGGTCATCTACCATCGCTTTCTCTAGCGCCTGAACAGATTTTTCCCTTCCAACATCCAGATGGAGAACCATCGTTGGGAAAACAAGCAATCCGCGAAGCGGCAGGAGGGGAACGTTTTTGTCCATAGTGTTTGCCATTTGTTGCACCTCCAAAACATGCTAATATATGTATTATTCATTGACCTTTTACCAATTTTATCGTATTTACTGGTTTGTGTCTATTTGGGACGATAAACGAAACCATGTTACTTGTTTTCCCTAAATTTAAGTGGATGTAACACCTTTCAATCAATTTTTAAGGTAACAAAATTTCCCACTCTCATTATTAGTAAGACAAAAAAAGGCTCGCTCTGATGCAAGCCTTTTAATTTTGTTCCCTCAGCCGCTTTCCCGTTCAGAAAGTGGCATATTTTCAATAATAGTATCAATGGCCGCTGTACGATCGAATACTAGTTGAAATACTTCCTTTAAGTTCCTGACAGGTTTAATTTCAATATTTTCGACTTGGTTTAACAGGGCTTGTATATTTTCTTCCGGAATCAGAACTACATCGGCTCCCGCTAACTTAGCTGCTGTCACTTTCGTAAACACACCGCCAACCGGCTTAACCTTCCCGTGAATGCTGATTTCTCCTGTCATTGCAACATTATTTTTTACCGGTATTTGATAGATAGCTGAGTAAATCCCAACGGCCATAGCAATGCCTGCCGAAGGACCATCAATCGGTATACCGCCCGGAAAATTAACATGGATATCAAATTTGTCAGCTGGTACGCCAATCGTTCTCAGGACAGTCACCACATTTTCAATCGATCCCTTAGCCATGCTTTTTCTTCTGATGGATTTTCCTGCACTATTAATACTTTCTTCTTCTACGATTCCAGTTATATTAACTGATCCCTTATCAACCGCATCAATAACCGTAACTTCAATCTCAAGTAACGCCCCTGAGCTTGGTCCGGTTACAGCCAGACCATTTACAACACCAACGGCAGATTCTTTCGCAATAAAACTTTGATATCTAGGAGACATTTGGCTGGATTGAACAATCCATTCAATATCTTCATCTTTAATATAATCTCTATTTTCTGTAATGGCTAAACCTGCGGCACTCTGAACCATATTTACAGCTTCCCGTCCATTGCTGGCAAAATTACCAATGACATTAAGCGCCTCATCACTAATCTCTAAGGACACCCGTTCAACTGCATTTTTGGCCACCTTTTTCAGTTCCTCCTGATTTAATTCACGAAAAAAAATCTCCATGCATCTGGAACGAATCGCAGGCGGAATTTCAGAAGGTGTTCTCGTTGTAGCCCCAACAAGCCTAAAATCAGCAGGTAATCCATTTTGAAAAATTTCATGTATATGTTTTGGTATATTCGGATTCTCTTCATTATAGTATGCACTTTCAAAATGTACTTTCCGATCTTCCAATACCTTCAATAATTTGTTCATTTGTATATTATGCAATTCTCCAATTTCATCAATAAATAAGACACCGCCATGAGCATTTGAAACTGCCCCCTGTTTTGGCTGTGGAATACCTGCCTGGCCCATTGCTCCGGCGCCCTGATAGATTGGGTCATGAACAGAGCCTATAAGTGGGTCAGCAATTCCTCTCTCATCAAATCTGGCTGTTGTGGCATCCAATTCTACAAATGTTGCGGTTTGCCTGAATGGAGATTTCATATTTGCTTTAGCCTCTTCCAGCACCAGTCGCGCAGCGGCCGTTTTCCCAATTCCAGGCGGACCATAAATTAGTACATGCTGTGGATTTGGCCCACAAAGTGCTGCCTTTAGTGCCTTGATTCCATCCTTCTGACCAATAATATCATCAAACCGTGCTGGTCTTACCTTTTCGGAAAGCGGCTCAGTTAATGAGATAGACTTCATTCGATGAAGCTGATCCATCTCCTTCTTAGCCTCTCGATCAATCGAAACCTTTTGTACCCTTTGACCCTTTAACAAATTTAAAAAATACATGCCAATCACTATTCCAAAAAACAGCTGGATAACAATAACCACACCAGTCCAACTCATATAAGCACCCTCCTGAAATCACATCGTTGAGATACAAGCTAGTATCTCCCTAGAAAGGATGGAATAAACATCAAAAAGCTGAGCCGACTGATCAGCTTCGACAAGCATAAGAGGAGGCGCGCAGGGAGGCGCTTTTCCTCCCGCTGTGGCTACACTTATGTCTCGAGAAGCTAGGAGGCGAAGCTGGATTAACTAAAAAGCTGAAGGGCCTTACGTTAAGGAACAAAGACTAAATACGCCACGTCCTGTGGCAACGTCTTTGTGACCAACATCCTGTTGGCCTCCGAAAAGCATAAGAGGAGGCGCACAGATGTGTTCTTTCCTCCCGCAGTGGGTGGCTATCCTTATGACTCAAGCTCTATGTATCTACATCAAAACCTGCCACCTACTTTAGCGTTTGGCTGGAATTTGAGCTGAATTGGCTGGATTAGTGCTGAATTTGGCTGGATAAAATCTAAAATTGGCTGGATTAATGAAGGAATCGGCTGGATTCCTACTCCACTCGGGTCAATCTCTTATTATTCTTCCTATAAAAGCAATTGTTTTCTTCTAACTCTCCAAACATGTATCCATTTAAGAATAGATAACCTGTAAATTGCGTCATTTGCAATACAAAAAAGGCCAATCAAGATTTTGATTGGCCTCTTCTACAACTTATATCTTTATCAAGCAGATGTTTTCTTTTCAACTGTTTCAGTTGTTCCATCAACAAGAATTATTTTTGGAGATTCGCCTTTAGAGATCACTTCAGCTGTAATGATACATTTTTTAATATCATTACGGGAAGGAAGTTCAAACATGACATCCAGCATAATTCCCTCAATAATGGAACGAAGTCCACGTGCACCTGTTTTACGCTCAATTGCTTTTTTCGCAATTTCTAACAACGCTCCGTCCTCAAATTCGAGTTCTACGTCATCAAGTTGAAGCATTTTTTGGAATTGCTTAACAAGCGCATTTTTTGGCTTAGTAAGGATTTGGATTAATGTATCCTCATCTAATTGCTCAAGTGTAGCAATTACCGGCAAACGTCCGATAAATTCTGGAATTAATCCAAAACGAAGCATGTCTTCAGGAAGAACTTTAGTTAACAAGTTTTTATCTTCAACTTCTTCTTTAACTGATCCAAAACCGATAACTTTTTGGCCAAGACGGCGTTTAATAATCGGTTCGATTCCATCAAATGCACCACCGCAAATGAATAGAATATTCGTTGTATCAATTTGGATGAATTCTTGATGAGGATGCTTTCTTCCTCCTTGTGGCGGAACGCTTGCCACTGTGCCTTCAAGAATTTTCAGCAACGCCTGCTGTACACCTTCACCTGAAACATCTCGTGTAATGGATGGGTTTTCAGATTTACGTGCAATTTTATCGATTTCATCAATGTATATAATGCCTTTTTCAGCTTTCTCTACATCGTAATCAGCAGCCTGAATTAGCTTAAGTAAGATATTTTCAACATCTTCACCCACGTAACCAGCTTCAGTTAATGACGTAGCATCTGCAATGGCAAATGGTACATTTAATAATCTGGCTAAAGTTTGAGCAAGAAGTGTTTTCCCGCTTCCAGTAGGCCCGATTAAGCAAATATTGGATTTAGATAATTCTACATCTTCAATTTTGCTATTAGAATTTACACGTTTATAGTGATTATAAACGGCTACTGCCAAGGATTTTTTAGCACCTTTTTGACCAATAACATATTCATCAAGGATTTCTAAGATCTCCATTGGTTTTGGTATATCTTTTAACTCAACTTCTTCTTCAGTACCCAGTTCTTCTTCTACAATTTCAGTGCATAACTCTATGCACTCATCACATATATAAACACCTGGACCCGCTACGAGTTTTCGGACTTGTTCTTGAGTTTTCCCACAGAAAGAACACTTCAATTGCCCTTTCTCATCATTAAATTTAAACATAGTTTCACCCCTTGGTATTATGAACTCTATCATGAAATCTGCAATTCTTTACGATCCAGATTAACTAATGAAGGGTATGTAAGGATTGTAACATACATTGCCCCATATAAGGTAAGAAAAAGGCCGTACTCATTTGCCAAACTAATTGTTCCTTATGTATATGTACATAATATCCATTCTTGACTCCTTTCAATCCTGGAAATCAAAAATGGAAGAGTTTTAAATCCTATTTATTTAGAATTAATCTACACTTAATTCATGAAAAAAGCAATTATGTATGTGTTAAAATATTTCGATTCTAAAAGTCGAATCTTCTCGAAACTTTGGCCCTGCAATTAGTATGTATAGTATGTATAAAACAAGGTACGATAAAATCGCACCTTGTTTTGTTATTTAATATGTGTATTAAGCTTCTACTGTTTTGCTGTTATCAACTAATACGTCGATTGCTTTTCTTACTAATAAGTCACCTTTAACACTTTCAGTTCCGCCAAGCGCTTGGATGATTTGTTCAGCAGTCAAGCCATATTGCTCAGACATTGCTTGTACTTCAGTGTTGATTTCTTCTTCAGTAACTTCAAGGTTCTCTGCTTTAGCGATTGCTTCAAGAGTTAAGTTGATGCGTACACGCTTTTCAGCTTCCTCTTTCATTTGACCTTTAAGAGCATCTTTGTCTTGGCCAGAGAATTGGAAGTACATGTCAAGAGTCATACCTTGAGCTTGAAGACGTTGTTCAAATTCTTGAATCATACGATCTGTTTCAGTGTCGATCATTGCTTCTGGAATATCGATTTCTGCAGTTTCTGCCGCTTTTTCGATAACTGTGTCTTTTACATGGTGCTCTGCTTGATGGTTTTTAGACTCAACTAAACGAGTTTTGATTTTTTCTTTAAGTGCTTCCAATGTTTCTACTTCTTCATCAACATCTTTAGCAAATTCATCATCTAACTCAGGTAATTGTTTTGTTTTGATTTCATGAATTTTCACTTTGAATACAGCTGGTTTTCCTGCTAATTCTGCAGCATGATATTCTTCTGGGAAAGTAACTTCAACATCTTTTTCTCCACCAACTTCAAGACCAACCAATTGCTCTTCAAATCCTGGAATGAAAGAGTTAGAACCAAGTTCTAAGGAGTAATTATCTGCTTGTCCGCCTTCGAATGCTTCGCCATCAACGAATCCTTCAAAGTCTAAAACTACAGTATCACCATTCTCAGCTTGTCCTTCTTCTTTGATTACAAGCTCTGCGTTACGCTCTTGTAAAGTTTTGATTTCTTTTTCGATATCTTCATCAGTTACTTCAGTATCAAGTTGTGTAACTTCAATACCTTTGTATTCGCCAAGTTTAACTTCTGGCTTCACAGTAACAGTTGCTTTGAAAATAAGAGCTTCGCCTTTTTCCATTTTTTCGATATCGATTTCTGGACGATCAACTGGCTCGATTTTAGTTTCTTCAATTGCATTAGCGTATGCTTCTGGAAGAATAAAATCTAATGCGTCTTGGTAAAGAGACTCAACGCCAAATTTCTTTTCAAATAATGCACGAGGCATTTTTCCTTTACGGAATCCTGGCACTTGTACTTGTTTAACCACTTTTTTGAATGCTGAATCTAAGCCTTCGTTTACTTTTTCAACCGGTACTTCAACAGTTAATACACCGCTGTTCCCTTCAAGCTTTTCCCATTTTGCAGACATGGTTTTCCCTCCACTATATATATTTCCTAATAATCGTTTTCTCTTAACACGATATTATGTGCAACTAGATTTATTGATCTTAGGCAGTACAGCCTTACTGTACCAATGCATATTGCAACCACTATATTATAACATAGGTTTCCTACGTTTCAAGACTTGGACCCTCAAATAACAGGGAAAGTCATCCCCTCTAGATTCCTGATTTCCTCTATAATTATATTTATCCTTTCATCAGGCTCCTTCAAATCGATTCCATAGGCTTCCGACACAATTCGATAATAGCCTTCTGCCCATCCTTCGAGATTCGGTATATTCAATGGATAAAGCAGGATATTATGCCTTTTAACCATTTCCATTGCCTGTTCGAACATGATAGGATTATTATTTTCCAACCTGTCACGTAAGGTTTTATGTATGTCAGATAAAAAATGCGTTTCTTCAACAATTGGTAAGTCTACTATATTCACTGTAATAGTTTGACCGAACTTATCCACCTCTACAATCTTATCCACTTCCTGCTCTTTTAATATGGATAAAGTAAAGGTTTTTAAAAAAGGATGTTTTTCTTCTATTAAATATTGGCAAAGCAGCCCTACCCACGGTCTAATATTTTGCCCTGCAAGTGAAGATAGCATAAAAAATTGCTCTTGCATCGTTCCGGTTTCCAAAATAACTTTTATTTCTTCCTCCTGAATTTGAGGTGATTCGACTTTAAATTCAGGAAAATCATCTGAATATTCCTGTTCGCTGCCCTGTTCCACAATTCGTTTACTCATAGCCAATAGATGTTCTAATGATTCAACTCTGCCTTCAGGTACTTGATTTTCTTCCAATAACGCTTCGACTACCGATATAATCTCACGATGTTCATTTAATTGCAGAAGGATCATTAAATAAATATTGATGACATGAAAATACTCTCCAATTCCATTTCCCATCATCTTATTCACTATAGCTTTTGCATCTTGGTAATTCCCGAGCTCTACAAGTGACAGAGCCAATCCGATATTGATATCTTCATCTTCCGGTTCCAATTCATACGCCTGGCCAAATAATTCACGGGCATTTTTGAATTTTTTCTCCTCCATGGCTTGCATACCTTTTTTGAGGAGCAATTGTGCCAGATTAGGAAAAGGAATTACCTTTTCATCCTTTCGTTCACTTTTTGTGTTCTTCATAACAAACCGCCTTGATTTTTTTGAATTAATTGTCGTTAGTTTAGCATGCCTTTCCATGAAAAACAAAAAATCTTTCTGTTATTCACTCAATAAACAATGAAACGCAAAAAAACATAGACTATATATCTTGTAGTCTATGCCAGTATTCTCTGTTCGTATTGATTGATTTCTTCATTATACTGAAGCGTTAGTTCAATTTCATCCCAACCATTAATCAGCATGTTCTTCCAATATGGATGAATATCAAATCGAGCAAGTACGTTTTCTTGTGCTCTCAATTCTTGATTAGGTAGATCAACCGTTAGATCCAACGGTGTTTTACGTATAAATTCCTTTAGTGAAGCAAGAGTCTCTTTTTCTAAGGTTATCGGCAGTATTCCATTTTGCAAACAGTTTTGATGAAAAATATCTGCAAAGGAGGAAGCTAAAATTACTTTAAACCCATAATCCCCCAGTGCCCATGGGGCATGCTCACGAGAGGATCCACATCCAAAATTTTCACCTGCCAACAAAATGGTCGCACCTTTAGCTTCAGGCTGATTCAGTTCAAAATCGTCTCGCTCGGTTCCATCTGCATGAAAACGCCAGTCAAAAAACACATACCTGCCAAACCCGGTACGCTCAATGCGCTTTAGGAACTGCTTCGGTATAATCTGATCTGTATCGACATGATCGCGTTCAAGAATAACAGGTTTACCTGTATAGACTGTCATTTTTTCCATTTTAATGACCTCCTTTTCCAGAAATCAAAGGATTCACCGCTTCTCTGATATCTACAAACTTTCCGTAAATCGCTGCCGCTGCTGCCATGCGCGGAGATACTAAATGCGTTCTTGCTCCAGTGCCCTGTCTTCCTTCAAAATTACGGTTCGACGTGGAAGCACAATGTTCACCTGCCGGCACCACATCTGGATTCATGCTTAAGCACATGCTGCAGCCTGCTTCTCTCCATTCGAATCCAGCTGCTTTGAAAATCGTATCCAGACCTTCTTCCTCTGCCATCTTCTTAACAGCCTGTGAGCCTGGAACGACCATTGCTCTCACTCCTGCAGCAACCCTATTACCATCGATAATTTCAGCCGCTTCCCTTAAATCTTCTATCCTGGAATTTGTGCAGGAACCAATAAATACATGCTGAACCGGTATATCTGTAATTGCCTGACCTTCTTTAAGACCCATGTATTCTAGCGCTCGCTGTAATGTTTTGGCTGCTGCTGGCTTCATTGAATTTGAATGAGGGATATTCCCGGTTACTGGGCTGCACATCCCAGGATTGGTGCCCCAACTGACCATAGGAGAAATATCATCTCCATTCATGTAGATTACTTTGTCATAATCTGCATCAGCATCACTGGCCAATTCTGACCACCGCTTACAATATTCCTCGAATTCGTCCGGCACGGGAGCATATTTCCGGCCCTTCATATAAGAAAAAGTAGTTTCATCCGGGCTAACCAGACCGGCACGAGCGCCACCTTCAATAGACATATTACACATAGTCATGCGCTCTTCCATCGACATATTACGTACTACATCTCCTGCATATTCCAAAATATAACCGTTACCAAAGTTCGTTCCATTTTGAGTGATGATAAATAAAATGACATCCTTTGCAGTAACCCCATTTTGGAGTGAACCGTTTATTTCAATTTTCATCGTTTTCGGTTTGTTTTGCCAAATGGTTTGCGTCGCTAATACATGCTCCACTTCGCTCGTGCCAATTCCAAAGGCCAATGCACCAAATGCACCATGTGTAGATGTATGGCTGTCGCCGCAAACAATGGTTTTTCCCGGCCAGGTTAAGCCTAAATCAGGTCCAATTACATGGACAATTCCCTGGTCTTCACTATCAAGGCCTGCTAAAGGTACTCCAAAGTCCTGGCAATTCCGTTCAAGTGCTGTCAATTGCCTTTTCGCCACCTCATCTGTTATTACAAAACGATTAATGGTGGGGACATTATGATCCATTGTTGCAAAGGTCAAATCTGGCCTGCGTACCTTTCTTTTCTTTAAGCGAAGACCCTCAAATGCCTGAGGAGAAGTCACTTCATGAACGAGATGCAGATCGATGTATAATAAATCTGGTTTTCCCGCCTCCTTGTGCACTATATGATTTTCCCAGATTTTATCCACGATCGATTTACCCACATAGATCCCTCCTCATTTTATTGATACCTTTAATTTTTTTACGCGTACGCTTCCATAATGTGAAAAATAGCGTCCTTCTGCAAAATTTCTTCCTTAATAGACCTGGCCATTTCCGTAGTTGACAGCACTTTTCCATCTCCTGATATATCTATTGTATGTTTGCCGGAGTCCAGTACATTTTTCACCGCTTGTTCCACTATACTTGCCTCTTCTTCCATTTGGAAGGAATGGCGAAGCATCGATGCAACAGACAGAATCATTGCAATTGGATTAGCTTTATCCTGGCCTGCGATATCCGGGGCAGAGCCGTGAATTGGTTCATATAAATGCAAACCATTTTCAGAAAGACTTGCTGAAGGTAGCATTCCAAGTGAACCAGTTAAGACACTTGCCTCATCGCTCAAAATATCACCAAACATATTTTCAGTCACCAATATGTCAAATTGCCTTGGATTACGGATAAGCTGCATCGCCGCGTTGTCTACGAGCATATGCTCAAGCTTCACTTTTGGATACTCACTGGCTACTTCTTCTGCCACCTCTCTCCACATTCGGCTTGATTCTAATACATTTGCCTTATCAACGGATGTTACCTTTCCTTTTCGTTCCTTTGCCAATTCAAAAGCGAGTGTGATAATCCGCTTTACTTCTTCGCGTTCGTAATACAGAGTATCGACAGCAGATTCCATGCCATCATGATAATTACGCTTACTCGGTTTGCCAAAATATAACCCGCCCGTTAGTTCCCTCACGATTAAAAAATCCGTACCATCAATGATTTCTTTTTTCAAAGGTGATGAATCCTCGATGCTGGCATAATAACTGATTGGACGCATATTTGCGTATAAATTTAACTCTTTGCGGATTTTTAACAGCCCTTGCTCAGGTCGCATCTCCGGGGGATTATGATCCCATTTCGGACCGCCAACTGCTCCAAGTAACACGGCATCATTTCGTTTACAAAGGTCAATCGTTTTTTCAGATAAAGGGGTACCCTCCGTGTCAATCGCTGCCCCGCCAATTTGCCCATATTCAAAGACGAATTCATGCCCGAATCGTTCACCAATAGCATTGAGGATTTCGAGGGCTCCTATCATAATTTCTGGTCCAATTCCGTCACCCGGCAATACAGCAATGTTTCTTTTCATATCGAAGAAATCCCCCTTATTGATTAATTCGTGATCACCATTGATTGGTGCTCTACTGTTAAAATCACTCGGTTAATAGCATTTAAATACGCTTTGGCCGACGCTTCCAACACATCCTGGGCTAATCCCCGTCCGCTTGTTTCCACTCCCTGATAAATAATTCTTACAAACACCTGTGCCAACGCATCTCTGCCACCGCCAACTGATTGAATACGGTAATCCTGCAGCTTAACTGGTTTCTGGATGCAACGCTCGAGCGTATTGTATAACGCTTCAATACTCCCTGCTCCAGTGGCGGCCTCCTGTATTCTGTCGTTATTTACCCCTGACAATGTAACGGTTGCTGTAGGAATCTGATTGGTTCCGTATTGAACCTGAATGGAAATTAATTCATAATAGTTATCCTCTTTTGTTACTTTCTCTTCCAGTACTAACGCGACAATATCATCATCTGTCATTTCTTTCTTACGATCTGCGAGATCCTTGAATACTTTGAAAAGGTGATTAACTTCTTCATCCGACACAGGGAAGCCTAACTCTTCTAATTTTGTACGGAATGCATGCCGGCCTGAATGCTTACCAAGCACCATGGAGTTAGAACTTAATCCAACTAATTCAGGTTCAATTATCTCGTAGGTTGTTTTCTCTTTAAGCACACCGTCTTGATGAATGCCGGATTCATGTGCAAAGGCATTTTTACCTACTACAGCTTTATTTGGCGGGATTACCATACCTGTCAGTTTACTGACCAATTCACTTGTACGTTTAATTTCACTAAGAACCAAGCCGGTTTCTGCCTGATAAAAATCTTTTCTTGTATATAGGCCAAGCGCTACTTCTTCCAGTGCAGTATTCCCGGCCCGTTCACCAATTCCATTAATGGTACCTTCTATCTGAGTCGCTCCGGCCAGAATCGCTGCCATAGAATTGGCGGTCGCCAATCCTAAATCGTCATGGCAATGGGCAGACAACGTAACCTGATCTATAGATGGAACGTGGCTCATTAGATATCGGAAGACTTCACTGTATTCTTTCGGTGTGATATAACCAACCGTATCCGGGATATTGATGATCTTTGCTCCGGCTTTGATAGCTTCTTCCACAATCCGAGCCAGGAATGGAAGCTCTGTTCGGCAAGCATCTTCAGCTGACCATTGAATAACCGGGAAATACTTCGAAGCATAACGGATCGAAGTCACGGCAGCTTCAACTACCTGATCCTCCGTCATTTTCAGCTTATACTGCCTGTGTATGGGTGATGTAGCAAGAAAGACATGTATCCTCGGGTCGGCCGTTTGCTTTAAAGCTCCCCACACTGCATCAATATCACTTTCCACAGATCTTGCCAGTCCTGTTACCGTTGAATTTTTGACTAAATCAGCAATTTTCTTCACTGATTCGAAATCTCCTGGAGAGGCTGCGGGAAAACCAGCCTCAATGATATCTACACCCATTTTTTCTAATTGTTTGGCTATCTCCAGTTTTTCGGTCAAATTAAGAGTGACTCCGGCAGATTGTTCTCCATCACGTAAGGTCGTGTCAAAAATATTAATTTTTCGCACTGCCGACCACTTCTTTCTGTTTCTTTTTTTGCTGTTGAATAAATGGCATCATTTGACGAAGTTCTCTGCCTACCTGTTCAATTGGATGTGCATTTTCCTGTGCCTGTGTCGCGTTAAATACAGGTCTGTTCACTTGATTTTCAAGCAGCCATCCTTTTGCAAATGTGCCATTCTGAATTTCTTTTAACACTTGCTTCATTTCTTCTTTAACAGCCGGGCCAACTACGCGGGGACCTGAAACAAAATCACCCCATTGAGCGGTATCAGAAATGGAATAGCGCATCCCTTCCATGCCGCCTTCATACATGAGATCAACAATTAATTTCAATTCATGTAAACATTCAAAGTAAGCAAGCTCAGGCTGATAGCCAGCTTCCGTCAGCGTTTCAAAACCTGCCTTTACCAAGGAGGTAAGTCCCCCGCAAAGTACTGCCTGTTCTCCAAATAAATCTGTTTCGGTCTCTTCCTTGAATGTAGTTTCAAGAGCTCCTGCCCTAAGTGCTCCAATCCCTTTTGCGTAAGCCAATGCAACTTCTCTTGCTTCACCTGACACATCCTGATAGATGGCAAATAATGCTGGAACACCTGCCCCTTGTTCAAATGTCCTTCTGACTAAATGGCCCGGTCCTTTTGGCGCCACTAGGGATACATCTACAAATGCCGGAGGAACAATTTGATGATAATGGACATTGAAACCATGAGCGAACATCAGTGTATGACCTTTCCGCAAGACTGGTTCAATCTCTGCTTTATATACTTTTGTTTGATGTTCATCCGGTAAGAGAATCATGATTACATCTGCTTCCTCGCTTGCTTCCCTAACAGATTTAACATCAAATCCATCTTCAACCGCCTGGTTCCAAGATTTACCCTCTCGCAATCCAATAACTACTTCAAATCCGCTTTCCCGTAAGTTCTGTGCATGGGCATGTCCCTGTGATCCATATCCAATAACTGCTACCTTTTTATTTGATAAAGCTGCTTCATTTGCTTCATTTTGATAGTACATTTTTGCCATAATTGTTCTCTCCCTTTTTCATTTTTATTTAGACAATTGAATAATTCTTTGTTCCCTGGTTGCCCATTTGAGTGGAGCGGGCAAAAGCGGTAGTGCCTGTTCTAGCTAATTCCTTAATTCCGTACGGCTTGACTAATTCGATAAAAGCTTCTATTTTATTTGATTCACCGGTTATTTGAATCACAAGACTTTCTTTGCCAATATCAATAACCGAAGCTCTAAAAGGCTCAATGAGTGAGTAAATCTCACTTCTCGATTGGGGAGTGGCTGTTACTTTTACTAACGCAAGCTCCCTGGCTACAACGGATTGATCTGTTATGTCCTGTACCTTTATGACATCAATCTGTTTATTTAATTGTTTGGTAATTTGTTCTGCAATTTGCACGGATTCGACGTTTACAACACAAGTTATTCGCGCTCTCTCCTCCATTTCGGATTGCCCTACCGTAATACTTTCAATGTTATAATTTCGTTTCGTAAATAAATTGGTAATCCGGTTAAGGACACCCGGTCTGTTTAGAACGGTTAAAGTGATGATCCTTTTCAATTTTTCTTCACCCCTACCATTTCATTAATTCCCTTTCCAGGTGCAACCATTGGGTATACATTTTCTTTAGGTTCTACAAAAATATTAATTAGTACTGGACTATCTTTACTAAATTCTTCGTTAAATACCCTTTCAGCTTCTTCCTCCGTCCGGATATCGAATCCCTTTATTCCATAAGCTTCAGCCAGCTTGCTGAAGGAGGGCTGGGAACGAAATACACTTTCTGAGTATCGGGATTCATAAAAGATTTCCTGCCATTGGCGTACCATTCCAAGAGAACCATTATTGATAATGATAATTTTTACCGGCAAGTTCAGTTCTGCGATAACAGCAAGTTCCTGAATGGACATTTGGATACCCCCATCACCATTTACGGAGATAACCAAATCATCTGGTTCAGCAATTTGTGCTCCAATCGCAGCCGGTAATCCAAACCCCATCGTGCCAAGTCCTCCGGAGGTTACCCATGCATTCGGACGCTTAAAAGGATAATACTGGGCAGCCCACATTTGATGCTGACCAACATCGGTTGTCACGATGGCATCCCCATTACTCATTTCATAAATCATTTCCATAATTCTCTGTGGTTTCAGGTGCTGACCGTTCCCCTTGTCATAATAGAATGGTGCATCCTCCAGCCAATTCTGAATTTGCTTCCTCCAGCCCTCGTTATCTGGCTGTTTGCCATTCTGCTTGATTAAATGCTTCAGAGCATGCCTGGCATCTCCTACAACCGGGATAGCCGTCGGAACATTTTTACCGATTTCAGCAGGATCAATATCTATATGGGCAACCATTGCATGTGGAGCGAATTTTGATAGATTACCTGTTAAACGATCGTCAAACCTGGCACCAATATTGATTAATAGGTCACATTCAGACAGTGCCATATTGGCTGCGTATATTCCGTGCATCCCTCCCATTCCGATGTAAAGCGGATGACTCGGAGGAAAACTGCCAAGTCCCAATAATGTATTAACGACTGGGATTTGCTGTTGCTCAGCATATTCAAGTAAGTACTTTGAGGCTTTCGCATGAAGGATACCTGCACCAGCCAAGAAAACGGGTTTCTTAGAAGAACTGACTGCTTCTACGAGTCTTCTAATCTGCAAATAATTAGGTTCATACTTTGGCTGATATCCCGGCAAATGGATTGTTTCAGGTTCCTCTTCTATAGCTACTAGCTGAGCCATATCTTTCGGAATATCAATGAGGACTGGCCCTGGGCGTCCTGTTGAAGCAATATGAAAGGCCTCCTTCACGATTTTTGGAATATCTGCCGTATTTCGAATTTGATAATTATGCTTTGTGATCGGTGTTGTAACTCCTAAAATATCTGCCTCCTGAAAAGCATCTGTTCCGATTACTCCTGTACCAACCTGACCGGTAAAAACGACTAAAGGCAAGGAATCCATCATGGCATCAGCAAGACCTGTGACAATATTGGTTGCTCCGGGACCAGATGTAGCAATTACCACTCCTGGCTTTCCACTTATCCTTGCATATCCTTCAGCCGCATAGATTGCGCCTTGTTCATGTCTTGGCAATATATGCTTCAATCCCGATTTATAAAGTGCATCATAAATGGGTAGAACGGCACCTCCGGGGTATCCAAATAAAACCTCCACTCCTTGCTTTTTCAGGGAATTGACCAACATCTCGGCTCCGCTGATTTTTATTTCAGTTTGTAGGCTTTTCTTCTCAGCAAGAGCTGTTTTCTCCAACATGGAATCTACCTCCTGTTTAGTGATAGGCTTATTTGCCAGGTCTTTTTTAAAAATAAAAAAGCCTTTTCATCACATACGTTTCCCAATTGAAACGCAGGGATGAAAAGGCTTGTTGTCCTTTCCATGGTACCACCCTAATTCATAATTGATTTCATCAATCATGCACTCTTTACTTTTGATAACGGGTTGATCGGTCAAACCCGGTCTGTATTACTGGAGAGTTCATACAGACGCTCAAAGGGGAGTTCATACTTGGAAACAGTACCGATTCTCAGCACCATCGGCTCTCTGTAACTGTTCAGCCCACTTACTACTTATCCTTATCATCGCTTCTACTTATTAAATTCTTGTTATTAGTTCCACTATTATAAATCCAAATAATTACTAATTTGTTATCTCGTTGAAATTTATAATACGACCTTCCAGACACATAGTCAACTGATTTTTCTAAATTATTAGACTATTTAATTAATTCTGAATAATTGTATGCGCTTTCATTGTTTTTGCTAAGCGGTTTTCCTATTTTAAAATTTTTATCATCGCAATATCATTTGTAATTAAAAGAAATAAATGAAATTTCATCTCTATTTTTCACACAAAAAAAAGAGCCTATAAGCTCTGGAATTTATTGCGATGCTCTTCTTCTTGCTATGTATTTTACTAAAATAATAGATACAATAACTGATAAAAGTGTATACGGCAGGTATTTCTCAAACAGATCGGTAAAACGGAATGGTGCTTCATGGATAAACTCGGCTTTCTTCCATTGTTGGTTATCGATTTCAACAGCAATGCCCGAATCAGAGGATTTATTTTTTTATGTATAATACTTAGTGCCTACAGGGTAAATGTTAGAGCCGTTTCCTTTATAATGCCCGGTATTGTCATCTGCCCTGACTCCACCTTGCCTATGTATTTACCAATTTCCCGAGGATCTATTGCCTCATCTTCCTTTATTTCATATACCTTACCCTCCCAAACAACAAAGTATTTATTCCAACTTAATGCTTGGGCCAATGATAGATAGATGAATGAAAGGACAAATAGTATCAGGGTCGTCTTTTTTTCAAAGCAATCGAACTCCTTCATAAATACTATTTTAATAGTAGCATATAATTTCCATATTAATTACATATAATTCAATAAAAAATCCTGCGGATCAATTACCACAGGATTTCACATTATGAAGTCTGGATATTTTTATACTGGCTTTCATACATTTCACTGTATCGACCTTTATGACGTAATAATTCTTCATGCGTTCCACTCTCTTTGACTTGGCCGTCATCAATGACCATAATCTTATCTGCCTCGCGAATCGTACTGAGCCTGTGTGCAATCACAAAGCTGGTACGTCCTCTCATCACTTTACGCATAGCATTCTGTATGGCAAGCTCTGTTCTCGTATCTACACTGCTCGTTGCCTCATCCAGGATCAGGATTGCTGGATCCTTTAATATTGCCCGGGCAATAGCTAGCAGCTGCTTGTTCCCTTGGCTGAGATTCGAGCCATTTTCTAGAAGCATCGTATCGTAGCCATTTGGAAGTCTTGTAATAAAATAATGAGCATTTGCCGTTCTGGCAGCTTCAATCATTTCTTCATCTGTAGCATCCAACCGGCCATATTTTATATTCTCTTTAATGGTTCCCGTAAACAAATACGTGTCCTGCAGCACAATCCCAAACGTATCTCTTAAGCTCTCTCTTGTATAATCACGAATATCTACCCCATCGATTAAGATGCTCCCTTCAGATACCTCATAAAACCTGGTTAAGAGATTCGTAATGGTTGTCTTCCCTGCACCAGTTGGTCCCACTAGCGCATTGTGGCTGCCCGTTTTTGCTTCAAAACTGATATTTTTTAAGATGGGGTGATTTGCGTCATATCCAAATGAAACATTCTTAAACGTTACATTTCCTTCTGAATGCCGGAGTGGAACCGCATGCTCGCCATCTTTTGTCTCTTCATTCTCATCAATCACCTGGAATACTCGTTCAGCACCTGCAACTGCAGACTGAAATAGATTGAATATATTGGCCAAATCATTTAACGGTCTCGTAAACTGCCTTGAATAGCTGACAAAACTGGCGATCACCCCAATCGTTACAGCTTCATTTACAGCCAAGATACCGCCTACAATTGCAATCGCGGCCAGTCCAAGATTATTAATTGCATTCATTAATGGCATTAAATAACCTGACCAGATTTGTGCCTTCCTTCCTGATTCAAATAATTTACCATTGATTTCTTCAAACGTCTCGACCACTTGATTTTCTCTATTAAAGGCTTTAATAATAAGCGTTCCGGATATCGTTTCTTCTATATGTCCGTTCAATTTGCCTAAATGTTTTTGCTGTTCCCGAAATAAAACCCGTGTCCGTTTAGCAATCATTTTCGTCAGCAAATACATAAATGGTATCGTAATACATGCAGCAACCGTCAAAATGGGGCTCAATATTAGCATCATAATAAATGATCCCGTTATTGTGATGACTCCACCCATCAGCTGCGTAGTCGATTGAGAAATACTACTGCTGACATTATCGATATCATTGGTAACTCTGCTCATCATATCGCCATGAGCATGTGAATCAAAATAACCAATTGGTAATTTAAGCAGCTTATGAAATAGCTTGCTTCTTAAGGATTGAACAACCCGCTGAGAAACTCGGGCCATCATCCAGCCCTGGAGCAAACTGGATATTCCATCCGTCACATAAACCACAGCCAAAATAAGAATCATCATATGTAATAAGTTCAGGTCAACTGATTCCATTGCAATCGTATCGACTGTTCTTCCAATCCAATAGGGAACAAATAAGCTGATAGCTGAACTAATAACAACAAAGCCAAAAATAATCCACAGACTTCTCTTTTCAGACCCAAAAAATCCCCAAATCCGTTTAAGAGTTCCCGTAAAATCCTTAGGTTTTTCTACAGGAGCAAATCGGCCCGCACCATGGCCATGGCCTCTTCCCCCTGGTTTCGGCATTTGCGGCTGTGAGGGCTTGCTTCCATTCTCCGATTTATTTGCCATGGCTAACCATCTCCTCACCTATTTGCGAACGTATAATTTCCTGATAAACCGGATTATGAGTTTTTAACTCTTCATGATTTCCAATGCCTACTATTTTCCCATTATCCATAATGATAATTTTATCGGCATCCATAACAGAGGTTATTCTTTGGGCAATCAAAAAAATCATCGACCCTTTCGTTCTTTCCCCTAATGATTCCTTTAATTGCTTCTCCGTGACCGCATCAAGTGCGCTGGTTGAATCATCAAGAATTAAAACTGATGATTTTTTCAACAGGGCTCTGGCAATCGATAATCTTTGCTTTTGGCCACCGGAAAGATTAATTCCGCCCTGTCCAAGATGAGTATCATACCCATTGGGCAAAGCCTCTATGAATGTATGGGCACAGGCTGCCTTGGCTGCCTGTACCACCTCTTCCATACTGGCATTCCCATTTCCCCAAAGTATATTTTCTTTAATCGTTCCCGTAAATAATATAGATTTCTGAGGCACATATGCCACAGACTCTCTCAATAAAGCTGGGTCCATCATTTGAATGTTTACCCCATTCATATAAATGGCACCTTTAGAAGGTTCATACAATCTAGGAATCAAGTTAACCAGACTGCTCTTTCCTGATCCGGTTGAACCTATTATCCCAACTGTCTCTCCCATATTTACATGAAAGGTAGCATCTTTTACTACAAAGTCCTTCGTTCCAAAGTATGAAAAACCAACTTGATTAAAAAAGATACCTTCTTTATCAATAGCTTTTCCAGATGTATCAAGTGTTGAAGGAGGCTCCTCAGTATTAAATACTTCTCCAATCCTTCCGGCAGATACCCTTGCCCGAACAAAGAAATTAAATATCATTGAAATCATCGATAAAGATACTAAGATTTGAGTCATATAGTTCACATAGGCAACAATTTGTCCAACCTGCATCTGTCCATTATTTATATTCCAACCGCCCACTAAAAGGACGAGCACAATTCCAAAATTCACGGTTAGCATGATTCCAGGACTAAATACAGACATTACTCGCATAGCTTTAATAGAGGTTTCTGCCAAATCATCATTCCGTTCTTCAAAACGCTCCTTCTCAAACTTAGAACGATTGAATGCCCTGATCACCCGTATGCCGGATAAATATTCTCTCATTACCCCGTTCAAGCGATCTGTCACTTTTTGAACGCGGATAAAGAAAGGAAAGCTAAGTTTCAGATTCAGCATAATGATACCCGCTACAATCGGAATAATAATTAATAGAATCCATGATATAGAAGCATTTAAACGGACTGCCATGATAATGCTCCCTATACAAATCAATGGAGCCTTCACCATAATTCTCATCAAGCCGTTCACAAATACTTGCACCTGCGTTACGTCATTTGTAAGCCTTGTAACTAGAGTCGCTGCTTCAAAACGGTTCATTTGCACGAGTTTTAAAGACTGTATCTTTTTATATAAATCAGAGCGAAGTTCGGCTCCCATTTTTTGCGAAATATTACTAGAGATTATATTCCTGCTTATCGCACCCAACGCACCTACTGCCGTAACAACTAACATCACTCCGCCCATTTCCAATACAAAAGAAAGGTCTTTATTTGCTACACCTTTATCAATCATCGTTGCTAATATCGTAGGCAGAAGCAAATCACAAATGGCTTCAACCATTAAAAATAGAATCGCAACCGTAAATAAAACTCCATATTTCTTTATATATTTTCGTAAATACCCCATACCTTCACCTTTTTTCGTTACCGACATATGACTACATCCTTATTTTGCTAAAACCTTTTCAATCATACAAGTAAAAAGCCCAATTTACCTTTCCTTTTAAAAACAGTTTAGGAGCTTTATATATAGATAGATAAAAAAACACACGGAATTTCCTAATCGGAAACCCGTGTGTATTCATATTTACATATTTGATTTTTTCAGATAGAGATATACAGGATAACCCAATGCGGTAATCGCTAATCCAATTAAAGAATATAAGGTATCGGTAAAAACCGTACATACCAATATATATACTCCACCAACGATTCCGACAAGCGGAACAAACGGATAGAAAGGAACTCGATAAGTCGGAACTAAGTCCTTACGCTTTTTACGAAGGATGAAAACCCCGTAAATGGCCATTACAAAGAAAATCCATGTGGCAAATAAGGCCAGAGTAGACAGTGTATTAAATGATCCAGATAAAATATAAATAATCGATAAGACCACTTCAAAAATAAAGACATTAATCGGTGTACTTGTACGGCTTTCAACACGTCCCATAACATGATGGAACGGGAAGATCTTGCTTTGTGCCATCGCAAATGGCACTCGGACACCTGTCATCAAATATCCGTTCAATGTACCAAATATAGAGATTAGAATCCCTATCGAGATAATCGCTGAGCCGCCGCTTCCAAAAAGAATGAGAGCAGCATCCGTTGCTACTTTTTCTGTCGAAACAATCTCCTGAACAGACATAACAGAGAAAAAGGCTACGTTTATTAGGACATAAGCTGCAATAATAATTGTCATTCCAAATAAAATAGAGCGTGGTAAGTCGCGCTGAGGATTTTTCATTTCTCCAGCCATATTTCCAACACTCACCCAGCCTTCATAGGCAAACAAAGTTCCTAGGATTGCAGCACCAAAGCTAGTTAGGGTAAAGCTATGAACAGATTCTCCCGAGAATAGCGATGCTGTTTCTTTCCCCATTCCATGAATAATTCCAAACACGATAATGGCAATAATTGGAATCATTTTAGCTATCGTAGAAATGAACTGAATCCTGCCTCCAAGTTTAGTTGAGATGATATTTAGTGCGGCCACAAATACTAAAATACCAATCGCTAATAATTTTTGCTGGAGGTCTGTCATAGGCATAAAATATGTTGCTTGTGTGGCAAAAACGATGGATAGCGCCGCCAGAATGCCTGGTATATAGATTAACGCTTGTACCCATCCAAATAGGAAAGCAAATTTTTCTCCATAAAGCTCCTTCAAATAAGCGAATACCCCACCTGTCTCCGGTATAGCTGAGCCAATCTCAGCCAACGTCAGAGCAGCTGCAAGAGTAATTAATCCCCCAAGTAACCAAGCTATAATAGCCGCAACTGGAGAACCGGCGCTTTCCAATACTGGAGTAGCTTTAAAAAATATACCTGATCCAATTACAACCCCAACTACAATGGTTAAGGCTTCTTTCAAACCAATCTCTTTCTTTAAAACAGCTCCCGCTGCATAGATGTTCTTCTTTTGATGTTTTGACATGGCTTAATTAATCCTCTCAAAATAAGTTCCTTATTTCACATATTAAAAATGTTATCCGAAAGAGAGAAGTTATTCAAGACAATTATTGATTTATTAATCATATTAGTATAGCAAAAATTGAATTTATTAATTGATACACTCCTAAATTATCCTATTTTATTTAATAATTACTTCACTAATTATTTGCTCACAATATTTTATAGGAGTATGGTATGTTCTAGTTTCTAATATCTCTTGATGACGAACTAGCTTCCTTTCCAAAACCTAGTCTTGAAACCGTTATTTTTTATGGATATACATAAACATTTGAGTTTTATATTTTAACCTCTTATATAAAAGTTTAGAATTTGTTCTGAATCTTCACATAGTTAAATTTTACCACTAATCAAAAAACATTTATAATTAAAATTGAATCATATAAGGAGGTTGGAACTATGACGAAACAAGTATATGTCATTACAGGCGGATCTGGCGGAATGGGGAAAGCAACTGCTGAATTAGTCGGCAAGAAGGGGACTGTCCTTTTAGCAGACGTTTCGCATGAACGCTTACTTCAAACAAAAGAGGAATTGGCTGGAAAAGGGGTTACAGATGTCCACATTCAAGTCGTTGATATTACATCTAAGGAAAACGTTGCAGACCTAGCTGATAAGGCTGCTGAGCTGGGTACATTAAAAGGATTAGTTCATACAGCAGGCCTTTCTCCTACTATGGCGGATTCAAAACGGATTACAGAAGTTAACCTGGTTGGGACAGGCATTATTCTAGAAGCTTTCCTTCCACTTGCTACAGAAGGAACAGCGGTCGTTTGCATCTCTTCCATGAGCGGTTATATGGCTCCCCGTCAAGGCCCTTATATGGAAGCACTAAAACAGCCGTTAGCTGAAAATGCCGTGGAAACAATGGAGCAATTTGCCCAAGGGAATCCTGGGGCTGCCTACAGTTTATCTAAATTAGGCGTACAATTAATTGTTGAGGACCAGGCATGGACATGGGGAGAAAAAGGCGCACGTATAAATTCTCTCTCTCCTGGAACAATCAACACACCAATGGGACGTCAGGAAGCCTCAAAGCAAGCAGAAATGAAGAAGATGCTTGAAATTACACCTTTACGTCGTGAAGGGGAATCAAAAGAGATTGCAACAGCTGTAGAATTTTTATTAAGCGATGCGGCTTCTTATATCACAGGTATCGACTTACGTGTAGATGGCGGTACTGTAGCAAATCTAGCAAAACATAAATAATCAATCCTACAGTAATAGTAAATACTCTATTGCACTCTGAACATTAGGTTTCAAGCTTAACTTTCAGGGTGCTTTGTATGAATGCCTTCCACTACGTCTTCTCCATATCGCCGCTCTATTAATCTGACAATTTATCCTTCTTAAACCTATACATCATCCAATATCCAATATCCAATATCTGCGAAGCCAATTCGTTTATATATAGCGCCAGCATTTGGATTATCATAAAACAAGCATATTTCCTTTCCCTCACTAAGAAGCTGCTTGCATAACTTGACCATACATTTCGTAGCATAGCCTTTTTTCTTATAATCTCCTAAAGTAGCGACAGCGACTACCATAGCTGAGCAGGAATTTTCCGCTGTAGTCGAAGCGGATGAAACAACTTTCCCATTATCGGTAATATAAGCACAACGCGAAAAACCATCCTTTAAACTTTTACGTTTTTCTTCTACCGACGTACATGAATTTTTAAATTCCGGGATATTTTGCAGCAATTTAACAATTCGTTCTGCATCATCAGGTGCAGCATACTGTACTTCTGTCGTATCTACATAGCCAGCCTCAGCGTTTAAAACTTGGCATTTCGCATAAAATGTTTGCCTTTTATTTAAAAGTCTCTGCTGTAAATAGGGTTCAATATTCTCAGTGACTTCCTTTAGACCGGACATCATGGAAAATTCAGGATCATTCAGCATATGGGATATAGTTTTCTTTGTATTTTAAAAGAACGGCAATCAGATTCCCATTTGTATCAAACTCTCCCCAAACCTTTTGGAAATCTTCCTCATATCCATACGCTTCAATATCCCCAATTAAAAATAAGTTTTCAGAAGGCTTCGTATGAATAAAAGACACACAAACATCATGATCTTTTTCGCTTAAACGCTTAATCATTCTCCCTCACTCCCATACAAAAAAATATTGAATGCTTTAATATACAATTTAGCCCATCCACCGACAAAGAACGCGTAAAACTATGTTTTTGAATATTTTAACATAATTATTCTATGTATATTTACGGTTGCTTAATAAAATCCTTACTGCCACATTTCCTTCTTCATGTTATCACTTTTCAACTGAGCTCGACGGAACAAATAGGATTGCAACGACACAATTCATTAATAAAAAATCGCATCCTCACGGTTAAATATGTACCGTCGGATGCGATGTTTTTTCATTATTGACCTTCAACCACTTCTTTTAGTATTTCGTAGGACCGCTTTTGTTTATCTTGATCATAGATATAGGAAACAGCCATAATTTCATCAGCATTATATTTTTCCTGGAAGCTGATTAGCTGCTCGCGTATGGATTGTTTTGAGCCAAGCAACGTGACACTGGACATGGATTTTGCCATTTGTTTTTCAGGTCCATTCCATAATTCATCCATGTTTTTGATTGGAGGGCTTAACAAATTTTTTGTCCCACGAACAACGTTTAGGAAAAATTGTTGCATGGTTGTAGATTCTATCTCAGCCTCTTCATCACTTTCCGCTGCAATAACATTCAAGCAGACCATCATATAAGGAGCACTTAGATATTCAGACGGCTTGAATTGATTACGGTAAATTGAGATGGCTTCTTCCAAATAAGTTGGAGCAAAATGGGCTGCAAATACATAAGGCAGACCCAATTTAGCAGCAAGAACAGCTGATTCCGTAGAGGATCCCAAAATATAAATTGGTATATTGGTGTCGACACCCGGGTACGACCTTACATAACCCTGATTCTCTTCCGGTCCCAAATAGGTTAACAAGGATTGCACATCTGAAGGAAATGTATAAACGGAATCCTTCTGTGAACGTCTTAATGCACTCGCCGTCATCATATCTGTTCCAGGCGCTCTTCCCAAGCCCAAATTAAGGCGATTTGGATAGATAGTTGCCATCGTTCCAAACTGCTCCGCCACAACTAATGGGGAATGATTAGGCAGCATAATGCCACCGGATCCGACCTCTATTTTATCTGTATGCTCCAAAATATGTTTAATTAAAATAGAAGTGGCTGAGCTAACCATTGTAGGTGTATTGTGATGCTCGGCAACCCAATATCGCTTATATCCCATCTTCTCTGTAGCCTGTGCAAGCTCAACCATTGAATCAATTGCTCCCTTTGCATCTTGGCCTTTGCGAATAGGGGCTAAATTTAGTACAGAAACAGGAACATTTATATTAATACTTTTATTTGTCATATAGTTTGGATCCTTCCATCATAAAGTTTCCATTTAATAGTAACAAGTAAGTGACAATAAACAAACATTCTTGCTTGATCAATCCTTTTTCTAAGCTTCGCACCTGGGTATTAATAGTTGTTTTTCCTATCAATAATGGATATACTAAGCGGACAAGTAAATCGTTAAAGGAGTAATCAAATGGCGAAAATTGAAGTGGGAGAAATCCTTGTATTAGAAGGCGAAAATGGACAGGAAGAAGAAATTGAAGTACTAGGTACATTGGATGTAGACGGAGCAGAATACGCTGTTACCGCACTCGTGGAAGAAATCAAACTCGAAACAGAAGAAGATATGGAAATATTCTTTTTCCGTGTTGACGAAGACGGTGAACTTCACGAAATTGAAAGCGACGAAGAATTCCAAAAGGTCGCAAGTGTACTTGAAGAGAATATGAAACACTCTCATTAATTTACAGGTAATAGGTTGTCCCAAATGCATTAATAGCATAAGGGACAACCTTTTTTGTGAATTCAGTCAAGATCTACTATAGACCTAGGTGTTGACTGTGAATATCCATAAATCCACAGCCATTCAAAGCCCATTCCGTTTTCATCCTTCAATTTCCCACGTACAGAAAATCTCTTAGTTATTTTTTCTTTAATAACAGTATTTCTCCTCTATGCTTGTATGCCACATTTAAATTGTAAAAAAAGTCAAAATGATTGTATAGTTAAATAGATAAAGATTGTATCTACCGCTCTCATTATGACATTTAATAAATGTTTTTATCTAAAGAAACCTACTCTGACTACGTTTTATCAACCAAAGAAAACTCCTCTTCCAGATTCAAAGAATCTTGCACACATAATTATTCCTAATACATTTTGAGCCATTTGCTTCAGAATACGAAACCTCTAATCATCATAAAATTATTTTTGTATTAAAAGACTGATTTGAATGGAGGATCATATGAAGGATACGATGAAGAAACGGATTGGTGTTATTCTATCAGCTGCGCTTCTTTTCTTACCATTCAGCCTGCCTACAAAAACCTCAGCCGGCAAGCTGAAACCACCTGATGAAACCTTTACGCCAGGCCAATGGTTCCTGGGTGAACGGCCGCCGAATTTAAATCCAGCTAAACCTCCGATTGTTTTTGTCCAAGGGAAAAATGGCAGTTCAACCAGTTGGTACGGTGAAACAGAATATCATGGCGTGAATGATATGTATACAAAGGCGTATGAAGCCGGATATCAAACCGCCTTTGTCCAGCTTTATGATGCAGCCGGAAACGGGTCGGAAAATCAGTATACGAACGGAGAATTACTTGCATCGATGCTAGCCGATATCTCCCGACACTTCAATGGCCAGAAAGTCAACATCATCGCTCACAGCAAAGGAGGACCAGATACTCAAGCAGCCCTAGTACACTATGGAGCCCACCCCTATGTCGGCAAGGTTATTACACTAGGTTCACCACATCGTGGTTCAGAGCTGGCAGACCTGGCATATAGCTGGTATGCTGGGTGGCTCGGAGATTTGCTTGGCCAAAACGATGCTGGTACCTATTCTTTGCAGCTTGGGGAAATGGCGAGATTCCGCTCTGTAACGGATGGGCATACGAATAGAAACAAGAATAAGTACTATACCGTGGCAGGAACGGATCATGGACCTGCTTTCTCCGCTCTATCCTTGGGAGGCGCCTATTTATCTTCATACGGGGCTAATGATGGATTGGTCACTGAAACAAGCTCCAAACTATCCTATGGTACACATCTGTTTACAGACAGCTCAATTGACCATGATAATATTCGGATGGGCTCCAAGGTGTTTTCGCGGATTGAGCCTTATATGCGCACTGCCACAGTTACACAAATTAAATCAACAGCCGATCCCGAGCAAAATGAATCGGCCATTCAAAATACATCTTCTCATTATATTCATGGGGATGCCTTAGCCCAAAATCAACTTGTAAAAAAAGAGATCTATATTCCGGAAAAAACCACCGGTACAATCTCGATCTATACGGCCCACTCATCAATAGGTGTCGAATTGATTTCACCAGATGGTACCATCATCCCCGCCTCTAAGCCGACTGTCGATCAGATACTTTTTTCCGGTGCCAGCTTATATACCTTTTATAACAAAGAATTCACTCCTGGTACATGGACGGTACAAATAAAGGCAACGGAAGCTGATGATGCCTATCTATTAGCCTCTACCTTTAACGAAAAGGAAATATATAAACTGGAGATGGCCGGAACAGGCAAAGCAGAGCTGACGGACTTCACCATCCGTGCCCCTAAGCATTCCGGAACAGCTAGCTTCTCAATTAAATTAATCGACAAAGACGGTATCGAATTGACACAAACCGTCCTCCCTAAGACAACCAACGGAATAGATTTCTCTGCCAAACTGCCAAAAGTGCCGAAGCCAGGTGTCTATAATATGACAGTCGATATCAAGACCAAGCATCCTAACGGAAAAGAATCTGTTCGCACGTTGGTGAGATCTGTTTATATTGATTAATGTGTATATACACCCCTCTTATGTTTCTTTAATAAGAGAGGTGTTTCTTTTTTGCTTATTCAGATTATAAAGTGGTCATAATATATTTTTAAGCTCTCGCTCCATCCAATAATCTTACACTTTGATACAGGTATACTTTCATTTCAGCAGGGAATTCTATTTCAAATCACCTCTATAAAAGGAGCACGGATTATGAACCTGCAGAGCGGCAAATATTATTGGCAAACAACTTATCCTAATCCTCCTGTATATCCATCGTTGGAGGAAGATATACTTTGTGATGTTCTTATTGTTGGGGGAGGAAGTTCAGGGGCACAGTGCGCATACCTTTTAAGCGACAAAGGACTTAAGGTGGCTGTAGTTGATAAACGAAGGATTGGTACCGGCAGCACAATGACCAACACCGCCCTCCTTCAATATTTAGGAGATAAGATGTTGTTTGAGTTGATCAATTCCTTTGGGGAAGAATCAGCCATTTACCATACAAAATTATGCGAGCAAGCCATTTCTGAAATTGAAGAAACATCGAAAAAACTAAATTTAGATTCCGAGTTTACACGAAGGGATAGCCTCTATTATGCCAGTGATCCCCAAGGAGAGATGAAGTTACAAAGGGAATACGATTATTTGATCAAGCACGACTTCCCTGTCGATCTGCTTAACGAAAGCCAAATTAAAGAGCGTTACCCATTTTCTAAGCAATCAGCCTTGTATATCCATAATGATGGGGAAATCAATCCATTTAAATATAATCATGGCCTGATTCAAGCAGCCCATCAAAAGGGTGTACAAATATTTGAGGATACAAAAATAACCGGTAAAAAATTCAATAAGGAGTATGCTACATTTTTTACAGACCGCAATCATTCCATCACAGCAAGAAAAGTCATCATTGCTGCTGGATATGAAGGGCTCGAATTTAAAAAAGATAAGGATTGTCTTCTGACAAGTTCATATGCTGTTATCACCAAACCGGTTGAAAATCTTCAGCAATCTGAATGGTATAAGCAAACATTAATTTGGGAAACAGCACGCCCATATATCTATATGCGCACAACTGCAGATAATCGGATTATCATTGGAGGACTTGACGAAAACACAATCTATCCTGAGGATCGTGATTCAAAAATTAATCATAAAAAGACGAAGCTTATTGAAGAATTTAATAAGCTCTTTCCCGGTATAAAAGCTGAACCCGAATTTTATCTTGGAGCCTTCTATGGCGGGACACACGATGGACTTCCTCTTATCGGTCAATATGACGAATTTCCACACTGCCATTTTCAATTTGCCTATGGAGATAACGGACTTGTCTATAGCACTGTCTTGTCTAAAATCATCACGGATATCATCACAAAAGGTTCTCATCCAGCCTTTAACTTATATAGTCAGAAACGGAGGGAAAGGTAATCCAAATAGGTTATTTGTATAATTTCAATATTAAATGTAAAAAAAGGCAAAACCAACTTTAAAAGGTTTTGCCTCTTTCTTTAATTAACGGACTTGGAAGAGAATTTGTCTATACCATAGATTTAATCATTCTAGCTTCATACTTATTAGATATAGAAAACAAAAAACCTCTTATGAAAATAAGAGGTTTTTTTACTAGCGTCCCAGGAGAGATTCGAACTCCCGACCGACGGCTTAGAAGGCCGTTGCTCTATCCAGCTGAGCTACTGGGACATGTTTTTATTTTTTTACGTTGTCCTTAACGACATTTATTATTATATAATCACTTTATTTATAAGTCAATAACTTTTTTGAAAAAGTTTTTTATCTTTTTAAAAGTGAAGGGAAGGGAAGGGAACTCACAAATCCTGATCTGTATATTCCCTTCACTTACTATACAACTTTTTTTTGATTTAGGAAAGTGTTGTTTTCAATTGCCAGCCTGGTAATTTTTCCCCAGACATTGTGTAAAAATCAACGATTGCATTCTGACCTTGTTTTTCGAGAATCACATAGGTTTTATACTGACTTCCTCTCGGTAGACGTATACTGCCGGGATTAATATACAGGCAGTTATCAATTTTTTCTGCACCTGCTATATGAGAGTGGCCAAAACAGATAACATTCGCACCAACCTCTCTCCCTTTCAAGCTAATATTCATCAACGTAGATTTGATATTGTATAAATGCCCATGTGTAACAAGTATTGACCAGTCTTCAAGATGTGCAATTAAATCCTCCGGAAAGTCCTCTCCGAAATCACAATTACCTCGTACAGTTTGATAATACTGAATTACTTGATCATCACGAGATAATTCTGAATCCCCGCAATGTATAAACAGATCGACCTCTTCTTTATGTCTTTCATGCAAAACGTCCAATTCTTCCAGTAAGCCATGGCTATCACTGACAATTAAACATTTCATAGGAATTCCACTACTTTTTCATTTAGTACTTTCTCTAATTCTTTTAAAGCATTCGCTCGATGGCTGATTCTGTTTTTCTCCTCTGCTTCAAGGTTCGCCATCGTTGTTTGTTTTTCCGGCACAAAGAAAATAGGATCATATCCGAAGCCATTCTCGCCATCCGGCGCGTCAGCAATGATTCCCTCACATGTTCCGGAAACTGTAATAGGGTCCATCTTCGGACCGACAAGTGCTATTGCACAATAAAAACGGGCAGTTCGTTTTTCTTTAGGTACACCCTCTAGCTCATTAAGAACCTTTTCATAATTAGCTCTATCATCTTTTCCTGGACCTGCATACCTTGCCGAAAAAATACCCGGACGTCCATCCAATGCATCAATGACCAAGCCAGAATCATCAGACAAAACAGGCATATTCATAAGCTCAGAAATAGTGTTAGCCTTCAAAAGAGCATTTTCTTCAAATGTGCTTCCTGTCTCTTCAACATCAATCGCATTCTCAATATCCAATAGGGTAATAACCTTAATCCCTTTTGGGGAAAATAATGCTTCAAATTCTTTTGCTTTACCTTTATTTTTGGTTGCAATTAAAACGGTATTCATATTCAACTTCTCCTCCCAAGAGAAAAATCGTATAAATTGGTACGCTTTACTGAATTTTAGCTGCTATATCTCCCAATGACTCTTGCTGTACAGTAAATAATTGCTGTAAACCTTCACTTGCAAGGTCAAGTAATTCATTCAATTGATGTCTGGAGAAAGTCGCTTCTTCTCCGGTTCCCTGAAGCTCCACAAATTCCTCTGCGCCTGTCATAATGACATTCATATCCACTAAAGCCTTAGAGTCTTCATGATAATTCAAATCAAGAACCGCTCCAAGCTCCTCAATCATCCCGACTGATGTGGCAGCTAAATAGTTTTTAATCGGATAAGAGCTAATTTTCCCTGCCTCCTGAAGCTTATCGAGCGCAATCGCCATTGCAACGAATGCACCTGTAATCGAAGCTGTTCTTGTTCCTCCATCTGCCTGAATCACATCACAATCAATCCAGATTGTTTTTTCTCCAAGCGCTTCCAAATCGACTACCGCACGTAAAGCGCGCCCAATCAAACGCTGGATCTCCATCGTACGTCCAGTAACTTTCCCTTTAGTTGATTCGCGCATCGTCCTTTGCTCTGTTGCACGAGGCAGCATTGAATACTCTGCCGTAATCCATCCTTTTCCTTCTCCGCGCATAAATGGCGGAACACGGTCATCTACACTGGCTGTACAAATCACCTTTGTATCACCGACACTGATTAACACCGAGCCTTCCGGGTGTTTAATATAATTTGTTTCTATATGTACGGGTCTTAATTCATTCTTCTTTCGACCATCAAATCTCATAGGTACCTCCTAAATGTATACATCATGCTTAGTTTAGCATACCCTAAATCAATAAAAAAGCACCCTGTCCAAACAATATTGCCATTTATGTCCAAATTAAAAACAGGCAAGCTCCTAAACGGAACTTGCCCATCTTTTTCACTATTAGTATTTACCTGTATTGACGGTTTCAGGTCGTGTTACCGGTTCCGATAGCTTCTTGCCATCTTCCTTCAGAAGCTCACCCTCTCCATTTACCTGAATCGCCACTTTCTTTATATCTTTTTGCTCAGTAAGAGAAAGCACCAGTTCATTTAATAAATGGCCGGATACTATTTTCTCCTCCCCATCAAAGCTTGAATAAATAGATTCATTAAAATTAAGTGTAACCACGCCATCCTCTATTTTAGGTTCCTCGACTAATGCAACATCAGGTCTGAACTCCGTAACAAGCGGAGAGGAATAACCCGGACCTTTAATCAGGCTGCTGACTACGGCTTCTACATGATCATTTTCCTGATTACTGATTCTTTTTGTCACTGGTACATAATAATAGTTATCTGTTTCACCGGACATATAATAAACCGTAACAGGACGTGTATTCATAATATCGGTCGTGTCTGTATGATCGTTATTAATTCCCATTAATCTTGATGTTCCGTTTTGTATTGCTGTTTTATTAACGGGCATCTCCTTTAATGCTTGCCCTTCGATTTGCAATTTTACTTTCTCCACTTTATCAAATTGCGTTAAAGTCCAAGTCACTGACTCCAGAATTTTCGTTTCATCCTCTTTTTTATATTCCTTAAACTCTTTAGAAAAATCTACGGTGGCTACTCCATCCTTAATGTCTACACTTTTAACAGCAGTATCTGACGGCAAAACAGCTTTGAATCCATTCGGAAGCATTTGTGATACCGGGCCGTTCGTCACTAAATATTCCACCGCCTGCTTAGCTACACTTTCTGTATTTGGCAATGGAATGGTTTGTGGCACAATATATCCATTTGCATCCATTAAATATAATTCCGTTTGAACCTTTAATGCCTCTTCATTCTTTCCTACCTCTTCGTTGGTGTTAACACCCTCCTGATTGACAACTTCTTCTTCACCCTCTGCCTGCTCCTTCAAATAAGTAACATCCTGTGGCGGATCAATTTCTTCTTTTTTTGGTAAATCGAACAAGCCGCAGCCTGACACTAAAACAGATGATATAAGTACCGAAGCAACCAATGTTGATTTCGTTCGTAAAGGCATACACCATTCCTCCTAAGACTGTTTGTACTACATATATACGGGGCTTGGCTCATTTTATACCTTTATAGGCAGAAAAAAATTATGGATTAAAAAAACCCTTGCACAATTTTAGCGAAGTATTTTCATACTTAAAATTGTGCAAGGGTTTTTATAAGTTGCTTTACTAGTCTCCATCTACCAACTGATTAAGCGTAGCATGTTCAACCGTTTCAACTGCTTCACCAAGCCAGGCGTAAGCAATAGATTTAAACATTCTTCTGGAGCCGGTAGTATAGAAATTGTAGGTTGGCTGAGGGGTTTCCTTATTTAGCATGCCAGCATGCTCCAATAGTACACTTGCCTCTCTGGCCGTTTCTTCCCCTGATGATATAACCGTCACATAGGATCCCATATAATTTGATATAGGTTCTGTTAGCAATGGGTAATGTGTACATCCCAAAATCAATGTATCCATGCTCCTATTTTTCAAGGGCTTTAATGTTTCAGCAACAATTTTTTTAGCAATTGCACTGTTCCATTCCCCGCTTTCTACCAGAGGGACAAATTTTGGGCATGCCAAACTTTCAATGTGTACCTTTGGATGAATGCTTAATAACGCCTTATTATATGCTTTACTGCGCACTGTTCCTTCCGTACCAATAATACCGATGTTTCTTGATTTTGATACATCAATCGCTGCCCTAGCTCCCGGCTGAATAACACCCAAAACCGGAATTGGCAGGCTTGCCCTCATTTCCTCAAGTACGGCAGCCGTCGCGGTATTACAAGCTATAATTAACATTTTAATATTCTTCTTCAAAAGGAAATGAGCCATTTCCCATGTAAACTTTCGAACTTCTTCCATTGGTCTGGGCCCATATGGACATCTGGCTGTATCACCAAGATATATTAAATTTTCATTTGGAAGCTGCCTGATAAATTCTTTAAAAACCGTTAATCCGCCAACTCCCGAATCGATAAGTCCTATTGGGTTTTCTCTATCCAAATCAGATCGCCTCTATCTATCTTTTGCTTGCAGCATTTTGCTCTATTATTTAAACCGGACTGTATATCACTTTATCATTAGTTTATTTCTTTTCCAATCCATCACTTGGGCATAAAAATAGAGTAGTGATTCAAACCACATACTTTACATTTTACAATGACGTGTATAGTGATTTGATATTCGCTACTCTTCCTAATTTATGGACTCATAAAGGAATTGTCAAGAACAATGATAAATAGATCATTTGCTAGGCGAGCTTCTAAAAAGATCATTGAATGATCTTATAATTCTAATTCACCCATTCGAAGTAGTTCTACGACCGCTTGGGAACGGCCCTTTACGCCCAATTTTTGCATCGCATTAGATATGTGATTTCTCACAGTTTTCTCACTAATAAAGAGGTCCTTAGCGATATCTTTTGTTGTTTTGTCCTGTACCAATAACTCAAATACTTCTCTTTCTCTTTTTGTGAGTAAAGGTTTATGAGTGAAATCGTTCTCCTTCAACTATTGTAACCCTCCTTGCTACCAGCCATAACCTTAGGATTGGGTATATATTTAGTCACGATAGTGTATGTGACTGGTCTATAAGGAGTGACTATATTTAGATAAGAATGAACGTGTTTTTATGATTGAGGTTGCTTCTTCAATCCGTCATTAAACAATTCCTTCATCTCTTTTGTCCAAGCTACCGGCTTACCGCTTAATCTGGAAATTTGGACAACTGTTCCTCGACCGGTGAAGCAGGGAACCCCATCCTCTCGTAGACCAAGATAATGGATATCAACCGATGAATTGCCTATTTTATTTGCCTTAACTTTAATATTGAGTTTCTCATCGAAAAAAACCTGGTGGAGAAAATCACATTGAAGATCAGCTACTACAGGAATCGTTTCATGTTTGGTATCCACCCAATCCTGCATCATGCCAAGACTTTTAAAATATTCAATCCGTGCCTGTTCAAAATACGTAAAAGGCACTGTATTGTTTAAATGCCCAAACATATCTGTCTCTGAAAATCTAACTTTAATAGAATAAGAAAAAGTAAATTCTTCTTTCCACTCTTCCATGTCTTTAATATATGCAATTTTACCCATTGGGAACACACCTCTCTATAAATATGAATGACTATTCATTCATTATACAGAAAAATCGACGAAATTGTAATTATTTTACTGGTGGATAGCATGTTTTTTGGACCATGTCCTTTGCTTAGATTACAAGTGAATAAAAATAAAACTTTATTGTATGATCACAAATGTGTAGTACTAACCTATTTATTTATATTTCTACAAACATAACACAATCGCTAAACGGAAAAGGCCGTCTGACTATTACAGACGGCCTTTCTTACTATATTACATTTATTCACATCCATCTAAGACTATCAAAATGAAAAGACTTAGATTTTGTCACTTCCAAAGAAATTTTTGAAAGCCTGGACATTCGTGTCCCGATTTAATGCAGCAATCGAGGTTGTCAAAGGAATACCTTTCGGACAAACTTGAACACAGTTTTGGGAGTTACCACAATCCTGAATTCCTCCGTCACCCATTAACGCATTCAGACGTTCTGCTTTTTGCATTTCACCTGTTGGATGAGCGTTAAATAGACGAACCTGTGACACAGGAGCAGGTCCGATAAAATTGGACTTATCATTTACATTCGGGCAGGCCTCCAGGCAAACACCGCAAGTCATACATTTAGATAATTCATATGCCCACTGGCGTTTTTTCTCAGCCATACGAGGTCCTGGACCTAAATCGTACGTACCATCGATAGGAATCCAGGCTTTAACTTTTTTAAGTGAATCGAACATTCTGCTACGGTCTACCTGAAGGTCACGGATAACCGGGAAAGTACGCATTGGTTCCAGCACGATTGGCTGTTCATATTGATCCACTAATGCCGTACAGGATTGACGTGGCTTTCCATTAATGACCATGGAACAGGCACCGCAAACTTCTTCCAGACAGTTCATATCCCACGTAACCGGGCTTGTTTTCTTGCCTTCCTTTGTAACCGGGTTACGACGTATTTCCATTAGTGCAGAGATGACATTCATATTTGGTCGATAGGACAACTCAAATTCTTCAAAATAAGGCTCAGAGTTCGGGTTATCCTGGCGTTGGATCTTAAACAGTACTTTACTTTCTGTAGCCATAATTAATTTGCCCCCTTGCTCTTAGAGTAGTCACGTTTACGCGGCTTAATAAGTGAGACATCAATCTCTTCATAATAAATATTTGGTGCAGATTTTCCATCAACAAAGTCAGCCATTGTCGTTTTCATGAACTCTTCATCATTTCGTTCTGGGAAATCCGGTTTGTAGTGAGCACCACGGCTTTCGTCACGCTGCAGGGCACCCAATGTGATAACGCGTGCCAGTTGAAGCATATTGTATAGCTGACGTGTGAATGATGCTCCCTGGTTGCTCCATTTTGCCGTATCGTTAATATTAATGTTTTCCCATCTTTCAAGCAGCTCCTGAATCTTTTCATCTGTTTTTTGAAGCTTATCATTATAACGAACTACTGTTACATTATCGGTCATCCATTCACCCAATTCTTTATGGATGGAATAAGCATTTTCTGTTCCATTCATGGACATAATGCGATTCCATTTTTCCATTTCAGCCTTCTCATGCTGTTCGTATAAAGAATCCGGTAGGGAATCAGCGTTTCTAGCAAGTCCATTTACATAGCGTACCGCATTTGGTCCTGCAACACTTCCTCCATAAATGGCGGATAGCAGGGAGTTCGCTCCTAAACGGTTAGCTCCATGCTGTGAAAAATCACATTCACCGGCAGCAAATAATCCAGGTATTTTAGTCATTTGGTCGTTATCAATCCATAGTCCACCCATGGAATAGTGAACAGCCGGGAAGATTTTCATAGGCAATTTGCGCGGATCTTCACCAGTGAATTTTTCATAGATTTCAATAATACCGCCCAATTTAATATCAAGCTCTTTAGGATCTTTATGAGAAAGATCCAAGTAGACCATGTTCTCACCGTTGATTCCCAGCTTTTGATTCACGCACACATCAAAAATTTCACGTGTTGCGATATCACGAGGAACTAGATTTCCATAAGCAGGGTATTTCTCTTCAAGGAAGTACCAAGGCTTTCCATCTTTATAAGTCCAAATACGTCCGCCTTCTCCACGCGCAGACTCACTCATTAATCGAAGTTTATCATCCCCAGGGATTGCCGTTGGATGTATTTGAATAAATTCACCATTTGCATAGGTAGCACCCTGCTGATATACAATCGCAGCTGCTGAACCAGTGTTAATGATGGAATTCGTAGATTTACCAAAAATAATTCCAGGTCCTCCGGTTGCCATAATAACTGCATCCGCACGGAAAGATTTAATTTCCATAGAGGTTAAATTTTGTGCTACAATTCCGCGGCATATCTGTTCATCATCCAGCACCGCTCCAAGGAATTCCCAACCCTCATATTTCTGAACAAGACCCGCCACTTCATAACGACGAACCTGTTCATCTAATGCATAGAGCAATTGCTGGCCAGTAGTTGCGCCTGCAAATGCTGTTCTATGATACTGTGTACCGCCGAAACGTCTGAAGTCGAGCAATCCCTCAGGCGTACGGTTAAACATAACGCCCATACGGTCAAACATATGAATGATCGAAGGAGCCGCATCACACATTGCTTTTACCTGCGGCTGGTTAGCCAGAAAGTCACCGCCATACACGGTATCATCAAAGTGCTCCCAAGGAGAATCACCTTCACCCTTTGTATTTACCGCTCCATTAATTCCCCCTTGGGCGCAAACAGAATGGGATCTTTTAACGGGTACGACTGAAAAAAGTTCTACTTTATGTCCTACTTCAGCGATTTTGATGGTAGCCATTAAACCAGCAAGACCGCCGCCGACTACGATTATATTACCTTTACTCATAAACCGACCCTCTCCTTATTAAACTAGCAGACTCACCTGCTAAGCTATTGCAATTGTTTAAGCCATGTTGATAAACGCCAGCAGCGTGCGAATGGATATAAAAGCTAAAAATACAAAAACTCCAAGAGTTATATATGTAAATATTCTTTGGGATTTTGGTGTTACGATAAGTCCCCATCTTAAAGCAAATGACCATAACCCGTTTGCAAAGTGAAATATTGCTGAAAGTACACCTACCATATAGAAAGCAATCATAAATGGATTAGAAAAAATTTCAACCATCATATCCGCATTTGCTGTATCACCCAATGCGACCTGCACCCTCGTTTGCCATACATGCCAAACGATAAAAACTACAGTCACGATACCTGTGATTCTTTGTAAAGCAAACATCCAGTTACGGAAATAGCTGTAACTTCCCACTGAATATTTCGCCGTAAATGCAATATGAAGACCTAATACAGCATGGAAAAGGATTGGCAAATAGATGACAACAATCTCCATTAAAAGCCTAAAAGGTAAATCATGCATAAATTCAGCTGCTTTGTTGAATGCTTCAGGCCCTCTTGTCGCAAAATAATTGACCATTAAATGCTCAATCAAAAAAAGCCCGATTGGTAATACCCCTAACAACGAATGTAACCTACGTAAATTAAACTCGCGACGACTCTCCATAGTTACCCTCCCTCTGAAAATGAAAAAATAAAAGTATAGCCTTGGATAAGGACTATGCCTTAAATAATTGCAAGCAGGTCTTCAACATAGCTGCAATCATCTAACCCACCACCCATCTAAGATGCCAAAAACATTTTTCTGCAAAATTAATAGATGAATAGTATAAAAACAAAAATAATTCCACATATTCTTACAATTATGTGACGGTTTTATTGTACTCCTTTCAACCAAAATGCGTCAAGAAAACGGATACAGAGATTTCCTATTTCTACCGATAATTTGTAAATAACTGATATTTTTCTATTTCTATATATTACCTGGAAAATACTTAATAGAAAATACAACTTTACCCTTGCATCCACTCCCATATATATAGCTATAATAATGTAAGGAAAGAGGGGAAACTATGACAAAAGAAGATAAGTTAGAGTCAGTAGAAATGGCACCTGTCACTGAAAATGAGCCGTTAATACCTGCATTTGGGTATGAAATAATAAGAGAATTCCTTTTGGAAGATTTATTGGGAAAGGAAGGCCCTCAAATCCTTTATTGGGCTGGAAAGCAACTCGGAAGAAGATTTCCATTATCTAGTACAGAAGAAACCATCACGTTTTTTCATGACGCCGGTTGGGGCGACCTTACGCTGGTAAAGGAAACAAAAGATGAATTAAAGTGGGAGCTTACAGGTGAATTAATTAACCGCAGATTTTCAATCAACGAAAATACCCATTTCCAATTAGAAGCAGGTTTTCTTGCCTACCAAACAGAACATCAGAGAAAAGTAGTTTCTGAAAGCTATGAAGAACAAAAAAAACGGGCAAATAAAGTATACTTCACGGTGAAAACCGACAATAAAGATACCATTTAATGTAAATTGATTAAAAAGGGTAATTCCATATATGAATTGCCCTTTTTCTCTATGATATCTGTTTACCTTCAATAAAAAACCTGCACCATAAAATTAAAGGTGCAGGTTTACTGGTTAGTCATTTTTTTGTTCTTCATTTAGTTTATCCAATAAAGCCTTGGTGCTTGCTTCAGGGATTCCCAATTTTATAAATTCCTCTGATGTGGCTTCTTTCATCTTTTTAATCGAGCCAAAATGCTTAAGCAGTACTTTCTTTCTTTTCTCTCCTATACCAGGAACTCCATCCAGGACAGATTGGAAGCTTGATTTTCCTCTAATTTGCCGATGGAAGGTAATTGCAAATCGGTGAACCTCATCCTGTATACGCTGCAAGAGGTAAAACTCTTGGCTGGTTCTGCCCAATGGAATTATTTCTAAAGGGTTTCCGTATAGCAATACGGAGGTCTTATGTTTATCATCCTTAGCCAATCCCGCTACAGGAATCTCCATTCCGTATTCATCCTCAATTACTTCGCGAACTGCCTCAATATGTCCTTTGCCTCCATCAACTATGATTAAATCCGGCCAAGGGAGATTCTCTCGAAGTACGCGGGCATATCTCCTTCTGACGACTTCTCTCATGGAATCGTAGTCATTCGGGCCGATTACGGTTTTAATTTTATATTTCCGGTATTCCTTCCGTTCAGGTTTCCCATCAATAAATACAACCATAGCAGAGACAGGATCAACACCCTGAATATTCGAGTTATCGAAAGCCTCGATTCGATGCGGTGTATGAATCCCCATGATTTCTCCTAAGTTTTCAATTGCTTTTATCGTCCGTTCTTCGTCTCTTTCGATTAAAGAAAACTTCTCCTGCAAGGCGATTTTTGCATTTTTAACAGCAAGTTTCACCAGGTCTTTCTTTGGTCCACGTTTAGGCTGTGCCACTTTCACGTCAAGAAGTCCTTCAGCCAATTCTATATCTATATCATCAGTGAGGAGTACTTCATGTGGTTTAAAATGATTTGGCTTAGAATAAAATTGCCCCAAGAAGGTCAATAGCTCATCAGCAGGATCATCATATAAAGGGAATAACGAGACATCTCTCTCAATCAGCTTTCCTTGCCGAACAAAAAAGACTTGGACACACATCCAACCTTTATCAACTGCATATCCAAATATATCCCGGTCCGTTAAATCGCTGAATACAATTTTTTGTTTTTCCATTGTTGCTTCAATATGAGCGATTTGGTCCCTTAATTCCTTGGCCCGTTCAAAGTCCAATTCTTCTGATGCTTTATACATGTTATCCTGTAAATCTTTCTTGATATCCTTAAAACCGCCATTTAAAAACTTTGTTATTTCATCTGTAATTTGTTTATATTCATCTTCCCTGACCGTCTTTTCACATGGTGCAAGGCATTGTCCAATATGATAATACAAACATGCTTTAGCCGGTAAGGTTGTACACTTCCTGAGCGGATACAGCCGGTCTAACAGCTTTTTAGTTTCATTGGCTGCATATACATTTGGATAGGGCCCAAAGTACTTACCTTTATCTTTTTTTACGTTTCTTGTAATGATTAATCGAGGATGCCTTTCCGAAGTGATCTTGATAAACGGAAAGCTTTTATCATCCTTCAGCATGATATTGTATTTTGGATCATATTTTTTTATTAGATTCATTTCTAATATGAGTGCCTCCATATTAGAAGAGGTTACGATATACTCAAAATCCTCAATCTCCGATACAAGGCGCTGGGTTTTCCCATCATGAGAACCAGTAAAATAAGAACGTACCCTATTTTTTAAAACTTTGGCTTTTCCCACATATATAACAACATTTTGTCGGTCCTTCATTAGATAACATCCCGGCTGATCGGGTAACAAGCTAAGCTTATCTTTTATATGTTGATTCAAAAGGGTCCCCCCTCTACTTAAAGTTTAAGTTTCTATATATTATAAACGGATTTTACAATTAAAGGAGGTTTTAATACTTTCCAAAAGAAAAAAGACTCCGGTCGTCCGAAGTCTTTTTTACGTTAAACCTTAAGAATGCTTGGAAATCAAATTAACAAGTGCTTCTTTTGGTTGGAATCCGATCACTTTATCTACTACTTCTCCATCTTTAAAAAGAACAAGTGTAGGAATGCTCATGACACCGAATTTAACAGCTGTTTCTTGATTCTCATCTACATCAAGTTTAACGATTTTAACTTTACCATCTAACTCTGCATCGATTTCTTCCAATACAGGTGCGATCATTTTACAAGGTCCACACCAAGGTGCCCAAAAATCAGCTAAAACCAAGCCTTCGCCTGTTTCAGTTACGAATGTTTGATCCGTTACATTAGAAATTGCCATGAATTTTACCTCCTAAAGCATACATTAAGTAAACTATAAGTGGAGTATACCACTGTTCTATATAGGATGGCTACTGTCCTGCTTAATTATCCTGAATTTCAAAGAAATGGGTTTGTACTAATTTTACCTTTATGTTGAAAAACAGGATGGCTTTTGCCACCCTGTTTACCCAAAATATGAACTTAAGATTTCACAAGAAGATTTTTGAACTCTTCTGTTAATAAAGGAACTACATCAAATAAATCGCCAACAATACCGTAATCAGCTACTTTAAAAATATTAGCCTCTGGGTCTTTGTTGATTGCTACAATTACTTTGGAGTTAGACATACCGGCTAAATGCTGGATTGCTCCGGAAATTCCACAAGCAATATACAGATCCGGTGTCACGACCTTACCTGTTTGGCCAATTTGCAGAGAATAATCACAGTATTCGGCGTCACATGCTCCGCGAGATGCTCCAACAGCACCTCCAAGAACGTTGGCCAATTCTTTTAGTGGTTCAAAACCTTCTTCGCTTTTTACTCCCCGTCCACCGGCAACAATTACTTTAGCTTCTGACAGATCAACTCCCTCAGTTGCTTTACGTAATACTTCCTTAATAACGGTACGTAAATCCTTGATATCTACAGATATAGTTGAAACATCCCCCGTACGGGAAGGATCATGCTCAAGCGGATCAATATTATTTGGTCGAATAGTAGCAAATACTAGTCCATCTGTTACAATTCTCTTTTCAAATGCTTTACCGGAGTAGATTGGACGTGTGAAGACGATATTTCCGCCTGCCTCTTCTACACCAATCGCATCTGAAATTAGTCCGGAACTTAATTTACCAGCAACACGCGGCGCCAGGTCTTTTCCCAATGAAGTATGGCCGAAAATAAGTCCGTCAGGAGATTCTTGATCAATCACAGCTAACAAGGCCTGAGTATAACCGTCTGATGAATACTGTTTTAGCTGTTCATTCTCAACAGCGATAACACGGTCGGCTCCATAATGAATTAATTCCATCCCAATCTCTGTAACAGACTCTCCAAATATAACGCCTACAACTTCTCCGCCCTCAGCAACTGTCTTAGCTGCAGCGATTGCTTCAAAGGATACATTACGAAGAGAAGACTCTCTTGTTTCACCTAAAACTAAAATCTTTCTAGACATAATTTTACCTCCCGTTATTTTTCCCTTTGTGTTCGTTGCTATCTATCACTATCACCGTTTATTTAAATTAAATTACCTTTGCTTCAGTACGAAGCAGATTAACCAGTTCCTTTACTTGGTCAGGAATTTCCCCTTGTAAAACTTTACCAGCATCTTTCTTAGGAGGCAGATAAATTTCAATACTCTTTGTTTTAGCTTCTACATCATCTTCTTCAAGATCAAGGTCATCCAGTTCCAATTCCTCAAGCGGTTTTTTCTTCGCTTTCATAATCCCTGGTAAGGATGGATAACGCGGCTCGTTCAAACCTTGTTGAGCTGTAATTAATAAAGGCAGAGAAGTTTCAATAATCTCAGAATCCCCTTCAACATCTCTGGTAACGGTTACATTTCTGCCGTTAATTTCAAGTTTAGTAACAGTAGTTACATAAGGGATATCGAGTAAACCGGCTACACGCGGTCCTACCTGACCGGAACCTCCATCAATTGCCACATTCCCTCCAATAATCAAATCAACCTCTTGTTCTTTTAAATACTCAGCTAATATTTTAGAAGTTGTATATTGGTCTCCATCTTCCACATCATCTTCAATATTTATAAGAACTGCCTTATCAGCTCCCATTGCAAGTGCAGTTCTTAGCTCTTTCTCTGCATCTTCTCCGCCGACTGTCACAACAGTCACTTCGCCTCCCTGTGCATCACGCACCTGGATAGCTTCCTCCACTGCATACTCATCGTACGGGTTAATGATAAACTCAGCGCCATCTTCTTGAATACGGCCGTTTGATAATGAAATTTTCTCCTCTGTATCAAATGTCCTTTTTAGCAAAACATAGATATTCATGTATTGCCCTCCTATAGTTCGTATTAATTTTGAAGATTGAGAAAACTAAATATATATAACTCCTACTCTCTGAAGCTCCCACTCAAAGAGAAGAGGTTACTCACAAAATGATTCGCTATTGACCGCCTATTTTCCTTTAAAAATCGGCAAACGTTTTTCTAAAAATGCATGAATCCCCTCTTTAGCATCTTCAGTGACAAAGATTTTGCCAAATTGGATAGCTTCCTCATCTACTCCTTTGTAATATTGTTCATGCTTAGAGTAGTTAATAAGGTGGATGGCTTTCTCTAGTGCAATTGGACTTTTTCCTGCAATTTTACCGGCAATCTCTTTTACGGCATCCATTAACTCTTCATCCTTGAAGGATTTATTTGCAAGTCCTGCTTCAACAGCCTCCAAACCAGAAATAGGTTCAGATGTGAACATCATCTCTGCAGCTTTGGATGCTCCCACAAAACGAGTGAGCCTTTGAGTGCCAGCAAAACCGGGAATAAGACCCAGCTGCAGCTCTGGCAATCCAAGCTTAGCCCTTTCAGTTACGTATCGCAGATGGCAAGACATAGCGAGCTCAAGTCCGCCTCCCAATGCAGCGCCGTGAATGGCCGCTATGACCGGTTTTTTGAACCGTTCAATCCTTTCAAATAAATCCTGTCCTCTTTTAGAAAGAGCAGAAAAATCTCCTTCGGATGTAACTGTCGTGAATTCTTTAATATCTGCACCAGCTGAGAAAAATTTCCCCTCTCCATATAGGACAACAACCCGCACATCCTCGTTTTCTTCAATCGAATCAAACATGGCGGATAAATCTTCAAGAAGATCAGAAGCCAGTGCGTTAGCTGGTGGCCTATCTATAGAGACATAGGCCACCTGATTCTCCTCATATACACGTAATGTCTTCATTTGTATTACCCCTTTTTTGTATCATGGTTATCTCATTCAAGCACCCAATCCTTTGATTATTAAATGGTGAACTGGTTCAGCTTGCTTATTAAGATCATATTTTTGCTCGTTCATCACCCAAGTCGTAACGATTTCATCCAGCGTACCAAATACCATATGACGAGCCAGACGAACATCAAGTTTATCTTGGAATTCCCCTTGTTCAATTCCTGTAACTAAAATGGAATCAACAAGCTTTAAATATCCTTTAAGAACATCATTAATTTTATAACGTATCTCTTTATTGGATTGCCGTAATTCCAACTGTGTAACGATAGCCAAATGCTTATCCTCAGAAAGAATCTCAAAATGCTTGCGCACCAGCACCAGCATTTTTTCAGTTGCACTGGATACCCGTTCCATCTCTTCTTCAATACTGGATATAAAACCTCCCAGTTTATCCTGGAACATGGAAATCAAAATATCTTCTTTATTTTTGAAATACAAGTAAATCGTACCATCTGCTACACCCGCCTGCTTTGCTATCTTGGAGACTTGTGCTTGATGGTAGCCGTTTTCTGCAATAACAATCACGGCTGCATCAATAATCTGTTTGTATTTTGGGCGGTCTTTTTTCATTATCATTCTTCCTCCTCTAAAATGAATGAATAGTCATTCATAATTTCATATTAGAGGGGAAAAATAATAAAGTCAAGCTAAATCCCTTTTCAAATAAATGGTTTTACGAAGCGCTTTCTTCAGAATCGATTAAGCCTCTCTTTTATCAATTGTTTGTTGTTTTTGTTTCTCTTCATCAACCAATACACGTCGTAGAATTTTACCAATCGCGGTTTTCGGAAGCTCATCGCGGAATTCATATAGACGAGGTACTTTAAAGGCAGCCAAATGCTTACGGCAAAATGCATTTAATTCCTGCTCGGTCACTTTTGCTTGATCTTTCAATACTACATACGCTTTCACGGTTTCTCCGCGATATGGATCAGGCACACCCGCCACCACGGCTTCCTGAACAGCCTCATGCTCATATAATACCTCTTCAATTTCCCTCGGATAAATATTGAACCCACCTGCAATAATAATATCTTTTTTACGATCCACGATGTAGAAGTATCCTTCTGCATCCATATAGCCCATATCTCCCGTTAATAACCATTCACCAGAGAAAGCGCTTTCTGTTTCCTCAGGACGATTCCAATAACCTCTCATAACTTGCGGTCCCTTTATTGCTAGTTCACCGACCTCGCCTGGAGGTAACGGCTCTAAGGTTTCAGAAGATAGAATTGCTGCTTCCGTACTTGGCCATGGCAAACCAATACTTCCCTTCACACGCTTGTCATTCCATAAAAGATTAGCATGAGTTACCGGTGATGTTTCTGTCAAACCGTAGCCCTCGACCAATTTACCTCCAGTGAGTTTTTCAAATTTCTCCTGAACCTCCACTGGGAGTGCTGCTGAACCACTTATACAGGCATCAATGGATGATAAATCATACTTCGATATATCGGGATGATTTAATAAGCCAATATACATGGTAGGAGCTCCTGGAAATAGAGTTGGCTTCTGTTTCTGTATAGTCTTCAAGGTCGTAACGGCATCAAACTTTGGCAATATAATCATCTCATGGCCCTTCATGATAGAAAGGATAAGAACGGTAGTCATCCCATAGACATGGAAAAAAGGCAATATTGCGAGGACTTTTTCTTCTGCTTCTTTATATTTATAGAGCCAGGCATCACACATTTTTGTATTGGCTACCAGGTTATTATGTGTCAGCATAACTCCCTTAGGAAAACCAGTTGTTCCACCGGTATATTGCAGTAAGGCAAGATCTTCTTCCGGGTTGCCTTCATACTCGACCTCGGTTTTCGGTGATGTTTTTAGGATTTCAGACATGAGATGATGATTGCCTTTATGCTCAACATTGACGACAATGCCATATTGCTTTTTCTGGATAAATGGATAAATTAAGTTCTTTGGAAAAGGTAAAAAATCTTTGATGGGAGCAACGATGATATGCTGTAAATCTGTTTTTTTCATGACACTCATGACACGGGGGAACAAAATATCTAAAGTCAGGATAACTTTGGCACCTGAATCCTGCATTTGGTATTCGATTTCTCTTTCCATATACAGAGGGTTCGTTTGAACCACTATAGCACCTGCTATCAATGATCCATAATAACCAATGACTCCCTGCGGCGAATTTGGTAGCATGATAGCTACTCGGTCACCTTTTTCAACGCCTAGCTTTTTCAAATAATGGGCAAATTGCAATGCATACTCATACAGTTTCTTGTACGTAATTGATGTTCCCATAAAATGAATGGCGTTTTTAGTTGGGTATTTGTAAGCAGACTGTTTTAAATAATCCTGTATTAAATTATGTCCATACTCGATGCTTTTCGGGATTTCTTCTGGATAATGCTTAAACCATGGTTTTTCTTCTAACAATGTAAAAACCTCCCTTAAAAAGCTATTTCTCCTAGTTAATTATAGTATAATGAATTTTATGTGACAATATTTTACTAATATTCTGTTAACTTTATTTGAATTATCTAGTTCTTAACTCCTAAAGAATGATTTTGGAAGTCCTGAATATCCAATAATCACTTTTTTGCTTTCAATGTGTACTTAACTTGCCGGCAGGATATAAAAAAGAGCCTAAACAGCGGGACCCCCCACCATTTAAACTCTTTCACTCACGCACTCACGCGTAGAAGGCCATATATATGATCCCGACAATGATAAATAAAGCAGATACCACCAACAAAATCTTCCCCAGTGTTTCCATGGTCTCCTCCTGTGTTCTCCCTTATTTCAATTCAACAATCGTCACGCCAATTCCACCTTCAGAAGCTTCCCCAAACCTCATTGATTTGACTGAACGATGATTCTTCAAATACTCTCTGACTCCTTGTCTCAGTGCCCCTGTTCCTTTCCCATGAATGATGGAAACACGCGGATAACCGGCAAGCAAGGCATCATCAATATATTTCTCCACTCTAGACAATGCATTTTCGTAACGCTCACCACGGAGATCAAGCTCTAGATTAACATGAAAATTTTTACCTTTAATCTTGGTGATCGTTTTCGTCTCGACTGGCTTTGGACTTTTCTTAAATTCGAGATCTTTCTCATCCACTTTCATTTTCATGATTCCCATTTGAACATTCCACTCATGATCGGATATCTTTTCTATTAATTGACCAATTTGTCCCCAAGTGAGAACCTTAACTTCATCGCCAGGCTTAAGCGTCCTTTTGGCTGACGATACAGCGGCTTTTCTTATTTTTTTGGATTCCTCAGGTTTTGCTTCATTAAGCCTTCTCTTCGCCTCTATCAATTCATGCTCTTTGACTTCAGCACTCTTTTCGATTCGCATCTGTCTCAGCTCACGGATAATTTCCTCCGCTTCTTTTTGAGCCTTTTCTACGAGTTGCCTTGCTTCCTGCTTGGCTTTTTCGATTAGCGTATCTTTTTTATCCTCGTACTCCATTAATTGTTTTTGTAAATCTTGATGAAGGATTTCAGCATCCCTCAAATATTCTTCCGCTTCCTGCCAGTCTTTTTCAGCTTCCTTTCGTGAAGTTTCCAAAGATGCAATCATGTTTTCAACCTTATTGGAATCGGCTCCAATCATTCCACGAGCGTTGCGAATAATCCGTTCAGTTAAACCCAGCTTCGTAGAGATTTCGAACGCATTACTTCGACCAGGCACACCGATAAGCAGTCGATAGGTTGGACTGAGCGTTTCTACATCAAATTCCACACTTGCATTAATGACGCCTTCTTTATTATATCCATAGGCTTTCAGCTCAGGATAATGGGTTGTAGCAATAACCTTAGCTCCACGTGAATGTGCTTCATCCAGAATTGAAATCGCTAGTGCCGCTCCTTCCTGAGGATCTGTTCCAGCTCCAAGCTCATCAAATAATACGAGTGATTCAAAGTCCAAGGTTTCTAGGATTTCCACTATATTCACCATATGAGATGAAAATGTACTCAAGCTTTGCTCAATCGATTGTTCGTCACCGATATCTGCATATACAGATTTAAAAACTGCTAATTCTGATCCATCCATTGCCGGTACCTGCAAACCTGCCATAGCCATTAATGTACAAAGACCGACCGTTTTTAATGTGACGGTTTTACCGCCTGTATTCGGTCCTGTAATGACCATCGTCCCATAGGTCTCTCCAAGAATGATGTCGTTGGCAACAACCTCTTCTTTTGGAATGAGCGGATGTCTTGCCTTCTTAAGCTTAATGATTCCCTGATTATTCATAATCGGCATGGATGCATGAATAGCTTTTGCATATTTTGCTTTTGCAAAGGCAAAATCGAGCTTAGCCAAAATAGAGACATTCAGTAGAATATCATCTGCATACTCGCCTACAGCATTGGAAAGTGCTGTTAGTATACGTTCTACTTCCCTACTTTCTTTTACGCGAATATCCTGTAATGTATTATTCAATTGAACAATAGACTGCGGCTCAATAAACAAGGTTTGCCCTGATGCAGATTGATCATGGATAATACCGCCATAATGATTTCTATATTCCTGCTTTACAGGTATGACAAAACGATCATTCCGAATCGTCACAATCGTATCTGATAACATTTTGGCGGCATTGCTTGAACGAATCATACTTTCAAGCTTTTCTCTAACTCTTGCTTCATTCGTGCGCAATTGCTGACGCAACGTCCGGAGCGTATCACTGGCAGAGTCCAGAACCTCACCATGGTCCCCAATTGCCATATTGATGTCTTTTTCCAGATCACTCAGATTCACTAATTGGTCTTTATATTCATAGAGAATAGGAAGTTCGATTTCATTTTCCTGCATATCCTCCAAAAATCTGCGTAGAGTCCGTCCTGCTCTCAGTGTACTTGATGTTTCCATCAATTCAACAGGACTGAGAACACCACCAATCCGAGCTCGTTTTATATGGGAGCGAATATCAAATATCCCTCCAAGAGGCACATTGCCCTTTAAGCGATATACGGTTGCAGCCTCGTCTGTTTCATATTGAGTACGTTTAACCTCTTCCAAATCGGTATTGGGCATTAACTGTTCACTTAGGCTTTTTCCCAGACTGGAAGAAGCATGTTTTTGCAATTGTGCAATGATTTTTGTAAACTCGAGTGTTTTTAATACTTTGTCTTGCATGGAGAAAAATCCTCCTTACTTTTTCTGTTAGTCTCTATTGAGGAAAGCCAAAAAATCGTCCTCATTTTGGGCGTTTAATACAGTTTCTTTCTTGATCCAGCCACGCTTGGCGTTTGACACACCTACGTCCATATTCTCCAGCATATCAATGCTGTGAGCATCTGTATTAATAACGATTTTAACTCCTGCATCCTGAGCTTTTTTAACATTTTCCGCTGCTAAATCGAGACGATTTGGATTGGCATTCAACTCTAATACCGTATCAGTTTCTTTTGCAAGCTGAATCAATAAATCCATATCCACTGCGTAACCGTCTCTTCGCCCAATAACCCGCCCAGTTGGATGTGCGATAATATCGACATGTTTATTGGTCAATGCTGTTTTCAAACGCTCCATAATCACTTCCTGCGGTTGTGAGAAAGAGGAGTGAATAGAAGCAATAACAAGATCTAATTGTTCTAGAATTTCATCATCAAAATCAAGTGTACCATCCGGAAGGATGTCCATTTCGATACCGGACAGGATCATGATGTCATCATATTCCTTATTTAACTTCCTGATTTCTTCTTTCTGTTTTAAAACTCTTTCAGGTGTCAGTCCGTTTGCCACTTTTAAATATTGAGAATGATCGGTTATGGCCATATAGCGATACCCCTTGGCACGGCAAGCTTCTACCATCTCTTTTAACGTATGGGAGCCGTCACTCCAGGTTGTATGCATATGAAGATCACCTTTAATATCCTCCAAGGAAATTAAACCGTAATCAGCTTGATATTTATCGATTTCAGTACCATCCTGCCTAATTTCCGGTGGAATATACGGCAGACCAAAATGGCTATATAGGTCTTCTTCGCTCTCAAATGTTTTGACTTCACCAGTTTCTAAATTTTCAACGCCATATTCACTAACCTTTTCACCGCGATCCTTAGCCAATTGGCGTAAACGGACATTATGGTCCTTAGATCCAGTAAAATAGTGTAAAGCCGTTGCAAACTCAGCTGGCTTTACCATCCTGAAATCTACTGCTATTTCATAATCATAGGCTAAAGCAAGAGATACTTTTGTATCACCGGCTGCAACGATATGATCAATATTGGTTAACCCTAAGATTTGTTCTTTGACACTCAAGGGATTGTCAGTAGCTATGATGAAATCAAGGTCTTTTATCGTTTCACGTCCGCGCCTTACACTGCCAGCTCTTGAAAAGCGAATAACATCTTCCATTGCCTGCAGTTTTGCCTCAATGTCTTCCACAATCGGCAGCATAACAGCAAGAGGCAGACGATCCGGTTTTGTTCCCATTGCTTTGATGGCATCAAGTATGTTTTCTTCAGACTTTTTGCCAAAGCCGGCAAGTTTACTGACTTTCCCTTCTTCACACGCTTTCTGCAGCTCTTCCGCATTCGTAATAGCTAACTCTTTATATAGCTTGGCAATCTTTTTCCCACCGAGTCCTTGTAAGCGAAGAAGAGGAATTAACCCCTTCGGCACTTCCTCCTGCAATTCTTTAAGGACCTCTGATGATTCCGTTTCGATATATTCATTTATGACAGCTGCCGTTCCTTTGCCGATCCCGCTCAGCTTGGTGAAATCATCAATCTCCGACAGGCTGCGTTCATCTACTTCAAGTGCCTGTGCAGCTTTGCGAAAGGCAGAAACCTTAAATTGATTTTCTCCCTTTAATTCCATATATATTGCTATTGTTTCCAATAGTTTAATGACATCTTTTTTGTTTACGATCATTCCGGCCACCTACCCGTCCTATTTCATTTATTAGATACCTTTATCCTTCATTATATACAAGCTCAATCGGATACTAAAAAAGAATGACTTCCCTATTGGAAGAGGAAGTCATGAAAATGGATGGAACCACAAATTTGTCACCCAATCAGATAAAAATGGGGTGTTCATAATGATTGTTTTCGCTAAGGATGAGTTATGTATCATTTCCTGCAGTGACTCAATGGGTAGCATAGCACCAATAAATAGGATAATAAACATACCCAAATACATTTCTACAAATCCTAAAGCCCCGCCAGCCAATTGATTAAACTGCTTCAAAAGGGGCAGCTGAGCAAGAAAGTCCAGCATGGACCCAATAATTTGCAGGACAATTTTTACGCCAACAAAAATAATAAAGAATGCAATTGCATTGTAAAAAGCAGAATCCAAATCTGTAATATTAAACAGCATATTAAGACTTGAGTCAGTATCCGCTGATGACGGAAAAGGAACCCACATTTCAAGCTTAGGACCGAGGTCTTTATAAAATAATTTAGCTACAATCAAGGCAATAATAAAACTTAATAAGTGTACAAGCTGCAAGATTAAGCCTCTTCTTAAACCTATTAAAAATCCTATGAGTAAAGCTACTAATATGAATAGTGTAACCATAATATCCTCATTTCTTCTGTTGATTTATTTCTATTTCCAAGGCTTCTATCTTTTCTAACAATTTATAGTATTCATGCATCGTATTAACTGCAGTTAATACAGCTAATTTAGTCGTATCCAGACTCGGGTTTTTTTGACCAATTTCGCGCATTTTATCATCCACCGAGTGGGCAACTTGTCGTAAATGAGAAGTTGATTCATCGCCTACAATGGTGTATTGTTGTCCATATATCTCAACGTTTATCCTGTTTTTATCAGACAAGGCGGTTGCCTCCAATCATAAAAATCCTGTCTACTATCATAACATGAAAACCAATTTCTTGGTATTCCTAGATAAAAACTACTATCAATCGTAAAATATCATATACACAAATTTCCGTCCTATCAACAAGAGGACGGAAATTTGGCGTAAAGAGGAGTAGAGTAGAAAAATGGCGAATACTGTTATTACAGTAACAAAAGAAACGATTCTTAAAATGAAATCCTATTACTTGAATTCTTTATTGCCTAAAACACCACCCGGAGCTGTTTTCTCAGCGAAAATGAATGGGATGACGATTACGGCCTATAATTCTGGAAAAGTATTGTTCCAGGGAGCCGTCTCAGATGCAGAAGTTCAAAAATGGAGTAGCGGATCAGCCAATGCTGCTGCCCCTCAAAAAAAATCACCAATTAAAAAAAGAAGTGTATCAGACCATATCTACCGTCCTCCTCATACAATCAATGAGTTGAGTATCATTGGTACAGATGAAGCGGGAACGGGCGATTACTTCGGACCCATAACAGTTGCGGCAGCCTATGTCAGCAAGGAACATATTCGGGAACTTGAAAATATGGGCATACGGGACTCTAAAACGATTCGCGATCCGCAAATATTAATTCTTGGCAAAAAGATTACAGCAATGATCCCGTATAGTCTGCTTGTCCTGAAAAACGAAAAATACAATAGTGTTCAGCAAAAAGGAATGAGCCAGGGTAAAATGAAAGCCATGCTGCATGAACAAGCTATTCATCATTTGCTGGCCAAATTGGAAGGAACCAAGCCAGATGGTATTCTCATAGACCAATTTTGTGAACCTGATATATATTTTCGCCATACCGCCACGAACGGAAATCGTGAAGTTCCCTTGTATTTCAGCACAAAAGCTGAAAGTATATCCACAGCGGTGGCAGCCGCTTCTGTCATTGCCCGCTACGCTTTCTTAAAACATATGGATCTACTCAGCGAACAGGCAGGGATGACGATTCCTAAAGGCGCCAGTTCAAAAGTGGATGAAGCTGCCGCTGTCTTTATCGCTAAAAAAGGTGAAAGTGAATTAAACGCCTTTGCCAAGCTTCACTTCGCCAATACAGAAAAGGCACGCAAGCTCGTAAAACGAATTGGATTATAATCAAACACTCAGCTTGGGAGCTGATCTGCACCCCAATTGTTAGACACACGGTCTAACAATTGGGGAGATCACATCTGGTCTGAGTGTTTTTATTATGGAGTAAAGTTGTTTTCAACAAGATTCTCCATTTAACAGGGCCTCGTAGGTTGTATTTACGGGAATCAAGCCGACTTTATTCAAAATCCGGCCGAACTTAGAAGGAATTCAGCCAATCTTGGTAATAATCCAGCCGAGTTTGATTGGAATCCAGCCAAACTACCCCTAAATCCAGCCGCTATCCTCAGCCAATTAAAATGATGTTTAAATGCAATGAAAAACTTACCAGTTTACCGCATTTTCTGAGGGGAATAAAATAATCGGAATTTTTTCAAAGAGATGAGGTAAAACGAGAATGGAAAATGTTGTGTTAAGTTTTTTCAAGGTTGAAAGCGAAGCATATCAGGCTTTATCTGAGCTAAAAAGAACTCATACATCCCAGAAAGATTTCGTCCTCTCACAAGTAGTTTTACTAAAAAAAGTTGATGGGGAGATTATCACAAAGGATAGCTTCAACACTGGCAGTCAAACAAGTGATGACACTTTATTAGGCGGACTTATTGGAGGAGCTCTCGGGTTACTTGGCGGTCCGATAGGTATCCTTTTAGGAATGGGGATAGGTGCCGGCTTCGGTTCTTTATTAGATATGAATGATGCCAAGGAAGAGGACGGTATGCTTTATACGGTTTCTACAAGAATGAAAGACGGAGATATAGCCCTTATAGCTGTTATACAAGAAGAAACAGAAACATCCTATAATGAGATCATTAATCAATTTAATACAGTAATCGTTAGATACCGTGCCAGCGTTATTCAGGAAGAACTAGACCATGCGCGTAAGATACAAAAGGAATTAGAACACGAAGCAAAAGCCAGAATGAAAGAACAGCGCTCAAAAGAAAGACGAGAAAAAATCGACGAATATAGTACGAAATTAAGAGAAGAATTCAAACAGATTAAAGAGAAATTATCATAAACCAACACAGTCATCATACATTAACAAGTTAATTCATACATAAAAAAAAGATTGCTTATATTATAGCAATCTTTTTTGCATTAAAATTATACAGATATAATCTTTAATTAAGGGAGATGGCTTCCACCACTCCCTCATTCAATTATAAGTGGCTGCAAAGGCCAACAGGATGTTGGATGAAGACATTGCCACACGATGTGGTGGTCTTAGTCTTTGTTCCTTTTTGAGTCGTCTCAGCCTTTCGTTAGATCCAGCTTCAACTCCTAGGCCCTCGAGTCATAAGGATAGCCACTACGGGAGGAAAAAACGCCTCCCTTCGTGCCTCTCTCTTATGCTTGTCGGAGGCCAACAGGATGTTGGTCACAAAGTCGTTGCCACACGATGTGGCGTTCTTAGACTTTGTTCCTTTTTAGTCGTTTCAGCTTTTCACCAGATCTAGCTTCAGGGCCTAGGAGCTCAGGACATAAGCAAAGCCACTACGGGGGAAACCATCCCCTTCGTGCCTTTGTCTTATGCTCCTCGCTCCTGAGCAAGGCCCTTCAGCTTTTCTAGCCTCTCAGCTGTGCCCCAGCTTTTTCTTCTACTGCCATTAGGACTTTGCTGTGGGCTTTTGTTACTTCTTCGTCTGTTAGTGTTTTTTCAGGGTCGAAGTATTTTAGGGAGAATGCTAATGATTTTTTGCCTTCTTCCATTTTTTCTCCTTCGTATAAGTCGAATAAGTGAACTTCTTTTAATAGTTTGCCGCCAGCTTCTTTGATAATCGTGCTGATTTCTCCCGCTACTGCTTCAGAGTCCACAACCAATGCAATATCACGTGTAATAGAAGGGAATCTTGGAATAGCTGTATATTGAATTGGTTCTTGATCTACATGTAAAAGGTCTACTAGAGACAATTCAAATACATAGGTTTCTTTTAAGTCTTCTTTCTTTTCAACTTTCGGATGAACTTGACCTACGAAACCAATTAATTCTCCATCTAAGAACAATTCAGCTGTGCGTCCTGGATGCATTCCTTCAACGATCGCTTGTTTCCACTCCATGCGGTTTTCTAATCCAAGTTTGCGGAATAACCCTTCAAGGATTCCTTTTACAACGAAGAAATCTACTTTCTTCTTCTCTCCCTGCCATAGGTTTGTGTTCCATAGACCCGTTACAGCACCTGCAAGATGCTCTTTTTCTTCTGGAAGCTCTGTATCAGAAGTTTTAAGGAAAATAGCGCCTGTTTCATAAACAGCCATATTTTCATTTTGGCGAGCTACATTATGCTTTAACACATCCAGCAAGCCAGGAATCAGGCTCATACGAAGAGTGCTTCTTTCTTCACTCATCGGCATCGCCAAACGAATGCTTTCACGTTGCTCTAATGTATACATGGTTGCTTTTTCAGCAGATGTTAGAGAATATGTGATGTTTTGCATTAAACCGGCTTCTTCTAGATAACGACGTACAACTCGACGCTTCATTTGGTATGGAGTTAGTACACCTGGCTTAGAAGCACCAACCGGCAATGTTTTTGGAATATTATCGTATCCGTAAAGTCTTGCTACTTCTTCAATAATATCTTCTGGAATGGTAATATCTCCACGGCGTGTCGGTACCGTAATTACAAAGTCTTCTCCATCCACTTTCACTTCAAATTGAAGGCGCGTTAAAATATCCTTCACTTCGTTAACAGATAATGACGTACCCAATACTTTATTGATTTTTCCAAGACCAATACTGATTACGGCTTCTTCAATCTTCATCTCATTAAATTCTGCTTGACCTTCAAGCACTGTACCGCCTGCAAGCTCTGCGATTAATTCTGCTGCACGTTCTCCGGCAGCACGAACGCGGTTTGGATCCACACCTTTTTCAAAGCGTGCGCTTGCTTCTGAACGAAGACCAAAATCTTTGGAAGCTTTGCGAACAGGACCGCCTGCAAAATAGGCTGCTTCCAGTAATACAGTTGTTGTTCCATCAACAACCTCAGAGTTGGCTCCTCCCATAACACCAGCAAGTGCAATAGCTTCTTTGCCATTTGTAATTACCAAATGATCACCGCTAAGCGTACGTTCAGCTTCATCCAATGTAGTCAGTTTTTCACCTTCATGCGCCATACGAACGACAATTTCTTTAGATTGTAAACGATCATAATCGAACGCATGCAATGGCTGACCATATTCAAGCAAAATGAAATTCGTAATATCGACCACATTATTATGCGGGCGGATTCCGCTCTTCATTAATCGGCTTTGCAGCCATAATGGAGATGGACCGACTTTTACATCTTTAATGATTTTCGCGATATAAAGAGGATTTTGCTCAGGTGCGTCCACTTTTACGCTTACATAGTCTTCTGCTTTCTCAGAGCCTGATTTTACAGTTACTTCTGGTACTTTAACTTCTTTACCCAAAATAGCTGCTACTTCATAAGCTACACCAAGCATACTTAGGCAATCAGAACGGTTTGGTGTCAATCCAAGCTCAAGAATATGGTCATCGAGCCCCAGTTGTTCAAGCGCATTTGTGCCAGGAACAACATCTTCAGGGAATACAAAAATACCTGTACTGAACTCTTTTGCCACTACTTTCGCTTCGATTCCCAATTCCTGCAGGGAACAGATCATGCCGTGGGATGCTTCTCCGCGAAGCTTGCTCTTTTTAATTTTGAAATTCCCCGGTAAAACAGCTCCTACTTTTGCGACAGGAACTTTTTGTCCTGCTGCCACATTCGGCGCACCGCACACGATTTGAACCGGTTCTTCTTCACCGATATCCACTTTACAAACACTTAATTTATCAGCATTCGGATGCTGTACTTTTTCAAGTACATGTCCGATTACCACGTTTTGAATCACCTCAGCAGGAGATTCTACACCTTCTACTTCGATTCCGCTTCTTGTAATTTTTTCTGCCAACTCATTAGCATTGATTCCATCTAAATCAACATAATCCTGTAACCATCTATATGATACAAACATCTTATTTCCTCCCTCTAATTCTTACTCGTGACGATGAAACTGGCTTCCGAAACGTACATCATTTGTATAGAAATGACGGATATCGTCAACACCGTATTTCAGCATGGCAATCCTTTCAACACCCATACCAAATGCAAATCCAGTGTACTTCTTGGAATCAAATCCTGCCATTTCAAGTACATTCGGGTGAACCATACCTCCGCCCAGAATTTCGATCCAACCTGTTTGTTTACAAACTGAACAGCCTTTTCCACCGCAAATTTTACAGGAAATATCCATTTCAACTGAAGGCTCTGTGAATGGGAAAAAGCTTGGACGAAGGCGAATTTCACGATCTTCACCAAAGAATTTTTTCGCAAATACTTCAAGAGTTCCATTTAAGTCAGCCATTGTAATGTTCTCATCCACTACAAGACCTTCAATTTGCATAAATTGGTGAGAGTGTGTGGCATCGTCATTATCACGGCGATACACCTTACCAGGACAGATAATTTTAACCGGTCCCTTCCCTTCATGCTTTTCCATTGTACGAGCTTGTACAGGGGATGTATGGGTACGCATTAAGATTTCCTCAGTAATGTAGAAGGAATCCTGCATATCACGGGCAGGATGGCTCTTAGGGAGATTCAATGCTTCGAAATTATAGTAATCCTGTTCCACTTCCGGACCTTCAGCCACTGTGTAGCCCATTCCAAGGAATAGGTCTTCTAATTGTTCCGTAATTTTTGTTAAAGGATGGTGGTTCCCTTTATTAACAGGAGCTCCAGGAAGAGTGACGTCAATTTTTTCCTTTGCCAATTTTTGATTAACAGCTTCTTCCTCTAATGCGTGCTGCTTTTCTTCAATTGCAGATGCAATCGCACCTCTTACTTCATTGGCAAGTGCCCCTACCTTTGGACGTTCTTCTGCTGAAAGACTGCCCATTCCTCTCAATACCTCGGTGATCGGTCCTTTTTTGCCAAGGTACGCAACACGGACATCATTCAAGCCTTTGAGGTCAACAGCAATCTGTACTTTTTCCAAGGCTTCCTGCTGCAATGCTTGTAATTTCTCTTGCATAATTAAATCCTCCTATGTGATTTTTGATGAAAACCAATAAATGAAAACAACAAAAAACCCCGTCCCCAAAAAGGGACGAGGTTATCATCGCGGTACCACCCTTGTTAGCGTCCTATTCATTATAGGCTCGCTCGCTTCATTCAATAACGACATTTCTGCCGGCTAACCTTTACACAAACGTTTTGTCTGTGGTCCCGGTTGCAGCTCCGGGGGTGAATTCACTTGTTTGCCTTTTTCCATAAAAACGCTCTCAGTCTCAGGCGTTTTTTTCCTGTAAGGCGGTCAAACAGCTACTTAGTCCCCATCTATGCTTTTCATCATCCAATTTTATTTACTCATTATAATCTAAATTGCCCCGAGTTTCAAACGTTCATTTCCTCTTTATTTAAGGCCATACATCAAAATGCCGGCAGCTACTGCCACATTTAATGATTCACTTTTTCCGTATATAGGAATATACACATTTTGATCTGTTTGTTCTAGCAGTTCTTTGCTGACGCCGCTGCCTTCATTGCCGACAAGTATAGCGAACCGTTCTGCTTTACTTATCTCCTTATATGGCTTTGCTCCCTGCAAGGCAGTCCCATAAACTTTCATACCTGATTGTTGTAATTTATCCACCCAAGTTTCTAGGCTTCCTTTAAAAGTTGGGATATGAAACAGGCTGCCCTGTGTAGAGCGAACTACCTTTGGACTGTATGCATCTGCGCACCCGTCCCCTAGTATAACGGCATCAAAGCCCGCTGCATCTGCTGTACGTATCATTGTTCCGATATTCCCTGGATCCTGCACACGATCAATTAATAATACAGTTGAAATGTCCGCTCCTAACTCAGGGAAAGTTGGCTTTCTGCAAGCCGCTGCAACTCCCTGTGGTGTGTCAGTATCCGCGATTGCTTTAAAAATGTCTTTATGTACAGTAAACAAATCAATGCCTTCTAGCTCCCACTTTAAAGGTAAATCAGTACCTTCCTTTACAATCAGTTCTTCCACTAATCCATGCATAAGAGCTTCCTCTACTAAATGAAAACCTTCCACTATGAAAAGACCGCTTTTATCCCTGTCCTTCTTTGTCAAAAGTTTCTTCCATTGCTTTACACGTGCATTTTGCATTGATTCAATATATTTCAATATAAGTCACCTTCTTATCAAACGTTCTTTCATTATATCCCAAATTTAATACATAGAAAAAGGAAAGAAAAGCAAAACTAAGTATGAGACCAAAATTGGAGGGAATATCCATGAATTTAAATCTTAGAAATGCCATTATCCATAATGTAACAGGCAATACCCAGGATGAACTTGAAGCCACTATTGTAGATGCCATTCAAAGCGGTGAAGAAAAAATGCTGCCGGGCCTTGGTGTATTATTTGAGCTTATTTGGCAAAAAGCCTCTGAAAGCGAGAAGGACGAGATGCTCCATCTATTAGAAAGTGCACTCAGCAAATAACAAAAGAACGATGACGGAGTTATTCTCCATCATCGTTTTTTCGTATTCAATCAAACGTAATCTTATCCACCGTTTCCCTGTTCAGACGTTTAACCAATTCTACAATAAGGTTAACCGTATTTTCATAATCATCACGATTTAATATCCCCGCATTAGAATGGATATAACGAGTTGGAATCGTAATCGCGATAGAAGGTACACCCGTACCGCTGACATGGAATGATCCAGCATCTGTTCCGCCGCCAGGTATATGATCAAATTGATAAGGTATATTCATTTCTTCTGCCACACCGACAATAAAGTCCCTCAAGCCTTTATGAGTCACCAGGCTTGCGTCATATAACACCAGTCCCGGACCGTCTCCCGCTTTTGTTAAACCGTCTTTTTCAGATAATCCTGGTGTATCGATTGCCACTCCCACATCTACAGCAATCGCAATATCAGGCTGTACATAATTAGCCGCTGTTTTAGCGCCGCGCAGCCCTACCTCTTCCTGAACAGTTCCTACGCCAAATACGGTATTCGGATGGTTTTCATCTTTTAGGCGTTTTAATACCTCTATTGCCACCGCACAACCAATTCGGTTGTCCCATGCTTTAGCCATTAACATTTTTTCGTTTTTAAGTACCGTAAATTCGGAGTACGGCGTTACCATATCTCCTGGACGGATTCCCCATTCAAGTACTTCATCCCGGCTTGTGGCTCCGATATCAATGAACATATTTTTGACATCTGCCGGTTTCTTTCTCGCTTCCGGAGTAAGGATATGAGGCGGTGAAGATCCGATTAAACCCGTAATTTGCTCGCCCCCCGAAGTGGTTACTGTAACACGCTGAGAAAGCATAACCTGTGACCACCAGCCCCCAATCGTTTGAAAAAAAAGGAATCCTTTGTCATCAATCCGGGTAACCATAAAACCTACTTCATCAAGGTGTCCGGCAATCATAATGCGCGGTCCTTTTTCTTCTCCTGTTTTCTCAGCAATCAAACTGCCGATTCCATCAAATGAAAGGCTATCAGCATATGGCTCAATCAGCCTTCTCATAACTTTTCTCGGTTCTCCTTCATTACCTGCAATGCCGTTAACATCTGTTAGCTCCTTCAGCATAGAAAGCGTATCATCTAGATGTTTCATAAAAAAGAGCCTCCTTAACTATGTATATCATTCTTTATAGTATATGTATTATTTCCCTTTACTATCAAATAATCGAAAGACCATTATGAATCAGCCGAAAGACTTCCGTTAATATTCACTTCTAAATATAGCCTGACCATGGAACTGGTTCATTCCATTAAACATGGTCATTCCTCCTGTATCCTAACCAGTCTTCAGTAAACTGAATAGAACTTCATTCTATTAACCATCTAAAAAAGCCTGCAAAACTTATCTATACAAATAAGTTTAACAGACTAATGTTAAGTATGACCAAAAAACTGACTCCACTTAATAATGACCTTCTTTTCTCTAAGGAAAAAGAGCAAGATAATCAGCGCTGAAATGATAATCAGCATCATCGTTGGAGAAAACTTTGCAATCGAATGTCCAAATACCGTATAAAAAAATGCCAAGGGAATATTGGACCAAAAAACGGCTTTTGCGTAATCCGTAAAGGTTTTGCTGTTGCCGATTAAATAAAAATTTAGGAGATGGAAATGTATAAACGGAATAAGCCTTAGGATACTCGCCTGCTTTACATTTATTCTTCCTCCGAACTTCAATGTACGCTCATCCAACTTTTCAAGCTTATGCTGTAATTTCGGCATTTTAATAATCATAAAGTAAAAAATAATCGATGATAGCCAGAGACCTAATAAAGATAATAACGTACCGAATACAGCACCAAACATAATCCCGCCCGCCATACAAACAACAGCTACCGGAATAAAAATATATTGCCTTACTATATGGAAAACTACAAAGACAAGAGGTGACCAAAAACCACCTGCCTCAATAAAAGCGAGCAACATGGTAAAATCATAATCCATACTCACACCCCATTTTGCCTTTCTACGTTGTTAAAACTTGGCTTATTTATTAATATATGTTCTCTTGCTTAATTATGACTGTATGGTTGATAAAAGAATAGCTGCTATGATTACGTCCACGATTGCTAATAATGGAAAGCCTGCCACAAAAGCTTTATGCTTTGTTTTATGCCTGAATAGCTTCATACCTGCTGTCCCGCCAATAGCTCCTCCAGCAAGAGCCAGAATCCACAATGTTTTCTCGCTTATGCGGTATCGATTATGTTGAGCTCTGTTTTTATCCAGTTTCATAACAAGAAGTAAGGTTAAATTGATCAGTATAAAATAACCGATGATAAGCTCTTTCATATTCTCCTCTCCTCCCATAACAAAAGGCGCCCCCAATCACTTGAGAAGCGCCTCTATTATTATTTATTAAGTTCTTTTTTAGCTGTTTCAGCTAATTGAGCAAATGCTGCTGCATCGCTAACTGCAAGTTCAGCAAGCATTTTACGGTTAACTTCAATACCAGCAAGTTTTAAACCGTGCATTAAACGGCTGTAAGAAAGACCGTTGATGCGAGCTGCTGCATTGATACGAGTAATCCATAATTTACGGAAGTCGCGTTTCTTTTGACGACGATCGCGGAATGCATATTGCAAGGATTTCATTACTTGTTGATTAGCAACTTTGTATAATGTATGTTTTGAACCGAAATAACCTTTAGCTAGCTTTAATACTTTTTTACGACGTTTGCGCGTCACTGTACCGCCTTTAACACGTGGCATATCTAATTCCTCCTAAAATTGAGCGTTCTCAATTACTTGATATTGTCTAATAGATGACGAATGCGTTTGAAATCTCCGGAACTAACCATTCCACTTTTACGTAATTTACGTTTTGCTTTAGTGGATTTGTTAGCGAATAAGTGGCTTGTGTAAGCATGGCTGCGCTTAAGCTTACCAGAACCAGTTTTTTTGAATCGCTTTGCAGCGCCTCTGTGAGTTTTCATTTTTGGCATGGGAAATTTCCTCCTCGAAACATTACTTTTCGTTTTTCGGTGCTAAAATCAAGAACATGCTGCGTCCGTCCATTTTTGGCGCTGTTTCCACAGTAGCCACTTCTTTACATTCCTCTGCAAAGCGAACTAACACGCGCTGCCCGATTTCTTTATGGGTAATAGCCCGTCCTTTAAATCGAATACTTGCTTTTACCTTATCTCCTTTTTCAAGGAACTTAATAGCGTTGCGAAGCTTCGTATTAAAGTCATGCTCGTCGATAGTTGGGCTTAAACGAACCTCTTTTAAACTAATTGTTTTTTGGTTTTTTCTAGCTTCTTTTTCCTTCTTCTGTTGCTCGAAACGGAACTTACCATAGTCCATAATACGGGCGACAGGAGGCTTTGCGTTCGGTGCAACCAGCACAAGATCCAAATTCACGCGTGTAGCAATTTCTAATGCCTCATTGCGGGATTTAATTCCAAGCTGCTCACCATTTTGATCAACTAGACGTACTTCTCGGGCACGAATGCCTTCGTTTAAGATTAAGTCTTGTTTGCTAATAATAAGCCACCTCCAAGATTTTCTAGCAAATACTACTTCACATGCTTTTTAAACATATAAAAAAGGCCGGTGCATGCACACCCGCCCATAAAAAGACATACCGTCTGATTATATCAATTGAACCAGTTAACTACTCTCTGAAGAGTGTTATACAGGTGAGAAGCGGGTGCTTCTGCTTTATAATGTGTCGTATTTGATTTGCTCACTAAAAATCATTTTAACATGTTTCGCTGTATAATGTCAATAGAAGCTCATTCGTAATGACAACAAAAGTTATTTTATCAAAAATTGTACCTGGTGGCAAGAGGTTTTTGAAGAAAGATTGGAAAGTTAAAATCCAGATACTATTGATTCTGTATAGATTTCAAAATTGGATACATGTTTGGCCATTCAACAAAACAATTCCAAATCCGGTTGATTTCGCAACAGAATTCAAACCTTAAGTGTGTACATTCATTACGACCACCATATTTCACTTGGTCTTTCGCGAATAAGCACACCATTTAAATTCTTAACCGCTCGAGTAAAACCTTCTTCAATAGACATTAATGGATCTTCATGTTCAATACTGACAGCATAATCATAATTGTAAATACGGAGCGCACTCATCATATCGCTCCATTCTTGAATAGAATGCCCGCATCCAACACTTCTGAATGTCCAGGCTCTAGATTCCACATTACCATAGGGCTGCATATCTGTTAATCCATACATATTTACATTATCCTGATCGATATACGTATCCTTCGCATGGAAATGATGAATAGCACCGGCCTTACCGAGAATCTTAATCGCTGCCACCGGATCAATTCCCTGCCACCACATATGGCTCGGGTCAAAATTAGCTCCGATTGCCGTACAGGTTCTTTCCCTTAGTTTTAATAATGTATAAGGTGTATGAACAAGGAACCCCCCATGTAATTCAATACCTATTTTTACATCATGTTGCTCTGCAAACGTCCCGATCTCTTTCCAATAAGGAATCAACTTATTTTCCCATTGCCATTCTAATAGATCGGCATATTCCGCCGGCCAAGCAACAGTTGGCCAATTTGGATATTTTGCTTCTTCACTGTCTCCCGGTGTACCGGAAAATGTATTTACAACGGGTACTCCCAACAAGGATGCAAGTTGAATTGTCTTACGTAAAATGGAATCTGATTCTTCAGCGAACTTTTTATCCGGTGTTAGTGGATTGCCATGGCAGCTGAACGCACTAATCGATAATCCTCTAGAGTTGACTTCTCCAAGATACGAATTCCTCTTTTGTTCATCCTCAAGCAATTCATCCAACGGACAATGAGCGTTCCCCGGATACCCTCCGGTTCCAATTTCAACAGTGGATAATCCTGCTTCTTTAACATAATCGAGCATATCTACAAATGACATTTTCGAGAACAATACGGTAAAAACTCCCATCTTCATTAAAAACCTTCCCCCTCAGCTAAGGAAACGGTCTTCTTCGTCCGCTCTGATTCAAGAGCACCAAGAATGATACCCAATGATTTTTTCCCTTCTTCTCCCGTAATTAGCGGTTCTTTATCCTCGATAATTGACTGAATGAAATGATTGATCACATGAGATGACGTTTGCCCACCATCTTCATTCGTCTGAATTTTATCCAACTTATGTTTAATGACACGTCCATCAACATACTCTTCAATTAATGAATGCTCTGGATCATCCTCCAATCGCAGAATACCCTTTTCTCCATAAATAACCGTTGAATTATCCCCGCCGCCGGCTACATAAGCCCAGCTCGCCGCTAAAGTGCCAATGATTCCGCTATCCGTGCGCAGCAGGACAACCGCATTGTCATCTACTTCAGTAGAATCCTTTGCATTGGTTTCAACAAAAGCACTTACTGCTGAAAACTCTCCAAATAAATAGCGAAGTAAATCTGACTTATGTACGCCTAAATCACCTAAAGCACCTATAAATGCTTGTTTCTTATTGAAGAACCAGCTTTCCTTGCCATCCACACTCCAGCCTTCTGGTCCGGGATGGCCAAAAGCGGTACGAAAACTATAAATCTTCCCTAATTTACCGCTATCCAAAATTCCCTTGGCAGTCTGATGTGATGCAACAAATCGTTGGTTATGGGCAATCATCAATTTTTTACTGGCCTCACGTGCGGCATGAATCATCTCTTCTGCTTCTTGCTTTGAAGTTGCCATTGGTTTTTCGCATAATACATGTTTACCAGATTTTAATGCAGCAATTGTAACGGGAGCGTGCAAATAATTCGGAAGGCATATACTGACAGCATCAATATCGTTTCTTGCTATAATTTCATCATAATCGGTATACACTTCACTGCCATAAAGCTCAGCCATCTTCTTTGCCCTTTCTTCAACTAGATCGCATACGGCAGTGATTTCTGAAGTCTCATTTGCAGCATACTCAGGTAAGTGGCGGAATTTAGCGATACTTCCACATCCAATAACACCCACTCTTATTTTATTCATCTACGTTCCTCCATTTTAAAATTATTGAACTTAATTAGCGTCTAGTAAAAATGGCTTCTCGCATTTACTTTCCATTACATAATGAGTCCCTAATTCCGAGGACCGATGTATTCCTTCCATAATTTCAAGTACATGCAAGGCCATTTCAGAGCTAGCACGGGGCTGATAGCCGTTCTGAAGAGCCTTTGCCATGTCGGCAAGACCAATCCCGCGCAGATTGTCATATGGATCTCCCATAGTCTTCAATTCAGTCCACTCAATCTCTCCATCTCTTTTTACAAGAACAGGATGATTAAATTGGTTCGGATCAGGCAAGCTAAGTGTTCCTTTTTCCCCATATATCTCAAGAAACGGAGTTCTAGCTCCCACTACATCAAAGCTTGTCGTAATCGTCGTAATCACTCCACTCGCCATTTCCAGTATTCCAGTCACATGTGTCGGCACCTCAACCGGGATAAACTCTCCAAACCGCTTCGGATTTGTGATCAATCGTTCCGTATAGGTTGTTCTAGCTATACCAGTAACTCTGTTCACACTGCCCAGTAAACTGATTAATGCCGTTAAATAATATGGACCCATATCAAACATAGGGCCACCGCCAGCCTTGTAATAAAAGTCGGGGTTTGGATGCCAGGATTCAGGTCCATTGGACATCATATTGCCTGTTGCCCCTACAATTCGCCCAATCAACCCTTCCTCAATCCATTTTCCAGCTAATTGAAGACTGCCACCGAGAAAGGTATCAGGAGCCGACCCTACTATAACTCCCTTTTCACGGGCAGCGTCCAGTATTCTTTTGCCTTCGTTATATGAAATTGAAAGAGGTTTTTCAGTATAAACATGCTTACCGTTATGAATAGCTTTTAGAGATACAGATGAATGAGCATGAGGAACAGTTAAATTTAAAATTAAATCGATATCTGGAGATGTAAATATTTCTTCAAGCTCCAACGGTTTTCCAACATTATACTTTCGAGCCATTTCGATCGCTTTTGTATAATCCAAATCCGCACAGGCTACTACTTGATAGTCTGTAAATCTATTACTATTCTCGATATAGATGCTGCTGATATTTCCGCAGCCGACAATCCCTACCCGTAAAGTCATGAAACCCTATCTCCCTTTATTTGTTGTATAATCAGGCAGGTTGCTTTTTAAATAATTCATACTAATTTCCATACTCCTAAACGGAGTTAATCTCGTAGCATCCTGTTCAACAATCCACCAGGCGACGTTTAACTCCTCGCCCTTTTCTAAAATTTTCTCAATCTCAACCCCACCTGTGCCCAGTTCTGCGAAAAACTGTTCATCATCTAAGGTCATGTCCTTTAAATGGATGAGAGGAGACCGATTCCGGTATTTATCCAACCAGGAAATAGGATCTTCCCCTGCCTTTTTTAGCCAATATACATCAAACTCCGCTTTAACCTTATCTGGATCTGTACCATCAAAAATAACCTCTAGCGCTTTCCGTCCATCAGATAGGGTCTCTAGCTCAAAATCATGATTGTGATAGCACAATGTAAGACCGTTCCTCTTACATGTCTCCCCTATTTCATTTAATAGAGAAGGCAAAGCAAGATACTCACTTTCCTGGCGTCGGTCTTCTGCTAAATATGGACATACAATATAGTTTGAACCTAATATAATTTGCTCTTCAATTACTCGTTCAAGCTCACTTTCTAGCTCATCGATTGGGATATGGCTGGCTGCTGCTTTTAAGCCATACTCATCTAAGAGGTTCCTCACTTCCTGGGCAGTAAGATTACCGTGGCCAGCTAACTCAACACCGTCAAAACCAAGCTCAGCTACTTTTTTCAACGTACCTGCAAAATCTTTTTCCGCCTCTTCTCGCAGACTGAACATTTGAACCGCTATAGGAATCTGATTCATATGAATACTCTCCAATCCAGTAAATAATTTATTATTCTTTCATTTATATAGCCTGATAGTTAAAAACACTGTCCTCCTATAAAGATTCAGGAGGACAGTTATGATTTAATATCACTTATTCCATAGCTCAATACGGTCTTTTATTAGTTTGGTATATTCCTTTTCAGCTTGTTCGACATCCGCTTTTTCCAAATCCTTCATAAAGGTATCCCACACTTTATCAAAGTTATCTGGATCTGCCAGAATAGCTTCTGGAATCCGTTTTTTCACGATATCAAGACACTTTTGCATGATAAGCTCCGTATCAGAACCTGAAGGGACCGCCATATTAAAAGCTGCTCCCCATTCTTTTACAGGGAAATCTTCTTTTTGTGGATACAAATCGGCCCACATCTCTACGCCATAATTAGAAAGTACTTCTTTTTCAACATCAGTATAGCCGTCTTTGATTTGCTCTCTACTGGCAATTGAAAAGGTTTGTCCAGTTGAATCTGTTATTCCATCCCCGTAATAAGGAGCAAAGCCTTTTAATGCACCAATACCAGTTTCCTTTACATAATTGGCATTGCTATTACGCTGATCCATTTCTTCTTTCGAGATGACACGTTTACCATCTACAACCTCATAATGCTCCCCTTCAATTCCCCAGTTTTGAAGAATCTGTCCTTCTTCAGAGGCAAGATAATCAATAAATTTAATGGCACGTACAGGATCCTCATTATCTACTGTAATCCCGATGCCCCATCCGCCTAGATAGCCAGTATCCTGGAAATTATGATGTTTGAATTGTTCATTAAGTGTTACAGGATACATTCCATACATACGCTCTGTTTTTCCAGATTCACGCAGCGCACGGTCTGCATCGCCAATCTGCCAATCCGTATCGGTTACGGAAAGAACACGGCCAGAAGAAATCTTAGCTAAATATTGGTCGTATTTTTGTACAAAGCTTTCCTTATCCAATAAATCAATATCATTCATATGGTTTAACCAGCGGAAATATTCTTTTTCTTCAGCCCGGCGATAATGTAATTTTGCTTCATGTGATTTTGGATCGATATAAAATTCTCCATCATCAGGTGCACCTGTTGCATAAAATGCAGGATTTGTGGTAGATATCTGGATGCGCCAGTCATCAGCCAGTAGGGATAAACCTATCGTTGGCTTTCCATCAATCGTTGGATATTTAGCCTTATATTCCTTAATAGCCTTCTCTACATCCTCCACTGTGCGGATTTCAGGATAACCTAATTTTTGAACAACATCATGCTGGAGCATAAACCCAGTGCCTGGCTCGAAATACGTCTGATCAACAGCTGCAGTTGGAAGGATATAAATCCCTTCATCTTCATTACTCCATTTCAATCGATTTAAATAATCACCATAAATTTTCTTTAAATTAGGTGCATGTTCTTCAATTAAATCTGTCAGGTCTATAAAAGCTCCTGCATCAACCAAATTACCAGCATTCCCTTTTGGTAAAATTAAATCCGGATACTCCCCGCTTGCAATCATAAGCGAGATTTTCTGATCTCCGCCATTTACATCAAATTCAGGATCAATTGTCACATCTGTTTTATCCTTGATTGCTTTGCTCACTGGACTTTCCATTTTATCCCATTGAGAATGCGGATCAGCGCTAAATAAAGAAAAAGTAACAGGCCCAGTTGTCTCTTCCTTCAGACTCGAAGCACTATCATCCTTACAACCAGTTATCACCAACATAACGGCCATCAAAAGAATTAGTACTGATTTCGTTTTTGTTTTCATTCTCTTTTCTCCTTATCATTTATTGTCAAACAGATCATGATCTGTTTTAACTTAAATCAGCTTTTTACGGCACCTAATGTCATACCCTGTACAAAAAAGCGTTGTAGGAACGGGTATACTAGCAGAATAGGAACAATAGTGACAACTGAAATCGCCATTTTGATGGATTCCGGTGATACAGATGAAGCAGCTGCTTCACCGCTCGAAGTCCGATAAGCATTAGGATCACTGGCACTAACAGTCGTATTTTGTAAGATTTTCATTAATTCATATTGCAAGGTTGTTAAACTCTCATTTGAACTATTATATAAATACGTATCAAACCAGGAATTCCATTGACCAACTGCTACAAATAAAGCAATTGTCGCTAAAACGGGCGTACACAGCGGCAATACAATTCTCCAAAAAATAGTAAAATCATTAGCGCCATCAATTTTTGCTGATTCCTGTAAGGCATATGGCAATCCATCCATAAAGGACCGAACAATGATGATATTGAAGGCATTAACCATACCAGGCAATACATACACCCAGAATGTATCGATTAAGCCTAAATCTCTCATAAGCATATATCCAGGAATTAATCCCCCAGAGAAATACAAGGTTAAAACCAAGATCGTTGAAACAAATTTACGTCCACTAAAATCAGCACGACTTAAAGTAAAAGCCACCATTGCTGATGATAATACTCCAAGTACAGTTCCGATTATGGTACGAAGTGTTGAATTAACAAATCCTGTTACCAAATTATCGTACTGAAAAATAGTTTTATAGTTTTCCAGCGTAAACTCTCTTGGGAATATCGTAATTCCCCCTCGAATCGTGTCATTCGACTCATTAAAGGATATAGCCAATACATTCAAAAATGGATATAGGGTAACGACGAATACAAGTGTTAGAAAGATATAATTACAAATATCGAATATTCGGTCGTCCCGGCTGGGTCTCACGTTAACTCCTTTGCTACTCACTATCTCACCCCATTACATTACACTTTGGTTTGTAAATCTCTTGAAAATGCCATTTGCTAAGAATAATAAAATGATGCTGACTAAAGAATTGAATATCCCAATTGCCGTACCATACGAGAATCTTCCAAGACCAATACCGTAGTTTAAGGCATATAAATCTAAAACCTCTGCATAATCAACAACAGTAGCATTACCCAGCAAGAATTGTTTTTCGAAGCCAATGGAAATCAAATGACCAATCGATAAAATCAAAACAACCAAGATGGTCGGCCGAATACCCGGTAAGGTAATATGCCATATTTGCCTCAAACGGCTTGCTCCATCCACCTTTGCTGCTTCATATAATTGAGTGTCAATTCCAGCCATGGCCGCTAAAAAGATGATTGAGTTCCAGCCCATCTCTTTCCAAAGGTCGGATAATGTAACAATGATCCAGAATAAATTTCCCTGTGTCATAAATTGATAGGGTTCATCCAAAATACCTGTTGTAGTCAACAACTGATTGATGGCTCCCCCATCGACCGAAAGCATTTTTGTTACAATCCCTGCTACTACAACCCAAGAAACAAAGTGAGGAAGGTATGATACAGTTTGGATCGTTTGTTTAAATGCCTTCTTACGTATTTCATTAATACAAATGGCAAATATAATAGGGATAACAAATCCAAGTATCAGACCCATTAAGCTCATTGCAAGCGTATTACGTAAAGCAAGAAAAAACCTCTCGTCCTGAAAGAGTGCAATAAAGTGGTCAAATCCCACCCATTCCTGTTCCATAAATGATCTGGCTGGCTTGAAATTTTGAAAAGCCATTGTCCAACCCCATAAAGGGATATAGTTAAAAACAAACACCCACGCAACAAATGGCAATGACATAAGGTACAAATACTTTTGATTTTTTATTGACGTCCACATTCTTTGCGTTCTTGTAGGAGCTGCCTTCATAATTGTATGCGCTTTCTTTTCTGCCGTCTGCATTGATACCTCCCCCTTTTCTTACATTAATGATAACCGAATCAAAAAGGTGGTAATACCATACAGATTTAGGAGAAAATCAGGTGAAAATTTTAGATATGCAGTTCATATATATGCAAGGTAAAATAAAAAAGCCAAAGCATTCATCAACATAGCTTTGGCAAGGTACTATTACCCAGTATGATTTCGGTAGGCAGAAGGTGAGATCCCTTCATATTTTTTGAACTTTCTATGAAAATAATCAACATCGGCATACCCAATTTTTTCGGCAACCTCATAAACCTTTAAACCTTTTTGTAATAATATTTTTCCATTTTCAATACGGACCTTATCTAAATACGTATTAAAATATTCACCGGTATAATTTTTAAATAATTTTCCAAGATAGGCACTATTATAATTGAATACCCCAGCAAGACTTTCCAACCGGAGATTTTGATTATAATTCTTATGAATTAAATCAATCATTTTCTTCATTTGTGTACCGGTCAACCCATTATCAATTCTTTTTATAATAGACTCAAACTGTTGAAAAATATATTCGATTAAGTCAGACATAGTTTCGATTTTATAAATATCAGTGGCACAATCATTAACCTTCATTGAATCTAAACCAATGGAAGAATTTAATTGCAACAGCTTATTCATTGTATGGGTATAGATGTAAATAAACTGTTTCTTTATTTGCTGTTCCGAAAAATCTCGATGCATCATTTCTCTTCCAAGTTCATCTATAACAGTTCTGCAAGTATCAATATTAACAACATCTATCGCATAATAAAGGCGGTTTAAATATTCATCTAGCAGTAGTTCTTCTTTTAAAATCCCATGGGCGCTATCCAACTCTTTTCTATGGCTCTTTGTTAATATTTGTCCTTTTTCAAAATAAAATTGATGTTTAATCAAGGTAAGTGCTGTTTGATAGGATGCCTGTATACCGTATACACTCGGCATAAATTCTCCCAATGCAATACTTTTACAAAACGGATGAATCTGTTTCATTAATTTTTGCTTGATCATGTCAGTCCGAGAAATAAATGAATAATCTGATCTCAAATAAACAGCTGCATACCCATTTATCGTAAAAACAACGCCCTTTTTACAATCCTCGAAGAAGGATACTAACTCTGATTTTATTTTTTTCTGCCCATTCTCATAGCACTGAATTAATAAAATTTGACATCCGCTATCCTCCAATTCAAACTTATGAAGATTTTCTTGAACATTAGCCATTTCTTTAAAATCATTCAGACATAAGGAAGCGAGAAATTCATCCCTTTCGTGACAGTACTCAGCCTGAATCAAACTGGACCATTGTTTCCTTTCCTCAATATTTTGACGCAAGTCAATCAGGTACTGAATCAACTCCTCCTCGTCAATTGGCTTAAGCAAATAACCCGCTGTTTTTGCTTTGATTGCCCTTTTGGCATAAGCAAAATCTGAATAGCCACTCAGAACAATAAAAGAAATATCATTATCCTCTGCACGTATTAACTCAATAAGGGAAATACCATCCATCTCTGGCATACGAATATCTACAATCATTAAATCGGGTTTACACCGGCAGTATTCCTCATAGCCTTCCTTTCCATTTCTAGCCAATGCAATGATTCGAAAACCGTATTCCTCCCAATTGATCAGAGTTTTTAAGCCTTCACGAATCATAGGTTCATCGTCAACAATCAATACATTAAACATGGCTATCTCTCCCTATTGGAATTCTAAATTGTATAACGGTTCCTTTATTAAGCTCACTTTGAATAGAAAGACCATATTCTTCTCCATAAATGAGCACCATCCTTTGATGGACATTCCTCAGCCCTATATGTTTCCCCTCTTCTTGATGGTTAATGGATTGAAGAATATCCATTAACCTCTGTTCCGAAATACCAATCCCATTATCAGAAACGATGATTTCTAAATCACACTCTTTTTTCTCGATTGTCACCCACACTTTTCCACCGTTATCTAATAAATCGAATCCATGAATAACAGCATTTTCAACCAAGGGCTGAATGATTAATGGCTGAATCAGCACGGTCAAAGCTTCTTCTTCTATATCCAGCTCATATTCCAACCTGTCCTGATAGCGGAATTTCTGTATTTGCAAATAGAGATTCACCATTTCCAATTCTTTTGACAGAGGAATTTTTTGACCCTGAATCTCCAAGCTGTGGCGCATCATTCTGCCAAGCATTTTTACAACATTCGCCACATCCTTCGCTCCCTCCATATGGGCTTTCATCCGAATAGACTCTAATGTGTTAAATAAAAAATGCGGGTTTATCTGGCTGGCCATCATTTTAATTTTGATTTCATTTTGCCTAATTTCCAACAGACTTTTCTGCCTATTCGTTTCCTCCACCTTGGCAATGAGCTCTCGCAGATTTGCCACCATTCGATTAAATTGCTTGGATAATGTACCAATTTCATCTTCCCCATCCACTTCAATCATGCTTGATAAATCACCGGCTGAAACCAAATCTATTTGCTTGCTCAATTTAGAAACCCGCTTAGAATAAAGGATTGATACAATGGAAATTAATACGCCAGCTAATGTAAATCCAAGCAGGGTAACAAAAAAACCCATCATACTGATGTTATTGGCATCTTTCATCATTTGGTCTTCTGTCATAACTGATATAATCCGTAAATGATCTTGACTTTGTTCCAGTAAGGAATCCTCCATAACCACAGATTTTTTGCCATTTAATTTACCTTCATAAACTTTGAATCCATCCTCTTCACTTACCTTTTCTAATGAAGGGATGACACTGGAAAGCTTTTGTCCCATATGCTTTTTCTGATTGGAGGCTACAATATTATTCTCCTCATCAACAATCATTGCCCTCAGGGTCTCCTGATTCAATATCCATTCCAACTCTGAAGTATTCACTGTTATAACAAGCGCCCCGTATGTATTAGTCTTAAGAAAATTAATACGTCTCACAAGTGATAAATAGGGCCCATTATCCTTAGTTGAATCATTGACGTAATACCATCTCATTAAATCAGGATTTTTCGTTGTTTCCTGATACCATTCTTCTTTTTTTACCTCTTCATCAATAGGTATAAATTCCCAATTATTTAACATCGTTGGATTATCCATGAAAAATCGAATTGTCGAGATTTCATTATAGTATTCAAGGTAATATGTAAATAGCTTATAATTTTCATAGGCTTCTACAACCTGATAACGCGAATCATAAGAGGTATTTGCGACCGTATCCAGCTGCTGATCAAACTGAAGGTTGTCAGATATATAGATTGGTACTTTTAAAACCTCAGCCGTTCTCTTTTTCATTCGTTCCATATTCATTTTCGATTCACTGATGGCGTCTTCAATAGCTCCATTTCGCAATTGCTGAGTTAAATATAGACCAACTATACTAATCGGAATCGCTACCAGAATAACCAGGGATATAATCAACTTATCTCTTAATTTCATATTATTTAATTTGCGAGTAATATACGCTATCATCAACGAACCTCCAACAAATAGTAAGCGCTTACATATATAAATATATTATACATGAGATTTTTTAAAGAATTTTCCAAATAAAGTGGTATATTTTTTATGATTTTTCATGTCATAATTAGTGATTACGCAAAACCTCACGGTAATAACTCCCATTTATTTTATATTTATCCACATGCTCACTCTATACCAATTATCGATAAACGTAAAAAAACACTATATTTGACTATAGTGTTTTTTGTCTCTTATTACTCTATTGTTAGCCAATGAATAGCCACTTCATCTTTAAATAAGAGATAGATATCTTCTACCTTGTCCTCTTCGATGTCCATGAATGATTTTTCCACTGTAGTCCAAGCTTGATACCCACCTGTACTTGGAGCTTGAAGGGTACATAAAAGCTTTCCATTCGGCTTACATGTCCTCACTTCAATATCGGTTTGCTTTCCGCCATTGGCCAAACGTATTTTCATCATTCTGTTATTTGCTTTTATTTTAACGTCTTTATACATAATCCAACCACTAGAGCCAATACTTTGAATTGCATGCCGTCCTTCTAAGCACTCAACCATTTTGACTGAGTAATAATCATCATAATGAACAGAGTTTACTTTGCCCTTCAATGTTCTTTCTGTACGGGTTTCTCCTGTTATTTCAACTGTTTTTTCCAACTGAATAGCTTTGGATGAACTGCCCAGCATGACTGTATATGTTCCATCCTCCAATAGAAAACGTTCTTCTGCCACATCCCAGTATGCCAGATCCTTTACCTCTATTGATAAGATTATTTTTTTAGTCTCTCCGCCTTTAATATGCACCCGTTCAAAGTCCCTTAACGTTTTAATAGGCCGAATTACTTTAGACTGATTACACCGCACATACAATTGGACCACTTCATCACCATCCAGATTACTTCTATTGCTGATCTCTGCTGTCACATGTAAAACTTCTTCTTTCGTTACACTTTCTTTCGATAGTTCCAAATTTTTATATTCGAACTGTGAATAAGATAATCCATGTCCAAAAGGGTACAATACTTCCCCATCAAAATACTGATAGGTACGCTTTCCTTTTATGATGTCATAATCCATAATTTCAGGCAGCTGATTGACAGATTGATACCATGTCATTGGTAAACGTCCCGCTGGATTATAATCCCCAAACAACACATCAGCTATTGCACGGCCTAGTTCCGGTCCTGCATGAGATGTATATATAATGGCAGGAACATGTGCATTAACCCAGTTAACAGCATAAGGATAGCTTCCAACAATAACAACGACAGTATTGGAATTAACCTTAAGTACTTCTTGGATGAGCCTTTCCTGAGCAGGCGGCAATGTCAAATCCGGACGATCAATGCATTCCTTTCCATTTATAAAAGGATTATTACCAGCAAAAATGATAGCTGTATCTGCTTTGCTTGCCTCTTCCACAGCTTTTTGGATACCATCCTCGGTTATGTTATAGGAGAACAATGCGGCAGGCATACCTTCGGCCTGAATAATGGATCCATCATCAGACAATTGGATAGGCTGCTTATCCCAGGAAAGAATCTCCATGCTTTCTTCCTTTTGAGAAAAAGTAAATACTTCTTTTACAAACCACCCTTTTGCTTCATCAGCGGTAGCCTTTAAATGAAGATCGTCATCTACGGTAATGAATTTGCCATTTTTCTCAGAGCGAAGCGTCTCACTCCCCCATCCCCAGTCCGTATGAATCAATACATCTCCTTCATTCTCACTTGCAAGCAAGAAGCCGGTATCAGGGTTAACCCCTATCGATTTTCCGCTTTCCGTAATACTGAGCCTTATGCGATTGCTTCCATCAGCGTAGGGAATTGTTTCACCGATTTTTCCCTTGATACCTTTAAGCGGTGTGATTGAATAAGGTGGTGTACCGCTGTACCAATCGGTTAACACTTCATCTGCCAAAGGACCGATTACGGCAACCTTTTTATTTTTCAATGGAAGGATTCCATTATTTTTAAGCAATACAATAGATTCCCGGGCAGCCTTCAAAGATAGCTCATAATGCTCCTTACTGGCTAATTTTTCTGCAGAAACATATGAATAAGGATTCTCCCCATCAGAATCAAACTCACCAAGACGAAATCTCACCCTAAAGGTGTTGCAAAGAGCCTTATCCAAATCTTCTTCCAATAGATATTCCTGTTCCAAAGCATCACGGATGGCTCGTACCGTTATGTCCTTATCATCTGTGATATTGTCAATTCCATTTTTAATGGAGTATGCAACCGCCTTTGAATAGGATTCAACATAGTGATGCTCATTAACTGAACCAAGTACATCTCCAGCATCACTTACAACAAAGCCATCCATTCCCCATTCCTTTTTTATAATCTCGTTAACATCAGGATTCATATTACATAAAGTTCCATTAACAGCATTATAGGCAGTCATGATCGATTGTGCTTTTCCTTCTTTAATTTGCCTTTCAAAAGCTTTCAGATAATATTCATTTAAATTACGGGGATCGAGACTGACTGAGCACTCTCCACGGTTAACCTCGTTATTATTTCCCAGAAAATGCTTTAATGTAGCGGCTGTCTTCAAATAAAATGGATGTTCCCCCTGCATACCCTTGATTAATTCTGTTGTCAGTTTACCAGTTAAGCAAGGATCTTCCCCATAGGCCTCTTCGGTTCTACCCCATCTTGGATCCCTTTCCATATCAACCGTTGGAGACCAAATTGTTAATCCATTATGTTCTGGATCCTTTTGATAAAAAATTCTCGCCTCATCTCCAATGACAGAGCCAATTTCCTTCATTAGATTTACATTCCATGTACAGGCCAAGCCGATATTTTGCGGGAACACGGTAGCTTCCCCCAGCCAAGCAATACCATGAGCTCCTTCTGTTCCATGCTTATATTTTTTTATTCCCAATCTCGGAACAGCATCTTGGTACTGACACATTTGATTAATTTTTTCTTCCAATGTCAGCTGAGACACCAGATCTTTCACCCTGTCCTCTAGTAAAGCTTTTATATTCTGAAAGAGATATGTATATTCCGTCTTCATCTTCAACTCCAACTCCCATCAACAGATTCTTTTTCTTATCAAAAACAAATAATCGATTAAAAGCCCAGCCTTTATTTAGGTTGTTTTTTCTTCTATTGTGTCTAAGCCACTATCTCTAGTTTGATTTTGATAGTGTATGGTTTTCTCAATAATCCGATAGAAAAAGCTAAAGGATAAAAACGCCAATATCGTTCCGGTAAAGAATGGCCATAAAAACGTAAAACCAATGCTAATATAAATTAATATCGCAGTGACCATGACTACCCCAAGGGTTGAAATCGGTCGTCCAACGGACATGATGAAAGAATTTTTGATAGATTGTAAGAGCCGATCGTGAATATGAACGGTATAGCAGCAAAAATATAAAGTCCATGTTAGGAGAATCATCGTAAAAAAAGCATAGAGAACAAGAAATATAACGGACTGTTGACTGACAAAACTAATATAATTCATAATCCAGCCAGCCCACATAAGGGTAAACACGATTCCCCCTATGAAACTCCTGAAATAGTTTTCCTTATAATAACGAAGAAAGGAAGTGGCAATCGGAATATCGCTTTCTCCCATCACCCATTTCCGTACAACTCCAAACAAAGCGACAGTGGAAGGGAAAGAGAAAATTGGCACTAACCCCATGATTAAAAGAAGAATATACGTGATATTTAAATATTCAGCATTCAATAAGCTTAAACAAAAATATAAAACAGGAAGATTTAAGAAAATCCATATGATATTTGACCAAGCCAGTCTGACAACCCATAAGCATACTCGATATGTCCCACCCAAAACTCCTGAATTCATTACCCGTCCCTCCTTATTCCTTTTGTTTAAATGTAAGTGTAGTATTTTCTCCTGCTTTTAAATTTATTTTCCATGTATCTCTTTGATTATTGTTTAAAAACCAATTTCCTTTTTCTTCTTCAATTGAAAGAGAGATTTCCTGATTTATATCTGAAAGTAAGGTACAGGAAAGAATTCCTTCTTCTAAATCCCACTCCATAGTCGATATCTTCATTCGTTTACGACATAAAATGCCCTCGACTGCTCCCTTTGTTAAGTTCTTAGGGATAGCTGGCAGCAATTCAAGTTTCCCAGGCAATGAAAAAACCAGGAGATTTACCAGAAGCTCAGGAATACATCCATTTGCATCAACATTAAACACATTAAAATGGTCATAATGAGCTGTCATTAAACTAGGATAGATAGCTCCGCCAGCTGCCATCATCCGGATAATATCAATCACAACATCTCCCATTCCTAATCTGGCAGCCGATAATCCTGCATGCATACGGCCATGAGACGAGGTATCGGTGTCAGGGTTATATAGCCAATGTTCCATTTTTAGCTCCAATGCCCGTTTGGATGCCTCCCAAAGTTCAGGAGTCTCGGTATCGGAAAATTCATAGCTTTGAAAAAGCGGATATAGGTGAGAAAAATGCCGATGGTTATAGTTATCATCATGATCCCATACAGCCCACTCCTTCAATGCCCCATCCTCATTAATCAGGTACGGCGGCATTTTTTCTATCATTTGCTGCCAATGCGGTATAGATTCTTGATAAATTCCAAGCTCCCTGCAAGCCTCGATTGTATGATTTAAAACCTCTTTCGCTACGGCAATATCCTGAGTACTATTAAACGCGATTCCATTTTCAGCGGAATAAGAGGGATTAAAGACATATATTCCTTCTTCCTCATATAAAAAGTCCTCATAAAAGGCTATGATTTCTAACATAAACGGTAATGCATGTTCTCGTAGGAACTGCTGATTTCCAGTATACAAATAATAGTCATACAGCCAATGAGCAAGCCATCCTCCCCCGCACGTCCAAAAAGCGCCAAAAAACGTATCGCATTCTCGATCTCCCCAGGAAGATTCTCCCCAGTGCAAATGCCTTCCATGGCTTGAAGCCCGAACACCTGAGAGAATGCCTCTACATCCAAAGAGCATCCTGGCATTATAACGAAAATCTTCCATATAAGAATCGAGCAGGGCTGTATATGGGTGAATGCCTTCAAGCATATTACAGCTAAAAACAGAAGCCATGGCCAATTGCAAATTAGTATCTAACGTATAATCAGATGACCAGGAAGGCTCCCATGTTCCCGTCCATATCCCCTGAAGATTTGGCGGACGTACACCGGCACTGCAGATAAACATATATCTTCCTGCATCAAATAATCTCTCTAATAATGCCGGTGGTACACTGGAAGTTTCCTTAACATCCGCCAGTAGTTGATCGGTACTCCAGCCTCTTTTTTCTCCGCCATTTAAATTTAAGGAGACACGGTTAAAGACTTCTGAGTGTTTTACTTGATGAGAATCGAATAATGCTTCATATGTATCGGAAAAACCGGAAAATAAGGACGATACCTCTCTCACCATATCTTCATTGTGTTCGGCGAATGGAATAATTTTCATTAATATCAGTAACTTACTGGCATTCCTTGCTTCAATTGAAGTAGGCGTGCACTGTATCGTTCCATCACAATTTTTTATGTGCACAAAGGTATAGTATCCGCCTTTTCCATGTACGTAATCATGAGTTCCAACTAACACGTCATTAGGGAGGCATTCATATCTAGACTTTATTAAAGGATGATTGTTTTCATCTATGGTTAAACAAGTTAACGGCAGATGTTCATCCATTTTAATACTTAATGCTATAAGCTGATCGGTTCTTGAGGAAAAAAGGCGGCGCTGAAACCTATTTCCATCATTCTCCCATGAAGAACCAATCTCTCCCTTTTCAAAATCTGTATAACGGCAGTATTCACGCAATCCTTCCGTTTGGCTTTGTTCAATATTTAGAAAGAATCCAGGATGGAATGGGTCTGTGTCCACGATTGTATGTCCCAGTTCTTCCCCTTTTTCAATAAAGAATTGATGGGATGCTCTATAACCATCACTCTTGCTGATTCTTCTCACATCTTCTAAATAAAAGGACATATCTGGCATGGTCTGTGGCGAGCCGGTTGGAAGAAATAATTCCGCATGGTTCACAATAATCGTTTCCTTGTTTGGCTGCCCAAAATGTATGGCTCCTAGCTCTCCATTTCCACATACATTCGCAAATTCCCACTTATCAGCAGGCTTATCGCTATATGTCCAATGCCTGCTGAAGCCTCTCAATGGTTCACTTCCCACTTTCCTTCACCCCATTCTTACTAAGAAGAGGACAGCTTCCTGTCCTCTCTCCATTAAATCTTAGATAAAATAACAACATCTCTGCCTGAGATTGCTATTGAACCGGAGTATTCCCGTTGATGAATCAAATCAAAATAGGAGTCATCCACCTGAATCATTTCCTCATTTTCATTATGGTTCAATATAAAAATGATCTCTTCACCATTCTTTTCGCGTTTTGATACTTCAACTCCTTTTGGAGCAGTAAGCACCGGCTTCACATTTCGCTCTCTGCATACATTTGCCAGGAAATCACGAAGAAACTCAGGATCCACACTGGATGCAATATAGTAGGCATACCCATTACCATATTGATTCCGAGTAACTGCTGGCATTCCTTTATAAAAATCTTCACCATAGAAAGCTAATGCCTCAGCCCCTTCAAGGTGGAGAAGATCACAAAGCAATGAACATGAATAGGATGGCTGGTATATATCTTTTTGAGAGGAAGCCATTAAAATATGATTCGTTTTTCCAGGCGGCAAAGCATCAATTTCTTCCACCCAAATCCCAAGTAAATGACGCAAATGGCCTGGATATCCTCCTCCTATGACTAAATCATGTTCATCGACTATGCCGCTGAAAAAAGTAGTGATAAAGGAACCCCCATTTTCAGTAAACGCTTCCGCTTTCTCTTTAAAACCAGCCTTGGTCATATAGAGAACGGGCGCAATGACAACCTCATACGAGTTAAAATCATCATTCTCAGCTATGATATCAACCTGAATATTTTGCTCAAATAACGCATGATAAAATTTCCATACCTCTTGTTCATAATTCAAATCTCTGCTTGGACCACTTGAAAGTTCCACGGCCCACCAGTTATCCCAGTCAAAAACAATCGCGACTTTCGCTTTCACTCTTGAATCGATAATTGTATCCCCAAGTGCAGTCAATTCTTTCCCCAGCTCAGCGCACTCTTTAAATACACGTGTATGTTCGTGTCCGGCATGATCAATTACGGCTCCATGGAATTTTTCACAGGCGCCAATAGAGCGACGAATTTGGAAAAACATCACACTATCTGCTCCATGAGCGACAGCCTGAAGACTTTGCAGGCGCATGACACCAGGCCGCTTTAGCGCATTATATGGCTGCCAATTTGTTACACTCGGTGTTTGTTCCATTAACATGAACGGTTCTCCTTGCTTCAACCCTCGCATTAAATCATTCCGCATTGCTTCCTTACTTACCGGAGATCCTACCTCAGGATAATTATCCCACGAGATAATATCCATATAGTTCGCCCACTTTTGATAATCTAACGGCTTGTATGTTCCCATTAAATTAGTGGTTACCTTTATATCAGGAGTGTATTTTTTGATAATGTCATATTCCAATTTATAGCATTCCAGCATACTATCAGAGTTAAAACGGCGATAATCGAGTGAAATCCCCTGAAAGGCTGTGTAATCTGAGTTTCCTAAATGCTCACTTAAATTATTTGGCAGGACAATTTCATCCCAGTCATAGAATGTATGTCCCCAAAATCGTGTATTCCAGACCCGATTTAATTCATTCAACGTGTTATATTTTCTTCTCAGCCAAACTCGAAATGCCTTTTCACAGTTTTCACAATAACAATCCCCTCCATATTCATTAGAGACATGCCATAGTGTGAGAGCAGGATGGTTTTGATAACGCTTAGCAATTTCCTCTACTAGTCTTGCTGAAAAGTGGCGGTAGGAAGAACTGTTCGGACAAGAATTATGGCGTAATCCAAATTTTCGTTTTCTGCCATCAAAATCCACACGTAACAAATCATTATACTTCCTGGCCATCCAAGCTGGATGAACAGCCGTACTTGTTGCTAAACATGCATAAATCTTATTTTCTGCCAACAAATCCATCACTCTATCAAGCAATGAGAAATCGTATTCATCCTCTTTAGGCTGCAGCATAGCCCAGGCAAATACATTAATTGTCATGATGTCTATATCTGCGAGTCTTGTAATCCGCATATCCTCCTGCCAAATCTCTTCAGGCCATTGTTCAGGATTATAATCTCCGCCATAAACAATTTTTTTAATTTGTTGGTGAATCATAGTTCAATCACTACCCTATTTTCATTTGGATGGATACATACACCCTGTTCTGTTTCTATACTTTCCCCGCCCTTAACAGCTAAGACGCTTTTTCTATTTCGAATGACGAGTGAATATGGTTTGGAAACTCTCTCCCCTTCTACGATTAACGTATTACCTGAGCGGGAAATCGTAATCCTGCACACATTCTCACCATTTTGGTTATAGATATGTGAGTTTACGGTTTTACCTTCTTCCAGTTCAAATAAATGAAAAGTTACTTCCTCTGCATAATCATAAACTGCTGTAGAATCAACAGAGCCTACCGCAATAAGAGAGTTTGGTTTTGCCATTAATGGTAATGTCATATACCCATGTTCCTCCGCCTGCCATGTTCCTCCGTCGACGACCTCATTTGTCAGGAAGTTTGTCCATTTACCCTTTGGCAAATAGTATGTTACTTTTCCATCTTCATTAAAGATTGGAGCAACTAATAGAGAATCTCCTAACATATATTGGCGATCTAAATAATGGCACGATTCATCCTCCATATATTCAAGGATCATAGGCCTCATCATAGGAACACCGGTTTCCGCTGACTCACGTGCCATTCTGTATAAATAAGGCATTAATGAATTTTTTAATTTTGTAAAAGTTCGTGTGACATCCACCGCTTCTTCATCATAGATCCAAGGAACCTTATATTCAGTATTACCATGATAACGGCTGTGAGAGGATAACAAGCCAAATTGAGTCCAACGCTTATACAAATCAGGTGTAGCTCCATGTTCAAAGCCCGCAATATCATGGCTCCAGTAACTAAATCCTGATAAGCCGAAAGACAAGCCCCCTCGTAATGATTCTGCCATTGATGGATAAGTGGACCAGCAATCTCCGCCCCAATGGACAGGGAATTTCTGGCTTCCAACAGAAGCTGATCGGGCAAAGACAGCTGCTTCTCCCTTTCCAAGCTTTCTTTCTAATAACTCATAGACGATTTTGTTATATAAATACGTATAGTAATTATGCATTTTCTGCGGGTCAGAACCATCATGATAGACAACATCCGTAGGAATCCGCTCACCGAAATCTGTTTTAAAGCTATCTACCCCCATATTAATTAAAGCTTCAAGCTTTTCCTCAAACCATTTGCATGCTTCAGGATTAGTGAAATCTACAACCGCCAACCCCGGCTGCCACTTATCCCATTGCCAAACATGTCCATCCTTACGCTTAATGAAATAACCATTTTCCAGTCCCTCTTTAAATAATGGAGATTTCTGTCCGATATATGGATTAATCCACAAACAGATTTTTAACCCTTTATCCTTCAGCCTTTTCAACATGCTTTCCGGTTCAGGAAAAACGCGCTTATCCCACTCAAAATTACACCATTCAAATTCCTTCATCCAAAAGCAATCAAAATGAAAAACATCCAATGGAATATCTCTTTCCAGCATTCCATCGATAAAATGATTTACAGTCTCTTCGTCATAATCTGTTGTAAATGACGTACTTAACCATAGACCAAATGTCCATGCCGGTGGTAGGCTTGGCTTCCCTGTTAAAGTTGTATACTTTTCTAGTACATCCTTCATTGTCGATCCATTTATAATAAAATACTCCAGACTTTCACCTGGTACACTAAATTGTGCTTTAGAGACTTTTTCTGATCCAATCTCAAATGATACTTTCTCTGGATGGTTCACAAAAACTCCATAGCCTTTATTACTTAGATAAAGCGGTATATTTTTATAAGCTTGTTCACTGCTTGTACCGCCATCTTCATTCCATATATCAACCGTTTGTCCATTTTTCACAAACGGTGTAAACCTTTCTCCTAATCCATAAATTAATTCCCCAACATCTAATGTTAATTGTTCTCGCATATAGGGCTCTTTTTTATCAGTCAAAATATAGCTCATCCCCATACTTTGACTGGATACAATTCGTTCATCCCCAGAAAAGAAATCAATATTCCAATCCCCTTTTTTTCTAATAGAAGCCCGCAGATTTCCGCTCTGATACGATATCTCTTCATCCGCTTCCTCTATATAAACGTCTGGATTCTGTTTTGCCAGTTCAAATTCCGGCCCTCTCATCGGTGCTCCAATATGATGAAGCAGTTTGACAGAAATAACATCCTCAAGAGGTGAAGATAAAACAATGGTCATTAACCCTCCGTCCAATGTTTTTCCTCTATGTAGAATTTTTGTAAACGGAGCAAAAATCGATAGTTTATTATCATCCTTTTCCACATCGTAGACTTCCATTGGATAATGAAGCTGATAGCCTTCCTTATCCAGCCAATTCCCATTGCTAAATTTCATATATAATCACCCTTTTCAAAAATTGAGTTGCAGCATACCTCTTTAAAAAAGTAGATCAAAAAATCGAATTTGAGTAATCTGATTAGAATGAGCCAATTGCATTTACCTGTTACTAAATTATTAGAACTTTCATCTGTCGAACAAAATTAATGCGCTTACATTTTTTTGTATCAACTAGCTCTCTTCCATTTTACAGAGGGAAATCAGGAGTGAACACCCTGTGAATTAAAGAAAAAATCAGGACAAAATTAGATTATTGTTTGTTAATTATCGTAAAAAATTTCACATATAGTACAGAATGGCGAAAAATGCCTAGAGGCTGAGTTTGCAGTAATCTTATTATTATTAGATAGATGTTCATCATGGGGATAAGGATAATGGGGAAAACCAGCTTTTAACCCTCTTTCAAGTTTGCCGGTAAATCATGAAGGTACCTTGAAATTTAAGTATAAAAACGAAGAGCATAGGCGCTCTTCTTTATAGCAAATTATAATATAATCCACCACAAAAGCTGGTTTCTTAATAAAAAGGGCCTATCCAAATTCGGATAGGCCCCTTATCATCTAGAGTTTTATTTCAATTCACCTTTAATCAAAGTCAAGAACTCATCAAATGGCATAGTCTCTGATTTCTGTTCTCCATACTTACGAACGTTAACATTACCATTTTCTTGTTCCTGATCTCCCACCACAAGCATGTAAGGGATTTTTAGCATTTGAGCTTCACGAATCTTATAGCCCATTTTTTCATCGCGTAGGTCTACTTCTACACGTAAACCTGCACGTTGAAGGCTCGCTTCAATTTCTTTTGCATAATCAAGATGAACATCCGGAGATACTGGAATAACCTGAACCTGAACTGGTGCTAACCAAGTAGGGAAAGCTCCTTTGTATTCCTCAATTAAGAACGCAACGAAACGTTCCATAGTTGAAACAACCCCACGGTGAATAACAACTGGGCGATGCTGTTTGCCGTCTTCTCCAACGTACGTAAGGTCAAAACGTTCAGGAAGCAAGAAGTCAAGCTGTACTGTGGAAAGAGTCTCATCTTTTCCAAGCGCTGTTTTAACTTGAACATCCAATTTAGGTCCGTAGAAAGCAGCTTCGCCTTCTGCTTCGAAATAGTCAAGACCCATCTCATCCATTGCTTCTTTCAGCATGGATTGAGCTCTTTCCCACATTGCATCATCATCAAAGTATTTTTCTTTATCCGCCGGATCACGGTAAGAAAGACGAAAGGAATAGTTCTCCATGCCGAAGTCTTTATATACTTCCAGAATCAAAGTAACAACACGTTTGAATTCATCTTTAATTTGGTCAGGACGTACAAATACGTGAGCATCATTTAATGTCATTCCACGTACCCGTTGCAGGCCTGCCAATGCACCGGACATTTCATATCTATGCATCATACCCAATTCAGCAATCCGAATCGGAAGCTCACGATAGCTGTGAATATCGTTTTTATAAATCATCATGTGATGCGGGCAGTTCATTGGACGAAGAACCAGCTGTTCATTATCCATATCCATTACTGGGAACATATTTTCCTGATAGTGATCCCAGTGGCCGGAAGTTTTATAGAGGTCAACACTTCCCATGATTGGTGTATACACATGGTCATAGCCAAGCTTTTGTTCCTTATCCACAATATAGCGTTCAATGACGCGGCGAATCGTTGCACCTTTTGGAAGCCATAACGGAAGGCCTTGTCCAATTAATTGAGAGTTCATGAATAAATCAAGCTCTTTCCCAATTTTACGGTGATCACGTTCTTTCGCTTCTTCTAACAGACGTAAATGCTCGTCCAAATCTTCTTTCTTGAAAAATGCAGTTCCATACACACGTTGAAGCATTTTATTATCGCTGTCTCCACGCCAGTAGGCCCCCGCAATATTCAATAGCTTAAATTCTTTAATTTTGCCAGTTGAAGGTACATGAACACCTCGGCAAAGGTCAAAAAATTCACCTTGTTCATAAATCGTTACAGTTTCCTCTTCAGGAATCGCATCAATCAATTCCAGCTTATACTCATCGCCAATTTCTTCAAATAGACGCTTCGCTTCAGCACGGCTGACTTCTTTACGGACAATATCAATATTCGCATTAATGATTTTCTTCATTTCTTTTTCGATTAAAGGAAGGTCTTCCGGTGTAATGGATTTCTCTAAATCCATATCATAATAGAAGCCGCCTTCAATTACTGGGCCTACACCGAATTTAACATCTTTATAAATACGTTTAACTGCCTGTGCTAATAAATGCGCTGTACTGTGGCGCAATACCTCCAGGGCTTCCGGTTGATCCGGAGTCACAATCTCTACTGACGCATCCTCTGTAATTGGTCGGCGCAAATCATATAATGCTCCGTTTACCTTTCCTGCAATTGCTTTTTTCTTTAATCCAGAACTAATGGAAGAAGCAATTTGCTCAGTTGTAATTCCAGATTCAAATTCCTTTACCGCGCCATCTGGAAATGTAATTTTGATCATTTCAGCCATGTGAGCCACTCCTTTTTCTACATAATAAAAAGCCCGTCCCTGATAAATTAAGGGACGAGCTATTGTATACTAAACAAACCCGCGGTTCCACCCAAATTCCGGTGCTGATGGTTCAGCTTTTCCGGCACTTGTATCTTTTAACGGAGTTCCCGTCAGCCAATAATCACCCAAATATGTTTTCCTGGCTGAAGTTCAAAGGCGGTAAGCATTTCAAGTCTATGAGGAAGCTTGCAGCCACTGGCTTCCCTCTCTGTTCACAGCTTTTTAAAACACTCATGTCCTTATCGTAACCTATCGAATTATAAACTTGTATGTAGGTTATTATAAAAGCTTATGAGGACAAAAGCAAGTCACTTTCTATTCTTTTATCATTATGAACGCTCTTCTACCTTTTTAACCTGTTCATGGAAGTAACTGATTCGGAATAAAAGGATTCTTTCCTCGAAAATTTTCCTCAATGTAGTGATTACACGATTATCCTCATCATCCGCATAAATATGAATTCGTTTCGGTGCTAAGGAAACCAGCGGTGCAATGGTGTTTGAATCAATAAACATAGGATTCTCAGCCATCAATTTACGGTCAATCACTTTAAGAATATCTTGTTTAGAAATTGGCTCAAAATATCGATTATAAAATTGAAATTCTTCATGATAAACTAAATGAATTTCATCAATCTGTGGATTCCGCTCCTCTATCAATCGTCTTAGCACAGAGATAAATTCCTGATAATCCTGCTCAAGCTTATACTCATCAATCGCAAATCCAACTAATGTAACAAGCGATTCATGGATATCCCTTAAACGGAAATTCCATAAGGATCGAAACGAAAAATCAATTCTTTGTTTAACTACTTCCTGCAGGAGATACTTGACTTGTTTTTTTAATTGTTCTGAAAGGTGATGGCTACCGCAGTAGGCAGCTTCACCATCCCACATGAGCAATGCGATTTCTGCAATCTGGCTAATTTCATCTTCATCCTCATATAAAAAGCGTTCCCGAATCACATCCCGAATTTTGCATTCCAGATGATAGGTAGAGAAAAATGTATATAAAGCATCAATGAGTGCGTGACAAAAAATTTCCTCCTGATCCGGGTCCCAAAGAAAGGAGACAGACTTTTGGCCATCCTTATGAACAGAATGAATTGCCTGTCGGATAAAAAAATCGCTGTTCTTAAATCGAACATGCCAATTAGCCTGTTCTTCCTGTGAATCAAAATACATCGTAAGCAACCCTATCCCTCCAGACTATCGGAACTCCTAGTTTTATGTATATGGGACATGGCAACCCTTTAGAATGGATGGATAAAATTAGATGTAAAATAAAAGCATCATGGCAGACTGTACAGAGCCGCTGTACTATTGCCTACATATCATATGAATTCCAGTCAATTTATTTCATGCCAGGTCTGTTAGCTTATTAAGGAATAGTAATATCTAAAAAGAGACAGCCCCTTTTTTGCGAGCTGCCTCTTTGCCAAACCTTTTATTCTCTTTAATCTCTACGATTTTTTCCGTCCATTTCAATTGGCTCCGTTAAATTACGGACTCTCTCCATGATCCTTTTACCTTTAACCAGTTCTTCATCTCCACGCTGAGAATACGTGAAATGGTGTTCCAATTGTTTCATGTTAAAATTGGAGGTGAAAAAGGTTGGAAGATTTTCATGCATTCGATATTGAAGGATCGGTCCCAGTACATCATCACGCGACCAGGCACTCATCGTTTCTGCTCCAATATCATCAATCATCAAAATAGGAACTTCCTTTAAGGCATCCACCTTTTGGTTATAGGAATTTTCCGCGAAGGACCCTTTTAATTCTCTTAAATATTCAGGCCAGTACACAATATGTGATGAAACGCCCTCTTCAGACAGTGCATTTGCAATCGCACCAAGCAAATAGGTTTTACCTACCCCAAATTCACCGTATAAATAGAGCCCTTTATGACCAGCACCATTTATATATGAGTCAACAAAATTCTTTGCCTTTTCGACTGCCTCCACACGTGCTTCGGTCGTATACTCATCCCAAATCAAATTAGAAAAAGAAGCCTCCACAATTTCTTTTGGTACATGGCTGGCACGGATCAGCTTACGTAATCGATTCTTCTCTTCCTGCCTGCGTTTTTTATGACAGGGTTCATACCGAACATCAATCCGTTTCCCCTGAATAAACAGGTGCGGATGATGACCCTGAAGAAGATTTTTACATTCAGATAAAGAAGGACATTCGTCACATGTCTTCGTTTGAGTGGAGAACTCGTAGAGCTTATTCATGCTTTTTTCAATCATGTCGCTTGTCAGCTGACTGCTATGTTCATTTATAAATAAACGGACATCAGGATCTTTTAAAACAATATTTCTCATTTCATCCAATCTTTGTTGAAAGTTTTCACGCTTCCCGAGCTGATTCAGTGCATCCTGTATATTTTTCATCCTTATACACCTCCTGTTTATTTAGAATTTTCATTTTGCAATTTTTCCTTGAGTTTTCTTACCCGCTCAGCAATTTCGGTGGATTGAGCAACTGGCTCTTTCTTCTTTGTTTCATCCAGCCAGTCAGGAACGATTTCCTTCCTCGCATTACCCGATGTGCGGCGTGTTGATTTATTTGTTTTCGTCTTTTTCTCATTAGCCCAGGTTTGGTATTTCTTATGCTCACTCAAAGCCATTTCATAGGCTTCACGTACGGTGGTGATATTTTTCCTCGCCCAGTGCGAAGCAATTGTCTCCACATAGTTTGATTGCAATTTCATATCTGATTTTAACATGACATAGTGCAGAAGGACATTAACGACTCCAGGAGGAAGCTTTTGATTGACCATGACCTTTTCTACAAGTGCCAGATCATTGTCGGAAGGCATTGCGCCTTGCGAAAGGCTAACTAGAAATTCCAACGGAGAGGTTGTTTCAAAAGTATACAGCAAATGCTCCTCGGGTGTTTTAGGTTCTATGATCGTACGTTCATACTCAGGCTGTTTCTGTTCAATCAGTGTCGGCATTTCTTCACCATGATTGATGTGGAAAAACTCCCTTGCACATTTTCTAAGTTCGTCTATATCAATTTCATTATGTTGATTTTGACAGCGTAAAATCAACTTGCTCATATCCATTACATTAATTTTATATAAATACGATAGCATCGCGATGGATTCCATCACATTTGGAGTAAACGCTTTTCTCGATATAAAGCTGTTTTTAGCCGTCGCAAATAATAACTCGAAATCAAATTGCTCCATTAAATTATGGCTATATCCCTGTGGGTCCTTTGAGAAGAATTGCATGTTTTGATCAGTTTCCGAGCTGATGATTTCTTTTGGATTGCGAAATTCAGATGCAAACACCTCATTGAACGATTGTGTTATTTCCTCATAATCATCCGGTATACGTTTATCCGCAAACATCGTGAGCAGCCGTTCGTAATGTCTCTCTTCTAGTTTTTGCTTCAGATAAATAGGCAGCAAATCATCATGGAAAAATTTATCCGGACTTAAAGGACAAAGAATCTCATATATAAAAACATTACCTTCCGGAGTTGCTTTTTTATATGTTTTTAATAACCCGATTCCTTCAAGCCTTTTTCGGTATTGAAATATCTCATCCAAAGGTAAACCAAGTACATCCATTAACCAACGATGTGTCGTTTGTCTGGAATACATGTTACCTGTATTGACTTCGTTTAATAAGGTCATATACAAAGAAACAGCCAATCCTCCTACAAGTGGCTGATATAAATATTGAATCGATTTATGGTCCATTTCTGATAGCTTTTCTTTATATAGTACAACATATCTGTCTTTAGGATTTACAAACTTCCATGAAAATTGCATTGTCTACAAACCTTTCGTACTTCGGGTTTTTATAGTTGAAAAAAGAGCTAAAGAAACTGTCTTCAGCTCTACTTAATCCTCTTTTTTCATTAATTCTTTCAATTCGTCAATAAAGACATTTATATCCTTAAATTGACGATACACAGAAGCGAAACGGACATAGGCCACTTCATCCAACTCAGCCAGCCTATCCATAACCATTTCACCTATTAAATCACTTTTTATTTCAGAAAATCCTTGATTTCTTATTTCTTTTTCAACATCAGTTGCAATCTCTTCCAGTTCTTTAAGAGCAACATGACGCTTTTCACAAGCTCGGATTAAACCTCTTAGGATTTTTTCTCTGCTATATTCTTCCCGTGCGCCATCTTTTTTTACCACAATTAGCGGAATTTCTTCTACCTTTTCAAATGTAGTAAAACGATAACTACAGGATTCGCATTCTCTTCTTCTACGTATTGAACGTCCTTCATCCGCAGGGCGGGAATCCAGCACTCTTGTCCCATTATGTTGGCACGTTGGACATATCATAGATTAGCACCGTCCTTTTCTATAGTTCTATCTTATTAAAACAAATCGAATAGGACAAGTCTGTTTGCATAAAATGCTATTTTTTATCTATGATACGGCCAATACTATCGGAGAAAAGTAAATAATGGGCAAGTAAAAGACGTTTGCCACAAAAAAAAGAGATGCATATGTACTGCACCCCTAAAAGTTAGAGTTTGAATCTAGCTTTTTTGAGTCAACACAAAAGGACATCTCTTTAATATTTTTTATTTATAATGCTTTAGCAAGAACATGGCTGACAGCAACCGGACCCATGCCTCGCGGGATTTCAATGTGTTCCCTAACCTGAGCGTTTAAGGCTTCAGCTATAAAATCAGCAGCCACATTAGGATCTAAGTCACCGCATGTATATACATCAATACTCGCATAACCATGTTCCGGAAAACTATGAATGGTTAAATGTGATTCAGATATAATGACTACTCCGCTTACTCCCTGTGGCGCAAACTTATGGAAGGCTACTTCTCTAACTTCAGCTCCAGATCGTAAAGCAGCGTCCACGAATATTTGTTCAATCTGATTAACATCGTTCAATTTAGATAAATCACAGCCCCATAATTCAGAAATGACATGACGACCTATTGTATGCATGTTCAATTCCCCCTTTAGCATTTAAACGAATTATAATTATCTTCGTTTCTGGCCTTTACTACCACGGGGGAAAGTTAGTCCTGAGAGGTCCTAACCCTTTAAGTAGTACTGCCAGGATGATGAAGTTTACGACATTTAGTATATATGGTTTATATTTCAAAAGCAATCATACAATTCAATATTAGTTAATAATTACCACTAAATGTACATTAATTGTTTTTCTTAGTTTATTCTAGAATATGAATCAAAGAACGGCCTGAACCGCCTTTTTTTAGAAAGACAGCCAGACCGTAATAGATATTGTTTATTATTATTAACTTACTTTCACCTTATCCTCCTGAAGAAGGCGTGCCACATGGTTTACTAATTCTACCACTCTGCATGAGTATCCCCACTCATTGTCATACCAGGCAAGCACTTTCACTTTATTTGCACCAATCACCATTGTTGAGAGTGCATCTACAATAGCCGAATGTGGATTCGTATTAAAATCAATCGAAACAAGCGGCTCTGTGCTGTATTGGATAATACCGGCCAATGATCCTTCAGCTGCTGTTTTAAACGCTTGATTGATTTCATTAACAGTAACTTCTCTTTTTAAATCTACTACCAAATCAACTAAAGAGACGTTTGGAGTTGGTACTCTCAACGCAATACCATGGAGTTTTCCTTTTAAATGAGGAAGCACCAGTGAGAGTGCTTTGGCTGCTCCAGTTGTGGTAGGTATGATACTTTGTGCACAGGCACGAGCTCTGCGTAAATCTTTGTGCGGGTTATCGATATTATTTTGATCATTTGTATATGCATGAACGGTTGTCATAAGACCATTGTCAATTCCAAATTGTTCATCGAGTACTTTTACAACAGGAGCGAGACAGTTAGTTGTGCAGGATGCATTAGAAATAACAAGGTGTTTATTGATATCCAATGTATCCTCGTTAACACCCATTACAATCGTGACGTCCTCATTCTTCCCGGGAGCTGTTAAAACGACTCGTTTTGCACCGGCATTTAAATGAAGAGCTGCTTGATCACGATGATTAAATTTCCCAGTTGCTTCGATTACGATATCAATCCCAAGATTTTTCCAAGGCAGGAATTCAGGATTGCGATTATTTAGCAAAAGAACTTTTTTACCATTTATCAATAAATGATCATCCATAGCATGTACATCACCATTAAACGGACCATGATTCGTATCATATTTAATTAAATGTGCTAATGTTTCAGGCGGATAGCTAGCATTAATGGCTACGATTTCAAGATGCTCATCCAATATTGCTTTTCGGAAAACCATTCTGCCAATTCGGCCAAACCCATTGATAGCAACTCTTGCACTCATTTAACTTCCCCCTATATATAAGTTATACTTATTATAAAAATGATGTAATTAGTATAACACATTGAATAAAATGCTGCATGGTTTAAATACCCAAATTATCCAAATTAAATGGAATTTTATACAAAAAAAGACTATCCCAGGGTCGTTATCCCTCAGATAGCCTTTTTATTGGTTATACATTCAATTGTTTAATTAGATCAATGAGTTGCTCTTCCGTCTCAAAAAATTCTCCGTTATTGTCAACAATATAATCGGCCAATTTTTTCTTATCATCAATTGGCATTTGTGCTCGTATTCTCGCAAGTGCTTCTTCCTCAGTAAAATGATCCCGCGCCATTAATCTCTTTAACTGGACCTCGGGCTTTACATACACAAGAATAATACCCTCTACCATATGAGTCAAATTACTTTCAAACAATAGGGGAATGTCCATGAAAACGAGTTCTTTCTCCTGGTGTAACGCTTTCTCCGTTTCTTCCATCATCCATTTCCTGACTGCCGGATGAACAATTCCATTTAACATTTGCCGTTTTTCAGAGTTTGAAAATACGATGGAACCTAATTTTTTTCGGTCTAATGTCCCATCAGGTAAACAAATATCCTGACCAAATACATTTTTAATTTCCTCTAATGCTGGCATACCAGGCTCGACGACTTTTCTTGCTGCGATATCTGCATCAATAACAGGGTAACCCTTGGAAATGAGCCATTTGCTGACGCTGCTCTTTCCACTGGCAATCCCTCCTGTAACTCCGAATATTTTCCCCATAGCATTCCATTCCCTATTAAATTATTTTGGTTAACCCAAGAAAAATAAGTACTAAACCCGGAATAAATGAAAAGACCTTTGCCATAATGGAATCCTGCAGATATTTTCCCGCTTTTATACCCACAGTCATTAATAAAGCACTCATACCAAAACAGAGAGTCACCTGAATAAACAGGGGATAATGAAGTATACCAGCACCTATTCCAGCTCCAAATCCATCTAATGATAAGGCTAATCCTAGAAAGAAAGCCTCTAATCCAGTAATGGTCCCGGAACGGTCAAAGTCTGCACTTAATGGCTTTTTAAGTATATGAATAACCAGCCCAATAGACTTTATTTCTAATTGGAATAAGGTTCTTTCATCCACATAGGGACAATTATCTTCATTTCGCTTGAAGTAACTTGAAAGTGTCCAAATTCCAAGCACCAGCAAGATAAATCCTCCTAGCTTACCGGTCCAGGAATGTGCCATCAAATGCTCGCTTAACGATCCCATTAACATACCGAATGCTAGGCTTAATGCAGAGCAACCGGCAATGATGATGATGGAGCGAATCGGTATACTTACTTTTCGCATTCCATAGGTTATTCCCACACCGCAACTATCCAGACTCACTGCCAATGCCAATAATACTATTGATGCTATGTGCTCCATTTCATAGGGACTCCTTTCCATAATCAATACCCTACTATATGAAAGGAGCCCATCTTATGTTCATATTCAGTTAGGCTAATGGCTGACATTCAGGACAGTAGATGGTCCCTCTGCCTCCAACAATAATTCTTTCCATGTTTGTTCCGCAAATTTTACAAGGCTGTCCTTTTCTCGAATATGCAAACAGCTCGAGCTGAAACATGCCGATTTGGCCCTGTGAATTCACATAGGATCGTACTGTACTTCCACCTTTTTCAATGGCGGTAGCAAGAGTTTCCTTAATGGATGTATATAGTTTTTCTATTTCCTCTTTTGTCAATGTGGATGCCGGCCGTTCAGGATGGATACCGGAATGGAACAATGCTTCATCCACATAGATATTACCAAGACCTGCAACTACTCTTTGATCCAATAATACCGTTTTTATAAAACGATTTGTCTTACTGAGTGCTGTGCTTAAGTAATCTGGTGTAAATTCATCTGAAAAAGGCTCAGGTCCTACTTTTGAAAGTGGCAATACTTCCAATTCTGTCCCCTTTGTATGCAGATGCATCGTGCCAAACTTACGGACATCTCTGTATCTCAATTCCGTTTGATCCGTAAATTTGAATATAACATGCGTATGCTTATCTGCCGGTTCCGTTTCATCATAAAGACCGTATTTCCCTTCCATCCGTAAATGGGAAACAAGACTGTAATCATCTAAATGGAAAATCAGGAATTTACCTCGCCTCCCAATCTCATGAATGGTTTGCCCTTTTAAAAGCATACGAAACAGTTCAGCATCATCCGGCTCTTTTATAATTTTTGCCCAGCGTATATCCACATCATCAATTGTTTTTCCAAGTACCAAAACTTCGAGGGTCCTTCTGATTGTTTCGACCTCAGGTAATTCAGGCATACCTTTTCACCCCTTTTATTCCTATTTAGCATCATACCAGGTGTTGCCAAAAGAATAGTCCACTTTTAATGGAACCGCTAATTCAATTGCATTTTCCATTTCTTCCGGAACAATTTTCTTTAATATATCCAACTCTTCAGGTGGCGCCTCAAAAATCAATTCATCGTGCACCTGAAGCAGCATTCTAGTCTGTAAATTTTCTTTCTTTAATCTGGCATTCATTCGAATCATCGCCAATTTGATAATATCTGCAGCACTGCCCTGAATTGGTGTATTCATAGCTGTTCTTTCTGCAAAACCACGAACATTGAAGTTCCGATTATTAATTTCAGGTATATATCTTCGGCGCTGCAATAAAGTACTTACATATCCATTTTCCTTCGCCTCTTCTACAATATCCTTCATGTATTGCTGAACACCAGGGAAGCTCTCTAAATAGCGATCAATAAAGATTCCAGCTTCTTTTCTGGTAATTCCAAGACTTTGCGATAGTCCATAATCACTGATACCATACACAATTCCAAAGTTCACCGCTTTAGCCTGTCTTCTCATATTTGATGTCACCTGATCAGCATCCACATGAAATACATCCATAGCCGTTCTTGTGTGGATGTCCATATCTGAGTTAAAGGCATCTATCAGGTTTTCATCTCCCGCTATATGGGCCAGAACACGCAGTTCAATTTGAGAATAATCAGCCGCAAAAATGACCCAGCCTTCTTCAGATGGAACGAAAGCCTGTCTGATTTTTTTGCCTTCTTCAAGTCTGATCGGAATATTTTGCAGGTTAGGGTCTGTTGAACTAAGTCGTCCAGTTTGAGTTAATGCCTGATTGAACCTCGTATGAACCTTCTGATCATCATGTATAACTTTTAAAAGTCCCTCAATATAGGTTGATTGCAATTTCCCCAGCTGTCTATAATGAAGAATTTCCCGGACAATACTATGCTTGCTCTCTAATTTTTCAAGTATATCTGCTGATGTGGAATAGCCTGTCTTCGTCTTTTTAATAATAGGTAAATTTAATTTTTCAAACAGGATAACTCCAAGCTGCTTCGGTGAATTAATATTAAAGGATTCACCGGCCATTTCATAAATTTTAGCTTCGATGTCCTTTAATCTGCCTGCAAGTTCAGCTCCCATTTCTTTCAAACGGTTCTCATCGACCTTCACACCCGTAATTTCCATTTCAGCCAGGATAAGAGCAAGCGGCAGTTCTAGATCCTGCAGCAATCCTATTTGATTGAATTCCTCCAGCTGTCTTTCCAGGCTTTCCTTAATCAGTGTTAACGATAAAGCTTTCCGGGCAATATGCTCACCCAATTCAGCAACCGGCGGAATTGAACGTTTCGCTCCTTTTCCATAAAAACTCTCATCTGTTTGAATATGTCCGGCATTATGTTTTTTAGCAAGATCCGCCATATCAACATCCGGTTCAGCTGGATTTAAAACATAGGATGCCAGATAAACATCAAATTCAATTCCTTTTAAAGCAATCCCATCATGGCTTAATGCCACAATACTTTGTTTGGCATCATACACTGTTTTTTTATATTCAGGATTCTCTGCCCACTCTTTGAAAAGAGGGGATCCTGCAGCCTTGTCCTTATCGATAAAGAATGTTCCATTTTCATTTGAAATAGCTATGCCAATTACTTTTGCAGTATGATAATTCGGATCAAGTAGTTCTAGATAGAGTGAGGACTCTGCTGTCAGCATATCTTCCGTCACTTCTTCCACTGCCTTATAGTCAATCTCTTCAAGGACGGCCATCTCTTCTTTTGCAGCTGGTTCCATTTTTTCAATTAAGGTTGCAAATCCAAGCTCCCTATAGATAGACAGCAGCTTTTCCTGGTCTGCACCCGCATAATCAATTGATTCAAGCTCTACCTCAATTGGAGCATTTGTTTCAATTGTTGCCAACTGCTTACTTAAAATAGCTTGGTCCTTGAATTCTTCCACTTTTTCTTTTAGTTTTTTTCCGCTGATTTCATCAGGGGAAGCCACTACCTTCTCAACTGTTCCAAATTGATTCAACAATTTTAAGGCAGTTTTCTCACCTACACCCGGGATTCCAGGAATATTATCTGAAGCATCCCCCATTAATCCTTTTAAATCAATTATTTGATTCGGCGTTAAGTTATACTTTTCACGAATATGCTCCGGTGTATAATCCTCCATATCCGTAATCCCTTTACGGGTAATACGTACAGTCGTTTTATCCGTAGCAAGCTGGGTTAAATCTTTATCGCCGGAGATAATTTGTACTTCATAATCCCCTTTTTCAGCTTCAAGAGCAAGTGTTCCGATAATATCGTCGGCTTCATAATTCGTTAACTCATAGCGAGAGATTCCGTATGCATCCAGTAATTCTCGAATAAAAGGAAATTGCTCTGATAATTCAGGTGGCGTCTTTTGACGTCCGCCTTTGTATTCTTTATATGTACTGTGTCTGAACGTTGTTTTCCCGGCATCAAAAGCAACTAATATATGAGTAGGATTTTCCTCTGAAATGATTTTGTTGAGCATCATCGCAAAACCATAGATGGCATTTGTGTGTACACCCTTCTCGTTATTCAGTAATGGCAATGCAAAAAACGCCCGATAGGCAATGCTGTTTCCATCGATTAAAATCAATTTTTTCTTCATGGTTACCTCCAGTATCCATATATATATTTTCATTAACATATAGCATAATTTAAATACGGCCACCGAATCATTCATCATAACAGGTGTGCCTTATAAATGCTTTTATCAGGATTTGAGACATTTTACTGATTCAGGCCTGATAAAAACCGTCACTTCACTTATCCACTCTATTTTATCATGACTAGAGTTTGAAAGAAAAATGACGGTTCAGTTCTATTTATTCAATTACACCGGTTTGGATTTGTCATAGGACTCTTTTAAGCTGGAAGTCATCAGGCCTATGTATGCTTGGCCTGGTATTTAGGAAGTATGATTGTAAAAGTGGTTCCTACATTCTTTTGGCTTTCTACCGTTATTTCTCCCTCATGTGCCTCCATAATATGCTTAGCTATTGCAAGTCCCAATCCCGTTCCTCCTGATTCCCGGCTACGGTCTTTATCCACTCGATAAAATCTTTCAAATATACGAGGAAACTCCTTTTCCTCTATGCCAATTCCGGTATCCTCGATAGCAATATAAATTTTATCAGATTCTTCTTTTGCAGTTATTTGTACTTTCCCATATGACGGGGTATAGGAAATCGCGTTACTAACAAGATTAAGGCATACTTGTTTAAGCCTGAATGTATCTGCTTCACACATAATAGGCTTTTTAAAATCCTGGATCTCGAACTGAATATGTTTCTTCGATGCTTTTTTCTCAAGCATGGCATACGTATCGGATAAAACAGGAACAATATCAATTTCCTGTATATCGAGCCGGAAGCCTTGTTGCTCCACTTTTGAAAGCTCCAGTAATTCCTTTATTAAAGCCTGCAGCCTGTCGCTTTCCTTTAAAATAATAGATAAGAAGTGCTCTAATGCCTGCGGATCATGCATGGCTCCATCAAGGAGCGTTTCCGAAAATCCCTTAATAGATGTAACCGGTGTATTCAGTTCATGAGACACATTGGCAACAAATTGTTTCCTTACTGACTCTAATTTCTTTAGCTCAGTGATATCATGGAAAACAAGTAGAATACCCTTCCATTCTCCCTTAGGTCCCATAATTGGTGCACCGTATACCTCAAAATTCTTCCGCTCAATTCCAATCGTCAATACGATTTGTTTCTTTAATTTTTGTTCAGCCATAAAGATCTCTTCAATAATCGCATTAATTTCTTCATGTTTGATCACTTTATAATAGAGTTCAGATAAATATTCTTCTTCCTCTACCTTGAAAAGATCAATATAGGCATGGTTAATCATACTGATAAACCCTTTATCATCGATTAATAACAGGGCGCTACCCATATTTTCAATCAGTGTACTCAATCTGTCTTTTTGGATTTCATGAGCAATTTTCATTTCCTGCAAATTTCGGGCAACAGTATTAATAGAATGATTAAGAATTCCATTTTCATTATTTCTACCGACATAAGAACGGGCCCGATAGTTACCTCTCGTTAATTCCAGAGCAGCTTTTGTAGCACTTTCTATAGGAATCGCAAACTTCTTGATTAACTGAAATACAAACAGGACGATCATCACACAGGCGAATCCCAAACAGCCCAAGAGTATAAACCATACTTTTGTATATAGAGAGGAATCTTCATTTGAAACCAATATGAAATGGCCTGTTTCCCCAGTATCCAACGAATAATCGTCCATATAGTAATAGGATGGCCCTGTTCTGATATCGGATTTCTTTCCTATTTGCTTGTCCGTTCTTATATCTCCCATATATTCTGTAAGGGATGCTGAATCATCCCAGTTTTTCCAGCCCGAAGGCTTGTCTGTTTTATACAGGATACGCCCTTCCTTATTCATGATTAGAAAGGATGAGCGCAAATGATTGTTCAACTTATTAGACTTCATCTCTAAATCATTGCCGTTATCAGCATCACCCAGGTATAGAGTTACCAATTGCCCTTCTTCCTTAAGGTGATTCATTACAGACTTATCATAATAATAAAGAAGTAATTTCCCAATTAACAAACCAAAGCATAGAAGTATAATAATAGTGATGGCTGCTATCTCTGCAGTTATTTTAAGCTTGAACTTTTTCATTGCCTTGGTTCCTCAAGTTTATATCCCAACCCGCGTACGGTTTTAATATAATCAGGCTTTTTCGTATCTTGTTCAATTTTTTCACGCAAGTGACTAATATGGACATCGACAATTCGAGTATCTCCGGCAAAATCATAGTTCCATATCACATTAAGGAGCTGATCTCTTGTCAGAACTCTGGATTTATTCCTCGCAAGATACTCTAACAGCTCAAATTCCTTCGGAGTTAGCTCAAGTAACTCCTCTCTCATATATGCTTCATATCTGTCCGGATATATTTGTAACTCTCCAATTCTCAAATTGCTTGTTTCTTGTTTTTCTAAAGAAGTATCCTGCCCGGAATTTCCCATCCCAGCTCTCCTAAGGAGAGCCTTCACTCTGGCCACAACTTCTCTCGGGCTAAATGGCTTTGTCATATAATCATCTGCTCCCAATTCTAGCCCAAGTACTTTATCAAATTCCTCATCCTTTGCTGTTAACATAAGAATTGGAGTCATAATTTTATTTTGTCTCAAGATTTTACATACCTCAATGCCATCCAGTTTAGGCAGCATCAAATCTAGAATAATGATATCTGGTGACTCAGCTATAGCCATTCTTTTACCTGTCTCACCATCCATTGCTTTAATAACCTGATAGCCGGCTTGTTCCAGATTATAGGTTAGTAAGGTAATAATTGATTGTTCGTCTTCCACTACAAGGACTTTTTTACTCATTGGCCCCTCCTGCTATTTTTTCACTATACTAACCATTATATATGAACATACGCTTTTGGGTAGTCTAGGATACGTCACTAACCGATTGCATTATTTGGGATACCCCCATATAGTCTCTCCTGGAAAATGCAAAAAAAAATCGGAAAGTAATACTCTCCGATTTATATAATAAGACTATTAAGCAAGTACAGACATAACGTTTCGAACTGCTTCAGCAGATTGATCCAATGCTGCTTTTTCTTCATCAAGTAATTCAAGCTCAATTACTTTCTCTATGCCATTTGCCCCCAAAATAGTTGGAACACCTAAGTATATTCCGCTATATCCATATTCACCTTCCAAATAGGCTATTGCAGGAATCACTCTCCGCTGATCCTTTAATACAGCTTCTGCCATTTCTACAAGTGAAGCAGCAGGGGCATAATATGCACTTCCATTACCAAGAAGACTAACAATTTCTCCGCCGCCTTTTCTCGTCCGTTCGACTATTTGCTCTAGACGTTCCTTTGGCAGAAGAGCTTCTAAAGGAATGCCGCCAGCATATGAATATCGAACAAGTGGTACCATATCATCGCCGTGTCCACCCAACACAAAACCTGTTATATCCTTAACTGACAAATTTAATTCCTGAGCGATAAATGTACGGAATCTAGCCGTATCCAATACACCCGATTGACCGATCACACGATTTTTGGGGAATCCGGTTTCCTTAAATACCGTATAGGTCATTGCATCAACTGGATTAGTAAGAACAATAATATAACTGTCAGGAGAATATTTTACAATCTCTTTAGCTACTGAGCGCATAATGTTTTGGTTCGTTTGAACTAGATCATCCCGGCTCATCCCTGGCTTACGCGCAATTCCTGCAGTAATAATAACCAGATCAGAATCCTTTGTATCCTCGTAATTTGATGTTCCAGTAATGGATGCATCAAATCCCATTACAGGGCCTGCTTCTGCCATATCTAAAGCTTTGCCCTTTGTGGGATTTTCCAATTGCGGAATATCAACCAACACTACATCCCCAAGTTCTTTTTGAGCTAAAAGAAACGCGGTCGTTGCTCCTGTAAAACCACTGCCAATGACAGATATTTTTTTTCGGTTAAATACCATTCGAATTTACCCCCAGTTTTTAAAAGGGGTAACCTTTTTCGAGATTACCCCTTTCGTGAATTATTAATCCATATTTTTTATGAGCTCATCAGCAAATTCAGAACATTTCACTTCACTCGCTCCATCCATTAAACGGGCGAAGTCATATGTAACCACTTTTGTTTCTATCGTTTTTTCCATTGATTGTGTAATCAAATTAGCAGCTTCAGTCCAGCCCAGATGCTCAAGCATCAATACACCTGATAGGATTACTGATGAAGGATTCACCTTATCAAGACCAGCATATTTAGGTGCTGTTCCGTGTGTTGCTTCAAAAATTGCATGGCCTGTAACATAGTTGATATTGGCACCAGGCGCAATACCTATTCCACCAACCTGTGCTGCAAGAGCGTCAGAGATATAATCTCCATTTAGATTCATGGTTGCAACTACATCAAATTCTCTTGGTCTTGTTAAGATTTGCTGCAGGAAGATATCTGCAATGGAATCTTTAACAATAATTTTACCAGCTGCCTCTGCATCTGCCTGTGCTTTGTTTGCAGCCTCTGTACCTTCTGCTTCTTTAATGCGGTCATACTGTGCCCAAGTGAATACTTGATCACCGAATTCTTCTTCAGCAACTTCATAACCCCAGTTTTTGAAGGCTCCCTCTGTAAACTTCATGATATTTCCTTTATGAACAAGCGTGAGGGATTTACGTCCTTCTTTAATTATATAATTAAGTGCAGCTCTGACAAGACGTTTTGTGCCTTCTTCAGAAATCGGCTTGATTCCAAGTCCGGAAGTCTCAGGGAAACGGATTTTGGAAACACCCATTTCTTCACGCAGGAAGGTTAATAATTTTTTAACGTCATCAGATCCTTTTGCATATTCAATTCCTGCATAAATGTCTTCTGTATTTTCACGGAAGATAACCATATCCGTGTCCTGTGGTCTTTTAACCGGTGATGGAACTCCATTAAAATAACGAACCGGGCGCAAGCAAGTATATAAATCAAGTTCTTGGCGCAAAGCTACATTTAAAGAACGAATACCTCCGCCAACCGGTGTTGTAAGCGGTCCTTTAATCGCGATTAAATATTCTTTAATAACGTCAAGCGTTTCTTTAGGAAGCCATTCTCCTGTTTGATTAAATGCTTTCTCACCAGCAAGTACTTCTTTCCAAACTATTTCTTTTTCCCCATTGTATGCTTTGTTTACTGCCGCTTCCAACACTCTTGATGCAGCTGCCCAAATATCAGGACCTGTTCCATCCCCTTCAATAAATGGTATAATCGCCTGGTTTGGCACTTGCAGTACTCCATCGACAACTGTGATTTTTTCTCCCATACTCATTCAAATCCCCTCCAACATCAATATACAAGGTTAGTGAAACAGTCCGTTTCAGCTAACCTTTTCTCTAAATCTATAAATTTAAGTATAACTATCCAGAAGTTAATTAACAAATCATCCTACTATTAATTTTCAGATAATTTGACCTCTTATTAACGATTATTAACTGGTATATATTTTTGCATTCCTGGTCCCACATATTCAGCACGCGGGCGAATCAATCGGTTGTTTTCATATTGCTCCAGAATATGGGCAATCCATCCTGACATACGGCTAACCGCAAAGATAGGTGTAAATAAATCATGATCAATCCCCAGACTGTGGTATACAGAAGCAGAATAAAAATCTACATTTGGAGGAAGCGGTTTTTTTGAAGTAACTAGCTCTTCAATTTTGGAAGATATTTCAAACCACTTCGGTTCACCCGTTAAGTTCGTGAGTCTTTGGGACATTTCACGAAGATGCTTTGCACGTGGATCTCCTTTTCTGTAGACACGATGTCCAAAGCCCATTATCTTTTCTTTATTTGCTAATTTATTACTTATATAGCTATCAACATTTTCAACAGAGCCTATTTCAGATAGCATTTTCATAACTGCTTCATTAGCCCCGCCATGCAATGGTCCCTTTAAGGCACCAATTGCTGCTGTGACACCCGAATAAATATCCGACAATGTAGCTACACATACACGCGCAGTAAATGTAGATGCATTTAATTCATGGTCCGCATGTAAAACTAATGCTTTGTTAAATGCCTCAATTTCAATCTGTTCAGGTTCTTTGCCATTCAGCATATAAAGAAAATTCTGTGCATAGCCAAAATCTTTACGTGGCGCAATAGGTTCTTCGCCTTTACGAATGCGTGAAAAAGCCGTCACAATGGATAGGATTTTAGCTTGCAAACGTATTGCTTTTCTGAAATTTGCTTCTTCATCCATAATATCGGCTTCCTCATCATATAACCCCAATAAAGATACAGCTGTTCTTAATGCTCCCATTGGATGAATCGTATCAATCGGATACATTTTGAAATGTTCAATCATTTCATTAGGAAGTCCTGCATTTGCAGCAAGTTGATTCTTCAAATCTTCCAATTCTAGCTTGTTGGGTAATCTGCGATGCCATAACAAATAAATAACCTCTTCGAAACTTGCGTTTTCAGCCAAATCATCGATATCATAACCGACATATGTCAATGTGTCATCGATAATAGAACTGATTGAAGATGATGTAGCCACTACTCCTTCAAGACCCTTTGTAACAGACATGGTTTTTCTCTCCTTTGCTAGAAATCTCCCCTATGTTCCTGATTTTGGTTGACGAATTGGGTTACCGCTTCACTGTAATGTATGTATTGCCTATATGCTTTCATCACATTTATATCTCTTACTTGTAAGTAAGCGTTATCATAAGAGCGTAAATTTCACCCAGCATCTCCCTCGTTGAACGATTGCTCAGAATAACAATAGATTTCACAAGAAATTTTTTACAAATCTGTGAAATCTATGCCCTGTTTTCAATTATAAACAATTATTTAAAATTTGTGAAACAAAAACACCTTATAAAAATCCAAAAGTATTTTATCTTAATAATTATCTGAAAAAATCAATAAGCTGCATGGCAAGATATGCAATCCCAGCTCCGATTAATGGACCTACTGCTACCCCATTAAAAAGACCGACAGCTAGGATCGTTCCAAAAACGAGTGCCACCGTAATATGAGGATCACTTACCAAAAGCTGCACACCATTCTTCGCAATTAATGCAACGGCTATTCCAGATAACATAGCAATCCAGGCATACGGCGATTTCATTGCTTCCGTCAGTTGCTTAAACCCTATATGGCCTGTGGCAATCGGCACTAATACAGCAATGGTAATAATCGTAACACCCCAATTAATCCCCTTAGACTGAATATAACTGAACATTTTTCCATCTAAACCGACAATTTTAAATACAAGCAAAAAAAGAACTGCAAATGTAAGGGAACTGTTTTTCGCAAATATCCCTATCGCCAAAAGAATAACTAAAAATATGTATGGACCATACATGATGTTTCATCCTTCCTGTTGAAAATGTATATCAAGTATAAAAAGACTGATAATTTCAAAAAATACCACTTGTGGTTAATATATGAACTTTCTTTTAATGATCTTAAAGAATATAATTAAATTCAGAAAGCCAAATAAAGGAGGCTTATATGAACCTTGAACACCTTTATAGAGTTTTACGCTTCTTAGTCGTTATTATCGGGATTTATCTATCCGTTTATTTACTGCTTATCATAGCTAAATATACATACCCATTTATCATAGGTTTTTCGTTTGCCTACTTGCTTAAACCTTTTGTTACGTTCTTAACGAATAAACTTAAAATACCAAAAAGTTTATCTGTTATTCTCTCTATGCTTGTTACGGTTGCGCTTATTGCTGGTTTGATTACCTTTCTTGTAGCTGAAATGGTTGCCGGGATAACCTATCTGTCAGAAGCATTGCCTGAACATTTAAATACGATGGTAGTATATACACAAAATTACATTACAAATCACTTCATCCCATTCTACGAGAAAATCATATCCTTCTTTAATACTCTTGATACAGGGCAACAGGATACCATTTTGTCAAATATAGAACAGCTAGGGAAAGAAGCTGGTAATACCATTGTGTCGATTCTACAATCGTTTTTAGCTTTTTTGCCTGTTGTTATTGGCTGGCTTCCAAGTGTAGGAACAGGGGCTATCTTTACTTTACTGGCCACATTTTTTATTGCGAAGGAATGGGATAGATTTATTAATTACAGTAAAAAAATGCTACCGAATAAAACCATGTACAATCTTAAGAACGTCATGAAAGAGTTGGAGAAAGCATTATTCGGTTTTATAAGAGCACAGCTGACGTTAATATCAATAACAGCCTTAATTGTTCTGGTTGGTTTATTAATTCTGCGGGTTGATTATGCCATTACAATCGCCCTTATAATTGGATTTGTTGATTTATTGCCCTATCTGGGTACAGGTTTAGTTTTCGTTCCATGGATTATATACGAGTTGATTATCGGCAACTTCGGATTTGCACTTGGTCTTGGTATTTTATATACGGTAGTGATTGTTCAAAGGCAATTCATGGAACCGAAAATCCTTTCCTCAAGCATCGGTCTGGATCCATTGGCTACTTTAGTTGCTATCTTTGTCGGATTTAAGCTAATTGGGTTTTTAGGTTTTATTTTAGGTCCCATTATCTTAGTGATATTGAGTACATTATATAAATTGCATATCCTTCATGATTTAAAAGATTATATTATGGGAATTCAGCCCCCTCCTCCTAAATAAAAGGAGGAGGCTGCATCCAACGATTTTTCCATCGTCAGAAGCAGCCCCTCATTTATCGAATAATCGTAATCGTTTTGCGTGATTTACTCATATACTTTGTAAGCAGTGCATAGAGGATTGGCTTAAAGGCTTTCCTTGTAAATGGCATTAGCAGCAGGAACCCCACTATATCACTGATAAAACCAGGCAGTAATAACAGGAAGCCTCCAATTAGAATACAGATCCCGCTGTATACTTCTTCACCGGGCATAAATCCTTTACTCATCTGGTCCTTTGCGCGCTGGATGACCTGCAAGCCTTGTTTTTTGGCCAAGAATACTCCGATGATCCCAGTAAAAAAGATGAGGAAAACCGTCCAGCCAATACCCAAATAAGAACCCGACACCAACAAAACAATAATTTCAATAATTGGTATCAGAATGAAAAATATGGTTGAGAGCTTCATTAGGAACCTCCTTATTGCAAAGTGTCTGGCATTTTCCTTTAGTTTAGCATAATTGATAGAAGTGGATAGAAAAAAGAGCTGTTTAAATTAGCAAACAGCTAAGCAAACAGCTCCATCATGTTTATTACAGAATTCCTGTATTACCTTCGTAAATACGGCCGCTTCGGCTATCTACAGTAATAACCTGGTTGTCCTGTAACACTGTTGTAGCATTTTCAAATCCAACAATAACCGGAATACCCTGGCTTAAACCAACTACTGCAGCATGGCTTGTTAAACCGCCTTCTACAGTTACCAATGCTGCGCATTTTTCAATCGCTGGCATCATATCTTTGTCCGTTGCATTTGTAACTAAAATACAACCTTCTTTTGCTTTAGCAATCGCTTCTTCAGCGTTGTTAGCAATAACTACACGGCCTGAAGCAGACTTTCTTCCAATTCCTTGAGCACTTGCTAAAACAGAACCGATCAAGTGGATTTTCATAATATTAGTTGTGCCTGATTCATTCACTGGTACACCCGCTGTGATAATAACCAATTCACCAGGTTTTACTAAGTTTTTCTCAGTTGCTGCTTGAACTGCATTTTCAAGCATATCATCTGTAGTAGTAGTACTAGTTCCTAGAATTGGATATACACCAGATACCAACGCTAATCTTCTCATCACTCTTTCATCAGATGTGATTGCGATGATAGGTGTTTTAGGACGGTAACGGGAAATTACACGTGCTGTTGATCCACTTTGTGTCGGTGTAATAATAGCTGAAACATTTAAGTTTAATGCTGTATGTGCTACAGATTGCCCAATTGCATCAGTTACATTATAATCATGATCTTTACTGCGGGCAGAAAGAATTGCTTTATAATTTAAAGCTGTTTCTGCTTTACTAGCAATGTTGTGCATAGTTTGAACAGCTTCAACTGGATATTGGCCAGCTGCTGTTTCACCTGAAAGCATGATTGCATCTGTTCCATCAAAAATTGCATTCGCTACGTCACTTGCTTCCGCACGAGTTGGACGAGGATTACGTTGCATTGAATCTAACATTTGCGTTGCTGTAATAACCGGTTTACCCACTGTATTGCAGCGTTTAATTAAATCTTTTTGAACAAGAGGTACATCTTCGGCAGGAATTTCAACGCCAAGGTCCCCACGCGCAACCATTAAACCATCAGAAACCGCTAAGATCTCTTCAATATTTTCTACACCTTCGTGGTTTTCGATTTTCGGGATGATTTGGATATGACCTGCATTATGATTTTCAAGCAATTCTCTGATTTCAAGAACGTCCGCTCCTCTTCTTACAAAGGAAGCTGCAATGAAATCAACATCTTCTTGAATACCGAATACGATATCTTCCGCATCTTTTTGTGTAATTCCTGGTAATTTGACAGAAACTCCTGGTACGTTAACACCTTTTTTATTCTTAATCATTCCTGTGTTAAGAACTTTTGTATAGATTTCTTTTTTATCTTTATCTAAACCAGTTACTTCAAGACCAATTAAACCATCATCAACAAGGATTCTGGATCCTTCATGAACATCATCAATTAAGCCTTCATAAGTGATTGAGAATTTCTCCGGAGTACCAAGTACTTCAGTCATAGAAATGGTAACATCTTGACCTGCTACTAATTCGAACCCACCATTTTCCATGTTGTGAGTGCGAATTTCCGGTCCTTTTGTATCAAGTAAAATCCCAACTGTTTTACCAGTTTCTTCTGCAGCCTGGCGAATAGTTTGAATTCTTGCACGGTGCTCTTCATGGCTACCATGAGAAAAGTTTAGACGGGCAACATTCATTCCTGCTTCCATTAATGCTTTTAACTTTTCTAATGATTCACTGGCTGGTCCAATTGTACATACGATTTTTGTTTTACGCACGTTGTATCCTCCTATTTACTATTTCTTAATTAAATTGAAAGCTCCTGAGATAATTCATACATTTTTTTGTCAACCACATGAGGTATCTTTAATGCCTCAATAATGTCATAATCAACCAATTTATTGTTAACGATCCCTACTGCGCGGCCGCCTTTTCCATCAAGGAGCAATTCAACTGCATTAGCAGCCAATCGACTGGCTAATACGCGATCTGTCGCTGTTGGTGATCCACCGCGCTGAACATGTCCTAGAACTGTCACACGCGTTTCGAAGCCAGTGCGTTTCTGGATATCTTCACCGATTTCCATACCACTGCCAACACCTTCAGCAACAATAATAATACTATGTTTCTTTCCTCTATCATGCCCACGCTTCAGCTTATTAATGATATCATTCATATCATAGTTTTCTTCGGGGATAAGAATAGATTCCGCTCCGCCTGCAAGTCCTGCCCATAGTGCAAGATCTCCGGCATTTCTTCCCATTACCTCAATAACGTATGTTCTTTCGTGTGAAGTAGCTGTATCTCTGATTTTATCAATAGAATCAATAACGGTATTCAAGGCAGTATCGAATCCAATTGTGAATTCGGTTCCTGGAATATCATTATCAATCGTGCCCGGTACACCTATACATGGAAATCCATGTTCTGTTAAAGCTTTGGCTCCACGATAAGAACCATCTCCACCTATAACAACAAGTCCTTCAATTCCAAATTTCTTCAATTGTTCTATACCTTGCAATTGAACATCTCTTTCCTTGAATTCCGGACAACGAGCCGTATACAGCATCGTTCCGCCTCTATGTATAATATCTCCTACAGATCCGATCTCAAGCTTTTTTATGTTCCCATTTAAAAGACCTTGGTATCCGTTGTAAATCCCATAAACCTCAATATTATGGTAAATCGCTTTTCTTACAACGGCACGTACTGCGGCATTCATGCCTGGTGAATCTCCCCCACTTGTTAATACACCTATTCTTTTCATGATATCACCCCAAGTTTAGTATTATCTTCATTGAGTACACATCTGTTTATAGCATCTGTATATAGACAGACAGAAACACAATCACGAAATATAGTTGTTTCCGTTTATTCATAATCGCATCCTTATTCTATGATAACAAAATCCTTTCGTAAAGCCCTTTGTACCAAGGAATTTTATATGAAAACGCTATCACATTGAGAGATTCTCATTATTATCAAGGGATTAAAAAAAATTGTACATCGTGTGTATTTTTCCCTATTGAACAAAAAAGAAACGTACATTTTCATGTACGTTTAATGATTCTTTACAAATTGAGTCGAAAATCCGTACTTGCCAATATTTTTATATTTTTCATATCTTTTATTGACTAGCTCTTCCTCACTCATATTTTTTAATGTATCAAGCGAATTTTTTAATATTTTATCAATCTCTTCAGCCTGATCTTTAACCGAGCGATGAGCACCGCCAAGTACTTCAGGAATAATTTGATCTATAATGCCTAACTCTTTTAAATCTGGTGCCGTAATTTTCATGGATTCCGCTGCCTTCTTTGCCATGGATGCATCTTTCCAGAGGATGGATGCAGCTCCTTCAGGAGAAATAACTGAGTAAGTTGAATTTTCAAGCATATGAATATGGTCTCCCACACCAAGTGCTAAAGCTCCGCCACTTCCTCCTTCTCCAATTACTATACAAACGATTGGCACCTTTAAACCGGCCATTTCGAATAAATTTCTAGCAATAGCTTCACTTTGACCTCTTTCTTCTGCCGCTTTACCAGGATAGGCTCCCTTTGTATCAATAAAACAAATAATTGGCCTCCTGAATTTTTCCGCTTGCTTCATGAGTCGTAAAGCTTTTCTATATCCTTCTGGATGAGGCATGCCAAAATTCCGTCGTATATTATCCTTTGTATCCTTACCTCGCTGATGACCAATAACAGTCACCGGCATCCCATGATACTTAGCTATGCCGCCCACTATTGCTTCATCATCACCAAAAAGTCGATCCCCATGACATTCAAAGAACGATGTAAATAAGTGTTCTATGTAATCGCAGGTTGTAGGGCGTAATGAGTGCCGGGCTATTTCAACTCGATCCCAAGGCTTAATATCTAGATACAGCTCTTTTTCCAATTGGCCCAAGCGTTCCTCCAGCTTATTAATTTCCTCTGTAAACTCTCCATCAGAGTGTGAAGTCATTTTCTTTAATTCATCTATTTTTTTTTGTAAATCCTGTATTGGTTTTTCAAATGACAATTCACCCGGCATTATTTACTCCCCCCTGATGTATGAATATCGATAATTGCAGCCAGTGTATCTTTCATTTTATTTCTCGGCACTACTGCATCCAGTTGACCATGTTTTAGAAGGAATTCAGCAGTTTGAAAATCTTCCGGTAACTTTTCATGGATTGTTTGCTCGATTATTCGACGGCCGGCAAATCCAATTAAAGCTTTAGGTTCTGCAAGGTTATAATCTCCGAGAGAAGCAAAACTCGCTGATACCCCACCGGTAGTTGGATGAGTCATAACCGATATAATCAAACCGCTATGCTCACTGAAACGTTTTAAGGCTGCACTTGTTTTTGCCATTTGCATGAGACTTATAACTCCCTCTTGCATTCTGGCTCCTCCGGATGCGGTAAATATAATAAAAGGTACCTTTAATTCATCAGCTTTTTCAATGGCCCGGGTTATCTTTTCACCAACTACAGAGCCCATACTGCCCATACGAAATGTAGAGTCCATTACAGCAATCACAGTGGTATGACCACTAATTCGACCTATTCCTGTTACTACAGCTTCATTTTGTTTTGTCTTATTTCGATCTCTATCGAGCTTTTCTGTATAATCGGGAAAGTTCAGTGGATTTTCCGATATCATCCCCCGATCGTACTCCTCAAAAGACCCTTTATCCATTAAATTGCTTAAACGTTCAACTGCACTCATCGGGTGGTGATAACCACATTTAGGACAAACTTTATCATTTTTTAATATTTCTTTAGAGTATTTAATAGTTTTACAAGACGGACATTTCATCATAATTCCTTCAGGCACATCTTGATTTGCTTTATCAGAAGGAATGGTTGCATACTTTTTCTTTTTTGTACGAGAAAACATGTCTTTCAACAAAACTCTCGATCCCCTTTCGTAATACAGTACATCAATGGTTCATAAATAAACCTTACTGATTTTCTCATCAGCCAGTGATTACTGAAACCACCTTGTCCATTATACCTGCCATCCCATCAGATATATACAGACTATGGTAATAGGACAAACTACTTGCACATTATTGAAGTCCTATCTTATCTACATACAAGAAACACATCTTTGAAAAATCATATCCTTACCGACCAATAGGACAAATCATATGCATCTTCATTAACCCTTATGTCTTAGTAAATCTATAAACCTTAATTGCAAGCAATGGAAAGTTTATAAAATTGGCCTTATATAGTTTACAAAACGTACCTATATAAGGCCAATATACTACAGATATCTATTATTCACTTTTCGCAGTAGCTCTGATTTTTGTATCATATATTTCAAGTGCTTGATCTTTTTCCCCGTTTTCCATTAAAGCAGCTAAAATAATATATTGCTTTCGGTCTTGAATGGAGAATTCATAGCCAGATGCTTTACAGTAACTGTTTACCGTTTTCCAAATTCTTTCCATCAATCGATTGTCAGTCAAACTGGCTAATTGAGAGAAGTAAGCCTCGTCCGTAAATGAGTTGGTTCTAGCCCAATTATATAGATCTTTAATAGTCTCAGGATTTTTACGGTTGTATTCGGACATTATACGTATACAATCTTTTTCTAACAACAATTTCACTTCAATCAAATCTTCTTTTGTTTTACCTTCTAAAATGAAAAATGAGCCAAGTAATTCAACAAGCTTATGCTCTTGAAAATCATGAATGAATGTTCCTTCTCCTCTTCTTGTTTCAATCAATCCCAAAAGCTCCAGCGCTCTTAAAGCTTCTCTGACTGAGGAACGGCCAACATTTAAGCGGTCAGACAGCTCCCGTTCAGAGGGGATTTTATCACCTGGAACAAGATGATCCTCTTCAATCATTCTTTGCAGCTTGCGAACTATTTCTAAATATACTTTTGGCTGTCCTTCAGTTTGTAATTCCATCTGTCATCACTCACTTTTTCCAATGGATGATAGTAATTCTGTCTTCTTTCTGATTTCTTCCGGATCAACTTTTAATCTTGCAACCCCTGTTTCCATCGCCGCTTTTGCTACTGCAGCAGCTACTGCCGGAGCAACTCGCGGGTCAAAAGGAGCAGGGATTACATAATCCGTTTGCAGCTCTTCATCTGTAATTAGATTTGCAATCGCCTCAACGGCTGCAACTTTCATTTTCTCATTAATATGAGTTGCTCTTACATCCAGAGCCCCTCGAAAAATTCCCGGAAAGGCTAAAACATTGTTTACCTGGTTGGGGAAATCGGATCTACCAGTTCCTACGACTGCCGCACCTGCTTCTTTAGCCAATTCCGGCATAATTTCGGGAACTGGATTGGCCATCGCAAAAATGACTGGATCTGAGGCCATTGATTTAATCATTTCAGGAGTTAGCGCGCCTGCAACCGAAACACCGATAAAAACATCTGCATCTTTAATGACGTCCTCAAGACTGCCTTCCAAATGATCACGATTTGTATATTTAGCCACCTCTGCTTTTACAGCATTCATACCATATGGGCGTTCTTCATAAATCGCACCCTTGCTATCACACATAATTAAATCGCGTACACCAAAGTGATATAGTAGCTTAATAATGGCAATACCGGCAGCACCAGCGCCATTTGCAACCACTTTAATCTCAGACATTTTCTTATTGGAAAGCTTCAAGGCATTAACAAGACCTGCAACCGTTACAATTGCTGTACCGTGCTGATCGTCATGGAAAACAGGGATATTCGTTTCTTTTTTCAATCTTTCTTCAATGACAAAACAATTTGGAGCCGCAATATCTTCTAAATTAATTCCGCCAAAAGTTGGTTCAAGTAATTTTACTGTCTCCACAATTTTATCTACGTCGTTCGTATTTAGACAGATTGGAAAAGCATCGACTCCTGCAAACCCCTTAAATAATAATGCTTTTCCTTCCATCACAGGGAGGGCAGCTTCCGGACCAATATTGCCGAGTCCAAGCACTGCTGTACCATCTGATACTACGGCTACCATATTGCCCTTGAAAGTATATTCATATACTGTTTCCGGTTTATCATGTATAGCTTTACACGGTTCAGCTACACCTGGAGAATATGCCAGGCTTAAATCGTGTGCATTCCGCAGAGGTACCTTGGCCACTGTTTCCAATTTCCCCTTATTTAAACGGTGCATATGCAACGCTTCTTCTCTTAAAGTCAATTACCCACACCCCACTTTTTATCATACGATACATTTTATCCCACTTCTGGTATGACCAAAATTATACTGTAAATATATCACAATATTCTGTCTTGTACATAGTTAATCTTCTTTAATCAGGACATTTCCTTCTCCTATAATTCTTTCTAAATCTTTCAGTAGGGCGGGAGTAGGGTTCACCCAGTTTTCCTTGGATAATTGAATAGTTTTTGTATCTTTTTCGTAATATATATACACCTTTGTGTTCCCACGATATTGAATCAAAACATTACGAATAGCTGTTAAGGTTTTATTGGTTTGAACATTTGGAGCAACCTTAATATAGACGGATTTAAAAAGTTCCTTTATTTTCGGTATATCATTCTCTAAATCATAAAGATTTTGTGTGATAAATTGTTTCTTCCCATTGCGCTCCTCCAGCTTTCCTTCTATTAAAACTAAATTTCCTTCTTTTAAAATGGATGAATATTGCTTGTACACATTTGGAAAAGTAACCCCTTCCATATCACCCGTTTCATCACTTAGAAGCAGAAAAGCCATATTTTCGCCTTTCTTTGTACGGATCAGTTTAACAGATTGAATATAAGCACCAACAAATCCTGTTGAATTCAGTGGAAAATTGGACAGAGGAAGTGCTCCTGCATGTTTTAATAAAGGTCTTGAACCGCTGATTGGGTGGTCGGATAAATATAAGCCGAGAACTTCTTTTTCTTTTTGTAACTTTTTGTCCGTTGGCATCGGGTCGACTACTACATATTTCGGTTTAATGAACATATCATCAGCATCAAAAAAACCAACTTCTCCTGAATCAGGACGAACCAATTCAGCATGCTCCAGTGCCACATCTATGCTTGCCAAAATACTTGCACGATCCATTTTAAACTCGTCAAATGCACCCGCGTAACATAAATTTTCCAATACTTTTCTATTTATGATACGGGAAGGAATACGTATACAAACATCAAATAGATCTTCAAATGGGCCATTCTTACGAGCTGCAACCAGTTCTTTTAAGACGGAAGCTCCAATGCCCTTCACAGCTGCCAGACTGTAACGCACCCCTTTATCTCCTTCAAGAATAAACGGGAAATGACTTTTATTGATTGATGGCGGATAGACTATATAATCTTTTGACTTTAATTCCTGAACGTATTGAGCTATTTTATCATCGTTGCCAATTACAGATGTCATCAACCCTGCCATAAAGCTGCGCAAATAATTTGCCTTTAAATAGGCTAACTGATATGCAATTAGGCTGTAAGCGACTGCATGACTCCTATTAAACCCATAATTTGCGAACCGGACGATTAAGTCATATACTTCATTTGCCGTATGCTGTTCGTGCCCTCTAGCCATAGCCCCTTTTACAAAATGAGCTCTTTGTTCATCGAGAACGTCTTTTTTCTTCTTACTTACAGCTCTTCTCAGCAAATCAGCTTCTCCTAAGCTGAAACCGGCCATTGTCGAAGCAATCTGGATAATTTGTTCCTGATACACAATGATCCCGTAGGTAGGCTTCAGAATTGTTTCCAATTCAGTAATAGGAAAAGTAATAGGTTCAATTCCATGTTTACGATTTATGAATGTCGGGATATTATCCATAGGGCCCGGCCTATACAGGGCATTGACCGCTACCAAATCCTCAAAAACAGTGGGTTTTAGCTTTTTAAGGACATTTTGCATGCCAGCTGATTCAAACTGAAAAATCCCCGAGGTTAGTCCCTTACTTAATAACTCAAATGTGGCCGTGTCATCCAATGGAATCTGACTTAACTGAATCTTCTTACCCGATGAACGATTTACCTGTCTCACAATCTGATCAAGCAAAGTTAAATTTCGGAGTCCGAGAAAATCCATTTTCAAAAGACCAATTTCTTCTAAAATTTCCATCGGGAACTGGGTCAAATAAACACCCTCATGCCCTTCCTGAATCGGAATTAAATCGGTCAGCGGTTGATCGGTAATAATTACCCCTGCGGCATGTATGGATGTATGTCTTGGAAGCCCTTCCCACTTCTTGGCGATTTCAAAAATCCGCTTATGAAGTGCAGATTCTGCAATCCATGTACGGAAACGGCTGGATTCAGATTGCGCCAATTGTATGGTCAGTCCGTTAATAGGAGGAAGCGAACGAGATAGCTGGTCCAACTCCTTCGTGTTCAATCCACAAACTCTGCCCGCATCTCGCAAAGCGGCCTTTGCTCCAAATGTACCAAAGGTTATAATTTGTGCCACATGAATGGGTCCATATTTCTTTGCTACGTACCGTATCATTTCTTCTCTGCGATTGTCTGGAAAGTCGATATCTATATCAGGCATCGTAATCCTTTCCGGATTCAGAAACCTTTCAAACAATAGATTGTATTCAATAGGATCGACATTGGTAATTCCAAGCACATAAGCAACCATCGAACCTGCAGCAGATCCACGTCCAGGACCTGTTAATATCCCTTGTTTATTAGCATGATTCATAAAGTCCCAGACAATCAGGAAATAGTCACTGAACCCCATATCAGCAATTACAGTTAATTCATATTCCAATCGTTCAAAGTGCTTTTTATCGGGAGTTGGATAACGCTTGGCAAATCCTTTTTTGCAAATCTCTATCAAATATTGATGTGCGGACAAATCATTGGGAACGGGATACTTTGGAAGTAATTTTTGATTAAACTCTAAGTTTACACAGCATTCTTTGGCTATTTGAATCGTATTTTCAAGAGCAGCCACATCGGATGAGTACCACTCCATCATTTCAGAACGGCTCGCAAAATGCTTCCTTTCATTCTCAGACAACTCGATTTTATCCAATTCTTCTATCTTTATATTATCTTTTAAACAAGTCAATGCTTGATAAGCCAGTGAATCTTCTGGCTTCAAATAACAAATATGGTGAGCTGCAACAAGCTGGGTGTTCGTTTTGTCAGCCAGTTGTTTGATCTTCGCCCTCTCCATTCCTTCCGTAGACGGTTTAGGCAATGAAAGATAAAAAGATTGATTACCAAACAAGGTTTTATATTTCAAGAGGACTTTTTCTGCAGCTTGCTCATTGTGGAAAAGTGTACTTTCAATTTCACCTTCTATTCCCGGTGTAATGGCAATGAGGCCTCTTGCATATCCTTTCAACCATCTGAATGGCAAACCATCAGGAGACTTCGTTTGAATTGCACTCGATATCTTCATTAGGTTATGATATCCTTCATTATTTTTAGCCAGCAAAATAAGAGAATAACTTTTATGCTCTTCATCATCAAATATATCTGCAGTCAAACCTATGATTGGCTTGATTCCCTGTTCCATGCATTCCTTGTAAAAAGACACAGCCCCATACATAACATTTCGATCTGTTAATGCGATACTGCTGAAACCATTATTCTTTGCCGAGGTAACGATATCCCTGATTGATAACGTACTCTCCAGAAGACTATACGCGCTATATACATGAAGATGGATTAATGACATTCTTTCGTCACATCCTTGTTATCATTTTTGTATTTAGGAGAAATTCTCTCTTATTCTCTATTATAGAAGTCCAATGCTCAAAAAGAAAATATGTTCGATGCAAGTTGAAAAACTTTTTAGCCTAATTACATATTACTCATCCCTCCCTCATATATATGTAAAAAACAAAAAGGACGAGGTAAATGAACCAGGCTTTCTTACCAGCATTTATAAACAGTTTCTTCATTTCATTTGGCGTACTGCTTGGCGGATCTTTGATCGGTGGACTGGCTGCTTTCATAACAGGTCAACCCCCATTAACTCAAGTGTTTCGCCTATCCGAGGGTTTAAGAATTTGGGCTATTGTGGCAGCTATTGGCGGAACTTTCGATGCGGTCTATTCATTTGAACGAGGAATCTTTCATGGTGCGACAAAAGATTTATTCAAACAAATCCTGATTATTATTTCAGCCCTTGGAGGAGCTCAAGCCGGTGCTCTCATTATCCAATGGCTGACACAGGAGCAGTTAAATCCATGAGAATCCCTCCATATTATCGAAATCCCTTATGGCAACGCTTTTTCGCAGGAGTTATTATAGGGGCGATCATAAGCTGGGGGCTTTTTTTGTATATGTTCGGTGATCTGCAGGAAAAGCAAATTCAGTTAATAGAAACACAGCAGGATGCTATTAAAGATTTACACGATGAGCTTGAAATATGGCAAAATGAATACGAAATTTTAAATAAAAAAAATGAGAGTAAATTACTCGTACAGGAAGTAACCGTTCATATTACAAACTATAAAAAATACAGATTGGATCCACTCAGTATTTTTGAGGTAGAGCAAAGTATTAAGAAAGATTTCGAAAGCTTATTAGGTAAGGATTTGGAAAGTGTGAGTCATGGAAAAGAACTCCTTAAAAGAGCAATTATTAATAAGAATATCAAATTAAACGGCAGGCACTATCAATTGGAAGTCCAGGAATTAATTCTATACACGCATATCGAAATTTCATTGTCGCTCAAACAAATTTAAGAACAGCCGGGTACTCCTCTGGGTACCTGGCTGTTCCACTTAATTATTTGGATCCATAGTTGGAACAAACCTGTACGAGATCTGCAAGGACATTATTCATGTCCTCCCAATTGTAAATGGTTGCGCCAGATGCTAAGGGATGCCCGCCTCCATTATATTTCATAGCTACACCATTAATAACAGGGCCTTTCGATCTGAGACGAACTCGAATTTCATCATTTTCTTCAATGAAAAATACCCATGCCTTGATTCCCTTTACAGATCCCAAAGTACTGACAAGTGAAGATGCTCCGGAGGATTTTACACCAAATCGTTCCATGACTTCCTTCGTAATTACGACTACCCCAACTCCTGAATCAATTATTTTAAAGTTTTCAAAAACATAGCCATTCAAACGAACGACCGCTTCATCAACATCATACATATCATCGTATATATCCGTGCGATTAAATCCGTACTGAATAAGCTCGCCGGCATACAGAAATGTTTTATCGGTAGTACTTGGATATAAAAATCTACCCGTATCACCTACGATTCCTGCATATAATAATCGCGCTGCCTCCTGATTCATTCGTAATCCTTTATCCTTACCGTACTCATATAATTCATAAATCATTTCACTGCAAGAGCTTGCTGATGTATCAACCCACAAAAAATCTCCGTAAGGATCCTCATTTGGATGATGATCTATTTTAATCAAAAGATCCCCCCTCGTATACCGTTGATCACAGACCCTTTCCTGATTGGCTGTATCACAAACAATCACTAATGCTCCTTCATATGCTTCATCCGGAATCACATCAAGTCGCTTTAGAAAATGTAAAGATTCCTCTTCTTGACCAACCATGAATACTTGTTTTTCTGGAAAGGAATATTTAATGATTTCTCCCAATCCACATTGTGATCCATATGCATCAGGGTCTGGCCGAACATGTCTGTGCAGAATAATCGTATTGTATTTTTTGATTGCATCTATAATCTGTTCCTTCATCACTTTTCTCCCTTTATCTTTTGTTTTTTTATGTATGGTCATGCATATGATACCCGCAACCAAGGATAAGGAATCGAATTCCAAATTGGTACAATATTTCAATATCTTGTACAATATAGGCATACAACCCAATTGGAGGCACAGTGCATGATAATATTTGTATTTTTAATTGTAATGTCTTTTTCGTTTTTTATTTACTATAAGACAAAATACTTCAGAACCAAGTTACCTATGCAAAGAGCATATCTGTCCGGTAAATCATCCATCTCTTTAGGTGTATTTGTTGCTCTTTTCGGTCTTAATCAGCTATTCCTTTTTCATACAACTGTCACCTATATCGTCGCTGCTATTTTTATCATAGTTGGCGGATGGAGTATATATGGCGGTGTAAGAATGTATAAATATTATGCTCCCCTTGCTGAGGAAGAATATCAGGCGGCACTAAAATAATCGTATCATAATCATTACGTGAATATGCAAAATTGCCTTTATAGCTCCTATAAAGGCAATTTTTTATCGTTAACTACGCTCCAATAACTGGCAGGTCATCATGGCCTTACCGACCAATTTTCCTTCATTGAAGACTTCTATATCTACTTTTCCAAACTTCCGTCCAATTTCCAGTACCTTTGGTACAATTTCGAGTTTGCTCTCAAGCTGAACAGGCTTTAAGAAATAGATCGTCATATTCTCTACAACTAAATCACCGCGTTTATATCCTCGCAGCACTCTATTCGTTGCTTCAATTACCATAGCTGTAAATACACCATACGAGATCGTTCCCAAGTAATTAGTCATCTGAGGTGTCACCTCACACTGATAACTATCATTACCCTGAACAGCCGTCATTTGATTGGCGATGACATCATCAATCGTCTCACCGACCTGTGGTTGCCGCTGGCTCATTTGCAATGCCTTTAAAACATCTTGTCTGCTTATAATTCCGATTAAAAGATTGCGGTTATCAATGACTGGCAAGAGCTCAATACCCTCCCAAACCATCATATGAGCGGCAGATGCTACACTCGTCTTTTCACCTACAAAGATAGGATTTTTAGTCATAACTTTATCAATCTGTACGGAAGCATCAACCCCAAGAATATCCCTAGATGTAACCATTCCCTGCAGGCGCAAATTATCATCTACCACCGGAAAACGGCTATGCTTTGTCGCTTTATTCAGTTCAGTCCAACGTTCAACTGTATTTCCTGCTTTCAGTACTTCTGTTTTCTCAATTGGAATAAGAATATCTTCGACAAGTAAAATCTCTTTTTTAATCAGCTGATCATAGATTGCTCTATTAATCATTGTTGCAACAGTAAAGGTATCGTAAGACGTAGAGATCACAGGCATTTGCAATTCATCCGCAAGTTTTTTAACTGAATCCGCTGTATCAAATCCACCGGTGATGAGCACAGCTGCCCCTGTGGTTAATGCAAGTTCATGTGCTTTCACACGGTTCCCGACAATCAAAAGATTGCCTGCCTCTGTGTAACGCATCATCGCCTCAAGCTCCATAGCCCCTATGACAAATTTATTCAGAGTTTTATGAAGCCCTGATCTACCACCGAGGACCTGTCCATCAACGATATTAACAACCTCAGCAAATGTCAGTTTTTCTATGTTTTCTTTTTTCTTCCGTTCAATACGAATGGTTCCAACTCTTTCAATCGTACTGACATACCCTTTATTTTCAGCTTCTTTAATTGCTCGATAGGCGGTTCCCTCACTGACGGTCAGTGCTTTTGCAATTTGCCGTACAGAGATTTTTTGGCCAATCGGTAGTTCATCAATATATGCCAATATTTGTTCATGCTTAGTAGCCAAACTATTCACCCTTTTTCGTTATCCATTATTACTATTATAATGGGAAACGTTCCAATCAATCAATGTGACCTTTTATATTGTCTGGAAATATGGGGATTTTTTGTACCTTTTGACTGCGCAATTGTTCGTTTATTACCCACACTGTACAAAATAGCTGAAAGGTTCCCTCCCAAAACACTAAATGCGAGCGCAAGCCATGCGAATGAAAAAATGGTTTCTTCCATATTACCTTCAAATGATAGATATGGAAGTGCCCATAATAACATCGCCAGGCCAATTACCAAACTGATACCACAACGAATTTTCATAGATTTATCCCTCCTATAAGATAAATATATGAATAAACGAAAAAAAAAGAAGTACACATAAAACTAACAGGTTCGGTTTTAAGAACAAAATTAATTATGGATACATGCAGAAGTAAATTCAATTCACATTGAATTTGCTCATTTTTGCGTGCAATAAAGGATTTTTTCAGTTGAATTCTAAGTGTTTTAGAAATTTATGTTAAACTATTTTAGTGATTGATTAGTAAATTATTCCATTAAGAGGGAAGCGTATGAAAAAGTACTTGGTTACATTGATTGTATTGATTACTTTAAGTATGGGTGGCTATTTTCTTATTGGACTATTAAACGTAACACCACCTTCACCAACCATAACTGTTGAAGATAAAAATGTAGAGACCGCGCAAGGCTCATATTGCTGGAATGGACTCATAAATGCTGGTTGTGTTGATATGCCTTCTCCTCCAGAAATTATTAAAGATCACGAATTCAAACCTGTGGTTGCATCACCTGAATCCGAATTGAACATAGAATTCAAAAACACACCGCAAGAAAATACATTAAATGTAAATCAATGGCTTACCAATGAAAAAACAGCGAATGTACATATTCGGGATAATAAGATCGTATTGCCAAAAGAAAAAGGGATATATGTTTACGATGTATCGGCAAGATGGGAAAAGGGCGACTCAAGTTATGCTTTTGTAATAGAAATCCGCTAGTTAAAATAAATCACGTTAAAAAGCATCGGCATAGTACCGATGCTTTTCTTGGTTACACTATGAAAAATGGTTAGATTTTAATGCTAATTCTAGTATTAATTATTCTGATATTTAGCATTTTCTAAAAACCAATCCGTTCACATAAAACTCTATTTTTATAATTCAATAGATTCTCCCGGTTTCAGAACCCGAACGAGTTCTGAATCACATAAGGAAGCAAAATAATATGGATCCTGCTTAATCGGTGGGAACGTATTATAGTGAATTGGAACAACTTGTTTAGGGTGCAGGAATTCTGCAGCCAGCGCAGCATCTTCTGGCCCCATCGTGAAATTATCTCCAATCGGCAGGAATGCTAAATCAATCGGATGACGGTCACCAATCAACTTCATATCTGAGAATAAGCCTGTATCTCCGGCATGGTAAATCGTTTTACCTTCCGCTGTAATCAACAACCCTGCAGGCATCCCTCCATAAATTAATTGGCCATTATCCTCAAACCCCGTTCCGTGAAAAGCTTGGGTTAATTTCACTTTTCCAAAATCAAACTCATAAGCTCCACCGATGGACATGCCATGTGTTTTTACACCTTTCCATCCCAAGTATGTACTTAATTCAAAATTACAGATTACCAGCGCATCATGTTTTTTGGCCAACTGAACCGTATCACCCAAATGATCATCATGTCCATGTGTAATTAAAATATAATCTGGATTTACATCCTCCACTGTTAAATCTGTCAATTCATTTCCCGTAATAAATGGATCAATCAGCAATTGTTTTCCCTCTGTTTCGATTTTCACTACGGAATGGCCATGAAAAGATACTTTCATCTCCTTCAGTCCTTTCATTGTTTTTTCAATAAATACCCGTTAAATTAAGTTTTCTAACAATTTACATTATCCTGCATAATTGATACTCTACTTTCATAGTAACATTTACATAAAATATTATGGAGGTCCAATATGAGTAACTTAAATCACTTGGCAAATTGGCTTACCGAAAAACAGGCTGATGCTGCTTTTATAACGTCTACAGAAAATGTTTTTTACCTAAGTGGGTTCTATAGCGATCCTCATGAACGCTTATTGGCAGTAATTACTTTCCCTACTGAAGAACCTATTTTAATTTGCCCGCAAATGGAGGTTTCAGACGCAAAACAGGCTGGCTGGGGGTATGAAGTGCTTGGCATTTCTGATACCCAAAATCCATGGGAAGTTATTAAAGAAACACTGAAAAAAAGAAACATTTCTATTCAAACTCTGGCAGTGGAAAAAGAACATTTAACTATGGAACGACTTGAAGGACTTAATTCAATTTTAAACCAGCCGACATATATATCGGCGGAAGAAAAAATGCGTCAACTGCGTATGATTAAAAGTCCATCTGAATTAAAAATCATTAAAGAAGCTTGCCGTCTTGCTGACTATGCCATAAAAATCGGAACTGAAGAAATTGCAGAGGGTAAAACAGAAATGGAAATCCTGGCTGCTTTGGAGTATCAATTGAAAAGAGAAGGCGTATCCGAAATGTCCTTTGCAACAATGGTGCTAACTGGTGAAAACGCCGCTTCCCCTCATGGAGTTCCTGGACAAACGAAAGTCAAAAAAGGTGACCTGGTTCTATTCGACTTAGGTGTTGTGGTAGATGGATATTGTTCTGATATTACACGTACAGTTGCTTTCGGACAAATTAATGAAGAACAAAGGGAAATTTACAACACTGTTCTTGAGGCTCAAATTGCTGCAGTTGAAGCATGCCGACCTGGAAAAACTTGTGCCGAAATAGATTTAACAGCACGTAATATTATTAGAAATAAGGGATATGGTGACTATTTCCCTCATCGTCTTGGTCATGGCCTTGGAATTAGCGTTCACGAATATCCTTCCTTGACCGAAATCAATACACTGTCTCTTCAGGAAGGAATGGTCTTTACGATTGAGCCGGGTATTTATGTTCCTGGCAAAGCCGGCGTTCGCATAGAGGATGATCTATATGTGACTGAAAACGGGGTAGAAATTCTTACTAAATTCCCGAAAGAACTAGTAACTATTTAAGAGCACTATATAATAAACCAACAGACAGCGGGGATAACTCGCTGTTTTTATTATGTATTAAAAAAGAATACTAATCGGATTGAGAGACATTATCTTTCTTGAATCATTAAGTATTTCAAAATAATATTCAATAAATTAAGATATTCGTTATTGTATTATTTATAATATTTATAATTCATTTCAAAATATGTTCATATAATATTCCGACTTTTCGTGTAATTTATAGTATAATATAAATATACTTAAAGGAGGAGATTAATATGGCATTAACCTATAATAATATCCTTGTGGCAGTTGACGGTTCACAGGAGGCAGAATGGGCTTTCAAAAAAGCTATTGACGTAGCAAAAAGAAATGACGCTAGGTTAGTTTTAGCTCATGTTGTCGACAACCGTACATTTGCTGCAGTTGAGGCATACAGCATTTCTATTTCTGAGAGCGCTGAGCAATATGCAAAAGACCTTTTAGAGGAATATAAACAAATTGCTCTTGATGCTGGTGTTAGAGATGTAGCTCTATCTATTGAGTTTGGATCTCCAAAAGTAAAAATTCCTAAAGATATCGCTAAATCTTTTAATGTTGACTTAATTATTTGTGGCGCAACCGGTTTAAATGCTGTTGAGCGTTTCTTTATCGGAAGCGTATCTGAACATATTATTCGTTATGCAAAATGCGACGTAATGGTTATTCGTTCCGATGATAAACCTGTGGATCAAGCTGCAGCAAAGTAAGTATACACGTAATTAACAATAAAAATCCCATGCGCTGCGCATGGGATTTTTATTGTATGAGGCTCTTATTCCACTAAACTCTTTGCTTTATCAATAGCCAGTCTTACCTGATTAAAGCCAGTACCACCAGAGCTGTTTCTTCTTCTCACAGCCTCTTCCGGTTTCAAAGCTTCATAGATATCTTCCTCAATTAGATTGGATGCTTCTTTTAATTTTTCTAATGGAAGATCGAGTAGATAGTACCCCTTTTGTATACAATATAGAACTAATTTACCGACAATTTCATGCGCTTCACGAAAAGGGATTCCCTTAGCTGCCAAGTAATCAGCCAACTCGGTCGCATTTGAAAAATCGTTATAAACTGCTTCCTTCATCACATTTGTATGAACCTTCATAGTCTCTATCATTCCATTAAAAATTTTCAAAGATCCTTTTAGTGTGATAACCGTGTCAAACATGCCTTCTTTGTCCTCTTGCATGTCTTTATTGTAAGCCAGTGGCAAGCCCTTTAAGAGAGTTAATAACCCAAAGGCATTTCCATACACACGTCCGGTTTTACCGCGAATCAACTCTGCCATATCCGGATTTTTCTTTTGTGGCATAATACTTGATCCTGTTGAAAACGTATCATCCAATTCGATAAACCGATACTCTTGGCTGGACCACAAAATAATTTCTTCACTGAATCTGGATAGATGCATCATGATCAATGATGCATTATTCAAAAACTCTGCGATGAAGTCACGATCACTTACAGCATCTAAGCTATTTTCATAGATTCCATCAAACCCCATCAGCTGAGCAGTCAATTCCCGATTAATTGGGAATGTTGTACCAGCCAACGCGCCTGCTCCAAGAGGCGAGAGATTAATCCTTTTCAGGCTGTCCTGTAAACGTTCTTTATCTCGCTGAAGCATCCAAAAATAGGCCATAAAGTGATGCCCTAATGAAATAGGCTGGGCTCTTTGTAAATGAGTATATCCCGGAACAACTGTCTCGATATGCCTTTCGGCCACCTGAATCAGCGTGTTTTGGAATTCTGTAATTCCGCCGATGATTTCATTGACCTGGGAACGTAAATATAAATGCATGTCCGTTGCCACCTGGTCATTACGGCTTCTGGCAGTATGCAATTTACCTCCAACCGGCCCAATTTCATCAATAAGTAATTTTTCCAAATTTAAATGGATATCTTCAAAATCTACAGAAAAAGAGAGCTCTCCTTTTTCCGCCTTTTCTTTTAAAGAGTACAATCCATTCTTAATTAACTCGACTTCCTCTTTCGAGAGAATCTCACAGGCTCCAAGCATTGTCACATGAGCAAGGCTTCCTTCGAGGTCTTCCATCACTAATTCTTGATCAAACGCGATGGAGGCGCCAAAGGAATCAATCCATTCTTCGGCAGTTTTCGTAAATCTGCCTCCCCACAGTTTTTTCACACTGTCACCTTCTTTTGATTGTGAACCTGACTGTTTACTTTTGTAGGCAGTCCCCATAGATTGATAAATCCAACCGCACTCGCATGGTCAAATTCGTCAGCTGAAGTATAGGTTGCCAGGTTTTCATTATAAAGAGAGTATTCAGACTTTCTACCTTCCACAATAGCATGACCTTTAAATAATTTCACACGTACTACGCCAGTCACGAAGCTTTGAGATTGTTTCAAAAAGGCAATCAAAGCATCTTTCAGCGGTGAAAACCATAGGCCCTCATAAATGAGTTCAGTTAATTTCTTCTCAATTACAGGCTTAAAATGTGCCAATTCTTTAACCATTGTTAGGTCTTCCAGTTCTTTGTGCGCTTTAATTAAAGTTAATGCACCAGGACACTCGTATACTTCCCTTGACTTAATTCCAACCAAACGGTTCTCCACATGATCAATTCTGCCAACACCATGTTTACCAGCAAGATTATTAAGATTCTGGATTAATGCGGCTAAAGGAGATTCAACTCCATTTAATGCAACAGGTACTCCTTCTTTAAACGTAATCTCAATAATATCTGGTGTATCAGGAGTATGTTCAAGAGCTGTTGTTAAATCATACGCTCCCTCCGGAGGGGCTGCCCAGGGATCCTCAAGAACTCCGCATTCATTACTGCGTCCCCATAAATTTTGGTCAATTGAGTATGGGCTATCTAAATTAATCGGTACAGGAATATTATTTTGTTTTGCATATTCAATCTCTTCCTCGCGAGACCAGCTCCAGTCTCTAACCGGTGCAAGTACCTTCAAGTTAGGGTTCAAAGCTTGAATTGATACTTCAAAACGTACTTGATCATTCCCTTTTCCTGTACAGCCATGTGCCACAGCAACAGCATTTTCTTTTTCCGCTACTTCAACAAGTTTTTTTGCAATCAATGGTCGGGATAAAGCAGAAATCAATGGATATTTCCCCTCATACATTGCATGCGCCTGAAGAGCTACTAACGCATAATCATTAGCAAATTCTTCTCTGGCATCTATAACATAGGAAGAACAGGCACCAACCTTAATAGCCTTCTCTTTTATAAAATCTAAATCTTTGCCTTCGCCTACATCCAGGCAGCATGCTACCACGTCATACCCCTTTTGTTTTAACCAGGAAATAGCAACTGATGTATCTAATCCTCCTGAATAGGCAAGTACTACTTTATTTTTATTCATGAACGTTCCCCTCCGATGTATATTTATTCAAATAAAAATGTTTTTATGCAATTAGAATATGTTATTCACTTTACCAACATTATGTGACTTTTTCAAGTATTTCCTGAAAATTTATTTTATGCCGAATCATTGTAACTTTCCGCTATTATAAATTACAAAAGAAATTCGTATATATTAGCCAGATTGTGTAAACTATTTGTATGAATGAACATTGGGAGTGAATTAAAATGGAGGATTTTTTCATATACGATGAACGTCTGGGTATACCGATTCCTCACCTGAAATTGGACTTTGCTGTCTACCCTCCTATTGTACAAAAAGCCATCCTAAACCGTTGGGAACAAATTAGAGGGGAGATCCCAGAGCGTATACAGGATATTGAACGGATTATTAATCATAAATTAAATCAGTTAAATGATGAAGATGATTTTGAGGTTTCATGTACTCTAAATTACGAAATTGCTGAACATGCCTCAATCATAAATGATTTATGGATTTGGTACAGAACTGAACAGGATTTAACAGGAAAAAAACATTTATAATTTGTGGTCTATTATCAAAAAAACCGCCCATTATTGTGGGCGGTTTTTTTGATAATATTCATAAATTATGCAATTTAATCTTCCCTTACTTCCCGATGAAATGTCCATGCTCTGGAAAGTTAATTTCTCCAATACTAATTTACAAACTTTTTTAGATCCGGGTATTTTAAATAAATCAGTTGAAATCTGCTGAAGACCTATATCAGTTACAACCATATCCATTCGAGAGCTTACTCCCTATATGTAGCTACACACGGTTGATACATCTATCAAAGGTTCTCTTTTTCACTTAAGTAACGATATTTATAAAATTTATCTGCAAAATCCGTAACTTTTTTTGTTAGACGATAATTAGCACCTGAACCGATAGCCATGCTTAGAATTGGTATTCCCTTAAATACCTTTTTCCTAAAGAAATATATAGCCATCACCTTCATCATTTGTTTAATAGGCTGATCAAACCAAAAAACATTGCTCAACTCATCTTCCCCTTCATAGAAATAAGAAGGTGAATGATCCAAATCCTCCATTAAGGTCTCCCAGAAATACTTTTGCATACGTTCTGGCATTGTACCAGCATGGAATACCTTTAGTGAAATCATAATTTCATATGGGGTGTTCATTTCAAAACCATATGAAATTCCAATCAGCTGAATACTCCTTAAATTGATCACCATTTGAGCCGGCAAATCCGCTGCTAAAGCCACCCCTCCATTTACAGCCGAAATACCTCCCTGAACGAGAGAATACATCCGATGTCTGGCCACTTGCTGTTCAGCGATATAGGCCAACTGATCAATGGAAAGCTCTTTTAAGTCTTTTAGTGTTGATATATTTTCATCAAAAACGCGGGCATTTGTAAGTATACGATTCCTTGCATCAAGTTGGAATTGAGACTCATGAATCATGGAGTGCAGGTGAAATAACCAATTATCCATTTTCGAGAAAAACTCCTGTTGTGTACTCTCCGGCAACAGCGTGAACATATTCTCTATCCACCGATCATAATATGTTTCAAAATCGGTTGGCTCACTTGCCTTCATCTCCGCTTCCCACTCTTTTATTTCCATCCAAATTTCCTGATCCCGTTTCGTCAACGCCATATAATGATCACCTCTTTAAATGGTCTGATACAAAAAGTATATCACATATCGTACCAATTCCTATATTCTCGAAAATAGCTGTACAGAAGTCCTATGAATGAACAGATATAAGAATAACGCAAGATAACATCATCCATTTGAATACTCCTGAGTGAATTTAATAGCACTAAACACAAAAAAGGAATTCAGACTAGGAGCTATAAAGCTCTAGTCCGAATTCCTTTTATCATTAAACTAAAATTATGCAAGTTATTAATGTGTTAAACGTACCACATCACGGGCAATCATTACTTCTTCATCAGTTGGGATAATGATAACTTTAACTGGTGAATATGGATGGTTCACAAATTGCTCTTTTCCACGTACATTGTTTAAAGCTGGATCCCAATATACGCCCATGAATTCTAAACCTTTTAATACACGCGCACGGATTTCAGAACTATTTTCACCAATACCAGCTGTGAAGATAATTGCATCTACCCCGTTCATTTTCGCTGCGTAGGATCCAATATATTTGTGAATACCATCAGCAAATTTAGAGATAGCCAATTCAGCGCGCTCGTTACCTTCTTCAGCCGCTTGTTCAATATCACGTAAGTCGCTGGAGAAACCGGAAACACCAAGCATACCGGATTTTTTATTAAGAATATTGATTACATCATCAGCTGTTTTACCTGTTTTAGCCATTAAGAATGGGATTAAGGCAGGGTCTAAGCTTCCGGATCTTGTTCCCATTGTTAAACCTTCCAATGGAGTGAATCCCATAGTTGTATCGATAGATTTTCCGCCTTCAATTGCGGTAATACTTGCTCCATTACCTAAGTGGCAGGAGATTAAACGCAATTGCTCAAGAGGACGTTTTAATAGCTCAGCTGCACGCTCGGATACATATTTATGAGAAGTTCCGTGGAAACCATATTTACGGATTCCGTATTCTTTATAATAGTCGTATGGCAAGCTGTACAGATAAGAGCTTTCAGGCATTGTTTGGTGGAATGCTGTATCGAAAACAGCAACCGCTGGTACGTTTGGCAATACTTCACGAAAAGCTCTGATACCAGTTGCGTTCGCACGATTGTGAAGCGGCGCTAATTCAGCCAAGTCTTCAATTTGCTCCAATACTTCATCCGTAATAACAGCAGAATCCTTAAAGATTTCTCCGCCATGTACGATTCTGTGTCCAATTCCTTCAATTTCTTCAAGGGAATTGATGATTTTATATTCAGTAAGCTTTTCAAGCAAAAGCTTTACAGCAACGGAATGGTCAGGTATTTCTGTAACCATCGTTTTCTTTTCTCCATTTACTGTAATTGTAAAAATGGAGTCTTGAAGTCCGATTCTTTCTACAATCCCTTTAGTGATTACAGTTTCCTCAGGCATCTCAAATAATTGAAATTTCAAAGAGGAACTCCCAGCATTAATCGCGATTATTTTTGACATATATTCTCTGCTCCTTACATTTATGAATAGCATCGATGTTACACGGTAACTGCTTATTTTATATGTTCTCGATTCCAATTAAAACATTGAACAAGCGTTCTCGCAAGCCGAAATTACTTTGTTACCGTTTTCACAATAATATTATTTTATTTAAACAATTCTAACTTGTCAAAAAATTTATATAACGGTAATAAAACTTTCTTTTACTTTTCTTCTTCTATCCATGCATCAATTTTACTTAACATGGAAGCTGTAGCTGCCCTGTCAGATAGCTTCGGCATATTGACGAGCAAAACCTGCTTTGGTGCTTTTATATCTTTCCCTTTTTTCTGCAGGATAAGAATACTTTTAGCCGATTGCTTCGATTGGAATAAACTTTCAGGCAGCTGAATCATCCCCTGAATATATCCCTCTTCGTTAATAAATTGATGAAGAGCCTTTGCTTCAACTGTGTTGAAAAGATCATTAGGAATCAGGAAAAATAGATATGCCCCTTCTTTTGAATACGTGAAGCTTTGTTCAATTAATAAATGATGGGCATATGACATACCATTTTCAGATTTCACTTTAAAATCGGCTGCTCTCTGATCGTTTGGATAATAGCCTACCGGTAAATCACAAACTACTGCATCTGCAGGGTTAATAAACAACGGCTGCAGGCTATCCTGATGTAAAAATTGGATAGGATGGCCGATGAGATTAGCTCCACAATAGGCGAGTCGAATTAAAGTTTCATCGACCTCAACACCTGTAGCATCTAGCTCCTTTTTATCCAGTGAATTTAAAATAGAAAACAGAAGGTTACCTGTTCCGACTGCCAAATCAGTAATCGTTAACGTATCTTGATTTTTGGTGAATTTTTCGAGCAGATAAGCAAATAGAAATCCCAAGGCATCCGGAGTCATTTGATGATTTGCCTGAACATTAGATCTGCTGGATTTCAATACTGCCAATTGCCAACCTTTACGGATATCTTCTTTACTAAACTGCTCCAAAGGTTTATCCTGATAGCTGTTTTTCAAACGTTTGACTGCCAGTTCACTCAATTCTTCCTGAAGCACGGCATTATGGAACCAATTTTCTCCTGTTTCAGCGATGGCTTCCAACTCTGTAATCCCTAGTTCGTCCTGTATTATAGTTGCGGTAGATGTTATCAATTCGTATATAGATTCAACATTTGTTGTGATCATTTTAAGTTCCTCCAGCTTTTGTGCATTTTACTTTCCCCATTGTAGTATTACGTTTCATAAAGGACAAGTCTAATCATTCAAAAAAAATACGTTCATTAAAAACGCCCCTTAAACGTTAGAAAAGCCTGTCTAACTTTAAGGGGCAGAAAGTTTATATAGAGCTTTTTACTTTGCAGCTTTAGCTGCTTCAAGCGCTGCTTCATATTGCGGATGCGTAGTGCCTTCCGGTACATATTCCACATATGTCACTTTATTATTGCTGTCAACTACAAAAACAGCACGTGCCAATAAACGTAATTCTTTCATTAGTACTCCGTAAGCCTCTCCAAAAGAAGCGTCTCGGTGATCAGAAACCGTTATGACGTTTTCTAAACCTGCTGCTGCACACCAGCGTTTTTGAGCAAAAGGAAGATCCATACTTACTGTCATTACAACAACATCCCCTGCTTTTGCTGCCTCTTCATTGAATTTTCTTGTTTGAGTATCACAAACGCCTGTATCCAAAGAAGGTACGACACTAATAATTCTTACTTTTCCATCTGTATCTTTCAATGTTACTGGGGATAAATCATTAGCCAACACTGTAAAATCAGGTGCAGTGTCACCTACTTTTACTTCCTTACCAATCAATGTAACCGGATTACCTTTAAATGTTACTGTTGCCACACCAATTCCTCCTTATATTCCGATATATTCTCTACATTCTTAAGTATAGAGATATTCAAACTCTTTGTAAAAAAATAACCACATTCGCATGGAATGTGGTTATGATAAAACTTTACTAACAATCACATAAAGCTATTCCCTGATTCATTGGAAGAGGAATCTGAAGCATCCTGAGAATTAGAGTTATTTTTTTTATTGTTTTTCCCTACCTTCGAAATCATTGATTCTACCTTATCCATAGCAATCGGAGCTGAATCAAGAATTTTTTCGATTAGATGTGTACTCTCATTAAGATGAAGCATTTTTACACCATGAGCATTAACAATTAGAAACGCAATCGGTGTGATTGAAACACCACCTGCAGCTCCTCCACCGAATGGATGACGCTTCTCCTCGCCAGTACCCTGGCTTCCTCCTCGGCTAATTTGATAGTCACTGCCTCCAGCTGCATAGCCAAATCCAACCTTTGACACAGTCATTATCACACTGCCATCAGGAGTTTCTACGGGATCACCAATAATCGTATTAACATCAATCATACTTTTTAAGTTTTCCATTGCTGAATTCATAAGACCTTCAATTGGATGATTGGACATTTTATAACCTCCTGCATAGTTTTGCTTATTTCAAATTTTCATTTCCTATTCCCTTAGCATTAAACGCGCTAGCTTCCATCCTGCAACTATAGTTTTTGCCATTCGGACACGGGCTATGCATTCGATTTTCGTTTCAAATGGTTTCTTGACTGAGAAATATGGGATAATATCGATTTTAGGAGGTATCATTAATGAAAAATACTGACTGATGATACCAATAGCTCCGCCAGTTAACCCCCATAATGCTCCGGTTGCCACTGCTGTTGTTGATGCTTCACCTGTACCGTAATGAATTTCCATTTGCAAATCTGTCATTTGTATTTTAGAGGTGAATTTTTTTACAGTTTCTTGATAACTTCTAAATTGTGAAAGCATTTCCTTCAGATTCTGAAAGGCAGCTTGAACACCATCCATAGATAAAGATTCATCAGCAGAGGATTCACTTTGGTTTGATTGATTTTGTTGTCGATAAGTACTTTCTCGATAAGAAGAAGGCTGATATTTTTCGTCAGACAGCTGTACTACTTTAGAATAGTGGATAAGGCCTCTCCATAATTGAATCTTTATAATTGCCTTATTCTTTTCCTGAGTGTGATGATATTCAATATGTATCGTTACTTTCGAAAGCAAAAAGACGGATATAAGGATTAGCACAACTATACAAATCAGTAATAAAAGCTTCATCGTTTATATCCTCCCGAGTACGTCATCAAACAAACAGTATGGTCAATCATAACTGAATCTAAACTTCTCATTGACTTTTTTAACGTCGAGATAGCAAAAAGACCCCTTCTAACAGAAGGAGTCCTTTATAACCTGTATTTATTTACCGCGCTCTTCCAACACAACAACTGTATCACTGAACATATCATGAAAGCCCTGTTTCTTTGGATTAAATGCAATAACGATATAACCGAGCATAAGTACAGCGGAGATATATCGGCCAATCCATTCTCTAAAAATTACTGTTTTCCAATCCAAAGGCGTTCCATCCAATGATACCACTCTAAGACCCATAATCATTTTTCCTAGAGATTGGGCTAAAAATTTGGAAGTAAGAATGAAATACCCGAAAAATACTATCGAATCAACTATGGTATAAGCTGAGAAGATACCCGTATTATCCATAGAAATATCAAACAGTCTGAATATCGGATTGATAAATAATCGACTTATGCTGCCAATTACTATAAGATCGATGAGATAAGCCCAGAATCTCATCCAAAATCCTGCACGCAGATGGTTTGGAATAGAGTCAGGAGGCTGTATCTGTTCGTCTAAAGTCAGTTCTTCTTGATAATCTTCCATTTTCCACCCTCCTTAATTCGCAGAATATAGATACATCATCCGTGGCGATTGATTTTCAGTCATTAGGCTTTTGATCGTGCTTACCTCATCATTCACGCCTGCCCATTGCTGCATTTTCATCGAAAATAATGAGCTTAGGCTATCTGATCCAACTAAACGAACCACTTGTGCACCTTTTAGATTTTCACTTTTTTTCATATCGGCAATTACATCCTCTAAATAACCAAGCTCATCAATTAAATTAATCTCCTTTGCTTGACGGCCATCGTAGATACGCCCATCAGCAATTTTTCTTACTTCATCCTCAGGCATACTGCGCCCTTCCGCAATGACCTTCACGAATTGATCATAGGAGCTGGTAACCATCGATTGAAGAATTTCCTTTTCATCCTCTGTCACTTCTCTAAATGGATTCATAAGATCCTTAAATTTACCGCTTTTAATAGTGACCATGTCGATTCCATACTTTTCAGCTAACCCTTCAAAGTTATAGCTTTGCATAATGACTCCGAGTGACCCTGTCATTGTTTCCGGACTGGCAAATATCTTGTCGGCCGGTGTTGAAATATAATAACCTCCAGATGCAGCCTGTGAACCCATTGATACATATATTGGTTTCTTTGTTTCCTTTTTAATTTGCATTAACTTATTATGTATTTCCGCACTTTCCACGACACCTCCACCTGGGCTGTTGACGCGTAAAATAATTCCTTTGACCGTATCATTGTCCTTAATGGCATTCAATCTTTCCATAAAGGATCGGTGATTATAGGCTTCAGCCGTAAAATAACTTTCTTCCTCACCTGTGTCCTGAATGACTCCTTCTACATCCATGACAACAATTTGACTGTTCACATCCCCTTCTTCAATGATATCCTCCTCAAATAATGTATCCTCAAACAAATTTGTCATAGCAGACTCTTCACTTGAAAATGTTGAGATAGCATTCATAAGAACGGATACAAAAAATATCACCGCTGCTATTCCAAGTGCCAACCATCTTTTTTTACTCATACAAATTGTCCCCCAATCATGCTTTAAGTAGTTTTAATGTTCTTATTATTCATGATAGAATTATTATAGCACCTTATTTTGGTAAACCTATAATCAGGAGTACCAATACTAACCTACAAGGAGGGAACAAAATGGGGGAACGCAGAAATATCTTTTTTTATTACAAGCAAGGTCAAGAAATGGTGGATCAGGTCAATAAATTAAAGGATAATGCAAGCAACTACGGATTCGAACTTGTAGATGAACATAAAGATGCTAATATTATCGTTAGTGTAGGAGATGACGGAACATTTCTTCAGGCAGTACGTAAGACAGGCTTCAGAGAGGATTGCCTGTATGCAGGCATTTCATTAAACAAGCAATTAAATATGTATTGTGATTTCTACATAAATGATACGGAAAATATGGTGGAAGCAGTCACAAAGCCCGTCATTGAAGTAAGAAAATATCCTACAATTGAAGTAACGGTTGATAACCAAATAAGTTTTGATTGCTTAAATGAATGCACATTCCGTTCTGCTTTAATTAAAACAATGGCTATCGATGTTCACATTGATGACATATTATTTGAAACATTCCGTGGGGATGGGATGATAATTTCTACACCTACTGGAAGTACTGCCTACAACAAATCGGTCAACGGTGCAGTTGTAGACCCTTTGCTTGACTGTATGCAGGTGAGCGAAATAGCATCGATGAATAATAATCATTATCGTACGCTTGGTGCTTCATTTATTTTGGCTCCAGATCGTACTCTTTCTCTTCAAGTATTAGATAATGAAAACGATTACCCGATTATCGGGATGGATAATGAAGCGATGAGTATTCATCTTACCGAACGATTGGATATTAAACTGAGCGGAAGATATATCAAGACGGTAAAGTTACGTAATAATTCTTTTTGGGAAAAAGTCCACAGGACATTCCTTTAAATTTTCATACGAAGGAAACAAAAAAGATGATTCCGCTGGTCGGAATCATCTTTTTTTGACGAAAGAGGATTTTGTTTACGCCTTATATACTTCTTTCTCCTTATTTCTTAATTCGACACGCATTATTTTGCCGCTGATTGTTTTCGGCAAATCTTCCACAAAAGTAATTTTTCTTGGATATTTATATGGGGCTGTAAGCTCTTTAACATGGTTCTGCAAGGTTTGCACCAATTGAGGATCATTGACATCAACGCTATCTTGTAAGACTACGAACGCTTTTACGATTTGCCCTCTTACCTCATCCGGACTCCCTACTACAGCGCACTCCTTCACATATGGATGTTTAACAAGTGCATCCTCCACTTCAAATGGCCCAATGGTATAACCCGAACTGATAATAATATCGTCACCGCGTCCTTCAAACCAAAAATACCCGTCCTCATCTTTTTTAGCTTTATCTCCTGTAATATAAAAATCGCCTCTAAACTGCATTGCTGTCCGTTCCGGATCCTTATAGTAATTTTTAAACAACGCGGGAGTTTTAATGTGGACAGCTATATCGCCTACTTCGCCAGGTTGGCAAATCTGCCCCTCCTCATTAATAATTTCTACGTTATTTCCAGGGGTTGGTTTCCCCATGGAACCCGGCTTCACATCCATCCCCTTCATGATACCGACCAGAAGGGTATTTTCTGTTTGCCCGTATCCATCACGAACGGTGACCCCGAAATAGTTTTGAAACGTATCGATCACTTCTCTATTAAGCGGCTCACCTGCTGAAACGGCACTATGTAGGCTTCCCAGGCTATATTGATCGAGGCTGTCTACCTTCGCCATCAATCGATATTCCGTAGGGGTACAGCATAAAACAGTAATTGAATGCTGATCAATTAATTTTAAATATTTCTCTGCTTCAAACTTTCCGTGATATACAAACCCAGTAGCTCCCGATCCAAGAACAGATAAAAAGGGACTCCAAATCCACTTTTGCCATCCAGGTCCGGCTGTAGCCCATACAACATCATCTTCACCTATTGATAACCAGTTTGAGGCAGCTGTTCTGAGATGTGCATAGGCCCAGCTATGAGTGTGGACAACTCCCTTTGGTTGCCCTGTTGTACCTGAAGTATAGGATAAAAAGGCCATATCATCTCCCATGGTTTTCACCATTTGTAACTCTTCTGAAGCGTCTTTCATTCGTTCATCCAGTTGAATCCACCCATCTTCATTTCCATTTATAACAAATGATTTCAGTGAATCCTCCGATATAATTTCTGTAAATAAAGAGGTATGAGGCTTATGAACAATTACCGCTTTTGCTTCTGCATGCTTGCTTCGATAAACAAGATCTTTTTCTCGAAGCATTTCAGAACATGGTATGACCACTGTACCTATTTTTAAAGCAGCTAAGTAAATCACATACGCTTCAATAAAGCGAGGAATCATGACGAGAATTTTATCCCCCTCCCTCAACCCTTCCTCTAACAAAATATTGCCAACTCTATTCACCCTTTTAATCAATTCTCCATACGTAATTTTTTGTGTTTCCCCGTATTCATTTTCCCAAATCAAAGCGATTTTGGTTTCGTTCTTACTGTTATTTTCTACCTCGCTGACTAGATTATATTGTTCTGGTGCGATCAGGTTCTGTTGATTCATATCCTTCTCCTCCCTTAAAACAAATAATGTTAATCAAACTCTATTATACATTGTTTTACAAATAATGGATTAAGAGAGTGGAAAAAGATTGGCTCTTACAATGGCTTTCAACATACAAAAAAAAAGAAAGCGGACTAAAAATCCGCTTTCTTGTAGCCATGTTATTTAATTATCTGGAGAATCCTCCACCCAATTGTTGTTCAGCCATTTGAACAAGACGCTTAGTAATCTCTCCTCCAACAGAACCGTTAGCACGAGAAGTTGTTTCTGCTCCAAGTTGTACACCGAACTCAGAAGCGATTTCATATTTCATTTGGTCAAGAGCTTGTTCAACTCCTGGTACCAAAAGATTGTTTGAGTTATTTGACATGTGTTTTTCACCTCCTTGTGATAATAGAGTGTGTAAAAACACATATCTTCATTCCGGATTTAAAATGGTAATTGTTCACAAATAAATTTAGAATAAATCCTCTGTTTCCGATTCTTTCTCCTTACCTGTGAAAACTAACATTTCTGTTTTATCCAATGCCTCTTTAATTAAAGGTTCAAAATCGACATAGCTCTCATAATGACCGACTTTTTCTCTTTTTGGCTTAGTTTTGGGATTAGCTGGTGTAAACACCGTACAGCAATCCTCAAAAGGACGTATGGATATCTCATGAGTATCAATTTTCTCTGCAATTTCAATAATATCTGTTTTATCCATTGCTATAAGCGGCCTCAGAATTGGTGTATTTGTAACCTCATTAATTGTAAACATGCTTTCCATCGTCTGGCTGGCTACTTGGCCTAAACTTTCACCAGTCACAATCGCGAGCGCATTTTGTTTTTCTCTGATTGCATCAGTAATTCGCAGCATCAATCTGCGTGTGGTTGTCATTGTGTAGTTATCAGGTATTTGCTTTTGAATCAATTTTTGAATTTCGGTAAATGGCACAACATGCAGTACCATACGTCCATTGACTTCTGCCAGCTTATTCGCTAAATCAATTACCTTTTGTTTCGAGCGTTCGCTTGTGAAGGGAGGACTGTAGAAATGTACACATTCAATCTCTACTCCCCTTTTCATCGTTAAATATCCCGCAACCGGGCTATCAATCCCTCCAGAAAGCATGAGCATTGCTGAGCCGCTGCTTCCTATTGGCAATCCGCCAGCTCCAATAATTTTTTCACCCGTAATATAAGCAGCATCCTGGCGTACTTCGACTCTCAATTTCAAATCTGGATTGTGAACATCGACCGTTAAACCGTCTACATGCTGCAAGCAATATCCCCCTACCAAGCCATTTAAATCATATGTTGAATAGGGATAGGTTTTATCAGCACGCTTAGCATCAATTTTAAACGTACGAATTTTTGTTGTTAGATGATTTATATAAAACAAAGCTGATTCCTGAATGGCTGAGATTTCTTTATCAACCTTTAAAGCCGGACTTATCGAAGAAATGCCATATATTTTTTTGAGAATATCCATAATCGGCTTGTAATCTGCACCTTGTAAGTGAACATACATTCTCTCGTGCTGCGCCTCAATACGAACCTCCGGATAATCTGACAATGCTTTTTTTATATTTTTACGTAATTGAACAATAAAGCCTTTACGATTCCTTTTCTTCAATGTAATCTCACCATAGCGGATTACGATATGATCAAATCTTATCATTTCTTTCTTACCTCACTTAACATTTGGATTGCTCTTTCAATTTCCTTAAGTGCCTGCTCTATTTCTTCCTTCGAATGATCATAATCTAAGCTTATTCGTATGGAACTGCCGGCTATTTGCTCATTTTTTCCCATAGCGAGAAGTGTTTGGCTAACCGTTTTTTTCTTTGATGAACAAGCACTGTTTGTTGAGACATAGATTCCAAACTCACCCAAAGTATGAACGAATGTCTCTGATTTAAGTCCCGGAATTGAAAAATTAATAATATGTGGAGCTGCATGTTCTATAGGTGAATTGATGACAACATTCTCCATTTTGGATAGCTCTTGAAGTATCAGAGTACGGTACTCGTTCATTCTTCTACTGCCGTCCCTGCTCTTTTCGATTGCCAATCTCATTGCTTTTGCCAAAGATACGGCCCCAGCCAAGCTTTCCGTCCCACTGCGCATGCCTCTTTCTTGGTTCCCCCCGGCAATTAACGGTGAAAGTGTAATTCCCTCTCTGGCAAATAGAATTCCGGTGCCTTTTAATCCATGGAATTTATGTCCTGATAAAGAATATAAATCGATATGAGCATCACGTAAAGAGAGTTCGACTTTACCAAAGCCCTGAACCCCATCTACATGAAAATGTATTTTAGGATAACTCTTCAAAAAATGTCCTATTTCATAAATTGGTTGTACAGTTCCCACTTCGTTATTAACATGCATAACTGACACCAATATTGTATCTTCTCGGATTGCTTCCTTAACTTGCTCAATTTCAACTCTGCCATCTTGATTAACAGGCAAGTAGGTTACGTCATAGCCAAGTTCCTTTAGCTGTTCAAACGGTCTTTTTACGGAAGGATGCTCGATTGAGGTGGTAATAATATGCTTCCCTCTGTTTCGATAATTTTCTGCTATTCCTTTTATGGCCAGATTATTGCTTTCAGACCCTCCTGAAGTAAAGATAATCTCTGTAGCCTTTACTCCCAGAAGACCCGTGACCTGTTCTCTAGCCTGTGCTAACAGTTTTTCTGACTTCCCTCCGAAGCCATGTAAAGAGGATGGATTCCCCCAGAAATCGGCAGTAACCTTTGCGAAGGAATCAATCACTTCCTTATAGGGTTTTGTTGTCGCGCTATTATCTAAATAAATCATGCTTTTTCCCCTTCCTATCAATAAGAAAATGTAGCATATCCTGTCCTGTTTATAAAGTAATTTTCTCTTATGCCTCTATCTTATGCTGGATTGAACAAAGAAAAAAACCAGACTGGTAAGTCCAGACTGGTCTATACATTGCTATGTTCAAGATACTCTTGGATTTTTTTTAACGAACCCGGTTCAACTTTTTCAATTGCCTCAGCTGCATGCTCTAAAGCATCTTGGTATTGATAATTGCGGAATTGCTTTTCTGCTTCGGTCAGGGCAATAGCAACTGAAGGGAATTTGCTTCTATATCGATTGCCGTATTGAATAACCTTCTCGGCCAACATTACTTGTTCAGTCAATTCAACAGTAGCCTCCTGAACACGACTAACCGCAACACTTGCAATATCCAGATGGTGCATGACTGCATTCATATTCAATGGTTTTTCTTCCAATTTCTCTTTTACTTCTTCAATGCTTTCTTTTGCTTGTATAACCATTAATTCATAAGAAGTTGGAAGACCCGGTAAATTGCTTCCTTTGATGATTCGTAAGGATTCCGTCATGCTTTGATGCAACTTCCTTATCGTTTCTCTTGATTCCAATTCATCCTTACGCAGAGTATTTAATTTCTCTTCAAATTCTTTTTGTAAGTCTTTCAGTTCATCCAATTTGGATTCAAGCTCAACGATGTCCTCTTTTAATACCGTATAAGCTGTCTCTCTTTCGTATATTTTCTCTTTAAGCATTTCCCATTTTGATTTCAATGTAATCAGTGTTTTATCAAGATTAGAACGTGCATCAAGTTCCTTCTCCGGCATTTGATAGATTTGTTTCACCAATTCTGTCTCTTCATCAAGTCTCTCAAGCTGATCAATTGATTTATCTAGCTTTTGCTGATACAAATCCTTAACTGATAAAACATACTGACGTGCCACAACCTCTTTTTCCAACAAATCATAATAGGATTGAATGGATTCGTTTAATTCCTCGATTCCTTTTGCAGCTTCTTCGGTGTTTATGTCAACAATATATTCCTTATATTTTTCTAGATTTTCTTCCATTTTTTCAATTTCATTTTCAAAAAACATATGACTTAACGGATATCCTTGCTCACACATTTCCGCATATCCCATTTTAAGTTCATGCAAAAGTCCCGGTATATGTATTTGGCAATGCCCAATTAAATCAGGAATCAAATCCAATTTTTCTTTCAGGTTTTGCAATTTAGCCTGGATGCCCAGTACTTGCTCTCTAGCCTCTAAGTAATCACCTGATTCTGTTTGGTTATTGAATGTGTCAAAATCCAGAGCAAGCTTATCAAATTCCTCTTCCAATTTACCCGCAGCTTCACCAAATGAATGACGGTGTGCCAATAAACGTTTCTTCTGTTCACGATAAGCTAATAAAAGCTCTTCAACTAATTTTTTATTTTGCTCCTCGCTGCCCACCAATTCATTTAATTCATGCAGCATCGCTGAAAGTGTAATTTCGATTTCTTCAATAATATGCTCAATCTTCTTTTGAACCTGCACTGATTTATTAAATCGGTACTTGTCAGCATATTCTTCTGCATCAAACAGCAGGGTCTCAACATCGGCAAGGCGATCCGTTTGGATTGTATCCCATTCGTTACGCCATCTTTCAAACATTCTCTCTGTTTGACCAGTCATATTCAAACTTTTTACCCTGGCTAATTCTTCTGCTATCGGCCTGTTCATGATGTCAATTTTTTTCTCTGCAAGTCTATCTATTTCTTTGTAGTGTTTCTTCCTTGCCAATATTCCAATAATAAAGGCAATAAAGATAATCACCAATATCCCTATTACATACTCCATATGAAGCCTCCTATTCAAAACGAGACAGATAATATATATAAATAAGTTCAATATCAATGATTTAATGATAACATGGTATAAAGTATTTTTAACTAATAAAATCTACTTTTTCTACAAAAAATTATTCAATGCCCTCTTTTAATATCCAGAAAATATATTTTATTTAAAATATTTGTCGAAAAGGAGGCTTTCTCGATGAAATTTAAGGACGGACATGTACATACCCCATATTGTCCGCACGGAACAGATGAACCCGTTTTTGCTTATATTGAAAAAGCGATAGCGCTGGGGTACGAAGAAATCACCTTTACCGAACACGCTCCTTTACCAAAAGGGTTTATTGATCCGGCTCCAACACGGGATAGTTCCATACAAATGGATCAGTTATTCACATATATAGAGGAAATAAGGCGTTGTAAAGAGAAGTATAAGGCGAAGGTTGCTATTAATATTGGTTTGGAAGTGGATTATATAGATGGCTGGGAACAGGAAACAACAGAATTCCTGAATGAAATTGGCCCTTATTTGGATGACTCGATTCTGTCGGTTCACTTTTTAAAGAATCAAAACGACTGGTATTGCCTGGATTATAGTGAAACAGAATTCGGTCATATGATAGAACAATACCAATCTGTTGATCAACTATATAAGGCTTATTACCATACCCTTCAAAAATCGATTATAAGTGATTTGGGGACATTTAAGCCCAAACGGGTAGGCCATATTTCTCTAATTACAAAATTCCAGAAAAAGTATCCAAGCAATGCCCCATTAGAATCCTATTTACTACCAATACTTTCATTAATAAAAGAACGTGGGTATGAACTGGATTTAAACACGGCCGGCCTTTTTAAACCCTTGTGCGGTGAGACGTACCCTCCCATCCCCTTTATTCAGGCAGCCATAAAAATGGGGATCCCTCTCTGTTATGGATCTGACGCTCACCATCCGGAAGATCTTGGAAGAGGATTAGATGTACTAAAAACAAAAATCTTAACAAACGAATAATCGCTTAGCATCCAGTCAGATGGGGACAGGGCAAACACGCTCCTCAAATAAGCAGTCATTAAGAAATCGTTCAATCTCTAACTGATACTTGTTTATAAAATACAATTCGTTCGTAAATAATTGCCAAACCTCACTGAAGTATTGGGCCTGAATAAAGGGTTCATTCAGTAATGCTTTTAGCTTCATGACAAACATAGATGGATTAATCTTTTTTAATTCACCGCAATCCATACCAGCATCAAGGAATAAATTAATATAAAATTTTTCTTTCGATAAATAGGTTGTATAGATTTCTCTGTTCAGGCTTGAGTCTACTGATATTTCTCTTAATACAAGACGTGTTAATAGGAACTTTTCTCTGTAATAATGCAAGCAAAATTTGGTATACTTTAAGACACATTCTTTCGGACCAATGAGTGGGAGTTGTTCAGCGATATTTTCAATACCGCTTATATAGCCTTCGAAGAAATCTGTAAAACAATATTCAAGGAGACCTTGCTTATGCTGAAAGTGATAAGCTATATTTGCTGAATTACCTCCGGCACGGCCAGCGATATCTCTGATTGAAGTTGCTGAATAACCTTTCATATAGAATAAATAGACAGCAGCTTCAAAAATATCATCTTTTTTATTCGATAGTTTATCCATAAATTTATCTTCCCCCTTTATGATTAACATTCTCTAGGAATGTCAGATGACAAAGTGAAACCTTGCTCGGCGGGGAGTTCTTTCATCCAACACCGAGTATTCGTTGAACCAATCGGGGATATTGCGCTAAGACCTACACAGAACCGTAATAGAAGTGAAGTCTTCGTGCTAATTTGAAAGGAATAAAAGCCGTTCTAGCATAAGCTGTGCGTTCACATGGATTTTCTCTTATACATGAAGTAGTTCTTCTTTTTAGAGACTTATCCTTCTATAACTTCTCGACAAAAAAGACAGTACTGACTATGGTTAGAGGTTATTCTCTATTGAGGGTAACAATGAAAGGAGAATGATGATGTTTCAAGTCGGAAAATATAAAAAAACGAAACCAGAAAACTATCAAATGGTTAGCAAACAGCTGGAAGCCCTAATAGATGGTGAAACAAATTTAATTGCCAATTTGAGCAATGCTTCTGCCCTTTTAAATCAATTTTTGGACGACGTGAACTGGGTAGGATTCTACCTATATGAAGAGGAGCAACTGATACTTGGACCATTTCAAGGTCTCCCAGCCTGCATTCGAATTCCTTTAGGCAAGGGAGTATGCGGAACAGCGGCAGAAAAAAGAGAAATAATCAGGGTAATGGACGTACATCAATTCCCTGGACACATCGCCTGTGATGCTGCCACTCAATCAGAAATCGTTTTGCCGATTCTGAAGGATGGCCGTCTGATTGGTGTACTTGATATAGACAGTCCATCAAAGAATCGTTTTGACAAAGAAGATGAACATGGATTAAAACAATTTGTTGATATACTTGTCCAATCAATTTAAAAAACAAAAGGCTAAGCCAAAAATGAGCTTAGCCCTTTTGTATTAACAGGATACAATCATCTGATTTTTACCTGATCGCTTAGCTGTATACAGGGCATCATCTGCCCGCTTGAAAAGGTTTTTAATCGTATTGTTATTTTTCTGATTGGATTCCCAATACGATACACCGCAAGAAATGGTAACCGGAGGATTTGTTTCTTTTCTTACTTTTTCAACAAGTCTTTCCGCAACTGCTTTACCAGCCTCTATCGGTGCCTTTGGAAGGAAAATAGCCAGTTCTTCCCCGCCCCACCTTGTACCTATATCGGTGTCTCTAATACTATTTTTAATTAAATCAGCTACCTGAATAAGGACCTCGTCTCCCTTTTGGTGCCCATATGTATCATTTGTCAGCTTGAAATTATCTATATCTATTAATATAAACGTTCCCTCAGTTTCAGAATTTATCAGTTCAAGCATTCTTCCTTCAAGATAATTTCTCGAATATAGACCTGTTAAATAATCAGTTATGACCATCTTTTCAAGCTCTTCTCTTAATATTGAGTTCACAAATGCCATCGAAGAATGATGAATAAGAGACTGCATTAATTTAAACATATCAAATGTAAAATGATACGGTACTCGATGAAGAACAATACAAAAACCATCCATCTTTCCACTATGTATCATAGGGAAAGCCATAAGGGATTTATAAGGGCCATCCTGCCCGACTTTATCCGAATCCATATCCCCAATATATAAAGCCTCCCGATCCTGCTCTAAGCTGCCTTTGACATATTGGATGTAGTGTTTAGATGTCTCTTCAGTGAAAAAAGGTGAACTTCCCGGGACAAGTTTTGTCTGTCCATTCCTAATCATAAAAAAGCCTACTTCGTCTGCGAGGAATGATTTATTTATTTGTTGCTTCATATAACTAACTGTTTCACTAAGCCTCAAGGTAGAATTTAGACGATGCGATGTTTCATTAATCAGACGTAAATCCGCAATTAAGCGTTTGGATTGTTCATATAATTGGGCATTCTCCAGTGCCCCGCCTGCCGTATTCGCGAGGAGAGAGATGAATTCGATTTCCGTATCAGGAAATATGACTGCTTCAGGTGCAATAACTTGTAAAACCCCATAAACACCCTGCTTGCCTAATAAAGGCGCATACAACACAGAATTTTTCACTTCCATTGAATCCTCAAATTGAACACGACCGGAAACATATGCCTGCATGGCAGATAAATTTTCCCCATCCATTTCCAAACTTTTAATTGGAAGATTTAATGTGTTATCGCTATCCTGAGACATTAGCAAATAGTAAACAAAGGACGGATATACTTCACGCAGGGTTTCTATTACCTCCGCCAAAACGGAATGCATATTCATAGAGGAATGAAACTCTGTCGTAATCCGTTGCAATAGTTTATATCGTTTCTCTTCCTTTTTTCGTTCTGAAATTGCAATTGCCTTGTGCAGTAATTCTCCTATCACTGTCCTCAATTCAGATAAATCAATTCTATTATCATTTTTCAACTCTTTATTTTCAGAAAGAACTACAAATAGTCCCAGTAATTCTCCTTCATGATATAAAGGAATTCCCAAGGGGTATAATGTATCAGTTAATGATACACAGGCTTCCGTACATAAATCTTTCATTGAGGAGTTTAGTAAAGCATCAAGTGAAATGGTGCTAGCAAACTGATTTTGGAGTTCTGTTTTCGAAGCCGCTTTTTCCAGATAGAGCTTTTGTTTCCAAGGATCATTATAATAACAGGCAATCTCATCCACCCTTAATAATTCCAATAAGAAGTCGACCATTTTATCTGTAAATCTATCTAAAAAGAGTTCATTATCATCTTTAATCATACATTCAACAAATAGACTTTTTAAATTTGTTTCCCAGCTCAGATTTAATTGATTATCTACCATCACATTAATCAACACCTGTTGTCATATTTTATTTCGTATTTTTTATAAATTTAGATTGATTTTTTAAAAAATAATACTTTATACCTGCATTTTACCAATATATGCTAAAATAATCATTACTTTCTTTCAATATAATTACATTTTTTATTTAAACCTGTGAAGGAAGCATCATATTGTAACGATTCCATTTAAGAGAATCCCTTGACTTATGTAACAATAAATTATACAATATTCTTTGTGTAAAATATCGCAGCTTATGTTCACATCTTTATTCGTTCATTTCATTCCTCTACCATGAGGTGTATCTTGTAACCCGCTGCTGCTAGGGCGAAGGTACATGAAAATGAAATGGCAGTAATGTTTGTAAACATCAGTTTTTATTTTACAAAAATAAAAACATTCAAGGAGGAGTCTTCTTATGGCTCGTTATACAGGTCCAAGCTGGAAACTATCCCGTCGTTTAGGAATTTCCCTAAGCGGTACAGGTAAAGAATTAGAAAAGCGTCCTTACGCACCAGGACAACACGGTCCTAACCAACGCAAAAAGCTTTCCGAATACGGTTTGCAATTGCAAGAAAAACAAAAACTTCGTCACATGTACGGTGTGAACGAACGTCAATTCCGCACAATGTTCGATCGTGCTGCTAAAATGCCTGGTAAACAAGGTGAAAACTTCATGATTCTTCTTGATTCTCGCCTTGATAACATTGTTTACCGTTTAGGTTTAGCTCGTACTCGTCGTCAAGCTCGTCAGCTTGTAAACCACGGACACATCTTGGTTGATGGACGTCGCGTTGACATCCCATCTTACCGTTTAGCTCCTGGTCAAGTAATCGGAGTACGTGAAAAATCCCGTAACCTTGATATCATCAAGGAAGCTATGGAAGTAAACAACTTCGTACCTGACTACCTAACTTTCGATGCTGACAAGTTAGAAGGTACATTCACTCGCTTACCTGAGCGTTCTGAATTACCAGCTGAAATTAACGAAGCTCTTATCGTTGAGTTCTACTCTCGTTAATTAATACGCTTTGTAAATAGCGTATTCAAAAACCCTGGAAACCTTGTTTCCAGGGTTTTTATTTGTGTAGAAAATATAATTACTAAACTTATAATCAGACTCGAAATATTATTTATAGGAATTATGAAGCAAATGACACTTAATTCTCTCTTTGTTTTTGGAAAAACGAAGACCAGGCAATACCTTAAAAATTTACCATGACATCATCTGTAAACACCATTAAACGGGACTCCAAACCTAAAACGGATCTTAGGTTTTTCATCCTAACAAGATCTGTTTTGGTGTACTTAACATAGCTGTGGACATATCTATTAAATCAATTTCTTTTGGAATACTTTTCAATCACATAAAGTAAAAGCCAGCATCAAACTCACTAAAAATCGGAAATTAAATCCCCTCTAACTTTATCTACAAATAGAAATTAGTCACCTCTTCAGATGTATTATAAAAGAACTATATTGTGGATCAAATTTATCATTCACTTATTAGACAGTACAGTAGAATAACGGTTTGTTACCTCCTTCATTTCAAGACTATCCCAACTATTAGAGTAACTGATACTTATACCAATCTATACATATTGTAGTAGGCGAGAAAATGAAAAATGAAAAAAATAAAAATCAGAAAAAATATAATAGTTTATTTAATATTTTATTAACAAACTAATCAAAAATTGTGATAATATAGTTAATTGTGTAAATTATTACTAACAAAGAGGAGGGGAATTTGTTGGCTTCTTAATTTTAATGAGGAATACCAACAACTAAGATGAAAAAATATATTGCTGGAATTTTAACTGTTTTCTTAAGTTTTACTGTACTATTTTTAACGAATAGTAATCAGGTTGAGGCTGCTTCCAAAACGATGTACGTAACTGCAGACAATTTAAATGTGAGGGAGAAAGCATCATCATCGTCAAAAATTATTACGGCCGTAAAGAAAAATACAAAATTGATTGTAACTAAAAAGAGCGGTAACTGGGGATATGTCAAAGTTAACAAAAAAAATGGATGGGTATCAATAAATTATTTAACATCCAAGGCTCCCGTAACAAATAAAACAATGTACACTACTGAAAAAACAACCCTGAAAAAGCTAGCAAAAAATAACTCCGGCACGCTGAAAACGATTAACAAAGAGGCAACAATAATTGTTTATTCAACTACTTCCGATAAATATGCCAAAGCAAAGTACGGTGGAAAAACGGGATGGATTTTAAAATCTAAAGTGAAAGATTCGAAGACAGTTACAACAACTTCAAAAGCAGCAATAAAATATAAAACAATTAAACAAAATGACAATACTTTAGCAAAAGGCACTACGAAAGTCGTCCAAAAAGGAAGCAACGGAAATCAAACGATCATATACAAGAAAACGTTAAAAAATGGAAAGCTAATTAGCACAAAAAAAATATCGTCTAAAGTAACAAAAAAAGCAGTGAATCAAATTATTAAAGTAGGTACTAAAGAAACTAAAGCATCTAATTATGCAACCGAGGTTCTTCGATTGGTTAACCAAGAACGCGCAAAAGTAAATATAGCACCTTTGAAAAATTTAAATAGTCTTTCGAAAGTTGCCGAAGTTAAATCAAAAGATATGCGTGATAACAATTATTTCAATCATACAAGCCCCACATACGGGTCTCCGGGAGAAATGGTAAAAAAATTCAATATTTCTTTCACGATGCTTGGTGAAAATATTGCAGCTGGACAAATTACTCCTGCATCTGTAGTGAACAGTTGGATGAATAGCCCAGGGCACAAAGCGAATATTCTCGATGCACGTTATACCCATATCGGAATTGGGTATGCCGAAGGTGGTTCATGGAAACATTATTGGACACAATTATTTTTAAAACAGTAAGTAAAAATACTTAATATTCATTTCAATTTTATTTCTTTCAACCATTTATAATAAAGCACAATAAGAAAAATATCTTACTATACATTAAAAGGGCTGCCTAACCGAGACAGCCCTTTCTTCTTTCTATCATGCGTACTTAATAAGCGTGTATTTCTTTTTACCGCGGCGAATTACCGTGAATTGTCCTTCTAGCTTATCATCCTCTGTCATCGTATGAGCGAGGTCTGTGACTCTTTCACCGTTGATGTAGATCGCACCATTTGTGATATCCTCACGCGCCTGACGTTTAGAAGGAGAAATTTTTGCATTTACTAGTAAATCTACCAAGAGCAGTTCCTCATTGCTGCCCACTTCAAAGCTTGGTACATCCTTGAAGCCCTGGCGAATTTCTTCTACAGATAATTGCTTAATATCACCGCTGAATAAAGCTTTAGAAATATTGATTGCTTGTTGTAAAGCTTCTTTACCATGAACAAGTTTCGTTACTTCCTCAGCAAGCGCCTTCTGAGCTGCCCGTTTTTCCGGAGCTTCAGCAACCTCTTTCTCAAGCGCTTCGATTTCTTCTTTGCTTAAGAATGTAAAGTATTTAATGTATTTAATAACATCACGGTCATCTGTATTAATCCAGAACTGGTAGAACTCATATGGAGACGTTTTTTCACGATCTAACCATACCGCTCCGCCTTCTGTTTTACCAAACTTAGTTCCATCTGATTTTGTAACTAATGGAACCGTTAAACCAAAGGCTTTTGCATCTTCCTTCGTTTTACGAATTAATTCCAGACCTGCGGTAATATTTCCCCATTGATCACTTCCGCCGATTTGTAAACGGCAGCCTTGAGTTTCGTATAACTTCAGGAAATCAAGAGATTGCATGATCATGTAACTGAATTCAGTAAACGAGATACCAGACTCAATACGGGATTGTACAGAATCTTTAGCAAGCATGTAGTTGAGTCCAAAATGTTTCCCAATATCCCGAAGGAACGTAATTAAGTTCATGTTGCCAATCCAGTCATAGTTATTAGCCATGATTGCTTTATTCTCACCAGTTTCGAAGTCGAGGAAACGGGAAAGCTGATCTTTAATACGTGCAGTCCATTGGTGAACAACATCCTCTGTATTTAACGTACGCTCAGCTTTTTTACCACTTGGGTCTCCTATCATACCTGTCGCTCCGCCGACTAATGGGATTGGCTGATGTCCTGCTAACTGGAATCGTTTCAGGATTAAAATAGGTAACAAGTGACCAATATGCAAGCTATCGGCAGTCGGATCGAAGCCAGCATATAGTTTCACGCTTTCTTCCTGTAATAATTTTTCCAATCCCTCTTCATCTGTAAATTGATTCACGAGACCTCTAAAACGTAAATCATCTAAAATATTCATCCTTCTCCACCTCTTACTGTTTAGATTAGATTAAAATAAAAAACGCCCCTTCATCTAAATGAAGGGACGATTACTATCGCGGTACCACCCAACTTGCGAAACATATAACTGTCTCGCCGCTTATCCTTTTAACGGAAAGGTTCCGGCATTCGCTACACAGCTTTACATAAAGCATTCCCGAATGCTGCTCGAGGAGGTAATTCATCATTTCGCTTGTACCGGTTTACACCACCCACCGGCTCTCTTAAACATTGGCGAACTAACTACTGAAATCCTGTTATCGCATCAAATATATAATATTGGTTATGCTTTTTTTACCATAATAACAAACTGTTTGTCAAACCCAATAATTGTATTGTTTCGCTAATATAGAGAAACTATACCTACCTGAAACACTTGCTTATGCTATAATGTATGTGATTTGTTGGGGGAGTGAATGAATGAAAGATATTTTTATAAAACTTAAAGAAAGGCTTGCGCCATTGTGGGACTTTGTAAACAAACCCGTTGTACAGCGAAGAGCACGTATTTCCTATCAGGTTATCTGGAATAATCTATTAATCTTCTTAATTGTATCTGTCATCGGGATGGCATTTGCTGGCGGAGTTGGAGCTGGTTACTTTGCATCTATGGTAAAAGACGAACCAATCAGGAGCAAGGAACAGCTTAAATCAAGTGTGTCCAGTTATGAAGAAACATCTGAGATTTATTTTGCAAGCAATGTATATATGGGGAAAATGCGTTCTGATCTTGAACGTAAAGCAGTGAAACTGGAAAATGTTTCGGATTACGTTAAGACAGCATTAATTTCCACAGAAGATTCCTATTTTTATGAGCATAAGGGTGTTGTACCAAAAGCCATCATTCGAGCTTTACTTCAGGAAGTGACAAATTCTTCTGTCCAATCAGGAGGAAGCACACTGACACAACAATTAATAAAACAACAAATCTTAACGAATGAGGTTTCCTTTGATCGTAAGGCGAAGGAAATCCTGCTGGCATTACGCCTTGAAAAATTCATGAAAAAAGATGAGATTTTAGAAGCTTATCTGAATGTCTCACCGTTTGGCAGAAATTCCTCCGGCCGTAATATTGCCGGTGTCCAGGCTGCAGCGGATGGCATTTTCGGGGTAGATGCCAAAGATTTAACTCTGCCACAGGCTGCCTTTATTGCGGGATTACCAAAGAATCCATACCTTTATACACCATTTACACAATCCGGTGAAGTGAAGGAGGACCTTTCCCCAGGTATCAATCGTATGAAAACAGTTCTTAAAAGAATGTATACCAACGATGCCATTACAAAGGAAGAATATGATAAAGCATTAAAATATGATATTAAGAAAGACCTTGCAAAGAAACAAACATATCCTACTGAAAAGTATCCATACTTAACATATGAAGTAGAAAAAAGAGCAATTGAAATCATGATGCCAATATTGGCAAAGAACGATGGGCTTTCAAGCAAGGATTTAGAAAAAGACGATGACCTATATAAGCAATACTATACTCTGGCTGATCAGGCCATCCGACAAAATGGCTATCAAATTCATACAACCATAAACAAAAAAATGTATGACAATATGCAAAAAGTCACTAAAAATTACCCTTATTATCAGGGTACCCGCCAGGTGGAGAAAAAGAATCCGGATACAGGAGAAACCTATATAGAGAATGAACCAATTGAAGTTGGCGCCATGCTAATTGAAAACTCTACCGGAAAAATACTCAGCTTCGTTGGAGGCCGTGATTTTAAACGGGAGCAGCTTAATCATGCTACATCAGCTGTACGTTCAAATGGTTCAACAATGAAGCCACTACTTGTATATGCACCAGCAATGGAGTACGGAGTTTCCTATCCAGGCAAAACTTTGGTCAATGCACCTGTGAACATTCGCGGTTGGAGTCCAGGAAACTATGCTGGCGGCGGAATTACCGGTATAACCTCTGCACGTGAAGCATTAAAGAGATCCTATAATATACCGGCAGCGGTTCAATATGCGGAAATTATAAATCGCAACCCAGTAAAATATCTTGAAAAAATGGGCTTCACCTCTTTAGAAAAGCAAGATTATACAAACCTTTCCACGTCTTTGGGTGCATTAGCCAGAGGCGTAACCGTAGAAGAGAATACGAATGCCTATGCAACATTTGCAAATGGTGGACAATTCGTAGATAGCTATATGATCGAAAAAATAGTAGATTCTAATGGAAAGACCATTTACCAACATAAAAAAGCGAAGACGGATGTATTCAGTCCACAAACAGCTTATTTAACAATTGATATGATGAGGGATGTCATCACCTCTGGAACAGCAGCAGGTTTAAACAGTAAATTGAAGTTTTCAGCCGACTGGGCCGGCAAAACCGGCACTAGCCAGAACTTTCATGATGCCTGGATGGTCGCGACCAATCCAAATGTCACATTTGGAGTTTGGATGGGATATGATTCAAATGCATCTGTGGATACATATGGAATGAGTTATTCACAGCGAAATCAAACATTATGGGCACAATTAATTAATTCAGCTTATGATGTTGCACCAAACTTAGTCGGGACTTCGAAGCGACACCAAATGCCAGGTGGAATTGTATCCAGATCCTATTGCACATTGACCAGTTCCCTGGCATCCAAATCATGTATAGATGCAGGACTCGCAAAATCCGATTATTTCAATGCCAAATATCTTCCTTCATCTGAGAACGGCAATTTGGCAACATCAAGCGAAAGATATGTGTTCATAAATGGTAAGAAATATGTGGCACTGGGGTCTACTCCAGAGGAATTCACAGAAACCGGTCTTGTGATCAATGCCGACTTTTCTAACATTACAGGAGCAAAATACCTTATTGATAAATCATCTATTACGCCAAAAGGCTCTGAATTTGAAGGGGCAGCTATCGGAGCTTCGAAAATGAATGATAACGGGAAAGTACCTGGAGCACCGGCAGTTACTTCAAAGGAGAAAGTCATCAACTGGAAATCTTCTGGTGACTCTGACATAGTTGGATATCGTGTTTATAGAAATGGTGCTAAAGTAGCCAGTATCAAAGCTGACAATACACTCAGCTTTAAAACAGATGGAAATGGAAAGTACTACATTACTGCAGTGGATATAGCTGGTAATGAATCTGCTCCATCCTCTATTATCGAATATAAACCAGCTCCTAAGCCGGAACCTAAGTCTAAAGAAGTAAAAAAAGAGAAGGCAGAAGATAAAAAAGAAGACATAGAAGATAAAAAAGAAGAGAAGAAAGATCCAAAAGAAGATGAAAAACCAGTTCATGCCGAAGAACAAGAGCATGATGAAAATACAGAGGAATAAAAAAGAGGCTGTTCCAGGTCGGTATCACACTCGACTATCGGAACAGCCTTTCTCTATATCTATCAAACAACTTTTTTTTGCAATCCCCAATATATATAGGATTACTTGAATCCCTTTTTATATATTGAATAAGAAAATCTCTGTCCTCAGGATATGTTAACTTCAGTGTTTTTAATTCCTCAAGGTCTTTCCAGGCAATATCATAAATAAGACCGTCCGGATCCCGAATATTTCTTTCACCACCCATAATCCTCACTATATAGTAGCGAACTTCAGCAGTAATATAGTGTGTTTCATATATTACCCTTTTTACCTTAACTTCTTCAACAATTTCTGTTAAATATCCCGTTTCTTCTTCCATCTCTCTAATACAGCACTGTTCAAAACTTTCATCTACTTCTTTACCGCCCGATGGAATAGACCATAATTTTTCTCTTCAGGTTTCCCCTGCAGAACCATTAACAATTGACCATTGTCATTGATACATAGACCTGAAGAACCAAACCATTCTTTCACTTTATCAAGCCCCTTTTAAACTACAATCTTTAATTTCTATATAGCAAAATGATGTTACTTTTCTTCATCATTTAATAAAAATAACTCAACAATTTATATGCAATTGCTTTTAGGTAATTTGTTCAATAGTTTCATCGGCATCACTCCATTTCTTTTCTGGCTAATCAATTATCAATTTATCTATTTTTACTATCCTATTAAAATTGAAAAACTTATGTAATTGGTAAATGATTTTTTATAAAAGTTTACTCATAATTTCCCCTGGTAACCCATCTATCGCACAGACCTTTTCAGATTTGAATCCAAGATTAGCTAATATTTTTCTCGAAGGAATATTATTAGGGTCTATTATCGCCACTAATTTCTTCAATTCCGATTTCCTCACTTTTCCAATTAATACTTCGGCAATATCTGTCCCATACCGTTGCCCCCAATGTTCAGGTAGAATCATATAGCCAATTTCAGCTTCGTCAGTAAGTTTTTCATTTAAAATTAAAGATCCGAGTCCAATGAATCTCTGAACGGAAGCATCAAAAATTTTAAAAGTCCCAAAGTTTTCATGTTTCTTATTACGTTGCAATATCTTTTGATAGTTCAACCTTGCCTCCTCTAAAGGCAGAGCCCGTTCTGTTATTTGGGCCATAACCTTCTCATTACTTACCAAACTATAATAATCCTTAAAATCGGTTTCTTGAAACTTCATTAGGTTAATATTCTTCATTTCCCCCACTCTTCCTGCTAAATGGAATGATATGTATTCCATTTGCTCATATCCTTTGTAAAAACCAAAAAAAAGGGTGTTTATAAGGGTTAAATCACCTTATAAACACCCCTGTTTTAATCTTCCATCGTTGATAAGTCGCCTGTTGGCAATTCAAGCTCCCAAGCTTTTAATACCCTGCGCATAATTTTACCACTGCGCGTTTTCGGCAGTTTATCCTTGAACTCAATCTCTCTTGGTGAAGCATGTGCAGCAAGCCCTTGTTTAACAAATAGCCTGATATCCTCTTTCAGCTCATCCGAAGGCTCGTATCCAGACCTGAGGGCAATAAATGCTTTAATGATTTCACCCCGTACAGGATCCGGTTTGCCTATTACACCCGCTTCAGCAACCGCCGGATGTTCTACCAGCTTGCTTTCAACCTCAAAAGGTCCTACCCGTTCTCCGGATGTCATAATAACATCATCAATTCTGCCCTGGAACCAGAAGTACCCATCTTCATCCATATAAGCTGAATCGCCTGAAACATACCATCCTGATGGCATAAAATAGGATTCATACTTTTGTGGATTATTCCAGATTTGCCTCATCATGGATGGCCATCCTTTTTTAATTGCTAAATTGCCCATACGATAAGGCGGTACTTCATTCCCTTGGTCATCTACGATGGCAGCCTCGACTCCAGGAATTGGCTTACCCATAGAACCCGGTTTAATCTCCATACTTGGATAGTTACAGATTAGTTGTGCACCGGTCTCTGTCATCCACCATGTATCATGGATACGTTTGGAGAATACTTTTTGTCCCCATTTAATAACTTCAGGATTTAAAGGTTCACCTACACTTAGTAAGTGGCGAAGGCTGGATAAATCAAATTGTTTTACTACCTCATCCCCTGCACCCATCAGCATACGGAATGCAGTAGGGGCACTGTACCACACGGTTACATGGAAATCTTCAATGGTTTGATACCAAGCTTCCGGGCTAAATCGTCCACCTGTGACCACAGAAGAGGCTCCATTTAGCCACGGAGCAAATATCCCATAAGACGTTCCTGTGACCCAGCCTGGATCCGCTGTACACCAATATACATCCTCTTCTTTTAGGTCGAGTACCCATTGTCCGGTTTTCAGATGCTGAATCATTGAATTATGCGCATGCAGAACACCCTTTGGCTTACCGGTTGAACCGGAAGTATAATGTAGAATCAGACCGTCTTCCCGATCTACCCATTCTATATCTAATTTTTTAGATGCATTTTCATATTTGCTGTTAAAATCTATATATTTACCAGTTTCCTCTACATTATCTCCTACTACAAAAATATGTTTCAATGCTGGCAGGTCATCTGCAGGAATTCTAGACAATAATTCAGGGGTAGTGACGATTACACTGGCTTCACTATCTTCCAATCGATCCTTAACCGCCCCTTCCATAAATGCCTCAAATAACGGGCCGACAATAGCTCCCAATTTTATCGCACCCAGCACTGTGAAATACAATTCCGGTGATCTCGGCATAAAAATAAATACCCTGTCACCTTTTGTTACATTCCCATATTCCTTCAGAACATTTCCTGCTTTATTCGATAAATCTTTCATATCACTATATGTATACTTCTCATAGCGATTAGGGTCCTTATAATATAATGCTACCTTATTGCGCCTGAAATTTTCAGTATGCCTGTCAATACATTCGTATGCCGCATTCACTTTACCCGTTTCATTCCAAGAGAATTCCTGCTCTACATCCTTCCAGTCAAATGATCTGTAGATTTCCTCATAGTTTGCTAAATTATAATCCCCTTGCACAACAGAAAGCGCTTCCAGTTTCATAATTATTCCCCCCTGATCAAAGATAATATATTGATAGTATAGTACAAAATCCATTTTATCTCAATTTTTAAAATATTTAATAAGTTACGCTAATATGTTACAATTTTTATAATTGTAGTGTTTTTAAGATAACATCCCCATTAAGTGTTTAAGAGAATTATGCCAGTAAGCTTCTTAATTTCCACTACATATGACTTAAAAAGTTCATATCATGAAGCATTTATGGATTTAAAGTGCTGTATAATAGCTTTAAAATGTGACCTGGGTGGTGTATGGATGGAGCATAAAAAAACGTATAATTTGAAGGAATTGCAAACCCCATGTGGGCCGTTAGTTATCGAGGGCCCGGTATCTCGAGATCAATTAGAAAATCTTGAATTTCATGAGGGTCTCGTTGCCTTTAGGGTTCCTGAGAAGCAGCATAAGGCTTTAATTCAAATCAGCAGCCTTCCTGAAGGCCGAATTATTATTGCGAGGGCCGGCGATGTCATTGTCGGATATGTCACTTATTTATACCCAGATCCTCTTGAAAGATGGTCTGAAGGGAAAATGGATGACTTACTGGAATTGGGTGCTATTGAAGTAATCCGTGAATATCGCGGATGTGCGGTCGGGAAAAACTTGATCCGCGTGGCTATGATGGATGAGTGGATGGAAAATTACATTATTATTACCACAGAATATTATTGGCATTGGGATTTAAAAGGCAGCGGATTAAATGTATGGGAATATCGAAAAATGATGGAGAAAATGATGAGTGCCGGTGGCTTGGAATGGTATGCCACTGATGACCCTGAAATTTGCTCCCATCCAGCCAATTGTTTAATGGCCAGAATCGGGAAAAACGTTAAAAAAGAGAGTATTCAAAAATTCGATCAATTACGATTCATGAATCGATATATGTATTGAACGAACTGAGTTTTGAGGAGGGCTACTTGTGATTATTGAGGATATCATGATCAAGGATGTTATTACGCTTCAAAAAAATGCTACACTCCAGCAGGCAATTGATTTAGTAAAACAAAAAAAAATCAGGCATATACCAATAGTAGATGATGAACAACGGTTAATCGGCCTGTTATGTGATGTCGATATCCGCTCTGCAACTCCATCTATCTTCCATCTTGATGAATATAAGGAAGACCTTCTAAAGCCAATAAGCGATATCATGATTACCGATATTTATACAGCACACCCACTTGATTTCGTTGAAGAGATTGCATTTGTATTCTATGAACAAAAGATATCTTGTATGCCTGTGATCAGCGACAACAAATTAGTCGGGATTATTACTGAAACAGATCTTCTGCATACATATGTAGAACTTACTGGCTCAAATCAGCCTGCATCCCAAATAGAGGTAAAGGTCACTAATAAATCAGGTACGCTCAGTGAAATAGCCGAAGTCATCAAAGGCCACAATTCCAATGTAAATAGCATTTTCATTTATCCATATAAAGAAGACCCGGCATTTAAAGTCTTGGTACTAAGGATTCAAACAATGAACCCGCTGAAAATCGTACAGGACCTACGGTCATCCGGATATGAGGTATTATGGCCAGATATACCGGAGAGCACTCTATGAAGGAAGCCTCATTTGTTTATTCAACCGATCTACTTTCCTACAAATTCAATGATAACCATCCTTTTAACCAAAAACGGCTGCAAATAACAGTAGACTTATTAAATAAAATGAATGCCCTGAAAGAGGATGACTGCATCAAACCACGAATGGCAACAGATGAGGAATTAAGCCTGGTGCATGATCCCGATTACATCAGTGCGATTAGATTAGCCGGACAAGGAAAGCTTGACCAGGATAAAGCATTAAATTATGGAATTGGGACCGAAGACACCCCCATTTTCTCTGGAATGCATGAGGCAAGCGCCTGGCTTGTGGGAGGAACATTGTCTGCCGTTGATGAAGTAATGGAAGGGCGTGCTCAGCATGCCATAAACCTGGGCGGTGGTTTGCATCATGGCTTTAGAGGGAAAGCCTCCGGATTCTGTATCTATAATGACAGCTCTGTTGCCATTAAATATATGCAAAAAAAATATAATGCCAGAGTTCTCTACGTAGATACGGATGCCCATCATGGAGATGGTGTTCAGTGGACTTTTTATGATGATCCTTCTGTTTGTACACTGTCCATTCACGAAACAGGTCGCTACCTATTCCCTGGAACTGGCAATATTACTGAACGTGGAAATGGAAAAGGATATGGTTATTCATTTAATATCCCCCTCGATGCCTTTACGGAGGATGAATCATGGCTCGAGTGCTATGAAAAATCCTTTAAATCTGTCATAGAATTTTTTCGCCCAGACGTTATTTTAACTCAAAACGGCGCTGACGCTCATTACTATGATCCATTAACGCACCTTTCTGCTACCACTGCAATCTATCAATCCATCCCAAAACTGGCCCATAAGCTTGCACACCAGTACTGTCAAGGTAAGTGGATAGCAGTTGGTGGCGGCGGATATGATATCTGGAGAGTGGTTCCGCGTGCCTGGTCCCTAATATGGCTAGAAATGACTAATAATTCGAATTGTTCAGGTGAGTTGCCTGTTGATTGGGTCAATCATTGGTCAGCATTAGCACCCGTTACATTACCCACTACATGGGAAGATCCACCTGATATGTACAAGCCCATCCCACGTAAGGCTGAGATTACTGAAAAAAATGCAAAAACTCTAGAAAAGGCATTATACACGATTCTATCCTAACCCTATGAATCTGCTGAATTTCAAATACCTGATTATTTAAATTTCTTATATAACTGGTCACAGACACCAAGTTACACACTAAAAAGATGAGGACTGGATATAATGTATACTACCTGTTTTACTAAAATAAAAAGCTGAACCATTTGTAGAACTATTCACAAAATGGCTCAGCTTTTTTTATTTTTTATTTTGTTGAATCTCTCTCTTCAATTCTGTACGGCAGAATTACGGAGGATTCATCTACCTCTTCTTTGTTCATAAGCTTTGTCAGCAAGCGCATGGAAACAGCACCAATATCATATAATGGCTGAACAACCGACGTTAGGCGAGGTCGCACCATTAAAGATAATCTCGTGCTATCCGAACTGATTACTTCAAGATCCTCCGGTATGGAGATACCTTTATCTTGTGCTGCATGAATGATACCAAGAGCTGCCTCATCTGAACATACAAAAATAGCTGTCGGTTTATTATCCAATTCCATTAGCTGGTTCAAGGCTTCGATTCCGTCATCATAGGATGCATCTGTTTCTACTAGATATTCTTCATTATAAGGAATATTAGCTGCCTCCAATGCTTTTCGGTATCCCGGCACCATTTTTTTCTCTATAATTGCATTTTGAAAAGATCCTGATACCATGGCAATATTCTTATGTCCACGATCAGCAAAAGATTTAATCGCATCCATCACTGCTTGTTCATAATCAATATTCACAGATGGAATTTGAGCAGAATCTTCAATTGTACCTGCCAATACAACAGGAACCGGTGATTTCTTGAATTCTTCAATATGCTCATCCGTAATATTTGAACTCATAAAGACAAGTCCATCGACTTGTTTGCCAAGCATCGTTTGGATTAGTCGGCTTTCTTTTTCTTCATTTGAATCCGAGTTACTTAAAATAATATTATATTTATACATGGTGGCAATATCTTCAATCCCTCTTGCTAATTCAGCATAGAAGATACTGGAGATATCTGGGATAATAACTCCGACTGTTGTTGTTTTCTTACTTGCTAATCCGCGTGCCACAGCATTCGGTCTGTAGCCAAGTCTTTCAATTACTTCATTTACTTTTTTACGTGTTGCCGGTTTAACGTTTGGATTACCATTGACAACACGTGATACAGTTGCCATGGAAACATTTGCTTCACGAGCTACATCATAAATTGTAATATTCATTTTTTACACCGCCCAAATTTCTCTATTCTAATCCTAATAGTATTCAATTAAGTACCATTTAGTATGTTATTATAATAATACTCTACCCTCTAAATTCGTGCAAATAAACACTTTATCTATTTTCTTACTATTGTATACATAACAAATCCAATTTTCACTAAGACTAACTCAGTACTTCTTTAAAATGATAGCATTTGAATAATAAATTATAAAAATTCCACTGAAAAATTCAGGGACTATTGATTCGTTAATCTATTGGAGAAAAATGAAAAAGAGTTGCCAAATAGCAACTCCATATTTATTAAATTCTGATACCTGTCTGCTTGGTAAATTGATTAATCTCGTTTACAAACGTATCAAATTGGTTTAGATCCATCTGTTGTGCGGAATCGGAAAGAGCAACTGCCGGATCCGGATGAACTTCAGCCATAACCCCATCAGCACCGATTGCCAATGCAGCTTTAGCAGTTGGAATTAGCAGATCTCTTCGGCCAGTCGAATGCGTAACATCCACCATTACCGGTAAATGCGTTTCCTTTTTCAGTATAGGTACAGCTGAAATATCCAATGTATTCCGTGTAGCTTTTTCATACGTACGAATTCCGCGTTCACATAATATGATATTTCCATTTCCCTGCGCCATTATATATTCAGCTGCGTTAATGAACTCTTCAATTGTCGCTGCCAGCCCTCTTTTTAGCAGAACGGGTTTATTGACCGCTCCCGCTGCTTTTAACAACTCAAAGTTCTGCATATTACGAGCACCAATCTGGATCACATCAATATACTTAACCGCAGTCTCAATATCCGCCGGGTTTACAATTTCGCTTATAACAGCCAAATCGAATTCATCAGCAACCCTTTTCAGGATTTTTAATCCTTCTTCACCCAACCCTTGGAAATCATAAGGGGATGTTCTCGGTTTATAAGCTCCGCCTCGAAGTAATTTATATCCTTTATCCTTAACAGCTTTTGCTACAGTCGCTACTTGTTCATAGGATTCTACCGCACATGGGCCAAACACAAAGGACGGTTGTCCATTTCCCACTTTCTCACCCTTCAAATCAATTATAGTATCATCAGGATGCTTTTTACGGGAAACAAGCAATGCTTTACGATGATCATCTTCCTGTAGTTCAAGGCTTGCTTTAAATATTTCCTTGAAAATATGTTCAATGGTTGATTTTTCAAATGGACCATCATTATTTTGGATAAGTGTATTAAGCATTTCTCTTTCTCTAACAGGATCAAAACGATACTGGCTTTGCTTACCTTTTAATTCACCGATTTGTTGTACAACTTTTCCTCGTTCGTTAATAAGCTTTAATAATTGCAAATTCAAATTATCCAGTTGTTCTCTTAATACATCCAGTTCCATATTACTCAATATCACTCATCCTCTCTGTTCTGCATTGCATGTTTTAGCCTGGGTTTCATATATTTTAAAAATTTCTAAATCACTTAGTAAAATATTTTACATTTCAGTATATAATTGAAACTATTATAACGGATTAATTCGGTATTGTCACTATTAAACCTTTATCAATAAACCGCTTTTAAGTGTTAAAGCATAAAAGGAGAGACGAATTCTTGACCAAAAAAATTTTTGCTCTCGATATTGGCACTCGCTCAGTTGTAGGAATCATATTAGAAATGCGCCTCGATCAATATGTCGTTACAGACGTCATCATTAGAGAACATACTGAGCGTGCCATGCTGGATGGCCAGATTCATGATGTCGTAGCTGTTTCCAACGTTATACTCGATATTAAGCTTACACTTGAAAAAAAGCACGGTCCTCTTACTAAAGTATGTGTAGCAGCTGCAGGACGTGCTTTGCGTACAGAGATTGGGAGATCATCTATTCCCATATCCGGCAAGCCTCTCCTGTCTGCCGATGACCGCATTCATCTGGAATTAGCTGCTGTACAACAAGCACAGTTTCAGGTAGCTGAAAAAGAAGACATCCAAAGTAATTATCATTATTATTGTGTAGGCTATTCTGTTCTCCATTACTATCTTGATGGCCAGGAAATCGGAAATTTACTTGACCAAAAAGGGGATGAAGCAGAAGCAGAAATTATCGCTACTTTTCTGCCGCGAGTGGTCGTTGAATCACTGTTTGCTGCACTCAAAAGAGTAAATCTTGAGCTAGAAGCACTTACTCTTGAACCAATTGCTGCAATTCATGTCCTTATTCCACCCTCTATGAGAAGGCTCAACGTATGCCTTGTTGACATTGGAGCTGGTACTTCTGATATAGCGATTACAGATGAACGAACCGTTATTGCCTACGGAATGGTCCCTGTTGCTGGAGATGAGATAACAGAGGAAATCAGTGATCAGTATTTACTTGATTTCCCGAATGCGGAAGATACCAAGAGATCCATAAATGAACAGGAGTTTGTCAAAATCAGTGATATTCTTGGTTTCGAATCAGAGATCCCAAAAGAAGAAATGATTACAGCCATCTATCCCGCCATTGAAAAATTAGCAGATTCCATTAGCCGAGAAATTTTGCAACTGAATAATGCTAAGCCTCCGCAAGCCGTTATGCTTATTGGCGGAGGTAGCTTAACACCGCGCTTACCAGATATTTTGGCAAAGAAATTAAATCTGCCTGCCAATAGAGTTGCTATACGCGGAATAGACGCTATCAAAAATTTAGTGATTGAGTCAGATTACATTAAAGGGCCCGAACTCGTTACGCCCATTGGAATAGCCATTTCATCAGATGTTAATCCAATTCATTATGTTTCTGTTGAAGTAAATGGGACCCCAGTTCGTTTATTTGATCTTAAGCAACTGACTATAGGAGATGCCTTGCTTGCAGCAGGACTTCATTTAACAAAGCTATACGGTAAACCTGGAAATGCGAAGATTGTTAGTATTAACGGCAGAAATATTACCATACCAGGTACACACGGAGAGCCTCCGCAAATCAAAAGAAATAATGTGTCTTGCTCTCTTGATTCCCCATTAACCCCTGGAGATCAGCTATGGATAGATAAGGGAAAAGACGGTTCTGAAACATCTGTGATATTAAGAGAATTACTTGATGAACTGCCTATGAGGGAGATTTATATAAACGAAGAGAAATATGAAATTCCTTGTACCCTATTTATGAATGGTTTTCCTGCTGATGGCCACGAAGATATTCATGATGGTGATCGGATTGCTTTTAAAATGCCAGAGACTGTGCAGGATGCACTATTGTTCGCTGGCTTGAATTCTATACTGGACGAACTTGTCCCGTTTAATCTAGTTATCAATGGCCGGCTGGAAAGCTTCGTCTCGTTTTCAGGTGCCATATATGTTAACGGAAAAGGTGTATCTTTTAACCATCGGATAGCCGATCATGATCGCCTCACCTTAGTTCGTAGAAAAGCAATCACAGTCAAAGATTTAATAGGTGTCTATAAGGCTGAAGAGATTAATCAAATATCTGTTACGTTTAATGGTCAACCACTTACGTTGACAAATAACAGCTATACAGTCTATCGAGAAGATAAGTCCTTAAGTGATACAGATATCCTTTTTAACGGGGAGCAACTAAAAATAAACTTTAATAAAGAATCCGCTTTTATATTCCAGGATCTATTTCGGTACATAGAAATAGAACTTCCCAAGAATAATCCGGGCGGCTTTCACCTTATGCGGAATAAACAGGAAGTCACATTTTACAATGAAATCCAAGATGGTGATCAACTTGAAATTGTTTGGTTCAACTCACAGAATTATCCGACCAAAGTAAACCGGTAAGGAATTAAATTCCTTACCGGTTTCTATTTAGATATATTCTTTAAGTGCCTGTTCTAGATTTTGTGCTGTAATTCTTCCATGAGATGTATTCCACACAGCCTCACTATTTTTAAATAATATAGCTTGCGGTGACTCATGTTTAATTCCGGTTAAATCTCGAACATGCTCTGATAGTGGTTTGGCTTCCTGTACAGCTAGATAAGCTGTAGCTATAGCAGGATGCTCAGCGACAAACTGGGAATACTCATCAAAAGCTGCACCACTAATTGGACATGTAAGGCTATGCTTCAGAAGCAGAAAAACATCATGCTCTAAAAGTTGCTGTAATTCCTCTTCGTTAGTAATCTTTTTCATCCATATCCCCCCATTTGTGTTTATTCCAAACCACTTTTATTTTTTATTCGTTGTGTTTTTCGAATTGGTTGCTGAATTATTTTTATTTCCAGTTGAATTAGAAGAATTAGAACCTAAATCAACTTTTATTGTATTATTCGAGCTATTGGACGGTGTTTTACCTGAAGATGTATTTCCACTGGCTGTAGAATTGAAACCAGTTTTTTCAGAAGCATACGTTTCTTCTTTAGCAGTATTTTTACTGTCTATGTTTTCTTCTCCAACATAAACGTCATCTGGGGAATCAACTACAACATTACTATCCATCTTCTTATCTGTTTGATTTTCCTTTGTATCAGATGATTGACTGTTGCTTTCTTCATTTGTCGTGCTTCCAAACTTTTTCTTAACCGCTTCTGTTAATGGTGCACCTTTTTCTCTTGCGACAGAAATCCATTCTGTTCCTTTTTCTTGAGCTGTTTGTTTTAGAGCAATTCCTTTTTCAGTGGCTGTTTGTTTTAAAGCAGATCCCTTTTCTGTAGCCGTTTGTTTTAAAGCAGAACCCTTTTCAATCAATGGAGTTCCTTTTTCCATTAAAACGCTGCCTTGTTCAGATAAATCATGACGAAGTTCTTTACCGGACTTAGGTGCTAAAAACAGTGCAGTAGCTGCTCCAACAAGCCCGCCTACTATTGCTCCTACTACAAAATCTTTTGTTGACATACCATTATCTTGATTAAAATTATCATTTTTATTATTCATTCTTAAACATCTCCTTTTTTATGGTTGATTAAGATTGAGAACGTTGATATCTGGTTTCTTGTGAAGGTAAAGTAACATCTCTGCCTGCTTCAGATTCGGTATAGATTGCTGTACTCTGTTCAGCTTTATGCTTTTTCCACTTATTCACAAGCTCAATGCATGCATTTCCCCATTGAACTACTTGGGTAATTTTTTCGTCATTTTGACTCGCTGCTAATTGAACTCGGTTTGTAATCTGGTCAATGGTTTGATTCACACGTTGAATCGATCCTCCCACACCTTTAACTGCATCAACAACCGTATTTAGATTCTCAGATTTATGCTGAATATCTTCAGCCAAAGCATTCGTCTTATGTAGCAGCAGTGTTGTCTCGGTTGTTATGCCTTGCATCTGAGTTTCTAGGCCTGTTAATGTGCTAGATACACTCTCCATTGTTGTTTGAAGGGATTTTAATGTTCTTGAAAGATAAATAACAAGAACCAGGAACGCTATGGCAATCAATGCCACGCTTAAATATAAGATAATTTCCATCGTCTTCACTCCATCTCTAAATTATAATTAGTTTTTACCCTTTATCTCCTTATTTAAACTATATAGGAATTTATTCTGATCCACAATGTTCCTTCCACCTTAATATTATTACTAAAGTAAGATACAATTAAATTAAAGTTTAGAGATGAAAGGAGATTTTTTTTATGAGGGATCCAAGAATTCAGCAATTAGCTCATAATCTAATTAACTATTCTGTAAAATTACAAAAAGGTGAAAAAGTACTTATAGAAAATTTCGGTATACAACCAGAATTGGTTAAAGCATTGGTAAGTGAAGCATATGAGGCAGGTGGATATCCATTCGTTTCAACAAAGGATCAAACCATTGAAAGACAGTTACTATTAGGTGCAACTGAAGAACACTATAGATTAATCGCCGAATTTGAATCACAGGTTATGAGTAAAATGGATGCATACATAGGTCTTCGTGCAGGCGATAATATTTCAGAACATTCTGATGTCCCTGCTAATAAAATGAAAATCTATGGACAGACCGTACAAAATAAAGTACATAGAGACATCCGAGTTCCAAAAACGAAATGGGTGGTCCTTCGTTACCCAACCAATTCAATGGCTCAGCTGGCAAAAATGAGTACAGAAGGATTTGAAGATTTTTATTTTAATGTATGTAATCTTGATTATGCCAAAATGTCTGAGGCGATGGACAGCCTAGTCGAGTTAATGAATCAAACGGACAAAGTACGCATTACAGGTCCAGGAACAGATTTACATTTTTCTATTAAAGGCATTCCTGCCATTAAATGTGCAGGGGAGCGTAATATCCCAGATGGTGAAGTGTATACCGCACCTGTACGTGATTCTGTAAATGGCACCATTACGTATAATACCCCATCTCCATATCAGGGATTTACATATGAAAATGTATGTCTAACATTCGAAAACGGAAAAATCGTTAAGGCAACAGCGAATGACACAGAAAGAATCAATAAGGTATTTGATAGTGATGAAGGCGCACGTTATATCGGCGAATTTGCGATAGGGGTTAATCCATATATAACCAATCCAATGCAGGATATTCTATTTGATGAAAAAATTGATGGAAGCTTTCACTTTACACCGGGTCAAAGCTATGATGAGGCGCCAAATGGTAATCACTCCAGCATTCATTGGGATTTGGTTAATATCCAACGTAAAGATTATGGAGGCGGCGAAATATATTTTGATGATCGACTAATTAGAAAAGACGGCAGATTCGTTCTCCCAGAATTAGAGAAATTAAATCCTGAAAATCTAAAATAAATAAAAAACCCTTCAAGAGTACTTACTGATTACTCTCGAAGGGTCTTTATGTGCATTTATTTCGTTATAAAGCTCTCATAGGCTGCTTGCACTTTTTGAATATCTCCAGCACCCATAAATAATAATACACCATTGTGATGATTTTTAAGGATAGACGGATCTTCCTCCTGAATAATTTGAGCACCGTCCACCTTATTACAAAGATCTTTAACTGTTAATTTCCCATTCAACTCTCTTGCTGATCCGAAAATTTCACATAAGTATACTTTATCTGCTTCTTTTAAGCTTTCAGCAAAATCATCCAAAAACTTCTGAGTTCTAGAGAAGGTATGCGGCTGAAATACAGCTACAATCTCCCGATCAGGATACTTTTGTCGAGCTGAATCAATTGTTGCCTTTATCTCTGTTGGATGATGGGCATAATCATCAATTAAGATTTGATGATCAAGTTGTTTTTCAGAGAAACGTCTCTTAACGCCAGTAAATGACATTAGGCGTTCCTTAATGATCTCCACATCAATATCCTCATATTGACAAAGTGCAATAACAGCTAGCGCATTTAAAACTGTATGGCGCCCAAACATTGGAATCGTAAATGTCTCATAATAATTATTTCTTACATGCACATCGAATGTAGTTCCAGCTTCTGAAGTGACAATATTTTTAGCCTGGAAATCATTTTCTTCGTTAAACCCATAAAATATGACCGGTACTTTCGCCTGGATTTTTTGTAGCTGCTCATCATCACCACAGGCAATAATTCCTTTATTTACTTGCAGTGCCATCTCTTGAAAGGCAGAGAACACATCATCAAGATTTGCAAAATAATCCGGATGGTCAAAATCAATATTGGTCATAATGGCATAATCCGGATCGTAGGATAAAAAGTGTCTTCGGTATTCGCAAGCTTCGAATACAAAGTATTTAGAATCTGCTTCTCCCTTACCCGTTCCATCTCCAATTAAAAATGACGTTGGCTCAGCTCCGCTGATTACATGAGACATTAAGCCGGTAGTCGATGTTTTTCCATGCGCGCCTGTAACAGCTATGCTCACGAACTTTTTAAGGAAATCTCCAAGAAATCGTGGATAGCGAATGACTGGCAAACCAAGTTCTAAAGCTTGAACAATCTCATCATGACTATCAGGAAAAGCATTTCCTGCAATGATTGTCATACCTGGTTTAATATTTTCTTTATTAAATGGCAATATTTTTATACCGGCATTTTCAAGTGCGATTTGGGTAAAAAATCTTTTTTCATAATCTGAACCCTGTACCTGATATCCCATATCATTTAGGATTTGGGCTAACGCGCTCATCCCGGATCCTTTTATACCTACGAAGTGATAAACTGTCATAGAATGAACCTCCAACATACGTCAATGCTGTAAAACAGTATATGACGGTCTCTTTTTTTTGCTAATTGCAATTTGCCTGCTATGCCTGTTTAGGCTTTACTAATTGAAACAATATAAGTATTTAAAACCAGTTAGATTACTATTATAACGAGCACATGCAATCAATATCTTCATTGCGTTAAAGATATAACTTGTATGATTATAAACCTATAAATCGATTTCGTACAATTTTTCTAACTGATTTTCTCATAAATATAGTATTACCTTTTCTGGGAAATACTCATAATTAAATTATTATACAAAAATTTTTCCTCTGTTCAAAAAGGGGATTGAGATTCATGTATAGCCTCTAAATCAGATTCAGATATAAGCACATCACGAGGTTTACTTCCTTTTGATTCTGATAAAATACCTTCTTTCTCCAGCATATCAATCAGCCTCGCTGCCCTGTTATAACCAATCCTAAAGCGCCTTTGCAGACTGGATATGGATGCTCCTCCCATCTCAACCGCAAATTCACACACTTCGTAATAGAGTTCATCCTTTTCTTCTATATGTTCACTTGTTTTTACCAATTCATTTGGCTCAAACATAAAGGACGGTTTAGCCTGAGCCATTACATGTTTTACGACATCCTCAATCTCATCATCAGTTACAAAAGTTCCCTGCAGGCGAACTGTTTTAGAAGTTCCATTTTCCAAAAACAGCATATCTCCCCGTCCAAGTAATTTTTCAGCTCCACTTTGGTCCAAAATCGTACGTGAATCTACCTGTGAAGAAACGGAAAAAGCAATTCTTGTAGGAATATTTGCTTTGATTAACCCGGTAATGACATCTACAGATGGTCTTTGTGTTGCCACCAGTAAATGAATCCCGCATGCTCTGGCTTTCTGCGCAATACGGCAGATCGCTTCCTCTACGTCAGCAGGAGACATCATCATTAAATCAGCCAGCTCATCAATCACGATAACTAAATAAGGCAGCTTATGCTCCATTTGCCCGGATGATAGTGCCTTTTCATTATATCTGACAATATCTCTCACTCCTGAATGGGCAAACAACTCATATCTCCGTTCCATCTCTTCTACTGCCCATTTCAGTGCAGCTGTTGCAGCTTTTACATCAGTAATAACCGGTGCTGCCAAATGCGGAATATTGTTATATGGCGCAAGTTCAACCATTTTCGGATCAATTAATAAGAGTCTGACATCAGATGGGTGTGATTTATATAATAAACTGATTAAAACAGAGTTAATAAATACACTTTTTCCAGAACCTGTAGAGCCTGCCACCAAACCATGCGGCATTTTCTTTAAATCTGTTACAATCGGGTTTCCTGAAATGTCCAACCCAACTGCCACTGAAAGCGGTGAGGTATTCTCAGCAAAAACTTTTTCCTCCAAAACCTCACGCAGATAAACAGGACGTGTATTTATATTGGGAATTTCAATTCCAATCATTCGTTTCCCGGGAATCGGTGCTTCTATACGAATATCTTTAGCAGCCAGGCTTAGTTTTAGATCATCATTTAAATTTGTGATTTTACTAACCTTAACACCAGGATCCGGCTGAACCTCAAATCTTGTTACAGAAGGTCCTTGAGAATACGTATGTACTCTAGCCTTAACATTGAATTGTTCAAGTGTATCATCTAGCAATGCTGCTTGTTCTGCAAGCCAATCAGCATCTTCTCTAATGTCCACTCGTGGCTTCAAAATTGAAATATCCGGATATTGATAGGAATCATTCAGTTTTTTTTTAGGTTGCTCCGAAGGCTTTTCCTCTTTGCCGGCAATCGTTTTTTGATTGCGATTTGCTGCAATATGATCTTTATCATTCTTAAGCATTAAAACGTTAAAAGGAATGTGTTTTCTGCGCTCCCTAATGCGCTTTTCTCTTTCTATTTTTCGTCTCTCTTCTTCATCCATAGCATCGCTTGTCACTGTTGCTTCCATTGGACTGTTCGGCTCTGATAAAGAGACTTCTCTATCTATATGGTTCTCCGTATCATCCAGTTGCGCGGATTTCTCCAAACCATTAGTTCGATCGATTGTCTGCGTTTCGAACGAAGCTATAGATTCATTCGAAACTGGCTCATTCGTTTGAATGTCCTTGATTGAAAACTCATCCTCAGTTCCGTCAAGCAAAATGATATCCTGCCCATTTTTCTCATTGTGACTGATGTCTATATTTTTCTCATCATTTCCGCTTACCTGATGATTTTCTTCTATATTCATTACAGAATCATGGGTCTGCGTGATTAAATCATGAGCTTGCTGAATTTCATCTCTCTTGTATGGTTGGTCTTCCTCCATATCAGAATCAGCTTCCTCAATATCCTCATATACCTCACTGCCTGAAGGGGAATGGTAGTAATCTTCAACTGGTTCCTCCGGTTGTAATCCAAAGTTGTTCTCCAAATTTTCATCATCAGCTTGTTCGTCAAGATTCTGATGAATCATTGGAATCGACTGAAATTCCTCCTGCTCCATCTGTGAGCCAGAGTGCATGATCAGCGTATCTTCTTCCACGATTCCTTCTTCTTGAGTTATTTCATCTTCGTAATCAGCGTTCAAAATTGCTTCATTCATTTCCTCTATTATCTGATTCTCGCTGACTGGATTCCATGCTATTTCACTTGTGGCTGCAACCTCTGTATCTTCTGCTGAAACAGTATCCGGTAATAGCGGAGCAATCACACTCTCGATATCCTCCGTATGTCTATTTCCATCATTAGTCGAGACTTTTTGCTGTTCCTCTTTTATCTCTTCATCTGAATGCTTGAAATCGGAATTCAGCGGCAGCTCATTCTGTCTTTCCATTTCAAATGATGGTTCTTGATTGACACTCGGTGGATTCACTTTCTTTCCATGCATTAAAGCAAGAACGGAATCTAAGGTCGTTTCAGGTGGTAATTCGTATTCGACTGTTTTTTGATTTTTAGTGCCGGCCTGTCGATTTTGAAATCCATAAATAGGCGAAGGTATTTCTGTTCTTCTAAACGGCTTTTTATTCGGAACAACTTCGTTCTGTTTTGGTTCTGGCTTAGGTATTATTCTTTGATTAGACACTTTCAATTTAGGAACAGCAGCCGGGGATTTCTCAAATCTCCTCACGTGCACTTCCTTCTTCACACCCAACTCATTTTGCTTCTTTTTTTGTTCTTTTAATCTTATTAACTCTTCATCTGAGATTAATGGGAATTTGAAATTATCCTTTGGGTATCTATATTGAATTCTTGCTTCAATTTCAATTTGATTTTCTTTTTGTCTTTTTACTTGTTTAGGTTTTTTTTGAATGTTTTCATGGCTATTACGAGGTTCTACTTCTACTTCCTCTTCTACATCCTCATAGAACCAATCAATGATTTTTTTGAAAAAGCTCATAGCCTTCCTCACACTTTCTATGGTTGTTATAAATTAGTATTACAAGTATCTATTTTATCAAAAAATTTACTCATTTAAGACATATTCCTTGTAAATGGTATCAATTTCCTATTATATTATTGGTCTTCTACCGGTCGATTCTTTGCTAAAATAAAGATTGGCTCCAATTCTCCATTTTCATAAAGGAATGGCAGAGCGGTGACCGGAACATTTCCATTTGTAAAAAAGTGCATATTCATTTGTGCTAAAATGTCATAACCTGCATCATTTTGTATGTCTGCAATGATTAAGACATCCTGATGTGGAATGGCCACTGCCATTGTCCCTTTCATATCTTCCTTCCATGTTTTCATTTGTGAATCAATCAGGACTCTTGAAGCATCGTATCCATCGTTATGATTAATAAAATAAAAGTCATTTCCGCGTACACTGTCTTTTTTAGACTTAATCGGCAATGACCTGACATTAAACATAGCCATTGAACGTATGGAATCTTGATCCCAGCCTTCTTTCCTCATTAGCTCCTCATCAATCAACCTATACGTATTACCCAAATCAAGAGCATAATAAACTCTCGTTTCGGCTGTATGCTCATCTGTAATAAACGGTGTATTTTCACGGGACTCCATTGGGAAGGAAGTCGAACGGATAACAGGGTAAATTAATTTTTCATTTCCCTTCAAAGATTGTTCCGTACCCATTACTTTCGTTGATTCTTTTATATAATAAAGGACTTCATCAATCGCTTTTTGACCAGATTGCTCATACTTCGATACAAGCGGCGCCAATCCAATTGTTATTCCCTTGCCAGTTTCTTCATTTTCAATTCTTAATTCCTCTTTATCACGATTATAATTAAATTTTGAATTTGTATCAGCTAAGCTTTCCATAAGTAAAGATTTCATTTTAGTAGTCGTCATTTTCATAGGGATTCCTCCTTAACATTACTATAGCTTAATTAAACTCATGCTGCTAAATAAAGTGTAACTTTGTTGGTTGGGTTCCTTCATTCCAAAGAGCACCAACGGAGTCAATCGGGTTCATACGGGCGATTATCTCCACTTAATCGTTCTTTTTTCTGCTTTTTTTGAAGTAAGAACGGAATAAAAAAATCCCCCGAATAGGGGGGAGTATAATAGTTTATCATAATGAAGCAATGAAATCTTCAATTTGCTCTTGAGTCTTCCGGTCCTTATTTACATATCGGCCGAGCTCTTTTCCATCTTCAAATGCAATAAAGCTCGGTATTCCAAAGACATCCAGCTTTATGCACAGATCAAGAAATTGATCGCGGTCCACATAGATAAAGGTATACTCTTTATTTGCGGCCTCAATGTCACCTATAAATGGTTCGATGAATCTGCAATCCGGGCACCAATTTGCAGAAAATAAAAGCATCACTTTCCCATTTGACATCAATTCATTATAATGTTCCATACTTTCTAATTTTTTCATATCAAAATCATCCTCTCGAGTAGCCTCTTGTATGAGTTATCATACCCAAATCTACAGAGGATTGCTATTCTAACGTCACATTTTTAGTTTCCTTGCCAAGAATCAATACAGACAGCATCCCAATTATAATGGCAATGCTAAAAAGTAAGAAGATTTTATCAATAGATGTATGAGAAGCCAGTAAGTTTCCGACGGCAAGCGGGCCAAGGATACCTCCTATTCTCCCCACAGCTGCTGCCATTCCTGTGCCAGTCCCTCTTATAATAGTTGGATATTGTTCAGGTGAGTAGGCATAGAGCGCTCCCCAAGCTCCCAGGTTAAAAAAGGAAAGAAAACACCCTGAAATCATTAAGGCTGTTAATGTTTCTGCATTACCGAAGAAATAAGCACTTACAGCTGTTCCAAACAAATATGTAACCAATACAAATTTACGTCCAAATTTCTCTATAAACCAGGCAGCCGTGAAATACCCAGGCAATTGCGCCAAGGTCATCATAACAACATATTGGAAACTTTTTATGAGTGTAAAACCTTTCAAAATCATAACACTGGGAAGCCACAGAAACATCCCGTAATAGGAAAAGACAACACAGAACCACAGAATCCAGAGCATCAAAGTCTTTACCGCATAATCTTTAGTCCATAGTGTCTTAAGCGAATTTACGATTGAGATGGATTTCTTTTCCTTAACCATTTGAAACTTCTCAGAATCAGGTAGATGTATTCTTAAATAAATCGCATAAAAAGCAGGAAGTGCACTGATTAGTAAAGCAATTTGCCAGCCATAAGTTGGAATGACAAAGTATGAAATAAGCGCCGCAATCAGCCAGCCTGCAGCCCAAAAACTTTCAAGCAGCACTACGACTCTGCCTCTTCTCTCTGCAGGCACACTTTCCGACACCAACGTAGAAGCAACTGGCAATTCACCGCCAAGCCCCATTCCAATTAAAAATCTGAAAACCAGAAAAATAGATAAGCTTGTCGTCAAAGCAGAAAATCCGCTTCCTAAGGAAAATAATAATAGCGTAATAATTAATACATTTTTTCGGCCGATACGATCAGCCCAAATCCCAAACACTAAAGCACCTACTGCCATGCCGATAGAGTTCACACTTCCTATCCACCCCATTTGTTCTGAGGTTAAATTCCACTCCTTCTGCAGAGCCGCGATAATAAACGAAAGCATTCCAACATCCATAGCATCGAATAGCCAAGCGACCCCGGCAATCCCCAATAGTTTCCGTTCTTTTACCTTTCCCTTCCCCATTCATTGACCCTCCCCATCACAATCTCAATGAAAACTATTAAAATGAAATCTCTAATTTGTATATTAACTTCTGTCTTGACAGGTGTAAACAACTATTTAAATTATTTTCTAAAGAATAATACTCGTCTAAGTCTCTTTGATTCTACAAGGCTGTTATCTCATAGATTGTTCCTCCTGAATAAATAAGTTAATCACCATTCTGTGATATCGCCAGAATAAAGATAGCTTCTTAACTAAGGGCAGTGTTAATGTTTTATAAAGACATTTATTGTAGAAGGGGAATGTTATGAATAGAAAAATCCGTGTTTTTTTATTTGTTTTCTTCTGTTATTTATTGTGGCTATACTTCGCTATATATGAATCTTCAATTTATAACTGGTGGACAGTAAATGTGATAAAACACGCAACTGATGATACTGTTCAAATAGGTGTCTCATTAGTAAAGGTGTTTGTTGGTACGGTTATATTTACTCTTAGTGGATTTATATTCTATTTATTGTTGAGAAAGAGAAGTTAGTTCTTATTGACTAAGGGGGTTTTAGTTGAATATCCGAGATAGCAAAAACACTGCCTCTTTTTATGGCATTAGCAACAATCTTTACGAAAACATCCAATAGACATTCTCTAATAGGATAAACGGCTATTGAATACAAATAAGCTGGGAGAAAAATAGTTATAATTTATAAAGAAATCCCCTTTATCCTCACCACAAATATCTTCCATTCTGAAAAGGATATACACCGTTCATTGAAGAATTAATATGGAAGTAACTACAACATGCATAAAGATATAATCCTAACAGAATGGTTTTCACCCCATTATTCTGCTTTATTAGAAAGGCGGATTTATTTGTTAAACTCACTAAAATGTATACAAGAAGTAAAGATAGGAAATACAAAGGTATTAAGAAATCATAAGTGGATACACTTTCTCTACCTTACAAAAGAACAACACGTAAATTTAGAGCAAGTAGAATCTTTAGAGAAATTGCCGCCAAACCCGGTTCTATCCTATGTAGAACGAACCCTTTGGTTATTGAACGAGATGAATCTTCCCATTAATGAAAGGTCAATTATTGAAGAGGTCTTGATTTGGTCTGAGGTATCAAAAGGCGGGTTGAAGCACAAACGTAGAGAGTGGGAGAAAAAAGGGTTCCAATTGGCCATCCATAATATTGGTTCAGCTCAAATTTATGCTGATGAACAAATGAACCTGCCGTTACACGGCCGCAATTTAGAAAAAGAGGAACTTGTTTATCTTCTCATATTAACGCATGGGTTAGCCGGTCAATTTATCAGAGGAGAAATCCATTATTCTCAATTCCGTCCCTTAATTTATTGGATCGAGGAACATAAAAACTTAGAATATAACATAGAAAGGATTCTCTATTCCCTAAATCAGTGTGTTATTCAAGCGGTTTCGGATCAGTTGTGGAACAACGTTAATAAAGAAGTAGAAGAAGTACTATCCTGGATAAACAAAGGTGAACAGGCAAAAGAGCTTCCCCTAAAAGAGCGGATGAGAAGATTAAGATAATCTTCAATCCAGCGAGGGGAAAACTTCGATGATCTATACATTCAGTATTTCGAAAACAATCAATTAGCTAGATACATAGAATCGTTCTTTAAAAAAATAGATATGTGGTATCTTGAATCTGCTTTACAAGAGTTTTCTTTAGAAGAGTTTTTGAAAATTTTCTTATTGATATTCCAGAAAATTAATCCCCTTACTATACAACAGGTTAGCTTTGAGTCTTTCATGAAGGATATTTACTATGATTACAAGGGGCAAAAAGTAATTAATCTATACAAAAAAAGAATTATCGAGACATTCCTAAGTGAGTTTACAATTGAGGATTTACTAAAAGGAAAGATGCCTGTAAACGAACACGTTCAAATTCAAATTGAATCCACAGACTTACTAGGTCAAATTGTAGGGGTTCATTTTAGTTATTCAAGTGCCGGTCAGAAATTAATTGAATTTTGCCAGGAAGCCGAAAAGTCTCCGATATATGAAAGAGCAATTATCTTACTTTATGACTTTTTTGGTTTCAGGAAAGATGCTTTTGATCGCTTGCAGAATGAAGAAAACTATTTAACCGATATGAATAATGGTCAAGATCATAAAAAGGTCATATCTGATTTTGCTGTAGGGAAGGTAATGCTGGACATTGGAGCTGGTGGCGGTGTGATGCTTGATATCCTATCAGAAAATCACCCGGAAGTAACTGTAATCGGAATTGATATCTCAATTAATGTAGTAGAGGAATTAAACAGGCGAAAATTCAGGGAAAATAAATCATGGCACGTAAAACAGGCAAACGCCTTGGAATTAAAAGACTATTATGAGCCAGGAAGCGTAGATACCATTGTGTTTTCTTCTATCTTACATGAAATGTATTCTTATATTCCGTACAAAGGCAGGAAATTCAATCGAGATGTAGTTATCCAAGCATTGAAAAGTTCTTTTGAAGTATTAAACAAAGGCGGAAGAATCATCATTCGTGACGGAATTATGACTGAGCCTATAGACCAATGGAGACTACTAGAATTTAAAGACCCAAAGGGCATGGACTTCTTTATAAGGTATGTTCATGACTTTAAGGGAAGGACTATCAGGTATGAAAGACTGGAGAGTCTTCTTATCAAACTGCCTGTTAATGATTTAATGGAATTCCTCTATACGTATACTTGGGGAGAAGAGGCTTATCCACATGAGGTACAAGAACAATTTGGGTATTTTACTCCAAGTGAATATGAAGAAGTTATTCATGTATCTTTAGGTAAAGAGGCAAAAATTATAAAGCTTCATCATTATTTACAAAACGGATACGAAGAATTTCTTTTACCTAAAGTAAAAATTATGAATGAAAAAAGAGAGATTGTACCGCTACCGGACAGCACCTGTTTAATTGTAATTGAGAAAACATAAGACAAGAAAAGAGGAGAAATTATCTCTCCTCTTTTTATATGGCTGCTTTCGTAAGGATTTATATGGAAACAACTGCCTCCAGAAAGGAAGTGGCTGTACATCCGTAACTTTTATCCAGGAGCAGCAATCATGCGAAAGCCCGCTGAGTTGTAGAATCACCTTCTTCAATCAAAAGGTGATTTGGCTTTTGACTCTTAGTAGCTATGAGAGATCATATAGTATATTCCCAGCTCTTAATAGCCCTTAGAAAGGATAAAAACAAGCAACTACCCTTATTTGACAAAATTCGGCAGTCCTCAACGTTTTTAGCAGTATTTTTTTATCACCTATGTTATCATACTAGTAAAATCATAGATAAAGGTGAGAAATTACATGAAAAATAGTATTATCTCCCTCGTCGGGTTTATTATTTCGAAGCTCTTCTCTTCCAAAATAAAGAAACATGAAGAAATTCAGCGTCTATCAGAAGATGAAAAATACTAAGACTCCTAAACTCTCCTCATCACGACTTCTTTACTGTTAAATGATACTCATACTGACCAACTAATAATTCAATAATGTGCTCAAACATACGATCTCTTGTTATACGGCCGTTTGAGAATACACCAACAGCTCCTTCTGACTTCCTGATATCCTGTTTCTTTGTATATTCATCCATAACCGGCCCAAGCTCTCTGCCCGAGTATAACTCCTCAGCAATACTTTCCGGTAATTTGATACGTGCACCGCCACTGACAAAGCTTTTGCCTTCTTTCGTGACTAGTGCTCCCCAATTGCATATAAACAATCCATAAGGCGTTTTCACCACTCCGCCTTCAAGACCCAGCCCAAATTCAGCCTGAACTTCCTTCATCGCATTTCTTGCTCTATTTAAAGCACCCTCAATTGTTTCTTCATCCGAGAATGGCTGTTCATTTACCTCAGATGATACATTAACCGGAACAAGCTCAGCTGATAACTCCCGGCCCGCTAATTCTCCAGCCTTAATTTTCGCCGGATTTTTAGTGCCCAAAGCAATTTTAACCATTAATCTGCATCCTTTCTTTAAAAAAGAAGACAGATAGATGCCTCTGCCTTCTCAACTCTTTTATTAACCGTTTTGTTTAATCGTTTCAACGGTTGTTTTATCACAGCTTCTAACTAATTTAACCAATAATTCTTTTGCTGCAGCATAGTCATCAATATGAATAATGGAGGCATGCGTATGGATATACCGTGAACATATACCAATTACGGCACTTGGTATACCGCGATTTGTAATATGTACTTTCCCTGCATCTGTCCCCCCATTTGGAGCAACAAAATATTGATACGGAATATGATTCGATTCCGCAGTATCCAAGATAAATTCTCTCATCCCTTTATGCATGACCATTGTACGGTCATATATTCTAAGTAATGGACCTTTTCCGAGATAACCGAATACAGATTTACTGCCTGACATATCATTTGCAGGACTTGCATCACATGCAAAGAAGATATCAGGATCAATCATCGTCGCCGCTGTACCCGCGCCTCTCGTACCGACTTCTTCCATAACAGTAGCACCGCTGTATAGGATATTAGGCAATGTCTCATTTTGAAGCTCTTCCAGTAGTTCAATCGCCAATCCGCAGCCATACCGATTGTCCCATGCTTTTGCCAGAATTTTTTTAGGATTGGCCATTTGAGTGAATTCACTATATGGGATGATTTGCTGACCTGGTTTCACTCCCATTGCAATTGCATCCTCTTTATCATCAGCACCAATATCAATCAGCATATTACCGATTTCCATAGGTTTGGACCTTTGGGCCTCACTCAGCAAATGTGGCGGAATCGAACTGACAACACCGATAATAGGGCCTGATTCAGTATATACCTGCACTCTTTGTGCCAGCAACACCTGACCCCACCAGCCTCCAAGCGTTTGAAAACGAAGTAACCCCTCAGGAGTAATAGAGGTTACCATAAAACCAACCTCATCCATATGTCCGGCAACCATAATTTTTGGTCCTTGGTCATTTCCGCGTTTCACACCAAAAATACTGCCAAGGCCGTCCTGAATGATTTCATCTGTGTATTTGGATAATTCCTTTTTCATAAACGAACGAACTTCATGTTCAAATCCAGGTGCTCCTGGAATCTCGGTAAGAGTCTTAAATAAATCTAGAGTAGATTGCTTCATATATGTATCCCCTTTACCATGTTATTTTCTATAATCTCTATTCTCATTCTACAGAATCATACTTCCAAATACCACATACATGGAGTTTGTTGGTTAAAAGATGGCACTATTTAAGCTTAAAATGTATAATGAACGGGAATAGATTAACCAAGCAAATGTTAAATAACAGCTATTACCCATTTGATTGGAGGAATATAAGTGAATTGGAAAACATTTATTTCAGGTGTTGCAGCAGGATTTGCAGCAGGTTATGTCGTTAAAGAATTAACAAATCAAAGCAATATTACTTCTCCTGAAAAGATTTTGTCCACTATTAAAAGTACACTTGGACAAGGCGGAGAGACCATCAGAGGCTCATGGATTATGATGAAGCCTGAAAAGTATACAAAAAATGAATTGGATTATGATGTATACAAAGGTGGGCTTACAAAGCAAGAAGGCCTTGAATCTACGCAGTATGAATTTATAGCGGATGCAACAACAGGAACAATCATCGATTTTTACGAACAAGTACATTAATTAAAAATGGTAGAAGGAGGAAAATCACTTTTCCCCCTTCTATTTTTTTATTTCATTAGGCGTTTCAATAAGATAGTAGTAATTTTGAAGGAGAATTATATGTTTTCCCTATTTTATGCGCGAAAGCAGAATTTATCGAGCGAATTTCCCCTCTTATGAGCGAAAAAGATATTGATTGAGCGGGAATTTTAGATATTGGATGCCTCATAACCGCAGCATACCACCACATTAAACTAATAGCCCGTAAAAAAAAGCGCCGATAAGTCACCAACAAGTGACCTACCGGACAGCCTTTATTCTGGTCGATTTCGCTCAACTTTTTCGATTATTCCTTTTCCGTCTGCATCCCATTTGATGGCACGGTAAGCATAATCATGATAAAAAGTGAACCATGCTTTATTTTCAATTCCTTGTTTAATCCATTTCTCTTTTGCATGTATGGAATCCATCGGGTAATCATCATAAGCCAGCACCCATAGAGGATTCTGATGGGCATGCGTTGGCATAAGGTCTCCCATATGAATTAATTGTTGATTATTGTCCTCGAGCACGATAATGCTGTGACCGTCACTGTGGCCGCCTGTATGAATCATCCTCAGTCCTTCAGTGATTAATACTTCACCTTCAAATGTTTCGACCTGTGTAACAATTGGCTTCCAATTTTCTTCCCAGTAGGTATTACGGGAACGAATATTGGGATTCTGAAGTTCTTCCCATTCAATTTTCGAGGTATAAATCGTTGCCTCAGGAAATAGGCTGATCAATTCGCCTTCCTGATAACCAGTCAGCCCACAGGCATGATCAAAATGCATATGAGTCATCAGAATTGCATCGATATCCGAATAGGTCATTCCGAGCCTGCTCAAGGATTCCTCGAGCTTGGACTCTTCACTGACACCATAATTTCTAATTTGTTTTTCCGACAGCTTCCCTTTGCCGAGGCCAGCTTCGATTAAATAATTTTTATGATCTGTCTGTACTAAGATGGGGTCCGACCTTAACTCTATTTGGTTCAATTCATTAACAGGATAACGTTTTGACCATAATGGTTTCGGAACCACTCCAAACATGGCTCCACCATCCATATGAGTATCTCCGCCATTCAACCAGGTTAATGTAAACTTACCAAATTGCAAAGTTTCCATAATCTATAAGCCCCTTTTTATAAGTGTGTTGACAGATCAAAAAACCATAGGATTAAAAGGAGACTTCACAACGATAAATTGGATTGCCCTTTGCTGAAAATTTTTGTTCATATTCAGTCATAATATTGCCTTCCATATCACTGTTGTGTAAATCCAAGCTCACTTCATTTAATGTCATCCCATAATGCGAGAAGCTTACAAGTGAGTATTCAAATAATCCTCTGTTATCTGTCTTAAAATGAATTTCGCCATGCTCCGGCAAAATTCCTTTATATAGATCAAGGAATGTCTTATACGTCAATCTTCTCTTTTCATGACGTTTCTTAGGCCATGGATCAGAGAAATTCAGATAAACACGGGAAACTTCTCCCTCTGCAAAAATATTTGGAAGCTCTTCGGCATTCACATTCAGCAACTTCACATTTGGAAGATTAGATTCCAGCAATCGATCAAGTGCTGTAACAATCACACGCTCTGCCAATTCAATACCGATATAATTAATATCCGGATTTTGTGCAGCCATACCATTAATAAATTGTCCTTTACCAGTACCTACTTCTATATGAATCGGATTATTATTCCCAAACACTTCATTCCATGAACCCTTTTTAGTAGTCGGCTCCTGAATGCAATAATAAGGATTGGCCATTAGCTTATCCTTAGCCCATGGTTTATAACGTTGTCTCAAATTTGTGCACCTCCGCTAAAATACGTAAAAAAAGAGTAGCATAACATTTCATAAAATACCATGCTTATTAGTTAAAACATAATAAAAACCGGCATATGCCGGTTAAATATGAATAAATTTGGCTAAACTTTCACAACCTAAAATTGAATATGAAGAGAAGGGTTGTGGATAATTTGCCATTATCACAAAATCATCATTGGATGTTAGTAAAAGATATTTTAAATAATCATCAAGAAGATTGCTGCGGTTCACAATCAGAAGTTGAACAGCTTGAGAGAACTGTTAAATCCCTGATGGTTCAACCCGGTCTTGATGTAAATACAAAAGCTGTACTTGATGAGATTTACCAATACAGCCAAAGCGGTATACATGCCGCCAACCTAGAAAGTCATATAGAAGCACACCAGCAGCAACTCTCTGGCTGGGTTCGAGACATTGATCAATATTCCTGAGCAAATTTTAAATATTCGATATACCGGTTCATTTCATGCAACCGGTTTTTTCGTTTGTGCAAGACTATATTTTGTATAACCTGTGCAAGCACATGCCATTTCATCCTTAACTTAAGGTCTTCAGTGAGCTCTAATCCGTATTTGGATAGCCATTCCTTCCAATGCTCTTGTTTAACATAGGAATATAATAGCATACCGATATCCATAGCCGGATCTGCGATAATTGCACCGTCCCAATCAATCAAATATAGATCACCATTGTCAGAAATAAGGAGATTATTATGATTAATATCACCATGGCATACAACTTGCTGGTCACTGTTGACATCCTGTATATGTCTTTCCATAAATTCAATCGTATTTTGAATACTTGGATGATTTTCTAATTCCTTATCAAGGGAATTTTTTACGGACATTAGGATTTGTGTAGGTGTTTGGGCTGTCTTACCTAGGCGTCGAAGCATGTTTAATAAAGGTTTAGAAAGATGGATTTTCTGAAGCAATTCAGCAACCGCTTCTTCACTCATCTCAGTAGGATGTAATTCTCTACCATTCATCCATTCCTGAGCAGTAATCACGTCTCCATTTTCAAGCCTCTTGGTCCAAATCAGTTTTGGCACTATTCCTTCAGCGGAAAGCACAGCTAAAAAAGGAGACGAATTCCTTTTTAAAAATAGTCTTTGCTCATCATGCCTGGCAATAAACGCTTCACCTGTTGCTCCTCCGGCAGGGGTTATCTCCCACTCTTGCCCTAAATAATCCATGGTATTCACCTTCAATAATCTAATCTATTCTGGCATGGTTGTATGTAAAAATAAAAAAGACAGCCATTGACTGCTTTTTTCCAATAGCCATCTTATTAAATTTTAGTAGGTTAGGGACACATTCGTCAAGTGTTCCTGACTATTATTCCTGAACAAACACATATGTTCGCAAAGGTTCAAGGGTATAATCTCTTATGCTTTTCCTGATTATACGGTCTCCTTGTCCATCAGCACAACTATCACAAAGAATATCCCATTCAGTATCATTTGGCAGAGTGATTGCTGTTTCCTTTTCAGCATGGTGGAAGATTACTAAAATATTTTTCCAGCTTCCATATTCACCGACATTTTCATACATCAGGGCATGACAATTAACATGAATATCGACAATTTTCATATGTCTTTCTATTTCTTCACGTGTTCGAAAACGGAATGCACCATGGCTTTTTCGAATTTGTATCAAGCATTTTAAATAAGATATTGTTTCATCATGTTGCTCTCTTAGATCCCAATTAAGTTCATTTATCCAATCCGGTGAACAATAACTATTTTCGATTCCTTGTTTTGTTCTAAAAAATTCCTGTCCACTATGCAAAAATGGAATACCTTGTGAAAGCAAGACAATACTTGTAGCAAAACGATGACGGCGCTGCCTTAATTCATTTGACTCCAACCCATTAGCCACCTGAAGGCGATCCCATAATGTGTGATTATCATGACATTCCACAAAATTGACTGATTGTACCGGTGTCAATGGATATTCGGTACCTGTATTGGTCACAAGCTCAAAGAAATCATGCGGCTCTACTCTTTTACCGGAAATATAGCCATTATCTTTTAAATCAAAATTACTTCCTTTAATCGTATCTCTAAAGCGATCATTAAAGAATCCAATACCCGTTAATTTATGAGCATTTGCAATCGTTGATTTTTGCTCAGCAGGGAGTGCTGTGTGTAAATCCCAGCCTTCTCCGATGAGAATGGCATCCGGTCTTATTTCTCTTACCACACGTTCTATTTCCTTCATCGTATCCAAGTCTAGTAAGCCCATTAAATCAAATCTAAATCCATCAACCTGAAAATACTCCAACCAATATTTAATGGAGGCTATAATGAATTTTCGGACCATAAATCGTTCTGATGCTACATCATTTCCACAGCCGCTGCCATTTGAAGGCATTCCGTTTGAATCATAGCGGAAATAATAGCCAGGTACGATTTTCTCAAAGTTAGACAATTCCTTTTGAAATACATGATTATAAACAACATCCAAAATAACGCCAAGTCCATTTTTATGAAGACTCTTAATCAATTCCTTTAATTCTTCTATTCGATTGAACGGCAGATGCGGATTTGTACTGTAGACTCCTACTGGAGAATTAAAATGACGCGGATTATAACCCCAATTATACTCCTTACCAATGACTGTTTCATCAACCCCTGAGAAATCATTAACCGGCAAGAGTTCAATATGAGTAACTCCAAGTTCCTTTAAATAACTGATCCCGGTTGAATATCCTTTGTTTGTTTTCGTATTTTCTTCTGTAAACGCCAAGTATTTCCCCTTGGCATCCATGCCGCTGTTGTTATGATGAGAAAAGTCGCGTACATGTGTTTCATAGATAATTGCATCGACATGGCTGTCTAACGTGGGAATTTTATAGGAATGTCTTTCGATTTTTTCGGGATCTATAATAGCGCTGTATTGGCCATTTACAGAAACAGCCTTCGAATATGGGTCGGTTGCTTCTCTCCAAATATAATTGACACGAACCAAATAAGAATAAAAATAACCCTTTAAATCATTATGAATCGTTAATGACCATACTCCTCTTTCCCCCCGCTGCATCGCCACAGTTCCTTTTTCGGCCCCAAAATCATTGATTAGCTTAACCTTTACACTGGTAGCAGTTGGTGCCCATAGCTTAAACACTGTCTTTTCTTTTGTATAGACAGCGCCTAAATCATTTCCATCATAATGATAATGTTCATCAAATTCAGGAGTCCGGATTACTGCACCTGTCCGAAGTCCAAAGGCTATTCCTTTATCATCCTCTATTTGATACTCTTCACCGAGCGGTATTTCAAATGGAGCCGTACATATATATTTAATGTAATGCTCTATTCGAACGACCTCTTCAACCTTTAATACGCCAATTTTTTGACCTTCGAAATAAATCGTAAAGGTCGGGGTTTCGTTATCACGATAATTAAGTGGAATTAAGATGGTAATTTTGTTTAATGCGTCCAAAAAAGCTGAAAACCTATCTGAATACACAATACTCACTCTCCTAAAGCTGCAATATTTACTTTATGATGATGCATATTAACGACTACCTTATCATTGCCAATATAATCGCCATCTGCATGAATAAATGCTGGTTGCTCAGAAGAAAGTTTTATATTCTTCCCTTGTAATTCCTGTACTCCCCTTATTTTGAGATGGCCGCCCCAAACTACTGTGACGAACATAAGTATCAGTTTCCATTTGGAAATATTATGTACGATTATGATATGAAAAAGCCCGTCATCTGGTTTCGAGTTTGGTGAAATCTTTATTCCACCACCAAAATAGGGCTGATTGGATGTCGTAACAAGCCAAACATTTTTATAGTTGAGGTCCCGGCCATCTATCGAAAGAGAAACATCAATTGGTCTATATGTTAACCATTTAATAAAAAAGAAATATAAATAAACAAGCTTTCCAGCGCCTATTTTATTAAAGTAATATTTTGATTTCGACTCATTTACAGCTTTTGTAACTGCTGCATCCAATCCCATACCCAAACTGTTCATAAAATACCCTTGTTTGTCAGTTTTATAGGATCCTAGATCGATTGGTGTCATTTTTTCACTATTTAGACACAATTTTTTAAATGCTTTAGTCGGATTTTTATCAATCTGGTATCCTCTTGAAAAATCATTTCCGGATCCTGCAGGAATATAAGATATCCTGGCTTCTTTATATCCGACAGCACCATTAATGACTTCATGAATCGTCCCGTCTCCACCTACAGCAATAATTAACGAATCACTCTCCTTTTCCAAAATTTCCCTAGTAATTTTACAGGCATGTCCTTCATATTCTGTATACCTATATTGGTAATGGATATTTTCACGTTCTAGGTATTTTTTTACCTTTTTCCAAATTTTTAAGCTTCCCCTATTCTTCGCGGCAGGATTTATAATGAAATTGAACTTCTCCTTGCTCATTAAAGCTTCCCTATAAACCGCTCTCTCTATCAAGCTCCTCCAACTCCTCTTCCAAATCCATTCTAATAGTGTAGGCTGTACTGCAGTAGTCCAATAGAGCCTGACCTGACTTAAGCTGTTGGTTTTTTATAGGAGACTGATTATTACGTATGCCCTCAAACCATCTTGCATAAGAACGCTTGTCGATGATTATCTCTGTATGGATGGCATTTACATCATCGATATATCCATTACGACAAATGATTCCTTTCCTGATTGGCATATCAATCTCCTTGCTTTCTAAGATCCTCTTAATGATTCTTTCCATACGATTTATGGATATATACGGGTTTAACACTTTTTTGTCTGCCCGATTATGATGTTTTCTTGTCCAAAACCTTCCCCTGTCCGCCAAAAATACGGCATCCTCTTCTGCTTCAAGAAAAGTTAAGCACCATATTTCCGTAGGCGTCATAAGCAGAATATCCAATTCTACCGGTGCATTTTTAAACTGAAAGACAGGCTTGTAAAGAATTAAGCAGTTATCAGGAAAGCGTTGCAAAAAATAACGCAGTTTCTGGTCATATACATAATTGGCATTTACTACAGATTTTTCTCTTAAGGTTGAACTCGCCCATTTAAGCTGAAAATTAAAAATCCGATCTAAAAATTGCTGTTTTAAATCGCTCTCTATTCGTGGGGGGAATTTCAAAAACCGTCCCAATTCCTGTTCTCTGTTTGAAACAGTTTGCCCTTCATGAACGTGAAAAGGTTCGCTTTGTTCTCTTTTAGTAAATATCTTCTTAAACGTCTCCGAGAGAGTTCTCTTTTTAATGGGATCATCCTGATTTTGATATATCTCATTGTTTTCTCCGCCAATCAGCCAGTCATTGATATCTCCTTCTTCATAAGCCTGCTTTAGTTTAGTCCACTGCTGTTTTTTTAAGCGGACAAACTGAGAGGAATAATGATAAATATCCTGTTCATAACGGGATACATAATCCTGCAGTTTAATTAATTGTCCCATCCCGTTTCCCCTGCCCTTTTCTAGTCTCTTTAAAATCTATATGGTCATTTTAATGTGCATAATCATGACCAATAAAGCCTTCATGTTTTAATCAATTCAACCTACCATTACGTTTATGAATATCTTACACCAATGGAAATTTAATGATCGGTTCATATTTAGGAATAGATTGGCTATTGGTTTGATATAGAACGAGATGCTGTACCTGAAATTCTGGTATAGATGGGAGAGAGTCTTCTAGTTGTCTTAGACTGTCTTTTTCCATTGCCTCCATACATCTTCTTGCTATCGTAGCATGCGGTGTAAACGGCTTTGTATCCAACTTAAAGCCGATACTTGTACAAGCATTCCATACGTTCTTCTGCACTTCATATAAGATCGGCTGTTTCCTCACATCTGCCCATAGAATTCTTGGCTGATTCACCATACCAAATGTACCCAATCCTTTAATCGTTAATGGAAATGAAACAAGTTGCTCTGCTCTTGACTTCAATAAATTCACAGCACCATCCAACATACTATGAGAGGCACTGCCAAGGAATGCTAAAGTAATATGATAATCGCTTGGATGAACCCAGCTTTTAAATGCATACATACGTTCTAATTCAGCAGCCCATTGGTGCAATGATTCTTTAATCTCCTTAGGTAATTCAATTGCAAAAAAATAATGATTCTGTCTATTCATCGGCCTATCTCCTTCATATTTTAACATAATGTCCATCCTTCTATTTTAACTATTTAGACGATTTTGAATAAAAATGTTTATTCAAAAAAGAGTTCAGGGTTAGTATTCCCTGAACTCTTTTCCATTTACTTTAATCTTCCGCATTCATTTTCAATTTTAGCAAGGAAGGCTTTCTGAAGCTTTCTTGTTGTAGTATATGGGGCTTTTCCAACCGCTTGTCCGTTGGTTTTTACAACGGGTATAATTTCTAATGTGGTACCAGACAGAAATACCTCATCAGCCGACATTAATTCCCCAGGTGTAAATGGTCTTTCTTCGTAAGGAATTGAAAGCTCCTCACAAAGCATTAAAACCAACTGCCTGGTAATCCCATTTAAAATTAGATTGTTTGCAGGATGAGTAATCAGAATACCATCCTTTATAATCGATACATTCGTATGACTGCCTTCTGTTATCATGCCATCTCTGTTTAAAATCGCTTCCTTACATCCCTGTTTAACCGCCTCTTCAAAGGCTAGGATATTACCGAGAAGGTTCAAGCTTTTAATATCGCAATTAAGCCACCGTTTATCTTCAATAATACAGACTTCAGCACCTGACTCCATCAGTACAACAGGACGTTCAGATTCTCTTGTATAAGCGATAAAGGTCGGTACCACCTCTTTACCTGGAAAAGCATGATTCCGCGGTGAAACCCCCCGTGTAAATTGCAGATAAACAGTACCGGTAGTCAGCTCATTTTTAAGAACCAATTCCTCAATAATCTCCTTAAGGCGTTTCGGACTGTAGGGTATCTCTATGCCGATCTTTTGTGCGCTTGCAAACAGACGCCTGCTATGCCCTTCCCACGCAAATAGCTTTCCATTATAAATCCGTATAACCTCGTAGATACCATCCCCAAATTGATACCCACGATCTTCTATATCGATGGCAATTGTTTCTCTTTTCGAAAGGACGCCATTGTGAACAATATAATCCATTTCCCCCAACTCCCCTTGTGATAGATTATCTTGTTAATTCATAGATAGCTTGTGCATACATAGCTGTTGCTTTTAATAAATCGTCAATCATGATGTATTCGTCTTTTTGATGAGCTACATCTTCCCTCCCCGGAAATAAAGGGCCAAAGGCAACCGCATTTTTCAGCGCACGCGCATACGTCCCGCCGCCAATTGCCAATAGCTCAGGTTCTTCCCCTGTGTGCTCGTGATAAATTTTTTGCAAAGTTTTAACCAATTGGCTATTTGCATCCACATGGTGAGGTCCCAAATGGGTTTTTATAGTCGCAGTAAATTGATGCTTATCAGCGATTTGCTCAATCGTTTTCCATCCATTCTCAAAATCATATGTCACAGGATAACGCATATTGAAGGCAATCTTACCTAATTCGCCATTTCTATATGTAATAATTCCATAATTAATGGTTAAATCACCGGTAATATCATCCGAATAAGCTACACCAAGTTTTCTTCCTCTGGATTCACTGCTCAAATACTGATGGATGAATTCAAAAAATGCACGGTCATCCCCACGTAAAGGCATGGTGAATAGAAAATCCGCCAGCTTAAGACCTGCATTAAGTCCAAGATCAGGCTCCATACCATGGACAGATATCCCTTCCATCGTTAAGATGACCTCATTATCTAACATGGAATATGTACCTTTTAAATTATGATCTTTCAAGTACATTGCAAATTTTTCTTTCCACTCTTTCGCCTCATCGAAATTAAGAGAAATAGTTGCTTTAGCTGCCTCTGGTACCATATTAAAACGCTGGCCCGCTTCAAAGCTTTTCACAACAAAGGATTCAGCCGGTATACTTTTTGATTTCATATCCATTGTGAAATCTGCTATCCCCTTTTCTGCATAGATAATTGGAAAATCAGCATCAGGCACGAACCCTACCGTTGGCATTTCTTCTTTTTCAAAATAATAATCCATACAGCGCCAGTCACTTTCTTCATCCGTACCCAAAATCAATCGAACTCTTTTATTTAAATCGATGCCCATTTCTTTAATGATCTTCATCGCATAATAGGCAGCCATCGTTGGTCCTTTATCGTCGATCGCGCCACGTGCAAATATTTTTCCATCCCGAATATCTGCTGAATAAGGGTCGCTGGTCCAGCCCTCTCCCTCAGGCACTACATCCAAATGTCCAAGTATACCGAGGAGCTCATCTCCGTTTCCCATTTCCAAATGAGCTCCATAGTTATCAACATTTTTAGTGGTAAAACCGTCTTTTTCTCCAAGCTGAAGCATAAAATCAAGCGCTTCCTTTATTCCAGGACCAAAAGGAATATCAGTAGTTGATGCAGATTCATCCAGTGTACTTTTAATTCGAAGTAATTTCTGGGTGTCGGCAATCAAATCATTTTTTCTCATTTCCACTTCTTTTTGCCAATTAAGATCCATAAAAGTGACCCTCATTTCTTTGTCATATCATTTATCGTTATTATATCGAATTTCAGCATGATTAGCATTTTTTGTTGAACCACATGACTGTGCCGTTCATATTTTATAGTGTAATAAATAAAATATATCGTATTGTTGTCATAGTGCCTGTATCGCAAAAATAGATATAGTTAAGTGAATTTTCATTTTATTTTATTGGAAAATATGGATTTAAAATTTAGAGAGGGGTATTATAGTACTAGAAGGACTTGTATTTTGAAGTCCTAAAAAAGGAGTGCTGTATAGGTGATAACTTAGTTAAGTGGGATGGTTAACAGCCTTTATACCTTGCAGGTTGGAATGTTGCCATTGGAAACTATCCATAAGGAGTGGTTTTTTGAAACCTTCAACAAACCGTATGCTTACCAGAATTAAGTCCATTTATATGTTCATCGTCCGCAACGGCACGGTAACAACCCAAGAATTAGTGGATGAATTTGGAATTACTCCACGCACCATTCAGAGGGACTTAAATGTGTTGGCTTATAACGAACTTGTTGTCAGCCCCAGTCGTGGAAAGTGGACCACCACTCAAAAGAAAGTTAAATTAACCTCGTAATGATTTAAACAGTTTTTCCTACAAAAAGAAGACCGCTTTTTAACGGTCTTCTTTTTCCGGAGTACGTGTATTCAATAGGTTGATCTCTTCTTCAGTCATTTCTCTGTACTCTCCTGTTTTCAAGCTCTCATCCAACTCAAGCTCGCCCATCTTAATTCTTTTCAAATACACTACTTTTTTTCCTACAGCTTCAAACATCCGTTTAACCTGATGATATTTTCCTTCTGTTATGATGACTTCTATTTCAGATCTTGGACCACTTGTAAGAATCCTTAATTTTCCCGGTTTCGTTACATATCCATCATCCAATGTAACTCCCTTAGCAAACTGTTCAATATCTTCCTCGGTTACAATCCCCTGAATAACTGCGTAATAGGTTTTAGGAACATGTTTTTTGGGAGCAAGCACCTCATGAGCAAGCTGCCCATCATTTGTAAGAACCAACAGCCCTTCAGTATCCCGATCCAGCCTTCCAACAGGGAATGGTTTTTTACTTGCATCTTCAGGTTCCAATAAATCAAGCACCGTTTTCAGCCTGTCATCTTCTGTGGCAGATATGTATCCGGCCGGTTTATTCATTAACAAATAAATGTATTCCTTATAGTTGACTTGCTCTCCATAAACGGTAATTACATCCTCATCCGGATTGACATGCTTTTTAGCATCGCTTATTTTTACATCATTACAAAGAACTGCCCCTGATTTAAGTAATTGTTTAACCTCTTTCCGGCTTCCATAACCGGAGTTAGCCAATAATTTATCAATTCTCATCCTAAAATCACCCATTTTCCTTTTTTGAATAGACTAATGCTGAATATAAATTGAAGGAGTGTTCTAAATTTATGGATTATCAACAACAACCCTCTAACGAACAAGATGATAGACAATTGCCACAGCCAGCCGGTTTTCCTGGACCAGGAGGCCTATTTCCTGGCTTAGGTGGAGTTAATGCCCGTATAGATCGGCTTGAAAACCGCTTTGAACGTCTGGAGCGCCAATTTGAACGCCTTGATCGACGTGTATCCCGGATTGAACGAGCACTTGGAATGCGATACTAATTATGAGAATGGCCTGCTTTAAATAATAAGCAGGCCTTAAAGTTAAACTTTCACATTTTAATTTGATTAATTCCCTCTCGTGAAACGGCTCAATTTTAGCTTGCGCAATAGTCCATCCGTTCGCTCTCCAAAAATGACATGTAATAGACCACTTTTAATGGATAAGAAAAAGTAGATTAGGACCCCGACTGGAACAGTAATCGCCACCCTGAAAACCGCATCCATCTGACCTTTTGAACCTATCCAGGAAGACAGGACCTGATCCAGACTCCATACAACCAAGGCCATAACCCCAGCAAATATGAGTGATAATAATCCCCTTCTCAGCACAGATTTTATTCGATAACCAGTAAAGTAATAAATTACATATAAATTAATAAGTGTACTGACCGTATATCCAATTGCAGTCGCATAAACTGCCCCATTCGTTTCAAACATTTTTATAAACGGAATATTAAGGCTCAGTTTTATTAATATCCCAGTCAATAAACTAAGGACTGTAAAACGCTGCTGGCTTATTCCCTGCATGATTGCAGCTGTAACAGAAAATAAAGCAAATAGAATAGCAACCGGTGCATAAACTTTCAATACTTCTGACCCTAAATCAAGAAATCCATAAAACGATCCATATACGCTCTCAGATAAAACACTGATTCCTACAACTGCCGGTATCAAAATAAACAGCAAAGTTTGGAACGTTTCTGTTAATTGTTGTTTGTATAGCTTCCAATTCTTTTCAACAAACGATTTCGTTACACTAGGAACAATGGACAACGAAAAGGCCGTAGCAAGTGTCATTGGAATAAGGACAAGCTTTTGAGTCGATACATTTAAAACACCAAAAGCCACATCTGTTGTTGCCTTTTCTCCAATTGATACCATCGCTCTGTTAAAAGTAACCGTATCAACTAACTGGAATAGAGGCATAGCCAAACCAACAAAAATAAATGGTATTGAGGAAACAATGATTTCTTTATAGATCTCTTTAAGAGATATATCTATTTCATTTTTACTTTCGCTCAAAAGTTTATCGAGATGACGTTTCCGCTTTTTCCAATACCATAAGAGAACAAGAAATCCGAAAACCGCTCCAATAAAGGCTGAAAATGTTGCCACACTCATAGCCTGTACGACATCTCCGCCCATTAAATTCAGGACAATATATGCACCGCCCAGCAGGAATATAATTCGTGCTATCTGCTCGATAACCTGGGAAACAGCTGTCGGCCCCATTGACTCATTTCCTTGAAAGAACCCACGCAATATACTTTGCGAAGGTACAAGGATCAGAGCAAAGCTAACAGCCCGTATAACCGATGTAACATCCTCAACGGAAAATTTTTGCGTATCCATCATGGCAGCCAATCCAGGGGCGCTAACATACATAATGAGAAAAGCCGAAATCCCCGTTAACATCATTATTTTTCGGCTTGATTCAAATAGCTTACGCCCAACTGCATATTCACCCATTGCATTATATTTGGCCACAAATTTGGCCACCGCGAGGGGAATCCCTCCCGTTGATATACTGATGAAAATCGTATAGGGGATATACGCAAAGCCGTATAACGCCATTCCTTCTTTGCCGACAATTTGATTAAAAGGAATAACATAAAACAATCCGAGTATTTTCGATAAAACCATACCAACTGTTAGAATAAAAGTGCCTCTAATAAGTTTCGATGACATGTAACAATCCCTTTCACTCTTTCCCTTAACCTGTAAGAAATATATTTTCATGAGTCTTTTTGTTTATTTGTTCACTATTCTGTAGTTTACTCTTTTCTATCCTTTTTGACAATTGAACTTCAATTTGTTTACGACTTTTGCCTTATTCATAAAATCACTTATAATAGAACATATTAGCATGTTTTAGAAAAGAGATGGAATAATGAAATACGATGTAATAATTATAGGCGGAGGCCCCTCCGGTTTAATGGCTGCCATAGCAGCTGCAGAAAACGGCGCTTCCACCTTATTAATAGATAAAGGATCCAAGCTTGGCCGAAAGCTGGCCATTTCAGGCGGAGGCCGATGCAATGTCACAAACCGTCTGCCGATTGATGAGATTATCAAGCATATTCCCGGTAATGGCAAGTTCCTGTACGGTGCATTCTCTGAATTTGATAATGAGGGAATTATTTCTTTCTTTAAGAAACTGGGAGTTGAATTAAAAGAGGAAGATCACGGAAGAATGTTTCCAGTTAATGACAAAGCTCAATCCGTTGTGGATGCAATGATGAATCGTTTGAAGCAATTGGGTACCGATATACGCACAAACTCACCTATAGCTGATGTTTTGTATGATTCAGGGAAAGTAATTGGCGTTCGGACACAAACAGGCGAAACGATCGAAGCTGACTCCGTTGTCATTGCTGTTGGCGGTAAATCCGTTCCTCACACCGGGTCAACCGGTGATGGCTATGCTTGGGCGGAAAAAGCTGGACATACTGTTACAGAGCTATTCCCAACTGAGGTTCCGCTCACGTCAGCTGAAAATTTTATCAAACAGAAAACATTACAGGGTCTTTCACTTCGCGATGTCGCAATCAGCGTAATGAATCCTAAAGGAAAACCATTAATTACCCATCGTATGGATATGATTTTCACACATTTTGGTCTATCAGGTCCAGGTGTCCTGCGATGCAGCCAATTTGTTGTAAAGGCCCTCAAAAAATGGAATCTTAAAGAGGTCGTTGTCCAAATTGACGCGCTCCCTGATTTAAATGAAGAACAGGTATTCCAACAGATTATTAAAATTATTAAATCGGATGACAAAAAAGCTGTCAAAAACAGCTTAAAAGGTTTAGTGCCTGAAAGATATTTATTATTTTTACTGGAGCGTAACCAGATTGACCCTTCTTCCCAGGGGGCAGTCATCGCCCATGAGAAATGGCGTTCTTTAAGCAAAGATATTAAAAAATTCCCTGTCCGTGTTAATGGAACACTTTCTTTAGAGAAAGCATTTGTGACTGGCGGAGGAGTATCGGTTAAAGAAGTTGAACCAAAAACAATGGCCAGTAAATTCATGAATGGCTTATATTTCTGCGGAGAAATTTTGGACATTCACGGATATACGGGCGGCTATAATATCACTTCAGCTTTGGTAACCGGCCGTTTAGCAGGATTAAATGCTGCAGCAAAGAATAATTTCCTGGCATAAGAAAGGATGGTATAAGTGCAGGATATAGCCCAAACGATAAAAAACAATAAGCTGTTTTCGCCGCTTATTTACATGTTGTTTTTCATCTATTTAGCCATCCTTTCCTATCTTTTGTTTTTTGGATACTACAGACAAGAAGACAGGATAGAATCTTATAATCTTGTTCCCTTTAAAACAATCAATATGTATATTACGTTTGCTGATTACTTCAAATTTAAAATATGGTTTTCGAATCTATTCGGTAATATTATCGCTTTTATGCCATTTGGATTTTTTCTGCCAATCGCCTTTAAAAAGCTGAGAAATTTACTGATTATCACATTTCTGTCCTTCTTGTTTTCTTTATTTGTGGAGACGATGCAGCTTACCTTCCATGTCGGTGGATTTGATGTAGATGATATTCTATTAAATACAATCGGAGGTTTCTTTGGCTACATGGTTTTCAAGCTCATGTATAAGCTTTTCAAAAAACCCGTAACCTAATAAGTTCAAACCTAAAAATAAGTGGAGAAACAAGTTTGTTTTCTCCACTTATTTTTACTATATTCAATTGTAATTTTAGCTGTAACGATTGAGTTAGCAAAAATTAAATTCATCAACCTATGGATTATTTCTTAGATGTTCCGCTTCATCTGGGAATAGACTTGTTCCTACGGGTAAATATGAACCAAGAATTAATTTTACCAAAAATGATAACTACTCATTTTTTATAGATAACCATTGCGCTAAAACAATAGATTTGGTCTTCCTCATCCTCTTCACCGAAAGCTGCTATATTATATTTTATATCTACAATGCTGTCCTCATCTATTTTTCCGAGAAAATGATTCATCCCTTTTTCCAGGTCTTTTTCATGTTCATAATCAAACATTTTTACTTGGATCACGGCAAAGACTCCTCCTGTTTTTATATATCTTTGCCAGACTTTTATATTTTTATACTATTCAGAATACCATTTCCCCTTGCCAATGCATCATACCGCCCTCCATTGAGGCTGTCTTATATCCCTTCTCCTGCAGAAAATAAGCCACATTTTCACTTCTTACTCCTGCATGACAGATTAGAATATACTCCTTTTCTTTATCAAGCTCATCAAGCCGATCGGGTATTTCTCCCATTCTCATATGAATAGCACCTGGTACCATGCCATTTATAACTTCATAATCCTCCCGTACATCAATGATGGATAATTCCTCTCCATTTTCAATTCTGATCTGCAGCTCTTCCGGTTGGATAATTTTTATTTCTTCCATCTCCATTTTCCCCCTTTATAAAAAAGCCGTCTTACGTTTTATTAAACGTAAGACGGCCACACTTGTTAGTTTGCAACGATATTTACTAATTTTCCTGGAACAGCAATAACCTTACGGATTGTTTTACCGTCAATTTGCTCTTGGACCTTTCCGTTCTCCATTACGATTTTTTCCATTTCTTCTTTCGTAATGCCGGCTGGTACCTGAAGTTTTGCTCTCATTTTACCGTTTATTTGAATAACAATTTCAATTTCATCATCAACCAATTTGGACTCATCATATGCAGGCCATGAAGTATAGGCAAGTGTTTCATTGTTGCCCAGTCTGCTCCAAAGTTCTTCACTGATATGAGGGCAAATAGGTGACAAGAGCTTCACGAATCCTTCCATATATTGAATTGGAAGGATTTCCGCTTTATACGCTTCATTAATAAACACCATCATTTGAGAAATAGCTGTATTAAAGTGAAGTGCTTCCAAATCTTCTGTTACCTTTTTAACCGTTTGATGATAGATTTTCTCAAGGTGAGTATCATTGGATTCAGTGATCTTATCATTTACTGTACCGTCATCGGTAATAAACAATCTCCAAACACGGTCAAGGAAACGTCTGGAACCATCAAGTCCGTTTGCAGACCAAGCAATGGATGCATCAAGCGGTCCCATGAACATTTCATAGAGACGAAGTGTATCCGCACCATGGCTTTCTACGATATCATCCGGATTTACTACATTTCCTTTGGATTTACTCATTTTTTCGTTATTTTCTCCAAGTATCATTCCTTGGTTAAATAGCTTTTGGAAAGGTTCCTTTGTAGGAACAACACCAATATCATACAAGAATTTGTACCAGAATCTTGCATAAAGCAAGTGAAGTACAGCATGTTCTGCTCCGCCAATATACGTATCTACTGGCATCCAATGCTTAAGCTTTTCAGGATCAGCAATCGCGTTTGGATTTTTCGGATCGATATAGCGCAGGAAGTACCAGCAGCTGCCCGCCCATTGAGGCATTGTGTTTGTCTCGCGTCTTCCTTTACGGCCGTTCTCATCTACTACATTTACCCACTCTTCAATGTTGGCAAGAGGAGATTCACCTGTACCTGATGGTTTAATTTCGGTTGTTTTCGGAAGCATAAGCGGGAGCTCAGATTCAGGTACAGCTGACATAGTACCATCTTCCCAATGAATAATTGGGATAGGCTCTCCCCAGTAACGCTGACGAGAGAAGTTCCAGTCACGCAAGCGATAGGTTACTTTCTTCTCACCAATTCCTTGTTCTTCAAGCCATTCGATCATTTTGCCAATTGCTTCTTCTTTATTCAAGCCATTCAAGAATTCAGAGTTTACATGTTCTCCTTCTCCTGCATAAGCTTCTTTTTCAATATTTCCGCCCGCTACAACCTCACGGATTGGCAAATCAAATTTCTTAGCGAATTCATAGTCACGTTCATCATGAGCCGGAACTGCCATAATTGCACCTGTACCATAGCTCATCAATACATAATCAGCAATCCAGATCGGAATCTCTTCCCCATTTGCCGGGTTGATTGCATATGCTCCTGTGAATACACCTGTTTTCTCTTTAGAAAGCTCTGTTCTCTCAAGATCGCTCTTAGATTGAATTTCCTTTTTATACGCTTCAACTGCTTCTTTTTGCTCTGCTGTTGTAATTTTATCCACAAGCGGATGCTCTGGTGACAGGACAGAATATGTTGCCCCGAACAAGGTGTCAGGACGTGTCGTGAATACCGTGTAGGATTCGTTCGTACCTTTAATCTTAAAAGTTACAGATGCTCCCTCAGAGCGTCCGATCCAGTTACGCTGCATATCCTTAATGCTTTCAGGCCAATCCAATTCATCCAAATCCTCAATCAAACGATCTGCATAAGCCGTAATTTTCAAAATCCATTGGCGCATAGGCTTACGGATAACCGGATGTCCGCCCCGCTCACTTTTCCCATCAATAACTTCTTCGTTAGCCAAAACTGTTCCGAGTGCCGGACACCAGTTAACCGGTATTTCAGCCATATAGGCAAGTCCTTTTTCATATAGCTTTAAGAAAATCCACTGCGTCCATTTATAGTACTCTGGGTCGGTTGTATTGATTTCCCTGTCCCAGTCATAGGAGAACCCAAGTGATTTAATCTGACGTGTGAATGTACCGATATTTTTAGCTGTAAACTCTTCCGGATCATTTCCTGTATCAAGAGCATATTGCTCGGCAGGCAATCCAAATGCATCCCAGCCAATTGGATGAAGGACATTATATCCCTGCATACGTTTCATGCGAGATAGAATATCTGTTGCTGTATATCCTTCAGGATGCCCTACATGAAGGCCGGCTCCTGATGGATAAGGAAACATATCCAAAGCGTAAAATTTACGCTTCCCTACATGATCAGTCGTTTTGAATGTTTTGTGTTCTTCCCAATAAGATTGCCATTTCTTTTCAATCTCTACATGATTGAAACTCATCCTAATTCCTCCTACATGGTTCAAAATTGCTGTGCTTAACAATAAAAAAAGCCACTCATCCCTAATAAGTAGGGACGAGAGGCTTGTTATTAACTTCCCGCGGTACCACCCTGATTGATGCAGTAAATATGCATCCGGCTCGACTCTTTAACGCAGATGTACGGCAAACCTTACTCTTAGTTCAGGCTTGCAACTCCAGGGTGAGTTCATAATGTGTCCTGTTGACTTGCAGCGACCGTCAACTCTCTAAAAAGAACAACAATTACTACTAATCCCTCTCAAAGTTATTCATATGATTCAAAAAATATATACATTCATTGTATGTAAATCCGCTAAAAAGTTCAAGTCAATTTAGACTGTTTTTTCAATCATTGACAAATATAGCATCGATTATACAGGTTTGATAAAAATTTATGTGTGATTGGCGGGGGGAACTGGGGGCTTGATTATGGGCAGATTCGGCTCTATTTCCTTGTCAATTGGCTGGATTACACACTGATTCGGCCGGATTCCTCTCATTTTACTGATCTATCACTCATCGGGCTGAATTAATCCTTCATCCGGCTGGATTATGAGCAGATTCGGCTTTATTTCCTTGTCAATCGGCTGGAATACACACCCGTTTGGCTGGATTCCGCCGCATTTCACCATCACTCACCTCTCTATACAAATAAACCAACAAGCACAGCCATATAAACTGTGCCTGCTGGTTTATTTGCATTGCTTTGGATGAACTGTTGCTTTAGTTTGTTAGCCTCCAGATGCTTCGTTCATCTTTTTAGCCCTCTTTATAATATCTTAATCTTCACCGGCCTCGATATCTTGATTATTAATGCCATTCGAGTCTTTTGTTCAGGATTGTTATGTTAAAACGTCTCCGCATAGTGAATACCCCTTAGCGTCTGCGAACAACCATTGCATGCTGAATATCCTGAACCTGTATTTTCATACGGTTCAACATATCACGCTGTTGATCATTTGCACTATGATCCATTGCTTCTAACTCATTAAATGAATTTTCCAATCTGACCAATGCCTCAGTATATCCTGCTTCATTGTAATGCTCCTGTTTTGCAGACTCCTTATATTGCTCTTCTGCGAATTCAATTGCATTAGTACATCGCTCCATACACTCACCCATGGATTTTCGTGTAGCCAAAGATACCCTCTCCTTTTTTCATTGGATTGGTTTACAAAAGCTCATCCATTATCCATTATGCCCCTTTGAAATTGAAAAGATTAATGATTTTTAAATAGCTGCTAATAATAGTCAATTGGAAAGTATACATCAGCATGGTAAAATGGAGTTTATGTTCTTGAAATCTAAACAGGGGGTTTTTGTAATGAAACAGGTTAACCCTTTTCAATATGCTAGTGACGACAAACGTTATCATACATGGAATTATCATCTCCGCAATCAATTTGGTCACAAGGTATTTAAAGTAGCTCTTGATGGTGGATTTGATTGTCCAAATCGTGATGGCACGGTAGCTTTTGGTGGCTGTACATTTTGCAGTGCCGCTGGATCCGGTGATTTTGCCGGCAATCGTGCTGAAGATCTGCAAAAACAATTTGCCGATATAAAAGCAAAAATGCACCAAAAATGGAAGGACGGCAAGTATATGGCCTATTTCCAGGCTTATACAAATACCCATGCACCAGTCGAGGTGTTACGGGAAAAATTCGAAACCGTCATGAACGAGGAAGGTGTAGTCGGATTATCCATTGCCACTCGTCCAGACTGTCTGCCTGATGATGTTGTAGAATATTTAGCTGAATTAAATGAACGTACTTACCTGTGGGTTGAGCTTGGTCTGCAAACTGTTCACGAGAAAACAGCTAATATCATAAACCGTGCACATGATTATCCAACCTATGTAGAGGGAGTAAACAAACTTCGGAAACACGGTATACGCATTTGCAGCCATATTATTAATGGATTGCCGCTTGAAACTCCAGAAATGATGATGGAGACAGCTAAAGAAGTTGCTAAACTGGATGTACAGGGAATTAAAATTCACCTATTGCATCTCTTAAAGGGCACTCCAATGGTAAAACAATACGAAAAAGGAATGCTGGAATTCCTTTCGTTAGATGAATATGTCAATCTTGTCTGTGATCAGTTGGAGATCCTTCCGCCTGAAATGATTGTCCATCGTATTACCGGTGACGGTCCGATTGATTTGATGGTTGGACCAATGTGGAGCGTTAATAAATGGGAAGTATTAAATGCTATCGATGCTGAATTAAAGCGTCGCAATAGTTATCAAGGTAAATTTTATGTGCCAAGTAAGGATGCTGTCATAAATGAAGCTTGATCGTATCCTTCCCTTCGCAAGACTATTGCTTGAAAAAGCAGTTAAACCTGGTGATATAGCCATTGATTGTACGATGGGCAATGGGCATGACACCGTATTTTTAGCAAATTTAACTGGTCCGGATGGACATGTATACAGCTTCGACATTCAGGAATCTGCCTTGCAAAAAACGGAAGAGAGACTGATGACAAATGAGCTTCAGGAGCGGGTAACACTAATTCATGCAGGTCATGAGCGTTTACAGGAATTTATCCCAACTGGCAAATCTGTTACAGGCGCAATCTTTAATTTAGGCTATTTGCCTGGCGGCGATAAAGAAATTATTACAACCGCTCCTACTACGATTCAGGCTGTAACGTCATTACTCAAAATTATGGAGCCTGAAGGCATCATAGTTCTTGTCATCTATCACGGTCATCCCGGCGGAGACATTGAACGTGACGAATTAATCAAATTCGTTACAGAGCTTCCACAGGATACGGCCCATGTGCTGGAATACCGATTTATGAATCAAAAAAACAATCCGCCATTTATTATCGCTATCGAAAAACGTTAAAAAAGTGTGAGCTTATGGATGCTCACACTTTTTATATATAATCATTTAAAGTTCTCAGGGGTAAAAAAGATCTGCGGTGTTCCCGTAATAGGATGAGGGCGACTTACCAAATCTACCTCGTATACAGATGAAAGCAATGTTTCATCATAAAGTAAATCTATTCCACCCTCCGCCACCTTCCTTCCATCCTTAAGCAAAGCACATCTATCTGCATATAAAGCTGCCATGTTTAAATCATGGAGGATGGCGACAATCGTCAGCCCATTTTGAAGCTGGAGCCTCTTTAATAAATTTAACAATTCGATTGTATGCTTTACATCCAGATGATTTGTAGGTTCATCGAGAAACAGGAGCTTTGGCTGCTGGGCCAAAGCCTTTGCTAAAAGGACACGTTGCTTTTCCCCTCCGCTTAATGACGAAAAGTATGTATACTTAAATTTCAGCGTGTTTGTCTGAGCAAGACACTCATCAACAATTGCGTAATCCTCACTACGGTAATGATTAAAAAATCCCTTCTCCTGATAAGGATACCTGCCTAATAGTACGATTTCTTCCACCGTAAAATCTATACCCACCATATGTTCCTGACTTAACACGGCTGCAATTTTAGCCAATTCTCCGGTTTTATAGGATGAGGTCCTTTTCCCATTAATGATTGAAGTCCCTTCTTTATATTCCATTTTTCCCAATATACTTTTAATCAATGTCGTCTTACCGCTTCCATTTGGACCAAGAAGAGCAAAAAATTCTCCGCTCTCAACCTTAATAGATAAGTCCTGAAGCACTTGCTTATTTTTATGATAGCCTGCACTGAGGCTCTCTACGGTTAACATGTCAAATTCCTTCTTTTTATGCGTTCTTTAATCAGTAAGATTGTAAATACAGGTGCACCGATTAAGGCAGTAATGACACCGATTGGTAATTCCTGCGGGTTGATAATCGTACGTGCAATCAAGTCAGCCAATACGAGATATCCACCTCCAATAATCATGGATAATGGCAGTAAGTGGCGATGATCAGCACCAGCAAGAAGGCGAACAAGATGTGGAATAACCAGTCCAACAAAGCCAATAGCTCCTGATACGGCAACTGCTGCACCCGTTAATAGTCCAGCCCCGATAATAATGATTATTTTCTTTCGTTTCACATCGATACCATTATATTGAGCGGATTGATCTCCAAGAGCCATCCCATTTAGTTCACGATAATGATATAAAATTATGGAAGCTCCTATAATAAAAAAGGGAATCAATATACTGACGTGTCCCCAATTTTTCATAGCCACACTGCCCATCAGCCAGTTTAATACTTCCCTCATTTGATCTCCTGAGGATAGCGCAATGATAAGTGAGACCACAGCGCCAATGAATGAATTCATAATTATACCGGCTAAAATAATGGTCTCATTTGCATAGGTAACACTAGCTGCCTTTGTAATACCAAATACAATAAACAAGGTTATAAAACTAAACACGATTGCAACAAGCGGCAATGTGAACTGACCAAAAAGAGCAAATTCGATATTAAAGAATAGAACAATCACTGCCCCAACCGATGCACCGGAAGAAATTCCAATAGTATATGGATCAGCGAGTGGATTTTGCAAAAGCCCCTGAAAGGCAGCACCGGCAAGTGCCAGTGAGGCACCCACAAATAAAGCGATTAATACCCGGGGTAATCGTATATTCCAAATAATCATTTCTATATTTTTTGGACCGGTATAGAAGGATTCCTGGCCGGTCACGTTCTTCAAGAGAATCCCAAGAATATCTTTAAATGACATGTCCACGCTGCCTATAAACAGGCCGAGCAACGCAGCGAGCAGCAAAAACAGGATACTCCCAAAATAAATACCGGTTGTTCTATTTTTATTATTCATAACTTATACTTCAATTCCTCTTTACTCCTGGCGGCGAACCTCGGATTATTCATGCACTTTAAAACAAGATTATAAGCTACAACACATAAAAAATCCTTAGCTCAGGATGGTATTGAGCTAAGGATTCACTTTTTCACGCCTGTGAATACAATAAGCCTACTTTTCCCTCCGAAAAATAAGTACTAAAACTCTAAAAGCAGGTTTCCTGGCTTTTACTAAATCAGACTTGTGATTTAGTAAGTACAGTAGCGGGGGCTGCAACGGATTTGAACCGTTTTCCCTTTTACCCTCGTGTACCGAGGCACTTTAAAGTGATTTATTAGATTTTATTCTTATTCTAATAGATTGATTGACTAATGGCAAATCCACTATTATTTCAACAGTTCTTTGGCAATTAATCTGAAGGAGTTTTCTTTAGCCTCGTATGAATGGGTGATTGTCACAAGCATAATTTCATCTGTAAAGAAGCGTTCACTCAGCTCTCTAATTTTTTCTCCAATCATTTTAGGAGAACCGATAATCATCTTGCTTCTGTTGTAATCAATCCGAGCTTTCTCAAACTGCGATAATGACATTTCATGAATTTCTTTTGGGTGAGGTGTTCCCTCTCTTATAATTCCCTGTGAAAGAAACAGCATCGATAAATCCAATGAACCAGCCAGATATTCTGCCTCTTCGTCCGATTCCGCACAAACTGTAAATACAGTAACCATACCTGATGGATTCTGTACTAACTCTGTAGGTCGAAATGCTTCATGGTAATGCTTCATATTTTCTTCAGCATATTCACTGTTAATAAACAAAGCAAAATTATAGGGTATACCCTTATGAGCTGCAAGAGCTGCGCTAGATGAACTAGATCCAAGCATCCACAATTCCGGCGGAGATGTAATGGTAGGTGTCGCCGATAACCCATATAGAGGATGCAATTCCGGTATTTGATCATAGAGATACCAGGATAACTCATCTACCTGGTCAGGAAAACGATGCAGTTCCTGTACTCTCCCCTCCTGCAACGCTCGCGTTGCTCTTGGCATCCCTCCAGGAGCCCTGCCGATTCCCAAATCTATTCTTCCTGGAGCTAAACCAGATAATACTCTGAAGTTTTCAGCTACTTTATAAGCACTGTAGTGAGGCAGCATAACACCGCCTGTTCCAACTCTTATTTTATCTGTTTGAGCAGCAATCCATGTTGCCAATATCTCAGGCGAAGATCCTGCCAAGCCTTGACTATCATGATGCTCGCTGACCCAAAATCTTGAGTATCCCCACTCCTCAGCCAATTTTGCCAGTTTGACCGTATTAGCAAGTGCCTGCTCTGAAGGCTCTCCAACAGAGCGCGGTGACTGGTCTAGAATACTTAATTTCACCATTCTGCTCCATCCCCTTAGTATTGAATGCTAGACTCGCCTATTCTTTTTCATTCTCTTAAACGCATGATACAGCTTACTATTCCAATAAAAGAAATACGCTGAACGGCCACCCAGGCTTAACATTTTTTTAGTATATTGCTTAACCGACAACTGGTCTTTCACCTTGGAATCGGCTAGATAAATACCCAATAATCCCTGGTTAATCATGCTGTGGAACTTGCTGTCCGGTATTTTTGTGACATCTAAATTGGCTTTTTCAACAAAATAACAAAGTCTATCAATCAGTTGCTCTTCCGTTTCGTAATAAAAACAGAAATTTAAATCGTCGCCTTGGCGATCCTCCTCCTGATCAATAAAATAGTCCAACATAATATGCAATCCTTGCACATAAGGAAAATAAGATTCATATATGTCTTTCCCCAAATGTTCAGTAAAATTATCACGCACTGCATATGAAACTAAACAAAAGATGCCCAGAGTAGATCCTGCACAAGCACTGAATTCATACCATGACAAACCTTCTGGAAGCTGCTGTTTATTTTCATTGAACCAGGTTTCTAATCTATGTACCCGTTCTTCCCACGTAACATGCTTATGTATTTGTAAATCACAATAAAAGGTGCAAAGCTTTTTCAAAAAAGGCTCGATATGTTGATAATGCATCATATTTGAAAGAACAGATTGACAGGTTTTTACTAACTCGACTAAATACCCGCCATCTTCCTGCTCCTCTCTGAGTTCATAATAATTTCTCGTCAGGGCCTCCGGATTAAGAGCATCCTTCATAGATTGATGCAATAGCGTAAAATCATTAGGATCAAGTGAGGTACTGCGGTCACATAGATTATCAAGATAATCACTGATTGTTTGATACGCAACAATAAATCGAATGACATCATCTTTTTTTTCACCTGCTGCGAGAGCTAATATAGAACCACCCTCGCAATGAAAAGTTTTGTGGGCAATACTGGATAAGGCCTGTGTACGCAGCTCTTCATTAGGGATTTTTTCTGCCTTTGCCTGCCAACTCGCGAGTTCCCGATGAACAACTGGAAATACATTTCTGTATACATTCTTTACTAAGCTGATATCACTAGTGGGTAATTTCATTTGTGTCCCATCTCCTAACCCCTTAAACGATATACCCTATATTGCGCAATCTCGCTTCAATAAAGCTCTTTGCATATAGAAATACATCTTCTCTCTCTGGCTCATTAAATATTTCATGATACAGCTTAGGCCATTCTTTATAATGCTTTTCGGATGCCGGAAAGTAGTTAAACCATTCTCTAACCATAGCCTTGTCCACTATTTTGTCGTCCCCTGCCTGCATAACAAGAACAGGAATATCCGGGAAATCCTCATCAAAATCAAAGGCATCCTTCATAGCTGAAATTAATTCACGATACCATCTGACTGATACACTTGTGATGTAGAGTGAATCGTTCAAATCAAATTCAATAACTTCTGGATTTCTCGTTGCCATTTCAACCGTTAATCCTGAAGGTTTTTTATATGTAGGATAAACAAGATTTAAAACCTTTGACATGGATTCAAGTAATTTTGGAGGATGAATTAATGTTCCAAAGCATGGTGAAGATAGGATAATACCCGCTAAATTATATTCTTTAAGTTGAAGCATGTTAATGATGATGAGTCCTCCCATGCTATGACCCAGCATGAATACAGGCAAACCAAATGTATAAGCCTCGTTCACCCATGAATCAACCTCATCAATATAATCCTCAAATGAATCAATATGCCCTCGATTTGCACGTGAAGTCATTCCCTGACCTGGCAAATCTCCAATAATTACGTGATACCCTTCTGATAGCCATCTTTCAATTAACCATTTATATCTGCCTGAATGCTCCATGGCGCCGTGAACAATCACGATTACACCATAGGCTTTCCCCTCAGCTTCCCACTTTTTCATAGATGAACTCCTCCTGTATGATGTTTAGCTTTATTTTATTTACACTGTACCGCTTTATATGTACACTTTTATTAACTATCTATTTTACAGTAGAAAACGGAGGTTTTGTAATGAAATTATATCAATATATAGATAAAATTCCTTCCATCGATCAAACTGCTTATTTAGCGGATCATGTAGTTATCAGTGGTGATGTCACAATCGGTGAAAATTCAAGTGTTTGGTTTAACACAGTCATTAGAGGTGATGTCGCTCCTGTGATTATCGGTAAAAATGTTAATATTCAAGATAACTCAGTCCTCCATCAAAGTCCCAACAACCCATTAGTACTGGAAGATAATGTAACGATAGGCCATCAAGTCATTCTCCATAGTTGCCATGTGGAGAAAAATGCTTTGATTGGGATGGGCTCCATTATTCTTGACGGAGCTGAAATAGGAGAAGGTGCCTTCATCGGTGCAGGCAGTTTAGTATCTCAAGGTAAAAAAATCCCACCAAACACACTCGCTTTCGGCAGACCTGCTAAAGTAATTCGTGAATTAACAGATGATGATCGTAAAGACATGGCAAGAATAAATAAGGAATACGCAGAAAAAGCACGCTATTATTCAAGTATACAACCTTTAAAAGAGAATAACTAATTATCATTCCTCATTAGGGTATACTCTTTATTGTATACCCATTCCCTTTATTATTTAGCTATAAATGATACACCTTTTTAAAATCAATTTCAGGAGTAGGATTATGAATACTTTCATTTTGATTTTCATGTTATTTAGTATCATTTCAATCATTTTGGTCCTATGGAGTCAATATCAGCCACTATCTATTTTGATTGTTATCTCTTTGATAGGCACTTTCCTGTATACAGGCTGGAAGGTCTATAACTCAAATTACTCCTTTGCTCATCAAATTAATAATATGATTGATAAGTCAGTAAGCTTAACAACTTCTATTACCAAAGATAATCGACCTGCAAAACCTCCTGCCAAAGATAAAGTACTTCTTGATGTGCCGATCGTTAAACAGCTGCCCGAGCTCCCAAGAGGATGTGAAGTAACCAGCCTGGCTATGCTTCTTCAATATTCCGGATTGGATGCTGATAAATTAAAACTTGCCCAGCAAATAAAAAAAAATCCAGCTAAAATAAAAAAAATAAATGGTGAAATCCATTACGGTGATCCTAATGATGGATTTATTGGAGATATGTATTCAACTAATAAACCTGGCCTCGGAGTGTATCATAAGCCTATAAAAAAACTTGCTGAGCATTATATGCCTGGCAAAATAATCGATTTTACCAATGGAGATTTCAACCAAATCAAAAAGTATCTCTCAACCAATCGGCCCGTCTGGGTTATCATAAATACAGCCTATGAAAAACTGGATCCATCCTATTTCCATACTTGGAAAACACCAAATGGGAAAATATCGATTACTTATAAGGAGCATTCTGTCGTAGTAACGGGATATGATCAGCATTATATTTATTTTAACGATCCCTTAACAGGAATTAAAAATAAAAAAGCACCCTCCGCTGATTTTGAAAAAGCGTGGGTGCAAATGGGAAAACAGGCTATAACCTATAAAGATTAATGGATTGGGTCACTTATCATATCCTTTTCAGCTAATGCCTGGAAAGGATATTTTTCTTCGACATATACAGAGTACCATATCATAAATACCAATACAGTCCATAGTTTACGGCTATTATCCGCTTTACCTGTAACATGATTATTGAACAGATTCATAATGACTTGCTTATCCAGCAAATGATCTGTTTGGCTTTCTTTTATTATTGTAATCGCCCATTCATACATTTCATTTTTTAACCAATGACGGATAGGGACTGGAAAACCAAGTTTCTTACGATTTAATACATGGTCAGGAATGATTCCCTCTGCAGCTTTTCTAAGTATATATTTGGTCGTTCCATGAGCAGTTTTTAAATCAGTTGGAATTCCGGATGCCACCTCAAATACTTTTTTATCAAGGAATGGCACTCGAAGCTCAAGAGAATGTGCCATCGTCATCTTATCAGCTTTTACTAATATATCTCCGCGCAGCCATGTATGAATATCAATATACTGCATTCTGCTCACATCATCATATTCGGGTGTTTCTGCGTAGAACGGATGTGTTATCGTAGTATAATCCAGCTTTGATTTATATAATTTGAATAATTGCCCCTTCTCTTCCTCCATAAACATCTTGGCATTTCCAAGATAGCGTTCTTCAATCGGCGTACAGCCGCGCTCTATAAAACTTTTGCCTTTTACCCCTTCAGGCATCATGGCAGCAATTCTTTTTAGCGCTCTTTTCATAAGTACAGGAATTTTATTAAACATGGCTAAGGATTGAGGCTCACGGTAAATATTGTATCCTCCGAATAATTCATCCGCTCCTTCACCTGACAGAACAACCGTTACATGCTTTTGCGCTTCCCTTGCCACGAAATATAAAGGAACACAAGCGGGGTCTGCCAACGGGTCATCCATATGCCACATAATTTTCGGCAGTTCCCTCATATATTCCTGCGGCGATATAATATAGCTGATATTCTCTACCCCAAGCTTGTCAGCTGTTTCTTTAGCTACATCAATTTCACTGAAACCATTCTGTTCAAATCCAACTGAGAATGTTTTAATTCCAGGATGAAATTCTTTAGCTATGGATGCGATGATTGTAGAATCAATTCCACCTGAAAGAAATGAACCAACGGGTACATCACTGCGCATATGCATGCTGATACTGTCATACATCACATCTTGAATTTCTTTAATCCAATCTGGTTCACTGCGCAGAATAGGTTTAAATTCCGCTTTCCAATATTGGCGGATTTCCATAGGTTCTCCAATTTTCTTTGTAAAGCAATGTCCAGGCAATAATTTTTTCACATACTTTGTCATCGTTGCTGGTTCTGGAGTAAATTGAAAGGTAAGATAATGCTGCAGAGACACATGATCCAATTCTTGTTTTTCTATAGCGTGTATAATACTTTTCTTTTCAGAAGCAAAATAGGTCTTATCCCCATCTTCCTTATAAAAAAATGGTTTAATCCCAAATGGATCACGGGCACCAAAAATAGATTTCTCCTGTTTATCCCAAATCACGAACCCAAACATCCCACGAAGCATTTCAACTGCCTTTTCCCCATATTGAACAAATGCCGCCAGGATTACTTCAGTATCTGAATTTGTAGAAAACGCCATGCCTTCCTTTTCCAGCACTACTTTCAATTCCAAGTAGTTGTATATTTCTCCGTTAAAAACAATCCAATAGCGTTCATTTTCATACGTTAAGGGCTGATGTCCACATTCAATATCAATGATGCTTAGTCTTCTGAAACCAAGCTGGATATGTTCATCTATATAATACCCCTCGTCATCCGGCCCTCTATGCGTAATCAAGTCATTCATACTTTTAATTAGTTCTGAATCCTGATTCGCTTGTTGGTGATCATGCATACATCCTACAAATCCACACATTATTATTCACTCACTACCTTTACTTTCGACTGTTTTTCATTTAAAAATATCAAAGAATTAGATTTTAGATATGAGCTAGGGTCCCGACAAAATACGATCCATTATACCCGATTTCATAGTTTCCTAATATTATCATATTTAGACAAAAAAAGAAAGAGGGTTTATCCCTCTTTCTTGAAATGTTTATGCTGTTTATCTTAGATGTTAGCTTCCGTACGCAGTACTTCTACTTTATCAGTTTTCTCCCAAGGAAGATCTAAATCATTACGTCCAAAATGTCCGTAAGCTGCTGTTTGTTTATAAATCGGACGTCTTAAATCAAGCATTTTTATGATTCCTGCAGGGCGCAGATCAAAGTTAGCACGTACTAATTCAATTAATTTTTCCTCTTCAATTTTACCTGTACCGAACGTATCAATGGATATAGATACTGGCTGAGCTACACCAATCGCGTAAGCCAGCTGAACTTCTGCTTTATCTGCAAGACCTGCTGCTACAATATTTTTAGCTACATATCTGGCTGCATAGGCAGCAGAACGGTCTACTTTTGTAGCATCTTTACCAGAGAATGCTCCACCACCGTGACGTGCGTATCCACCATACGTGTCAACAATGATTTTACGGCCAGTCAAGCCTGCATCCCCTTGTGGACCTCCAATAACAAAACGGCCCGTTGGGTTAATAAAATATTTAGTTTGTTCATCAATAAGGTGAGCAGGAACAACCGGTTTAATTACTTGTTCTTTTAAGTCTTTCTTAATTTGATCCAGTGTTGTTTCCGCGTCATGCTGAGTAGAGATTACGATGGTATCAATTCTTACCGGATTTTTATTTTCATCATATTCCACTGTGACTTGTGTTTTTCCATCAGGGCGCAAGTATGGAAGAACTTCTTGTTTACGAACCTCAGCCAGCTTTCTAGATAATTGGTGAGCAAGAGAAATAGGAAGAGGCATTAATTCTTCTGTTTCGTTGCAGGCAAAACCGAACATTAGACCCTGATCTCCCGCCCCAATTGCTTCAATCTCTTCATCTGACATCGTGCCTTCTCTTGATTCCAAAGCTTGGTCTACACCTTGGGCGATATCTGCAGATTGTTCATCAATAGAGGTTAAGACAGCGCATGTTTCTGCATCGAAACCATATTTTGCACGTGTATAACCAATCCCTTTGATTGTGTCACGTACAATTTTTGGAATATCCACATACGTAGAAGTAGTGATTTCTCCCGCTACTAAAACTAATCCAGTGGTAACAGATGTTTCGCAGGCTACCCTTGCATTTGGATCCTTTGCTAATATTTCATCCAAAATGGCATCAGAAACCTGATCGCAAATTTTATCCGGATGACCTTCTGTTACAGATTCTGATGTAAACAAATGTCTCTTATTAGACATGTATATTTCCTCCTTCAGTTTCCCTGTTTATGGCTACTCATTATCTTTAATTATCTCCTGATTATACGAAAAAAGACCCTTCCCCTTTATAAAGAAAAGAGGAAAGGTCTGAGTCTCAGAAATCTGCCTTTCACTCTCATCGTTCAAGGCATTATAACCTTGCATCAAGTTAGCACCTTTGCGTGATTTCCATTAAAAGGAATCAAACTGCAGGTTGCCCCGGCTTCATAGAGCTCGTCTCTCCACCGAGTCTTGATAAGAGTATCCATATCAAATGTATATAATATCTTATCCATCATTTTCTGTCAATAAATAAACAGGAATATATTGTTAAGATAAAACTTTAGCTTCATCCTTTTTCTAAAAGAAGTACAGTCAGAACTTAAAATTCGCATTTCAATTATGATATTGATATAATTAATTTACGAATATTCAAATAAATATACTTTATTATTTATCCATCAATATTGACTAATATTCCTATTCTTTCACCAATGAAAACAATAATAATTATTCTTATATACTATATTAAACCATATTTTTGAAAATTAACACAATTAGTATGGATAAATCGATTAAATGTGTTATACTATTTTCCATATAATATGCTTACCAAAATTCTGGAAAAGGATGATACCTTATGAACAGTGTAGGAGTTTCCAATGAATTGAAACAATTACTTACTCATGATAATATTCACATTCAGCTTTCAGTGCCACAATTAGTTGAAAAAGTATTAACCAGAAAAGAGGGCATCCTCACATCTACTGGAGCGATTAAAGCCGAAACAGGTAAATATACCGGCAGATCTCCAAAGGATAAATATATTGTAGAGGAAGCTGCCACTAAAGATAAAATAGCCTGGGGAAGCGTCAATCAAGCAATATCTGAAGACGCATTCTCTAAATTATATGATAAAGTTATCGATTACCTCGAAAAACGAGATGAATTATTTGTATTTAATGGGTTTGCTGGGGCTGCAACAGACTACCGCCTTCCTATACAAGTAATCAATGAATATGCCTGGCACAATTTATTTGTACATCAGCTGTTTATCCGCCCCACTAAAGAAGAGCTTGAAAATCATTCTCCTGAGTTTACTATTATCTCAGCACCAGGTTTTAAAGCAAACCCTCTCGTGGACGGTACACAATCTGAGACGTTTATCATCATTTCTTTTGAGAAAAAAGTCGTCTTAATTGGAGGCACCGAGTATGCAGGTGAAATGAAAAAATCCATTTTCTCAATCATGAATTACCTGTTGCCTGAGAAAAATGTGTTCTCTATGCATTGTTCAGCAAATGTAGGTTTCGAGGGAGATGTAGCTCTTTTCTTTGGCCTATCCGGCACTGGAAAGACTACTTTATCAGCCGATCCAAATCGCCGCCTTATAGGTGATGACGAACATGGCTGGTCTCCTGATGGTGTATTTAATATTGAAGGCGGCTGTTACGCAAAATGCATCAATCTCACACAGGAAAAAGAGCCTCAAATTTTTAATGCCATACGCTTTGGTTCTGTACTAGAGAATGTGGTTGTAGATGAAGATACGAGAATTGCTGACTATGATAATGGAATGTTAACTGAAAATACCCGGGCAGCTTACCCTATCGAAGCCATGCAGAACATCGTCACACCTAGTATAGCGGGCCATCCCAATACAATCATCTTTTTAACTGCTGATGCTTTTGGTGTTCTGCCTCCAATCAGCAAGTTAACCAAAGAACAGGCAATGTATCATTTTCTAAGCGGTTATACGAGTAAATTGGCAGGAACTGAACTCGGAATCACTTCACCACAGGCTACGTTTTCTACCTGCTTCGGTTCACCATTCTTACCATTGCATCCAACTAAATATGCTGAGATGCTTGGCAAAAATATTGAGGAACATCAAGTTCAGGTATATCTGGTTAATACCGGTTGGACTGGAGGAGAGTATGGGACAGGTAGCCGCATGAAGCTTTCTTATACACGATTGATGATTCAAGCTGCATTGGAAGGAGAACTAGCCAATATCGAAACGGTACAAGACAGAATATTTGGCTTAGCGATTCCTTTACACGTACCTGGAGTACCTGATGAAGTTTTACAGCCGCAGAAAACGTGGAAAGATCCAGAAGCCTATTATGAAAAGGCGAATGAGCTTGCACATAAATTCAGAGAAAATTTCAAGGAATTTAAAAATATCAGTTCTGAAATTGAATCTAAAGGTGGACCAATTACCTTTTAAAGAACTAGCGGTGTCTTAGGAAGCCAAAAAGAAATGGCTTTCCTGAGGCACTATTTTATTTGTCTAAATTTAAAAACAAACCCACCGCCCAATGTAATTCTGGATGAAGGTTTGTTTTCTTTAGTTTCTATTCAATTTAGTTACTGGAATTTAAAGAAATCAACTCATATGTAATGGTTGTGCAGTTATTTTCCCATTCCACTTTTTTTATCCGTGCCGTTCCTCTCGATTCTCCATCCAGAGTTTTTCGGATATCAATCGGAATTTCAATTGGATATAGGCGGTATCCTTCTTTTTTTAGGACGAATAGATTTTCCTCAACCCTTTTTTCATTAGCCTTTGTCACTATAAGAGTATTCAATTCCATTGGCATACCCAATTCTCTCACTCCCCTGCTTCATTTATTTATTTCAATGGTATCATTTGAAGCGGCTTCTTTCATCCATTTCGTTAAATCCGTGACGATTTGCCGATTTATTCTAGGAGGTAGATAATGTGTATAGTCCTTAAGGTACCACACATCGACGCTCTTGCCGAGATCCTGCAGTCTGTTTCTTAATAGATTGGCATGTTCAACCGAAACGTTCTTATCCTTCTCGCCATGAATAATTAGAACATTACATGGTATTTTTTCAATTTCATACAAGGGTGTACGGGCTTTATATTCATCCGGCACCTTGTTTGGCGTACCTCCAATGACCCTTTTCAGCATTCTTCTTAAATCAATTCTCTCTATGTAGGTCAGAACCATATCGGAAACTCCCCCCCACGTGACAAGTGAAGCAGCGTCCTGGCAGTATATAGCTGTCCACAAGGCCATAATCCCGCCTCGAGAAAATCCAAAAATATGGACCTTTTTTGGATTAACCTTGGGATGTTGCTTTAAAAGTTCAAAACCTGCAATAGCATCCCAACGATCTTCTCCTGCAAAATCTTCCTCTCCTTCTCCACCCTGGTTGCCACGATAAAAGGGGGCAAAAACAACAAACCCCTGACTTGCGAATTGAATGATACGCCCTGGACGGACCTTCCCAACATTTTTAATGCCTCCGCGTAAATATAAAAATCCGTCCATTATTTCATCATTTTTTTTTGGCTCAGCTAATAGCCCCTTAACCCTTAACCCATTCGATAAATACGTGACAATATATAGATTTATATCCGGATGTGGCGATGGATATCGACTTCTATCTACGATACTACCTAGCGATGATTTTACTTCATCCATAATCCGGGCTCCTTTACAAAGTTCTATAGGCATTCACACAAATATATACCACACATACAATACGATTAACTACACTTTGGCATACATACTGCCTACTAAGGAGGAAATTCCCTTGAAATATTATCTTAAAACCAGCTTCTTCTGTATGCTGTCCATTCTGCTCATCTTTAGTTTATCGGCCTGTAAAGAAAATAAGTCGACTGAAGAATTGACAAAAGTCAAAGTAGCAGAAGTCACACGCTCTATTTTTTATGCACCTGAATATGTCGCCCTGGCCAAAGGATTTTTTAAGGACGAAGGGCTTGATGTAGACCTGCAGACTGCATGGGGCGGTGATAAGACAATGACTGCTCTACTATCAGGCGGAGCTGATATCGTGCTTGTTGGCTCAGAAACTTCTATTTATGTTCATGGACAAAATTCAAGAGATCCTGTTATTAATTTTGCCCAATTAACTCAAACAGATGGAACTTTTCTTGTATCCAGAGAAAAAATAGAGGAATTTAACTGGAACATGCTAAAGGGCAGTACATTTCTCGGACAGAGGAAAGGCGGTATGCCACAAATGGTTGGAGAGTTTGTACTGAAAAAACACAGCATTGATCCTCAAAAGGATTTGAAATTAATTCAAAATATTGATTTTGCCAATGTCGCCAATGCCTTTGCATCAGGAACAGGTGATTATGTACAGCTATTCGAACCTCAGGCAAGTGTTTTTGAAAAAGAAGGAAAAGGACATATTGTCGCTTCCTTTGGAAAAGAATCCGGCCATGTTCCATACACCACCTTCATGGCAAAGGAAAGCTATATGAAGGAAAATGAAGATATCGTTAAACGTTTTACAAAAGCGATTTATAAAGCACAAAAATGGGTTGAAGAAACAGATTCCGCTGAAGTAGCAAAAGCTATTCTCCCATATTTTGAAGATACAGACGTAGAGATTATTGAAATGGCCATTGACCGTTACAAGTCACAGGAGTCCTTTGCCTTAAATCCAATTCTTGATGAGGAAGAATGGTTAAATCTGCAGGATATCATGAAAGAAGCAGGAGAAATCGATTCCTATATCGATCATAAAACACTCGTAAATACAGAAATCGCTGAAGAAGTTTCAAAATAGGAGCTAAGGAGGCAGGGATTATGCCTTTATTGTCGATAGAGAATGTATCTCATCTCTATTTATCTAAATCGCAAACATCAATTGCTTTAGAGAATATATCAATGAGTATTGAGGAGGGAGAATTCATCTCCTTCCTTGGCCCAAGCGGCTGCGGTAAAACAACCCTTCTATCCATTATATCTGGCCTTTTTAAGCCAACCGAAGGAAGTGTTAAGCTATACGGGAAGGATGTCCTCATCCATCGCCAGGATATTGGATATATGCTGCAGCAGGATTATTTATTTCCCTGGAAGACCATTAAAGAAAATATATTGATAGGATTAAAATTATTAAAGCAGCTCGACCAAAAGCACGAAGAACAAACCATATCACTATTAGAAGAAATCGGCCTGAAGGATGTATTGACTAAATTTCCAAGGGAGCTATCAGGAGGAATGCGCCAACGAGTTGCCCTAGTTAGAACTTTGGCCACTAACCCTACTCTGCTCCTCTTAGATGAACCTTTTTCTGCTTTAGATTTACAAACCAAACTAAAGCTTGAAGATATCGTATCAAGTACATTAAAATCGTTTAAAAAAACGGCTATTTTAGTTACTCACGATATAGGAGAAGCAGTAGCCATGAGTGATCGTGTCTTCCTCCTCTCTCCAAAACCAGGAAAAATTCACAAAGAATTTGATATTCCAAACGAGTTAAAAGGGCTATCCCCATTTAATGCAAGAAATCATCCAGCCTTTTCAGATGTGTTCCAGCTTATATGGAAGGAGATGGAGCAGCTTGACGGATAATAAACTTAAAATTAATACCCTTCACAAGAACTATATCCAACAATTAAAAACCAACCAGCATAAAGTATGGCTGTATCAGGGTGTTATCTTTGTTTTATTTTTTGCTCTTTGGGAAATAGCCAGCCATTTTTACTGGATAGATCCCCTCCTGTTCAGTTCACCTTCCAATGTCGTTGAAATGCTGATTGAAAAAATACAGGATGGCAGTTTGCTCAGCCATCTCGGACTTACCTTGTTCGAAACAGTCATCAGCTTTATTTTAGGCACTCTACTAGGGACACTGCTAGCTGTTGCCTTGTGGTGGTCTCCAATGCTTTCAAAGGTCCTGGATCCCTATTTAGTCATCTTCAATGCTATGCCTAAGGTAGCCCTTGGACCCATTATTATTGTGGCGATGGGCCCTGGATTAATATCCATTATCACCAATGGAATCATTATCTCAGTTATCGTTACGACTATAGTCGTCTACACGAGCTTCAAGGAAATCGATCCCAATTATATAAAGGTAATGGAAACGTTTAATGCTCGCCGCATGCACATCTTCAAGGAAGCTGTCTTGCCGTATTCCTTTCCAGTCATTATATCGACACTAAAGGTTAATGTTGGTTTAGCCTGGGTTGGTGTCATAGTTGGAGAATTTCTTGTTTCTTCACAAGGACTTGGCTATCTAATCATTTATGGATTCCAGGTATTTAATTTCACCCTTGTTTTAATGGCATTACTCGTTATAGCTGTATTTGCAACGATTATGTATAAAATGGTCGAGTTTGTTGAAGCTAAGTTAATCCGCGACCGCTTATCATAAAAATTTTAACCGGCTTATTTTATCCAGACATTTCAAAACAACCTGATCCTTCATAATGAAGCTATATTGGGTGCTCGTTTGAAAATCATGTGGCAGTTCTGACAGTAAAACGGGCCCTTCTGTTTCCAGATAATCTTCTTTCTTCGTAAGGGCAGTAAGCTCGGCATAAAATACTGCTTTAACAAAGGAACCCGCTGGGTCGAGTACTTTATACTCGCCAATTGGAATTAACTGCTTTGCTTCTCCCCCTGTTTCCTCATATACTTCACGTATGGCAGCCTGAACAGGGGTTTCATTGTTTTCCACCTTGCCTCCGGGAAATTCAAGCCCTCTTTTGGAATGGTTGGTAAGAACCCATTTCCCTTTATAGCGGCATATGACGAATACATGACGAGCTTCTTTTTCAAATTGACCTTGTTCATCATGAAAATAGACATTATTTCCATGGATATCCTTAAATATGTCCATCTATCTCTACACTTCTCTCTTAATTGTTTCTTTCAATTATAGCAAAACTGGCTCTTATATAATTTATAAGGAATAAATCAATTAGAAGCTTACTTTTACAACACACTTTCTTAAAAATATAACAAATATAGTCATGAAGGATGGAATCAATAATATTTTCAATATAAGTAGAGTACATTTATAAAGGTTGGGGTAAATAATTACTATATGAATCGTGATCTAAAAATTGAAAGGAGTTCTTAGCAGTGAATTTCATTGATGAACTATACCAATTGTATCGAGATAAACTAACTGGCGATGATGAAGATATTGATATTTTGGCTTTAGCCGTTTTAGAACAGCTTGATCGTAAGGATGTTATGCAATTAATTAATGAACTGGAAGATCGGGAGCTATATAATTTAATGGGGATATACATAATTGATAGCCTTAAAAAGCGATTTGCAAATGATGATGTACAGCCGCCTGTATCAAAATATTTGCACTAAGATAGGATTACATAGCGAAACCTTCTAAAAATAGGAGGTTTTTTTAGTTTTTTAAATAAATTCACAGAGACCCCGAAAAACGATATGGTAAGATATAGGTCATTTCTATGTAACAGCAATGATATAATAGAGGTCATAAAGACTGGGGGAAAGCATATGGGGATGACAGGAATATTTATAATAGGGGCAATTATTATAGTCCTAATAATAGGGGTTACTGCACTTGTCACAACAAAAGCATACGAATACAAGCACACTATTGATCCATTAGATCAAAATCCGCATTTGAGTGGTAAAGAAGAGGTTCGCACATCTGAACCACATGAATAAGCGCAAAAAAGAATCCCCAGATAAAAAGGGGATTCGACTTTGTTTATGCAAATACTTGTTTTAAATCTTCTTTGCTTTGTGTCAGCCAAAATCTCATCAACTTTTTTGCACCTTCAAGGTCATGAAGCTTGGCTTGACCGCATTGTTTTTCGTTAGCCGCAGGAATATCAGTTATCTCAACAGCTTCTTTCATGGTTTTATCAAGCACATCTATGATTTCTTCAACAGTTGGCTCACCGCTGACCACCAAATAAAATCCAGTTTGGCATCCCATGGGTGAAATATCAATGATATCAAAGTGAGAATAACCCTCAGAATATTTCCTGATATTAAACGCCAACAGATGCTCTAAAGTGTGAATCGCATCTGGCTTCATGGCCTGTTTATTTGGCTGGCAGAAACGAATATCAAATTTGTTAACAACTCCATCGCTTCCTACTTTATGAACACCACAATGACGAACATACGGGGCCTTAACAGCATTATGGTCCAAATCAAAACTTTCAACAGATGGCATTATAAAACCTCCTTTTAAACTTATTACTAATTTTACCTTTTCTCCATCAATATTTCATCTCTAAAGTTTGAAGTTTGCCCTTTCAGGCATTATGATATGGTTGTATCTAAACATTCTAATTAAGGAAGTTCATATTATGAAAAAAATATTACTAAAACTAGTCCGTTTTTATCAAGTGGCCATTTCACCTATGAAGCCGCCAAGTTGTAGATTTTATCCAACATGTTCTCAATATGGCCTTGAAGCAATTGAGCGTTTCGGACCAGTAAAGGGGACCTGGCTAACCATAAAACGAATCTCTAAATGCCATCCACTGCATGCCGGCGGGTTTGATCCTGTACCTGAAAAACAAGAAAAAAAAGACTCTTGATTTACAAGAAAAAGCCGTGTATCATACTAGATATGCAAATCGTAATCTTTTCGATTTATATTTTTGCTTAACAAATCGTAATGAATACGATTAACAGGAGGATACTACATTGAAAAAAATATCATTTATATTCGCACTCATACTTGGTGCATCTATTTTTCTTTCCGGATGCAACAGCGATAATAGCACGACTGATACTAAAAATGAAAACCAGCTTTCTATTTATACAACTGTTTATCCATTACAGTATATGGCTGAGCAAATAGGTGGTGAACATGTAAATGTATCTTCTATCTATCCGGCAGGTGTAGATGAACATACATTTGAACCAACACAAAAGGATATTATCAATATCGCAGAGTCTGATTTATTTTATTACGTTGGATACAATTTAGAAGGCTTTGTAAATAACGTGACCAAAACATTGGGAAACGAAAATGTGGAAATGATAGCTATTGGTGAAAAAGTAAATCTTGATACTCATGGACATGAAGAGCACGAACATGAAGATCATGAGCACGAAGACGACGGCCATAATCATGGTACAGTCGATCCGCACTTATGGATAGATCCACTATATGCAAAAGAAATGGCTGAACATATTAAAGACACACTGATTGAGAAAATGCCTGAACAAAAAAGTGCCTTCGAGGAAAATTACGAAACACTGGCTAAAAAGTTCGATGAGTTAAATACAGAATATACAAAGGTATTCAGCGAAGCACCTCATGATGAATTCCTTGTTTCTCATGCTGCGTTTGGATACTGGGAAGAACGTTATGATGTAGATCAAATAAGCGTCTCCGGTATATCTACATCCGAAGAGCCTACTCAAAAATCACTTGAGAAGTTAGTGGATACTGCCAAGGAACATCAACTTAAATATATTTTAGTTGAACAGAATATAAATAGTAAATTAACGGATATTATTAAAAAAGAGGCTAATTTGACTGCATTGCCTATTCATAATCTATCTATCCTGACTCAGGATGATATTGATTCAGAACGCGATTATTTTTCAATCGCGAAGGATAATTTAGACTCACTGCAAAAAGCTTTAAATGATTAATCACGTAAAAGCCCGAATTCTTTTGGATTCGGGCTTTTTTCTTCCTGTATTTACTTTACATATAAGAGGTGAAAAGAAGCATTCTAACAAAAGAAAGGAGAGATTTTTATGCCAAATGGTGTTAAATGCTCTGTGAATTCCTGCCACTTTTGGAAACAAGGGAATAAATGTGCAGCAGAAAAAATTCAAGTAAATATGTATTCAGAGGAACGTGCTTATAAAAGTGGCGATACTGGATGCAAAACCTTTCGCCCAGCTGACTTTTTATAAACGAAAGGCTGTCATAAATGGATATCAATCACATACTCCGAAATTTTAACGAGGATTTACAAAATTCCAATTCCTTAACATTTCCTATATGCGTGGACTCTTTTACGAATTATTGGAGTACCGAATTCGGATCCCTTGATGAATTACCGAAGGAAGTAGACCAGCTTATAGCTAAACGGGGATTGGAATTAGGTTTACTGGAAGAAGAAATAAATCAATAAAGAAAAGCGCCCTGTGACCCAGGCGCTTTTCCCTTAGTAACTTTTCTTTACTAATTCGACAACTTCTTTTTCTGCCACATTTGTTATTGCGGTTATAACTGATAATGGGAGTCCGCGACGCAACAAGATCTCAGCAATCAAGTATTGTTTTTTCGAACGAGCCATTTCTTCCCCGCCTTCTTATGTCTTTTTTTCCATTATACAGGATTTGATAGCCGAATTGAATAAGTCCAACACCCAATATTCAGAATTAACTAAAAAAATTAATTAACTCTCTTCTCACTATTTTGTTTGAAGCATTACGGGGTAACTCCTTACCCATCACTACTTTTTTAGGAATTTTATATCGCGCCAGCCTGGATTCACAAAATTCGATGATCTCTGTCTGTTGTAAATGGCTCGCTGGATGGGGGACTATTACGGCTGCTGGAACGGCTCCCCATTCATCATCGCTAAGACCAATGACTCCCGCTTCTTTTACGAAAGGATGCTCCATCAAAACGGATTCTATTTCAGCCGGATAAATGTTTTCTCCACCAGAAATAATTAAATCAGAGCGTCTATCAATGACAAACAAATACCCTTCCTCGTCGATATAACCGATATCACCTGTATAAAACCAGCCATCCTGGAAAGATTCCGGTGCCCTTCCATGAAGATACCCCGGAGTTACATTTGGGCCTTTTACTGCAATCTCTCCCGGTACACCAACTGCAGCAATCCTTCCATCCACAATAATTTTTATCTCACATGGCAATAATGGCTTACCGGCAGAGCCCAGTTTTCGCGTTGCATCTTCAGGAGCCAGCGTGACGATTTGAGAGCATGTTTCTGTCATACCATATGTTTGAAAGACAGGTGTGTTTTTATCCGTAGCCTTTTTCAACAACGCCATAGGTGCTGAGCCGCCCCCTAACAGCATACAGCGAAATTCCTCAGGGTATGTCCTTTCTCCTAAATCTTCAAGCATTCTTGTCAAAGTATTCGTCACAACCGAGCAAATCGTAATCTTCTCTTTCCAAATAGCTTCATTTGCTTGTACAGGGTCGAATCCTCTTTGCAAAACAGTCTCTATCCCATAAATGACTGATCTTAAAAGGATAGATAAACCACTTATATGGAATAGCGGCATAAAGCAAAGCCATTTATCATCATCGCGCAACCCTAAATTTAGAGCAGACCCAATCGCACTCCAATAATGGTTTCCCATCGTTTGCTGAACGGCCTTAGGCTTACCAGTCGTACCTGATGTGTACATAATAGTTGCCGTTTGATTAAACGATAAGTTCTTCTTTTCTTCAAATGACTTTGCCTTAGCCTTCTCTAATTGTTCCAGCCTTAGCACGGAAATATCCAGTAACATTTCGTTTTCTGATATGAGAAAATCAGCCTGAGCATCTTCTAATTGCCACTCTTTTTCCCGATCTGTTAAACGAGTATTCAATAGGACAATTTTGGCGCCAATCAGGAGAAGAGCATGTATCGTAAAGACCATCTCCGGCCGATTCTTCATGTTAATTCCAATTACATGACCTTCCGCAACACCCAACTCCGTCAATTTTTGAGCGTATAAATGGGCCATTTCATATAACTCTCTAAACGTCCACTTCTCTCCCTCAAATGAAAGAGCCGTACGCTCCGGAGTCACATACGCCCGTTGAATCAAAAACTGCGGAACAACCGTATCATGCATCAACATCTTTTCAACCTTCCCTCTGAACTCCTTCATGATCTCTCTGACCATCAAAGCGTTTTTAAGTACAAATACAAATTAACCTCTATCACTCTAACTGATACTTACATGTACATAAAAACAGCCTGACGGTAGGCGTCAAGCTGTTTTTCGTTCTCCATTAAGGGAATCGTGGGAATTGGTCAAAGTCTGGATTGCGCTTTTCTTTAAAAGCATCGCGGCCTTCTTTGGCTTCATCTGTTGTATAATAAAGCAATGTTGCATCGCCTGCCAACTGCTGAAGTCCAGCCAGTCCATCGGTATCCGCATTGAAAGCTGCTTTTAGGAAACGAAGGGCAGTTGGGCTCTTTTCAAGCATTTCCTCGCACCATTGCACCGTTTCTTTTTCAAGTTGCTCCAATGGAACTACTTTGTTTACCAAGCCCATATCAAGTGCTTCCTGCGCATCATATTGACGGCACAAGAACCAAATTTCTTTTGCTTTCTTATGGCCTACGATTCGAGCTAAATATCCTGCACCATAACCTGCATCAAAGCTTCCAACCTTAGGACCGGTTTGGCCAAAACGTGCATTTTCAGCAGCAATTGTTAAATCACATACAACATGCAGTACGTGACCTCCGCCAATAGCATAGCCTGCTACCATTGCCACAACAGGTTTTGGAATAACACGGATCAAGCGTTGAAGATCAAGAACATTCAGACGAGGAATTTCGTCTTCACCCACATATCCGCCATGACCGCGAACCTTTTGGTCACCGCCAGAACAGAATGCCATGTCACCTGCGCCTGTTAAAATAATAGCACCTATTTCTTTATCATCCCTGGCACGGGAAAAAGCATCAATCAATTCCATTACTGTTTTTGGACGAAATGCATTGCGTACCTCTGGACGGTTGATGGTAATTTTAGCAATACCGTTATATCTTTCATATAAAATATCTTCATATGTACGAATGGTTACCCAATCAAAAGCCATTTCTAATTCCTCCCTCTAATAAACTCACTTACTATTCTACCAAATATTTTGGGTTCTTCCACGTGTATTGCATGGCCAGTGTCATTTATTGTTTCAAATTGGCATCTATTAAGGCAATTCTGCATTTTTAGGGCCAATTGAACGAACTTTTTATCCAATGCTCCCGCGAGCAATAAAACGGGAAAATCCAACTCCTTTAATTCACTCCAAAATGAGGGCTGTGAGCCTGTACCCATTCCCATTAAACTATTTTGCAAGCCAATACTGGTATGGGATACTCTCTCCTGCCTAATTTCTGCTTTCTTGCCATTCGACAGTCTTTCTTGTGAAGCAAATAACGGAATCTTCTCCCAATCATCTACAAAACTATCTATCCCATATTCTCTGATACGTTCTGCCAATTGTGCATCACTATGTGCCCTCGACAGTCGTTCGCCTTCATGTTCCAGGCCTGGTGATGAGCTTTCTAAAATGAGAGTCCGAACAAATTCAGGATATAAAACAGCAAACCCCAATGCCAGTCTCCCTCCCATCGAATAACCAAGAATATGTGCACTTTGGATATTTAAAGCGATTAAAATGTCCTTAATATCTTTAGCAGCCTTTTGCATTTCATATCTATCAGGATCAATAGGCGCTTCTGTCAGACCATGCCCTAATAGATCCAGACTGATAAACTGAAAACAATGTTTGTAATCCTGAATAAATGTATTCCACGTATTCATGGAACCCGTAAATCCATGCAAAAGAAGTACAGGCTGTCCTACTCCTTGCAATTGCACGTGATACTTTACTCCATTAATGGATAACATGAGTTTATTCGCCATCATTCATCATTCTTATTTCCCGGGAAACATGCTGAACGACTTCCCTGTATCTTTTCACATCATAGGAACGACTTGTACAAACTTCAACAATACAGAAATCCGGATTGGCTACCCAGTCCTGAATGGAATCAGTCACTTCTTCCCAAGTTTCCGGATTTTTATAGTTTGCTCCATACAAAGCAGCTGTATGATTAAAGTGTAAGCCATGAGGCGTACCAAAAAGCTCTTCAAAATGTTTTTCTTCAGCAGACTGAGGCAGGTAAGAAAAGATTCCACCGCCATCATTATTCACAACCAAAACCAGAAGCTTTAATTGATACATTTTAGCTGCCAGGAAACCATTCATATCATGAAATAAGCTGAGGTCTCCAAGTGCCAGTACAGTTGGTATTTCAGAGGAAGCGCTGATTCCTGCAGCAGTTGAGATAAGGCCATCTATCCCGTTAGCTCCCCTGTTTGCCAATATCCTAATCTGCTTAGTTGTTTGAAAGAAAAATGAATCTACGTTTCGAATAGGCATGCTATTGCCAACTACTAAGTTAGCTTTTTCCGGAAGTAAACTTTCCAATAGAGAAAATAATTTACCTTCCTGCATCCCTGTTTCATCCTGTATAGTCAGCAGCCCTTCTTTCGCCACTTCATTCATTCCTTGCCAAAGAGAAAGCCAATCTCTTCTTTCTGTATTTGCATGTACAGTAAGATTTTCTCTAACCGAGTGACAGAAAGCGGCCTCATCACAATAAACCATATGGGTACTTACTCCCGCTGGCTCTCTCCAGCCGCTGCCCCCATCTACTACAATATGATTTGTCTGTTTACACTTTTTCACAAATTGCAATACTGGTTTAGAAACTGGCATTGCACCAAACCGAATAATTAAATCTGGTGTAATTTTCCCGTGTATTGCTTCTTCCTTCAGAAAAGTATCATAGGTTTCAATTACGTGCTGATTTCCACCTGCCCTTAATTGCGATAAAGGATCAGCAAGAATCGGATATCCCGTTGCTTCAGCGAAATTCAAAACAGCTTCCTTAAAATCAGGTTGGTCAATAGGACCGCAAATAATAATCCCTTTTTCGCTTTCCTTAATTAAACGAAGATATGTATTCAACTGAGAATCAGCCAGCTTACGGTGTCCATGTGCAATATCGATACACGCATTTGAATGGTCCGTTCTACGAATCCACTTTTCCATTTCGCTTAAGATTGGAATGAGTGGCTCTCGTAAAGGGAAATTAACATGAACAGGTCCGGCAGGCTCCAGAATTGTATTACTGATGGCTCTGCTTGCTACAGTGCGTGCATACTGGAGCATCATTTCTCCGGAATCAGGCAGAGACATTTCTACAAACCATTTCACATGCTTCCCATAAAGGTTTATTTGGTCGATGGCCTGTGGTGCTCCAACATCTCGTAATTCATGCGGACGGTCAGCAGTAAGAACAATTAATGGCACTCTTGAATAATAGGCCTCTACGATAGCAGGAAAGTAGTTTGCAGCCGCTGTACCTGATGTACATAACAAAGCGACAGGCTTTCTCTTTTCCTTAGCCATCCCAAGCGCAAAAAAGGCGGCCGATCTTTCATCGATATTAATATGAACATTCATATCCGGATGTTCAGCCATACAATAGGCGATTGGTGTAGATCTGGATCCCGGACTAATGACAACATCATTCACTTCCGCTCGGGCTAGTTCATCTACAAAGGATGCTATAAAAGCAGTTAGCTCTTCTTGGTGATTCATATATTCCTTCCCTCCAAAGCAGAAAGCATGGGTTTAAATTTCACTTTTGTCTCCATATATTCACTTTCGGGATTTGATTTTTCTACAATCCCACAGCCCGCATATAGAGATGCTTTATCCTTCTTTAATAAACCTGAGCGGATTCCTACAGAAAAGTCACCATTTCCGTATATATCCATCCACCCTATTGGAGCAGCATAAAATCCTCTATCCATACCTTCATATTTTTCTATTTTCTCCATAGCAATATTTCTTGGCGAACCTCCCAAAGCAGGTGTTGGATGAAGCAATTCCACAAAGTCCAAAACAGAAGTGCCGGGCAGACTCACACAATTTACCGGTGTATAAAGATGCTGTATATTTTTTAGCTTCATTAATACGGGAGCATCAGGAATATTAATCTCGATGCAATGCTCTTCCATCGCCTCTTTAATCATATTGACCACAAACTGATGCTCGGATCGATTTTTATCATCATTTAATAATTCATTTCCTAGGGCTGAATCAATTTCTTCATCTTCATTTCTTGGCGTTGACCCTGCCAAACATGCAGAAAATACAGCCGGCCCCTCTTTTTTAATCAGCCTTTCCGGAGAAGCACCTATAAAACAATCATCCCCTGATTCAAGCCCAAAAATAAAGCTTCCGTTTTGCTGAATCATTAAATTCTCAAGTACTTTATAAGATGGAACTTCATCTTCAAATTGCAAACTTAATTCACGGGCCAGGACGATTTTCTCCATCTGTCCGTTTCGGATATCCTCGACAGATTTTAGTATAGCCTGTTTCCACTCTTCCACAATATGTTCTTGCCGTTCTATGATAGCTGGCATTTCTTTTTGGCCAGAATCAGACATAGACAAAAAAGCATCTCTATCTTCGATAAATTGGCGTACCTCTTTATCTGACATATGAGGAGTCAAATATATAGAGGAAGTTAAGTATGAACCATGATTTGTTTCTGTAATTAAAAACTTAGGTATATAAAATAAATAACTGCCAAATTGGCTCCAATTGGAACCCGGCTCTGTATTTTTAGAGTTAAAGGAAAAACCGCCAAAGCATAAAGGTCCTGTGCCTTTTCCAGAGTTAACCCCATTCACAATGGCTGACTCCATTAGGGCAGTCCATTTATCCTTAATATCTTTAAAACGTTTTTCTCCATTAGTAAGAGATTGTAGCTTACGTGCTGTTCCAATCCCGGCTAAATACAATTCATTATCCGGATCTTTCCAGTAAAATCGCTCACCTTTATATAAACACTCACTTGATTGATAGATATCGATCGGTTTCTTATTGGTAACGGCCTCAACATGACTGAATAAGATTGGCATAGCAATCCTTTTTACTGTATGTAAGGCTTCAGTCAATTCCTGTTGAATATCTGTCATTTGCTTTATTGCCATTCAAATCCCTCCGTTGCTCCTATTTCCAATAAACCTATTTAAAGATACACCTGTAGAAATTAAGCTGTCAATTTTTGTAGTTTCTTAATTTTCATTTTAAAGCTTATATTCTCATCATCATTTGATAGCGATTCCATTCCGCTTGCTCCCTGTATGGTATCTTCTATCCACAAGAATGCAGTTTATTCCAATAAACAAACCATCATACTTATTTTCCCTATTAATACGGATCCTTACTATTATAATATCTTTTTCTTAAAGCCTGAACCATTATGACTTTCTAACAGGTCTACTATAGAGGATAAATGTATTGACACTTACTATAACATTTACCTACACTGATTTAGTATAGTAATAATAGTGGGAATGATATGAGTTGTAGAACTCTTAAAATATTATATTTTATACTAATAGTTTAACATATTGATTTACCACTATTCGCTAGTAACTTATAACGTAAAGGGGATTAACAAAATGCAAGATCACTCGCATACTCCTGCGAAGACAGGATTACCCAGAAAAAGTTGGCGGGTTTGGTGGAAATTAACCAGGCCACACACATTAACAGCTGGTTTTACACCTGTGTTGGTTGGAACAGCGCTGGCTCATGAACATATACCTTCGCTGAATATCGGGTTATTTGTGGCTATGATGGCTGCCGCACTGCTTATCCAAATTGCCACGAACCTATTTAATGAATATTATGATTTCAAAAAGGGACTCGATAATGAGGAATCCATTGGGATTGGTGGCGGAATCGTACATGAGGGTTTATCACCAAAGTCGATTCTTACATTAGCACTCGTTCTGTATGGTATATCAGCACTGATAGGTGTTTATATATGCGCAAATAGCAGCTGGTGGTTGGTACTCATCGGATTATTATCAATGTCAATGGGATACTTATATACTGGTGGACCGCTCCCAATAGCCTATACCCCATTTGGCGAGATTACATCCGGTTTCTTTATGGGCTGCCTAATTATCTTGATTTCTTATTTTATTCAAACTGGAAATGTGACATTAGATGCATGGCTCGTAACTGTCCCATTCTTTTTGACTGTGGGTGCTATTTTGTTATCAAATAATATTCGCGACAGAGTCGGGGATAAAAAGGGCGGCCGAAAAACATTGGCAATCCTCATTGGCAAGAAAAATGCCATTATCGTACTGGCAGCCATGTTTGCTCTCTCCTATGTATGGGCATTCGTACTAGTGTTCTCAGGTATTACTTCTCCTTGGACATTACTTGTGCTATTGAGCATTCCAAAAGCGGTACAAGCCGTGAAAGGATTTGTTGGCAATGATACTCCACCGGAAATGATGCCTGCCATGAAAGCAACAGGCCAAACGAACACTTTCTATGGTCTTTTATTTGCATTTGGTATGTATATTGGATTCTTCTTCTAAATCTTTTAATAAGCCTCTTAGTAGAGGCTTATTTTTTTCTGCTCTAATCTTGCTATTTCTCTTAAATGTTTTTCTACTGTGTGATGGGGTAAATGTAACAATACAAGTTACTTATTACAGTTAAGGAAGTGGTAGCATGCTAAGTAAAAATCAACTTCAAGCTATAACAGATAGATTAAAAGAACAAAAAGAAGAATTTCAAAGCAAATTAAATACAAAAAGAAACAGCCGACTCGACCTAAGTGAGCGTGAAGCATCCGGAGAACTATCATCCTATGATAATCATCCTGGCGATCTCGGTACAGAATTATTTGAGCGTGAAAAAGATGTGGCTCTGGAAATACATGAAGAAGAGCAATTGAATGAAATTGAAACAGCGTTGTCTGCAATAGAAGAAGGCACATACGGTGTATGTAAAGAGTGCGGAAAGGATATTCCATACGAAAGACTTGAGGCCATTCCATCCACTCTCTATTGTATCGAGCATTCAAAAAAACAGGAATTAAGCAATCACCGTCCAATTGAGGAAGATGTCATTCAGCCACCAAAGCCAGATTCCCTTCAAAGAACATATGATCATCGAATAGAAGACTACACAGACAGTTATCAAGAAGCCGCCCAATACGGAACCTCGGAAACTCCATCCGATATGGTTAGAGATGCAAAAGGATATGAAGATCTTTATCCAGATCAAACAGAGGATGAAGGTTTTGCAGATGAAGTTGAGTCATTCGTTGGTAATGGTCCAGACGGAGAACGTAAAGTATATCAAAGCGATGCAAAAACCGATTATGAAGAACGCCTGGAAGATGAAAACCTAGAGTCAAATTTAGGAGATATTCCTTACCGAAAAAGAGATAGTTATGTGGACAACAAGAACAAATAAGGCAGCCTATTGGCTGTCCTTTTTTCTTTGCTGCTATATATAACTATAACCTTTCAAGAAGTTCCAGTGAGCTGTTTTTCATTTGATAATTATCTAATTAATAGTTCATAACAGTTACATATGACAAAAAGTAGCTTCTACATATTCAAAACATTACACATGGTAAAAAGGCAACCTATATTCATTTAATCAATGGAATATAGATTGCCTTTATCTATTTTACATAATTTATTTGTTTCTTTGATTTATAGGGTTTACGTTCCAGATGTCTGTTGCATATTCCTGAATTGTTCGGTCACTTGAGAAAAATCCTGAATTAGCAATATTTATTACACTTGATGAGTTCCATTTCTTTTTGTCTTGATAAGATGCCTCTACCTTTTCCTGTGTACTTGCATAGGAACCAAAATCCCTTAATACAAAATATTGATCATTTTCTAATAGCAGAGAATCATATATCATATCAAACATTCCAGATGTATTCGGGAAGAATCCATTAATTAATTGGTTTACAGCCTGATGAATTCTTCGATCAAGCATATAATATTCTGAGGAGTGATAACCTCCATGTGCGTTGTAATTCATAACTTCCTCTGACGATAATCCGAATGTAAAGATATGTTCTTCTCCGACTCTCTCAAAGATTTCTACATTAGCCCCATCCATTGTACCGATGGTCAAAGCACCATTCATCATAAATTTCATATTACCTGTTCCTGATGCTTCTTTACTTGCAGTCGAAATTTGTTCACTTAATTCAGCTGCAGGGAATATTTCTTCAGCCAGAGATACCCGATAATTTTCGAGAAATACGACCTTTATATAATCTTTTGTGTCCGGATCATTATTTACTTTATCCGCCACGGTGTTAATCAATTTAATAATTTTTTTGGCATAGTAGTATCCTGGGGATGCTTTAGCTCCAAATATAAAGGTACGCGGATATGGCTTGAAATTTGGCTCTTCCTTCATTCGATTGTATAAATACATAATGTGAAGAACATTTAGCAATTGGCGTTTATACGCGTGCAAACGTTTGACCTGGACATCAAAAATACTATCTGGATTAACGGTTATACCATTTTGTTCTTTAATCCGCTTAGCCAGCTTTTTCTTATTGTCTGCTTTCACTTTCATTAGCTCTTCTAAAAAGGAAGAATCCGTACTAAACCGCTCCAATTCCTTCATATATACCGGATCAATTTGCCATTTATCGCCGATTGCTTGCGAAATTAAACGGGAAAGTCCTGGATTGGATTTCAATAACCATCTGCGATGAGTAATACCATTGGTTTTATTATTAAACTTTTCAGGAAAAACCTGATAGAAATTGTTCATTTCTCTCTTCTTGAGAATCTCAGTATGCAGATGGGCTACTCCGTTTATACTATGGCTGCCTGCAATAGCCAGATGGGCCATTTTAACCTGATCATGAGCAATGATAGCCATATCCTCTATTCTTTGCCACTCACCCGGATACAGCTCCCATAATTGCTGACAGAACCGCTCGTTAATCTCATTCACAATCATAAAGATCCTTGGCAATAATGGTTGGAATAAACGAATTGACCATTTTTCCAATGCCTCAGAAAGCGTCGTATGATTCGTATAAGATATCGTTTTTGTGGTTACTTCCCATGCTTCTTCCCATGACATTTTTTCTTCATCCAATAAGATCCTCATTAATTCCGGGATGGCCAGAACAGGGTGAGTATCATTTATATGTATTGATACGTATTCATGCAATTTGCTCATAGGAATATTCTTTTTGCGGTATGTCTTTAATATGGTATGCAAACTGGCTGAGACAAGGAAATACTGTTGTTTTAAACGCAGAATTTTCCCGCTGTCTTCTGTATCATCCGGATAAAGAAATTCTGATACCAATTCTGTATCACGCTTGTAACGCATAATATCGCGATGATAAGGAGCCGGGGCAGGCTCAGCATTCCACAATCTGAGTGTATTCACCGTTTCATTCTGATAGCCAACAACCGGTATGTCATAAGGTACAGCCATTATTGGCTCTGTATCAATATGACGGAAACCTAAACGGCCATCAGAATCTGTATAGGATTGTACTTCTCCCCAAAAAGGTACCATTACTGCCTGATCGGCTTTTCGAACCTCCCATACATGTCCATTTTGAAGCCATTGCTCTGGATATTCAACTTGTACGCCATCAATGATTTTTTGCTCAAATAAACCATATTTATAGCGAATACCACATCCATGACCAGGCAATTCCAAAGAAGCAATGGAATCCATGAAACAAGCAGCTAATCGGCCTAACCCACCATTACCGAGCGCAGAATCCGGCTCAAGTGTTTCCAGCTCCGAAAAGCTAATCCCTAAATCCTCAAGCCCGTCTTCCACTACTTTTTGTATGCCAAGATTTAAGACATTACTCCCCATAATTCTACCAAGTAAAAATTCAATTGATAAATAGTAGACCTGCTTTGTCTTCGTTTCTCTATATAATTGATTGGTTTTAATCCAATTCTTACTTATATATTCACGAATCATAATTCCTAAAGTATGATATTGCTCCTGCGGAGTCGATTCTGAAAATGTTTTTCCATAAGACATTTCAAGCTTAGATATAAAGGCTTCCTTAAACAGTTCTTTATTATCAAACATCTAAATCAGATCCTCTCAGTCAAGTCTTTATACAAAACCTCATACTCTGCTGCTGAACGTGCCCAGCTATAGTCCTTCTTCATCGAGTTCTTAACAATCTTTTTCCACTCAGAAGGATTATGATAAAAAGATAATGCCCGACGTATTGTATAAAGCATGTCATGAGCATTAAAGTTAGTAAATGAAAAACCATTGCCCTCGCCAGTAAATTCATTATATGGCTGTACAGTATCTCGCAGACCCCCTGTTTCCCTAACAATCGGCAATGTACCATATCTCATTGCTATTAATTGGCTTAATCCGCAAGGTTCAAATTTAGAAGGCATAAGGAACAAATCAGCTCCAGCATATATTTGATGGGCTAAATCTTCATTAAAACCAATATGAACCCTTAATTTATCCTGATACCATTGGGACGTATAACCAAAGAAATGCTCGAATTGCGGATCGCCTGTACCCAGCATGATCATTTGGATATCTTCCTGCAAAATCTCATGGAATACAGCTCTAACCAGATCAAAGCCTTTCTGAGAGGTTAAACGCGATACAACGGCAATCAGCGGCTTGCTATCATCTACCGGTAAATTGAAATACTCCTGGAGATAACGTTTATTCGCTTTTTTGCCTTTCAGAGAATTGACTGAAAACTCGCTGGCAATCGCAGCATCTTTTTTTGGATTATATAAGTCATTGTCAATTCCATTTAAAATCCCATATAAATCTGAGTCTCTTGCCTGAAGCAATCCATTCAGACGCTCACCGTAATAGTCAGTTTTAATCTCCTCTTTATAAGTAGGGCTGACAGTAGTTATTGCATCTGCATAAACCAGTGCTGATTTCATAAAGTTGACGTTCCCGTCAAATTCCAACTGGTTAAAGTAGTCATCATGAATCCCCAGTACATCATCAAGAAAACTTTTTCCATAAATGCCTTGGAATTGCAAATTATGAATTGTAAATATATTTTTGATGTTTGCTAATTTCGTATTCTGGTGCTGAGTTTTCAATAAGAATGGAATCATTCCCGTATGCCAATCATGTGTATGAATAACATCCGGTAAAAATGGAATATGATAAAGTGCTTCAACAGCCGCTTTACAGAAATAAGCAAAACGTTCACCATCGTCAAATTGCTCATAAAGTTTTGGTCTATGGAAATAATATTCATTATCCATAAAGTAATAAATGACACCATCATATTCAGCTTCAAAAATACCGCAATACTGTCTTCTCCAGCTTAACTGAACTTCAAATTCAGCAATTTTTTTCGCTGAATTAAAAAAATGAGTAGGTATCGTCCCATACTTAGGAAGCAACACTCTTACCTCATGACCTAACTTTTTTAATTCTTTAGGAAGAGAGCCGGCTACGTCAGCCAGCCCTCCAGATTTAGCAAAGGGTACACATTCAGATACTACAAATAATACATTCACGAGTTCATCAACGCTCCTTGTTTTACACCTTTTTGAATAACAATTGGTTGGAATGGAGACCCAATCAGAACTGTTCCATCAGCAATTTCTACATCCTTATCGAGGATTACATAATCGAGTTTGCAATTCTTACCGATTTTTGTTTTTTGCATGATAATGGAATTTTTAATGGAAGTACCTTCATCAATATTAACGGCCCTAAAGATGATACTGTGCTCTACTTCACCTTTTATGATAGAGCCGTTGGCAACCATTGATTGGCTTACATGAGACTTCTCACTATACTTGGATGGCGGCTCATCCTTAACTTTTGTATAGATAGGACATTCCTTCATGAATAACTGACTCCAATTTTCTTCTTTAAGAAGATCTATACTTGATTGAAAATAGGCATTAATAGAATTGATATTCGCCAGATAACCTTCATACTGATAAACACAGATAGCGAAGTCGGAATAATGATCTTCCACAACATCCTTTAAACATTTGTACCCAGTTTGTTTCCGCTCGTCAATTAATTTAACAAGCAGTTCTTTTTTAAGGATGAACATTTCAAGTGATTCTTTATCTTTTTTGATTTCCGTAATATCACATTTGTTTTGTATATGATATTTAAGAACAGCATTAAAATCGATATTGCAAACGGTTTGACTGTTAGCAACAATCACATACTCCTGTTTACTTCTTTCAAGATAGGTCATATGATAAGCAAAGTGATCAAACGCATGAACCTCACCAGATACATCTTCTGTATGAGGCACCGGGAGGAAGAATAGTCCATCTCTTTTTCTATTCAAATCCCAGTTCTTACCTGTTCCCAAATGGTCCATTAACGATCTGAAATGTGCTTGTGGATAAACAGCTACATTAGATATTCCCGAATTAACCATGCTTGAAAGAATAAAATCTATTAAACGGAAACGACCAGCTATTGGTAATGCTGCAACATTCCGACTTTTTGTTAAAATATCCAGTGATTCAAAACTATTCGTGGCATCTATAATACCTAATAGTGATTTACTCATATTTTCAACGCCTTTCACTATATCAAGATAATTTTATAACATTTTCTTCTGTTAACAGTTCAGGATTAACCAATATAACATCTTCATCATCAATAGGTCTGATCACCTGGTTATCCGGTATAACAGCACCTGGAGGAATAATAGCCTTTTCAATATAGACATTCTTTCCGATAACTGCATCTGACATGATTACAGAATCTTTAACATGTGCGTCTTTGCCAATCTGTGCTCCATAGAAAACGACTGATTTTTCCACCTTACCTTCAACTATACATCCTTCGTTAATCAGTGATTCTTTAACCTCTGCTTTGTTAGATAGATATTGTGGTGGTCTGTTCGGATTAACTGAATAAATGCGCCATGAATAGTCATAAAGATTTAATTCACACTCTTCATCCAGTAAATCCATATTAGCTTCCCAATAACTTTTCAGTGTACCAACATCTTTCCAATATCCTTCAAATGGATAAGCATATACCTTTTTATCATCATTTAATAATAAAGGTATGATATCCTTACCAAAATCCCTTGTTGAATCTTCATTTTTAGCATCTTTTATCAAATAGTCTTTTAGAACTTTACGATTAAATATATAGATACCCATAGAGGCTAAATTATTTTTCGGATTTTTCGGTTTCTCTTCAAATTCCATTACAGAATAATCTTCTCTGGTGTTCATGATTCCAAATCTGCTTGCTTCATCCCAAGGAACAGGAATAACAGAGATAGTCGCATCTGCTCCTCTTTCCTCATGGAAGCTCAACATTTTATCATAATCCATTTTGTAAATGTGATCTCCTGAGAGAACAATCACATAATCCGGATCATATTGATCGATATAGTTTAAGTTTTGGTAAACCGCACTTGCTGTACCCGTATACCATCTCATTTCCTTTGAAGCAGAATAGGGAGGTAATACAGTTACTCCGCCATCTTTTAAATCGAGATCCCAGGCACTTCCGTTAGAAAGATAGGAATTAAGCAATAACGGCTGGTATTGCGTTAATACCCCTACCGTATCTATTCCAGAGTTCGTACAGTTACTTAATGTAAAATCTATAATTCTATATTTACCGCCAAATGGGACTGCCGGTTTTGCAACATCAGCTGTCAAAGCCTCAAGCCTTGTTCCTTGTCCTCCTGCCAGTAGCATTGCGACTATTTTTTTCTTTGCCATTTTTATTTAACTCCTTCCGTTTTTTAATGGGACGCAGTACAGTAATTCCAAATGGAGGTACCTTAATCTTTACGTGATATGGTCTCCCATGAAAAGAACCTTCTTCTGCGATGATTTTCTTTTTATTAACATGATCGCTTCCACCATATTGGACAGCATCACTATTTATGACCTCTTTGTACTCCTGTTTATCAGGTACTCCAACTTTATATTCTTCATAAGATATATTTTTGAAATTACACAGTACTATCAATGGATTTCCTTCTCGATCACGACGAATAAATGAGAATATGGACTGATCGGTGTTATGAACATCAATCCACTCAAATCCTTCAGGATAATCATCTAACTCATATAACGGCTTTGACCGTTTGTAAAACTTTAGTAAGTCTGCAAAGAAATGATTTAATGTTTGATGAGAATCATAATTTAGTAGATGCCAATCAACCTGTTCTTTATCCTTCCATTCTGAGAACATCCCCAGCTCTCCACCCATAAATAATAATTTTTTCCCCGGGTGGGTTGTCATAAATCCCATGAGTAATTTCAACTGAGAAAATTTTTCTTCGTAGCTTCCTGGCATTTTATCAAGAAGAGATTTTTTACCGTGGACCACTTCATCATGTGACAAAGGTAAAATAAACCGTTCCGTATAAGCATACATTAAGGAGAATGTTACTTTATTATGAAGATCCTTTCGAGAACACGGATCTGATTCCATGTACTCTAAAATATCGTTCATCCAACCCATATTCCACTTATATGTAAATCCTAAACCTCCCTCACTAGCTGGCTTAGTTACGTTAGGCCAATCAGTTGAGTCTTCAGCCATCATAAGAACTGTAGGATCGGATTCTTTTACAACTTGGTTAAGTTTCTGTAAAAAATCTATAGCATGTGGATTAACGTCACCACTATATGTATTGGGCCAATAAATGATATTTGCGACAGCATCCACTCTAAATCCATCTATGTGAAAATACTTCATCCAATATCTTGCGTTGGATATTAAAAAACTATGAACTTCTGGTTTGCCCAAGTCAAAATTTGCTGTTCCCCATACTGGATTCTCTCTGTGTTTGAGATCAGAGTATTCATAAACAGGTGATCCATCAAACATAAATAAACCATGAGCATCTTTACAATAGTGACCAGGTACCCAATCAAGCAATACACCTATGTTATGCTGATGACATTGATCGATAAAATATTTCAAGTCTTCAGGCCTGCCATATCGGCTTGTTGGTGAATAATAACCTGTACTCTGATAGCCCCATGATCCGTCGAACGGATGTTCAGTTAGTGGCATTAGCTCAATATGTGTAAAGCCCTGTTCAACTACATAGGGGATGAGTTCATCAGCCAGGTCACGGTATGTATAAAATTCCTCAATCTTGCATTCATCGCTCGGTATAGACACTTGGCCTTCCTGGATATGTTTTCTCCATGTTCCTGCATGAATTTCATAAATAAACATGGGGTTCTCATCTTGTTGTTTCTTTGTTTTTTTCTTAAGCCAAGACGCATCATTCCATTTATATGAATCATCTATAGGATATACGACAGATGCCGTATGAGGCCTTATTTCTGAATAGAAGGCATACGGATCACTCTTTAGAGCTATGGCTCCAGATGCTGCTTCAATTTCATATTTGTATATATGTCCGTCCAGGTTTTTATCTACCAGAAGCGTCCAAATACCCTGTTCAGAAACTCTTTTTAATTCATAACCGTTACCATTCCAATTATTAAAAGAACCCACCAAGCGTATCTGACGGGCGTTTGGTGCATATACTGTAAACCTTGTATGTATATCATCATTTACCTTTATCAAATGGGAACCGAACAGTTTATATGCATCATAAAGAGAGCCTTCATGAAACAAATGGACCTGATAGTCTGTTGGGATAGCATTAGGCATATTATCACCCTTTCTCGAATTTTCTCAATATACTAATTAAACTACTTATTCTGTAACTAAATCAAATGCAAAAATTGTTAATTTAGCTCTAAAAAGCTTTTTTTCACTACTTTTTGGAATTAGTAAGATAAATTAACAGGTATCAGTATAATATATCCAAAATATAGTATATAGAAACTTAAATACTATTATTTTTATGTTAAATATTTCATTATATTGAGAAAAATATCAATGAAGTGGTCTACCACTCAAAAACGAGTTAATTAATTAAAATGTTTACTTAATAAAGTTGTGTAAGAAAATATTAAATTATTTGTTTATTATAGTATTTATCTATAGTAAACAAAATATTCTCATAATTCAAGACCAAAAAGGGAACTTAGATACTTTGGCATATAATATATCTTTCAACATAGAACTTTAGGAAATACAATCGAGGAAAGGATGATTGTGTTGAGTTAATTCTTCTGAGGGCTTCTTTATAATCGATTGAGGATTTAAGAATTAGTATATTCTCTATAAGAGAACATTATCCGTGAAATTTTTTAAATACAAACCTTTACAATTACTTTCCATTGTCTCACGGATCTACTGATTAAAGCAAGACTTAAATAAATGATACCCTCTCAGAAAACTATAAGAAGATGTCTATGCGAGCTTCAATTGCTTATTTATGTTGATATATGGATCATATGAAGGTTTATCGTGAGGCATATTTAATAGCAGAATTTAATACTTAATTTAGGTGGAGTGGAGGTTCGAACAGTAAAATTAGTATAGGGCAAAATGAGAAGGGCTTATAGCAATATTTCCCCAATTCCCAAATGGGGAAACAATTCAAGAATTGACTCACACATCTATTCAAATTACAGGTAGAAGTAGATTTTCAATTTGGTTGATATAATCCTTACTAAAGAAATCATAAAATTTTACTTGGTATTCCTCTTAAAAGTACTTGATGATCAGTTCGGCTTTATTCTCGTTCTATTTTAGACTTTAACCGTTATTAGAATTTTACCTTTGCCTTCTTATAAGGCGTTTAGGAGACAATGTATTGACGGACTGAGCTCTTTTGGCAGTTATGTTTTAATTATTAAGATTTCATTTATTAAAATAATATATAAAAAAACCATGTACATCATGTACATGGTTTTTATGACCCCTACGGGATTCGAACCCGTGTTACCGCCGTGAAAGGGCGGTGTCTTAACCGCTTGACCAAGGGGCCAAATGGCGGAGAAGGAGGGATTTGAACCCTCGCGCCGGTTACCCGACCTACACCCTTAGCAGGGGCGCCTCTTCAGCCTCTTGAGTACTTCCCCAAATATGGCTCCGCAGGTAGGATTCGAACCTACGACCGCTCGGTTAACAGCCGAGTGCTCTACCACTGAGCTACTACGGAATAATGGTATATGGGCCTAAATGGACTCGAACCATCGACCTCACGCTTATCAGGCGTGCGCTCTAACCAGCTGAGCTATAGGCCCGAAGTAAAATTTGGAGCGGGTGAAGGGAATCGAACCCTCATCATCAGCTTGGAAGGCTGAGGTTTTACCACTAAACTACACCCGCACTCTATGGGGCGGCTGATGGGAATCGAACCCACGAATGTCGGAACCACAATCCGATGCGTTAACCACTTCGCCACAACCGCCGTGCATTGTCTTTTTAAAGTTATGGTGGCTCAGGACGGAATCGAACCGCCGACACAAGGATTTTCAGTCCTTTGCTCTACCGACTGAGCTACTGAGCCGTTTTGTATCTTTGTATTTCTCTGATGCTGCTCAATGTCTTACTGATGAGCTAACATTTTATAAATGGCGGTCCGGACGGGACTCGAACCCGCGACCTCCTGCGTGACAGGCAGGCATTCTAACCAACTGAACTACCGGACCATTTATTGCGGGGACAGGATTTGAACCTGCGACCTTCGGGTTATGAGCCCGACGAGCTACCAGACTGCTCCACCCCGCGACAATAATAATTTGTTTCCATATACTACAAGGTATTTAAGGTATATATGGCGGAGGAAGAGGGATTCGAACCCCCGCGCGGTTTAACCCGCCTCCCGGTTTTCAAGACCGGTCCCTTCAGCCAGACTTGGGTATTCCTCCATATATAGTGGTGGACCTTGTAGGACTCGAACCTACGACCGGACGGTTATGAGCCGTCTGCTCTAACCAGCTGAGCTAAAGGTCCTATTTGGTAGCGGCGGAGGGGATCGAACCCCCGACCTTACGGGTATGAACCGTACGCTCTAGCCAGCTGAGCTACACCGCCAAATATTGAATCCTATTAAAGTTTATAATGGTGGAGCCTAGCGGGATCGAACCGCTGACCTCCTGCGTGCAAAGCAGGCGCTCTCCCAGCTGAGCTAAGGCCCCATAAGTTTTAGATGGTCGGGAAGACAGGATTCGAACCTGCGACCCCTTGGTCCCAAACCAAGTGCTCTACCAAGCTGAGCTACTTCCCGCAAAAAGATGGCGCGCCCGAGAGGAGTCGAACCCCTAACCTTTTGATCCGTAGTCAAACGCTCTATCCAATTGAGCTACGGGCGCATTTTTTTTGCAAAAAACTAGTGCCGAGGGCCGGTCTCGAACCGGCACGGTAGTCACCTACCGCAGGATTTTAAGTCCTGTGCGTCTGCCAATTCCGCCACCCCGGCATATAACTTGGCATTGGAGCGGAAGACGGGATTCGAACCCGCGACCCCCACCTTGGCAAGGTGGTGTTCTACCACTGAACTACTTCCGCATATAAGTGCGGGTGAAGGGACTTGAACCCCCACGCCGTAAGGCGCCAGATCCTAAGTCTGGTGCGTCTGCCAATTCCGCCACACCCGCATTTTGTAAATGGTGAGCCATGAAGGACTCGAACCTTCGACCCTCTGATTAAAAGTCAGATGCTCTACCGACTGAGCTAATGGCTCGTACTGATGGTGCCGGCAAGAGGACTTGAACCCCCAACCTACTGATTACAAGTCAGTTGCTCTACCAATTGAGCTACACCGGCTTAATAGATTTAAATGCTTTTCTAAGACACTTAATTATTATAACTTATGTTTTTTATAATTTCACCAAGTATTTTTTGGTAATTTTTAATTTTATAATGGTGGAGGATGACGGGATCGAACCGCCGACCCTCTGCTTGTAAGGCAGATGCTCTCCCAGCTGAGCTAATCCTCCATTTTATTGCCTGGCGACGTCCTACTCTCACAGGGACTCGCGTCCCAACTACCATCGGCGCTGAAGAGCTTAACTTCCGTGTTCGGAATGGGAACGGGTGTGGCCTCTTCGCCATCGTCACCAGACGATTTTGTCAGCGACATTTATTATTATATCGTATTTCTGACATTTTTCAAGAGAAATTTTAAAGAAATTTTATCTTTTTTTCGTTCTCTCAAAACTGGATAATGTACGTTTGGCAAGTATGCTTGATTCATTTGGTTAAGTCCTCGAACGATTAGTATCCGTCAGCTCCATGTGTCACCACACTTCCACCTCGGACCTATCAACCTGATCATCTTTCAGGGTTCTT
>NZ_VEMV01000006.1:0-297078 GCF_006346415.1 Bacillus sp. D386 | reverse complement strand
AAGATGATCAGGTTGATAGGTCCGAGGTGGAAGTGTGGTGACACATGGAGCTGACGGATACTAATCGTTCGAGGACTTAACCAAATGAATCAAGCATACTTGCCAAACTTACATTATCCAGTTTTGAAAGAATGATTTCTTTCTAACCAAATAGTCCGGTAATGATGGCGAAGAGGCCACACCCGTTCCCATTCCGAACACGGAAGTTAAGCTCTTCAGCGCCGATGGTAGTTGGGACGCGAGTCCCTGTGAGAGTAGGACGTTGCCGGGCAATTTAAGAAACCAGTTCAGTTGATGAGCTGGTTTTTTTGTGCGGTTTTTGGGATTGAGGTTGAGTTATCAGCATGATTAGTAGGCTGGAAAGAAGACATAAGTTGAAAAAATGGGACAAAGATGAGTAAAATCTGAGGGAAAGCCAAGCTTTTTAAAATTGTTATATCTACCCATGACAATTCATATTAAGCACATTTCAGCTCAGATTCTGACATCACTTATATACGTCTTACCGTACATACTTTGATGTGTTTTTGCTGGAGAATAGGTGTGAGACGGCACAGTGTTAAACTGAAATTCCTATCCATAAAGAAGAAAACTTTTGCCAGTCCACGCTTACACCAGTCACATAAAATTCTGTAACAAAACTTCCGAAAAGAGTACTAAATGGGATACACTACTAGTAGAGTAAGTAACAGAAAGGACGAGGGTCGATTGGCTAAGCCAAAGAAACAAAAGTTTGAATTGCAGGAGAATGAAAGCATTGATGAATGCTTGGAGCGTATGAAAAAGGAAGGATACTTTCCCGTAAGACGTATGGAGAAACCAATTTTTAAGGAAGTGAAGAATGGCGATCAGATAGAATATATTCCGGTTGCACGCCAGATTATTTTTGAAGGCAAATCAATTGATTGAAAACCGAACGATATTGCATTAAATAACAGAAGTGTTCGGTTTTTAGTTGACATACAATTAGCCCTATTGGTAAGATAGGTACGAACAATAAGCATTAAAATAAATAATTCTCTCATATAATAGCGGGGATATGGCCTGCAAGTTTCTACCCAAAGACCGAATAAATTTTTGGACTATGAGAGAAAGCGGACCTCACCTTATATGTGAGGGCATAGTACTTGTCCTAAGTGCTCGGTTTGGCATAGCATATAAGCTGTGTGGACTGCTTTCTCTTTTTTGAAAGTGTGTTCATGCAGCTTTTTTATTTGGAGGCGAAAATGATGAATGACCTTAAGGTTGGAGTAATCATGGGAAGCATATCAGACTGGGAAACGATGAAGCATGTATGTACTATTCTGGATGATTTTAAGGTGGCTTATGAGAAAAAAGTAATTTCAGCTCATAGAACGCCTGATTTAATGTTTGAATATGCCCAAAGCGCGCGAAGTCGTGGAATAAAAGTGATTATAGCCGGTGCAGGCGGAGCAGCCCATTTACCTGGGATGGTAGCAGCCAAAACTACTTTGCCTGTAATTGGTGTGCCTGTGCAATCCCACGCTCTAAACGGTTTGGATTCTTTGCTGTCTATTGTTCAAATGCCGGGTGGTGTTCCTGTAGCAACGATGGCGATTGGCAAAGCCGGTGCAAAAAATGCAGGTCTTTTAGCAGTACAGATATTAGGGACCTTCGAGCAAGAATTGGCTGAAGAACTTGAACAATATAGATTAAAAATTCAAAGACAATCAATTGAAAGTTGTGATGAACTTGAGTAAGCAGGCACCAGTTATTTTACCTGGCCAGACGATTGGGATAATAGGTGGCGGTCAGTTGGGGCGAATGCTGGCATTGGCAGCCAGAAATTTAGGTTTTAAGATAGCTGTGCTTGATCCAACGCCCAACAGTCCTTGCGGCCAAATTGCGGATATGGAAATCACGGCCCCATTTAATGATGTAGAGGCTCTGCAGCGCTTGGCAAAGATAAGTGATGTACTCACATTTGAATTTGAAAATATTGATGCTGATGCGTTAGATCAACTAACGGGTAATCCATATATTCCGCAGGGTACGGATATATTAAGAATTACGCAGGATCGGGTTCTTGAAAAACAGGCGATTGAGAAATCAGGTGTCAAAGTTGTCCCGTTCGAGGTCATTGCAAGTTTTGAGGATCTTCGTCAAGCTATTTCTAAACTTGGCTATCCTTCTGTCTTGAAAACAGCGCGAGGTGGTTATGATGGAAAAGGACAGCTTGTTATACGGGATAAAGGAGATTTAGCCAAAGGCTCTGAATTGCTGAGCCATGGAGTTTGTGTTTTGGAGAGTTTTATACCGTTTCAAAAGGAAATTTCAGTGATAGTAACTCGAAAATTGGATGGTTCCATACGGGTGTTTCCTGTTGCAGAGAATATTCACGTCAATAATATTTTGCATCAATCGATTGTCCCGGCGAGAATCAATGAAAACACCCAAATCCATGCAATCGGATCGGCTGTACAATTGGCAGAATCATTACAGGTGGTTGGTACATTAGCCGTTGAAATGTTCCTGCTCGACCAGGATGATATTTTGGTGAATGAATTAGCGCCGAGACCTCATAATTCCGGACATTTTTCGATTGAGGCTTGTGAAACCTCTCAATTTGAGCAACATATAAGAGCGGTGTGTAATTGGCCGCTTGGTCATACTGAATTACATTCCAGTGCGGTAATGGTCAATGTTTTGGGTCAGCATTTAGAACCGGTTATAAAGGCTTTAGGGAATGAGCCTGATTGGAAAGTACATATTTATGGGAAGCGTGAAGCGAAGAAAGATAGAAAAATGGGGCATATTACAGTCTTAGGAGAGCATCCGATGGAAATATTAGAGATGCTTAATCAATCAAATATATGGACTGAACAAACAGGAGACAAAAAAGAAAAGGTGGATATGAAATAATGATTGAACGTTATACAAGACCGGAAATGGGAAAGATTTGGACAGAGGAGAATCGTTTTCAAGCATGGCTCGAAGTAGAAATTTTGGCTTGTGAAGCCTGGGCAGAGCTTGGTGCAATCCCTAAAGAGGATGTAAAAGTAATGAGAGAGCGTGCTTCCTTTGATGTGAATCGTATCAAAGAAATTGAAGAAGAAACCAGACATGATGTGGTTGCCTTTACGCGTGCCGTTTCAGAATCGCTGGGAGAAGAACGGAAATGGGTTCATTATGGTCTGACTTCTACAGATGTAGTCGATACGGCTTTATCTTATTTGCTCAAGCAGGCCAATGATATTTTAATCGCTGATGTGGAGCGGTTTATTACAATTTTGGCAGAAAAAGCGAAGGAGCATAAATATACGGTTATGATGGGACGTACTCATGGCGTCCATGCTGAACCAACGACATTTGGTTTGAAAATGGCATTATGGTATGAAGAAATGAAGCGGAATCTAAAAAGACTAAAAGAAGCTGCAGATACAGTAGAGTATGGTAAAATCTCCGGTGCTGTTGGAACATATGCGAACATTGATCCATTTGTAGAAAAGTTTGTGTGTGAAAATCTTGGGATCAAACCTTCTCCAATCTCTACCCAAACCCTACAGCGCGACCGACATGCACAATACATGTCTACATTAGCATTGATTGCGACTTCTATTGAAAAATTTGCAACTGAAATTCGTGGTTTGCAAAAGAGTGAGACACGTGAAGTAGAGGAATTTTTTGCGAAGGGGCAGAAGGGTTCTTCCGCTATGCCGCATAAACGCAATCCAATCGGTTCGGAGAATATGACTGGGTTGGCCCGTGTGATTCGCGGCCACATGATGACGGCCTATGAAAATGTTTCACTTTGGCATGAACGGGACATTTCACATTCTTCTGCTGAAAGAATTATCCTCCCGGATGCGACCATTTTATTGAACTATATGTTAAACCGCTTCGGTAATATCGTGAAAAACTTAACGGTGTTCCCTGATAATATGAAGCGTAATATGGACCGCACTTATGGTCTGATTTATTCACAGCGTGTATTGCTTGCTTTAATTGATAAAGGATTGTCTCGTGAAAAAGCGTATGATACCGTTCAGCCTAAGGCGATGGAGGCATGGGAAACACAGATTCAATTCCGTGAATTGCTAGAAGCGGATGAAACAATTACGGCCTACCTGTCTACTGAAGAATTGGATGATTGCTTCGATTACCATTATCATTTGAAAAATGTAGATTTCATTTTTGAACGTATGGGGCTGTAATTTTAACGAGGGGCACTACTTAATAAAGGTTGAGGGGTGCCCCTTTTACATTAATTCCATCCGTGTTTGGCTTATCAGGATTATTACCATATAGGAGGATATCCAATTGGCGAAGAATGAACTTCTTTACGAAGGCAAGGCAAAGCAAATTTATGCAACTGATAATCCGGAAATCGTCCTAATCCGATACAAGGACTCAGCAACTGCATTTAATGGGGAAAAGAAAGCAATGATTGAGGGGAAGGGACATCTGAATAACCAAATCACGAGCCTGCTATTCGAATGGCTTCACCTTAAGGGTATTGAATCGCATTTTATTAAAAAAATATCAGAAACAGAACAGCTCGTTAAACGAGTCACCATTATTCCTTTAGAAGTAGTAGTCCGCAATGTTGCTGCCGGCAGTTTTTCTAAAAGATTGGGTGTAGAGGAAGGAACACCTCTTAAAAGGCCGATTGTGGAATTTTATTATAAAGACGATAAGCTTGGTGATCCGCTATTAACAGAAGATCATATTAACGTCCTGGACCTTGCTACAGCTGGAGAAGTCGAAATATTAAAAAAACAGTCTATGCAAATCAATGAAATGTTGCGAAGCTTATTTGCTTCTATGGACATCAGATTAATAGATTTTAAGCTTGAGTTTGGCAAAGATGAGAAGGACCATGTCCTGCTTGCGGATGAAATTTCACCGGATACTTGCCGTCTTTGGGATTCGCATACAAATGAAAAGTTGGATAAGGATATATTCCGCCGGAATCTCGGCAGTTTAACAGATGCCTATAAAAAAATTCTTGCTAAGCTGGAGGACGTTCAACATGTATAAAGTAAAGGTTTATGTCACTCTTCGTGAAAGTGTATTGGATCCGCAGGGAACTGCTGTACAAAAGTCATTGAATGCCATGAATTTCCCGGAGGTTCGGGATGTGCGAATTGGCAAGTATATGGAGTTGGAACTCTCTGAATCTACTGCTGATGTTGATGAGGCGGTCCGCAATATGTGCGAAAAATTGTTAGTCAATACGGTCATTGAAGATTATCGATACAGCATAGAGGAGGTAATCGGACAGTGAAATTCGCCGTAATCGTCTTTCCGGGATCCAATTGTGATATTGATATGTATCATGCCGTTCGTGATGAGGTTGGAGAAGATGCGGAATATGTTTGGCATACGGAAACGAGTCTCGAAGGCTTTGATGCTATCCTGCTGCCTGGAGGGTTTTCGTATGGTGACTATTTACGGTGCGGTGCAATTGCCCAATTTTCACCCATTATGGAGGCTGTGAAAAGAGCGGCATTGGATGGTATTCCGATCCTCGGTGTGTGTAATGGATTCCAGGTATTACTGGAGGCGGGATTGCTGCCGGGAGCTATGCGGCGTAATGCTGATTTGAAGTTTATTTGCAGACCGCAAAAGTTGAATGTTGTGAACAACGAAACTCCTTTTACGAGCTCCTATACCAAAAATGAACAAATCACTATCCCGATTGCTCATGGCGAGGGAAATTACTATTGTGATGAGGAGACGCTGGAACAGTTAAAGACACAAAATCGAATTCTGTTTACGTATGATAGAAATCCAAATGGCAGTCATCAGGATATCGCGGGAATTATGAATAAGCAAGGCAATGTTCTTGGGATGATGCCCCATCCGGAAAGGGCTGTTTCCTCCTTACTTGGCAGTGCCGATGGAATCAAGTTATTCAAATCGATTGTTCAATACTGGAGGGAAACAAATGTCGTTAATGCTTGAGCCAAGTCCAACCATGATTAAAGAAGAACGAATTTATGCCACAATGGGATTGACGGATGATGAGTTTGCCAAGATAGAAAAAATTCTTGGGCACTTGCCAAACTATACAGAAACTGGTTTGTTTTCAGTTATGTGGTCTGAGCATTGCAGCTATAAAAACTCAAAGCCTGTATTAAGGAAGTTCCCAACAACAGGTAAACGTGTACTGCAAGGGCCCGGAGAAGGTGCGGGTATTGTGGATATTGGTGACGGGCAAGCGGTTGTTTTTAAAATTGAAAGCCATAACCATCCCTCCGCAATCGAACCATATCAAGGTGCAGCCACAGGCGTGGGTGGAATCATCCGCGATGTCTTTTCCATGGGGGCTAGACCGATTGCCATGCTGAACTCCTTGCGTTTTGGAGAATTAACAACTCCACGGATGAAGTATTTGTTTGAGGAAATTGTAGCTGGGATTGCCGGATATGGAAACTGTATCGGAATACCAACTGTTGGTGGTGAGATTCAGTTTAATCCTTCCTATGAGGGGAATCCTCTTGTAAATGCGATGTGTGTCGGCTTAATCAATCATGAGGATATTAAGAAGGGTCAGGCGCATGGAGTTGGAAATACAGTTATGTATGTCGGGGCAAAAACAGGTCGTGATGGCATTCATGGAGCAACCTTCGCCTCGGAGGAATTAACAGATGATTCTGATTCCAAACGGCCAGCCGTACAAGTAGGGGACCCATTCATGGAAAAGCTTTTACTTGAAGCATGCCTGGAGCTTGTAAAATCGGATGCACTTGTAGGAATACAGGATATGGGCGCAGCTGGATTAATCAGTTCCTCTGCAGAAATGGCCTCCAAAGCGGGATCCGGAATTGAAATGAATTTAGATAGGATTCCTCAGCGAGAAACAGGAATGACACCTTATGAAATGATGTTATCTGAATCACAGGAGAGAATGCTGATTGTAACCAAAAAAGGACGGGAGCAAGAAATCGAAGAGCTGTTTGGAAAGTATGGCCTTGAAGCGGTCGATGTGGGCACTGTAACGGAAGATAAAATGATTCGCTTAACATATAGAGGCGAAGTGGTGGCAAATGTACCAGCAGATGCACTAGCTGAGGAGGCGCCAGTTTACTATAAACCGTCCAAAGAGCCTAATTATTTTCAAGAGTTTCAAGCGATGGAAGATGAAGTACCTGTCATCAACAACTATACAGAAACTCTGCTATCGTTATTGGCACAACCGACTATAGCGAGTAAGGAATGGGTTTATGACCAGTATGATTATATGGTACGCACGAATACGGTTGTAGGGCCAGGTTCTGATGCAGCCGTCGTTCGTATTCGCGGCACGGAAAAAGCGTTGGCGATGACAACAGACTGCAATTCCCGCTATCTCTATTTAGACCCGGAAACAGGCGGTCAAATTGCGGTGGCTGAAGCAGCACGTAATATTATTTGTTCAGGCGGTGAACCGTTGGCGATTACAGACTGTTTGAACTTCGGGAATCCGGAGAAGCCTGAAATTTTCTGGCAGCTCGAAAAAGCGGCAGATGGATTAAGTGGAGCATGTCGTGTACTAGGGACACCGGTGATTGGTGGGAATGTTTCCTTGTATAACGAAACAAATGGAGAAGCGATCTACCCGACACCGGTCGTTGGCATGGTTGGACTTGTTCATAATCTCAAGCATATCACCACTCAATCCTTCAAAGAAAAGGGAGATTTAATCTACTTAATAGGAGAAACATATGCTGAATTCGGCGGTAGTGAGCTGCAAAAATTCATGAATGATGGACGGATTTTTGGTAAAGCGCCCCATCTGAATCTTCAGGTTGAAAAAGACCGGCAGGAAAAGCTGTTGAAAGCGATTCAGGCAGGTGTAATAAAGTCAGCTCATGACCTGGCAGAAGGAGGATTATCCATAGCACTTGCAGAAGGATTGTTTGGCGCAGAAAACCTTGGTTTTGAAGTGAATTTAGAGGGGGATTTGGCCACCCGGTTGTTTGCAGAATCACAATCCCGTTTCCTTGTGACTGTATCGCCTGAACAAGTCGGACCTTTCAAAGAAATTATTCCGGAAGCGGTTCAAATAGGTATTGTAACAGATACAGAAAAATACGTTATTCATGCCGGCCAGGAAGAGACAGTTATTGATATTGAAGCAAAACAACTACTGATAGCCTGGAAGGGAGCCATACCATGCTTGCTGAAATCCGTGGACTAAATGAAGAATGTGGATTGTTTGGAATCTGGGGACATACTGAAGCATCTCAACTAACCTATTATGGTTTACACAGTCTGCAGCATCGTGGACAGGAAGGAGCGGGAATGGTCGTTACAGATGGCCAAGTATTGAAATCGCATAAAGCAGAAGGACTTGTGAATGAAGTTTTCAATCAAAAGATCATTGAGGATATGAAGGGACGGAGCGCAATCGGCCATGTTCGCTATGCGACAGCAGGAGGAGGCGGAGTGGCAAATGTTCAGCCATTTTTGTTTAATTCTCAGACTGTCGGTAGTTTTGCTCTCGCTCATAATGGAAATTTGGTAAACGCAACCCAATTAAAAAATCAGCTTGAAATAGATGGGAGCATTTTTCATACAACCTCGGATACAGAGGTCCTGGCCCACTTAATTAGGCGCTCTGGTTCAGCTTGTTTTAAGAAGCGAATAAAGCAGGCTTTATCGTTCGTCCAAGGGGCCTATGCATTTCTGGTCATGACAGAAACAGAAATGATGATTGCTGTGGACCCACATGGATTGCGTCCTGTCTCCATCGGACGAATCGGTGAAGGATATGTAGCTGCATCTGAGACATGTGCCTTCGATTTAATAGGTGCTGATTATATTCGGGATGTTCGGCCCGGAGAGCTGGTGACGATTAATGATGACGGCATCCAATCAGAGTATTTTGCTGAATCACAGGGCAGAGCCATGTGCAGTATGGAGTATATTTATTTTTCAAGACCCGATAGCAATATAGATGGTATTAACGTTCATACGGCCAGGAAGAACCTGGGGAAACAACTGGCTATTGAAGCGCAAATTGAAGCGGATGTTGTCACAGGTGTACCGGATTCAAGTATATCGGCAGCTATCGGTTATGCCGAAGTAAGCGGGATTCCATATGAGATGGGGTTAATTAAAAATCGATATGTGGGACGGACCTTTATACAGCCATCCCAATCTCTACGTGAGCAAGGGGTGAAAATGAAGCTGGCCCCAGTGCGCGGTGTGGTCGAGGGCAAAAGGGTCATCATGGTGGATGATTCGATTGTAAGGGGAACGACCAGCAGGAGGATTGTGACGATGCTTAAAGAAGCCGGCGCAAAAGAGGTACATGTGTGCATTAGCTCTCCTCCAATCAAAAATCCCTGTTTTTATGGAATTGATACATCGTCCAAAGAAGAGCTGATTGCCGGGTTTAACTCGGTTGAGGAAATCAGGGAGATGATCGGAGCAGATTCTCTGACCTTTTTAAGTGTGGAGGGGACGGTTGAGGCAATTGGCAGGCCTTTTGGTGGCGAGTATCGAGGTCAATGCATGGCATGCTTTACGGGGAACTATCCAACTGAAATTTATGCCACCGATGATCAGGCATATGAAAAAATAAAGTAACGGCAATAGATTATTGACAGGAAGTATGAAAGGATGGTCACTTTGGCGAACGCATATAAACGTGCAGGAGTGGATATTGAAGCAGGCTATGAATCCGTCTCACGTATGAAAAAGCATGTAAGCCGTACACAAAGACCAGAGGTACTCGGTGCTTTGGGCGGGTTCGGAGGTATGTTTGATTTGTCGGCATTGTCCCTTAAGGAGCCTGTACTCGTTTCGGGAACAGATGGAGTCGGGACTAAATTGTTGCTCGCTATGATGATGGATAAGCACGATACAATTGGTGTTGACTGCGTTGCCATGTGTGTAAATGATATTATTGCCCAAGGTGCAGAACCATTATATTTTCTTGACTATATTGCTTGCGGAAAAGCAGAACCGATAAAAATTGAGGCAATCGTAAAAGGAATAGCGGATGGATGTGAGCAGGCAGGCTGTGCCTTAATTGGCGGTGAAACGGCTGAAATGCCTGGAATGTATTCTGTAGATGAATATGATCTGGCTGGTTTTACGGTTGGTGCGGCAGAAAAAAGGAAGCTGATTGATGGAAGCCTTGTACGAGATGGCGATGTATTAATTGGGCTGCCTTCAAGTGGGATTCATAGCAATGGGTTTTCGCTAGTGAGAAAGGTATTACTTGATGAATCGTTAATGAAATTGGATCAATTTATCAAAGAGTTGGATTGTATGCTTGGAGAAGAATTACTGCGTCCAACTAAGATTTATGTAAAACCCATCCTTGAAGTTTTGAAGTCCGGCTCAGTTCATGGAATCGCCCACATTACCGGAGGAGGATTTATCGAAAATATACCGCGCATGCTTCCGGATGGATTTGGGGCGGAAATTAAAAAAGGAACATGGGAAATTAATCCGATTTTCAACCTTATAAAGGATAAAGGATCACTTGAAGAGGATGACATGTATTCGATTTTTAATATGGGGATTGGCATGGTTCTAGCTGTACAGGCTGAAAAAGCGAGTGAGCTAATTGGTACCCTGAATCAATTGGGGGAAGACGCAAAAAGAATCGGTCGGGTGATTCAAAAAGAAGGCGTGCATTTCCGTTGATTTACAAAAAGGCAAAGACAATTTAGTAGCTTATTAAGTTGAAATCATATAAGACTAAGGGAGAAGCTATGAAAAAAATTGCTATATTTGCATCAGGTAATGGCAGTAACTTTCAAGCGATAGCAGAAGCGGTGGAAAAAGGAAAATTGTATGCCTCGATAGAATTGCTGATTTGTGATCATCCAGGTGCTTACTGTATAGATAGGGCGGAAAAGTTAAATATTCCGGTATTATCCTTTTCTCCAAAGGATTTTCCTTTGAAAGAGGATTATGAACAGCAAATTTTACAGGAGTTGCAGGCGAAAGAAGTCGAGATGATTATTTTGGCAGGCTATATGCGATTAATTGGCTCAGTGCTGTTAAGGGCCTATCCTAATCACATTATTAATATTCATCCTTCTTTATTGCCAGCCTTTCCAGGAAAAAATGCCGTTTTGCAGGCGATAGAAGCAGGCGTCGAAGTGACGGGGGTTACGGTTCATTATGTAGATGAAGGCATGGATACGGGACCGATTATTGCACAGAGAGCCGTCTCGATACATAAAGGGGAGAGCGTGGAGGAGATCCACAGGAAAATTCAGCAGGTAGAGCATAACCTATATCCACGCATTATAGAGCAGTTAAGCAACGAACAGGAGGAGAAAGTATGAAAAAGCGGGCATTGATCAGTGTATCAAACAAAGAGGGGATTGTAGAATTCGCCAAAGGAGTTACGGAGCTGGGCTTTGAGATTATTTCCACAGGTGGAACCAAAAAAACATTGTCGGATCATGGTATTCCAGTTATCAGCGTCAGTGACGTGACAGGTTTTCCGGAAATAATGGATGGGCGCGTAAAAACTTTACATCCCTATATTCATGGGGGTCTCCTTGGAAAACAAAACGGTGAATCCCATATGGCTCAGCTTGAAGAACAAGGGATTGCTCCTATTCAGCTAGTTTGTGTGAACCTTTATCCATTCCAAGAAACGATTGCTAAACCAGGCGTGACAGTTGAAGAGGCAATCGAGAATATTGATATTGGCGGTCCTGCAATGCTGAGGGCCTCTGCTAAAAACCATGAGTCTGTAGCAGTTGTGGTGGATCCTGCTGACTATGGAAAAGTACTTAATGGTTTCCGTAATGGAGAACTTTCCTTATTGGATAGAAGAAAGCTGGCGGCAAAGGTTTTTCGCCATACAGCGGCTTATGATGCCCTGATTGCTGAATACATGACAAATTTGGCAGAAGAGGATCAGCCTGAAAACTATACTGTTACATACACGTTAAAGCAACCACTTCGCTACGGTGAAAACCCTCATCAAAAAGCTGCGTTTTATGCAAAACCACTTGGCTCTACTTTTTCAATTGCAGCAGCCAGGCAGCTGCATGGTAAGGAATTATCCTATAACAATATCAATGATGCAGATGCTGCCCTGCAAATCGTGAAGGAATTTGAACAGCCGGCTGCTGTTGCTGTGAAGCATATGAATCCTTGCGGCGCAGGAACTGGAGACACTATTTATGAAGCATTCCAAAAGGCATATGAAGCGGATCCTACATCTATCTTTGGCGGTATTGTTGCGTTAAATCGGGAAGTAGATGCTGAAACGGCGAAACTGCTTCATGAAATTTTCTTGGAAATTGTGATTGCCCCATCATTTACTGACGAGGCATTAGAGGTCTTAACATCTAAGAAAAATATTCGCTTACTTACTATTCAATTTGAGGGAAGAGAGAAAAGGGAGAAAAAACTATCTTCCATTACAGGCGGTTTACTTGTCCAAGAGTCAGATGAGGCAACTATACAGGATGCAGAGCTTCAGGTTGTTACAAAAAGAGAACCTACTGAAGCTGAATGGAAAGCTCTTCAATTTGGATGGAAACTCGTAAAGCATGTTAAATCAAATGCAATCATCGTAACAGATGAGCAAATGACACTGGGAGTAGGTGCTGGTCAAATGAATCGTATCGGCGCTGCGAAGATTGCCTTAGAACAGGCTGGTGAAAAAGCGAGAGGCGCCATTATCGCATCAGATGCATTCTTTCCAATGGATGACACAGTGGAAGCCGCGGCCAGAGCCGGGATTACCGCTATCATTCAGCCAGGCGGATCAAAGCGAGATGAGGACTCTATAAAAAAAGCAGATGAGTATGGTATTGCGATGGTTACTACCGGAGTACGGCATTTCAAACATTAAGAGGGAGAGACACGAGATGATGAAAGTACTTGTTATAGGGCGTGGAGGTCGCGAACATGCATTGGCCAGAAAATTTGCTGAGAGCAAGCGCGTTACAAAAGTATTTGTAGCACCAGGCAATCCCGGAATGGCAGATGTTGCTGAGATTGTGGATATCCAGGAGATAGATCATACCAGATTAGTTGATTTTGCGAAAGAAAATGAAATAGAACTAACATTTATAGGTCCGGAAACTCCTTTAGTGAACGGAATTGTAGATGAATTTCTGGACCATGACCTAATCGTATTCGGACCCACCAAAGCTGCCGCCATAATAGAAGGAAGTAAGTCTTTTACGAAGGATTTGCTGAAAAAATATGATATTCCTACAGCAGAATATGAAACATTTACGGATTATGAAAAGGCAGTCCAATATGTAAAGAAAAAGGGTGCACCAATTGTTATTAAGGCGGATGGTCTTGCAGCAGGCAAGGGTGTAGTCGTCGCAATGACGGAAGGGGATGCGCTCAGTGCCTTGAAAGAAATGCTGCTCAATCAAAGGTTTGGAGAGTCTTCTAAAAAAGTTGTGATTGAGGAATTTTTGATTGGGGAGGAGTTCTCCTTTATGGCTTTTGTAAATGGAGAAAAGGTCTATCCGATGGAAATTGCTCAGGATCATAAACGTGCTTTTGATGGTGATAAAGGTCCGAACACAGGTGGAATGGGAGCTTACTCTCCTGTTCCGCACATCAGTCAAGACATGGTTAGCCAGGCGTTAGCGAAAATTCTGATACCGACAGCAAAGGCAATGGTGAAAGAGGGTAAATCATTCACCGGGGTCCTTTATGCCGGATTAATCGCTACTGCTGAGGGTCCAAAGGTGATTGAGTTTAATGCCCGATTTGGTGACCCGGAAACACAGGTCATCCTACCAAGGTTAAAGTCAGATTTTATGGATGTGGTTGAAAACGTTCTGAATTCTGTCGATATGGATTTGGAATGGTCTGAAGAAAGCGCCCTTGGAGTCGTCATGGCAGCTAATGGCTACCCAGGTGAGTATGAAAATGGCAGTATTATAAAAGGCTTAAAGTATGTTGATATCGATACACATATTTATCACGCAGGGACAAATAAAAATGAACTGGGTGAGTTTTTGACAAATGGAGGAAGAGTCCTCTTACTAACTGCACTCGGTAAAACACTGGAGATTGCCCAGAAAAAGGCTTATCGGGAGCTAGAGGGAATTCAATGTAATGGTCTCTATTATCGCCATGATATTGGAGAGCGTGCTATTGAAAAATATAACGGTTAGAGGCTGTTTATTAGCTAGTTAGTAATGCAAGGAACATTAAATTGGCTACTGGTCGACCTGAAGAGGTCGGCCTTTTTCATATGCCAAAAAGGTATGCAGAGGAGCATGGTTAACGTTGGCAAAAAGTGATCCAATCACTTTATGTTTAGTAATAAGATAAATTTTAAATCGCTTCAAACAAACTTCAACAAATCAGAAGGGAATTCGCGTAAAATCTATTAATATCGCTCAATCACAGTATAATTCGCTCTATTCTCTGAAATTCGCTCATAAATCCTCTAAAATCGCTCAATAATCTTTGTTTTCGCTCATTTATTTTTAAAATCGCTCAATAGTTTAATAAATTCGCTCATATACCTTTAAAAAACAATAATATTCTTAAATATTAGACTAGAAAAATCATTAACTTGTTCTTTGCGACAAAAATTACTAAAAAGATATCATTTTTTAAAGAGAAATGATGTTTTTTGAAGAAGTATAGGATACTTCCTATCCATATACATTTTTGTATCCCTGCATCTTGAGAGCGATAAAATAAATAATGCGGCTTTACAGGTTTAGTTTAAAGGGGCAAGGGAAGAGTCTATTTGGGGGTTGTCTAATCTTTTTCCTTTATTAAAGGGAACTTTTTAATGTGATTATACGTAAAAGTCATATATCCAAAAATACTTATAGTTATTTAATAATGCTGAAATGTAAAGAATTACAAATTAATTTCATTCTTTAATGCTCTAAATAATAAAAATATGTTAGTATATTGAAAGGGCTTACATTTTAATTTTAAAAATGGAAGGGCGATGCTTCCGTTTTTTTAAATATAAGAAATGATGTTTTGCGAAGGGGGTATTTTTATGCTTGGACAACGATATAGATGGAAAAATAAACAACTGCGCGAGCATGTTCATGTGATAGATGGTAAAGTAGCGCCAACTCTTGTTTTAACGAATACCGTGTATTTGAATCAGGTGTTTAAAAAGTGGATGAAGGCGAATATATGGATCTATGAAGATCGAATTGTATATGTCGGGGATAACATGCCTGTTATACAGGACGGGTATGAGATTGTAGACTGTACGGATCAATACCTGGTACCAGGTTATATTGAACCGCATGCCCATCCATATCAATTATATAATCCGGCTACTCTTGGCATGCATGCTGCTCAATATGGAACAACCACCTTAATCAATGATAACATGCTTTTGTTTACTCTTTTGGACAATAGACAAGCGTTTGCACTGCTGAAGGAATTACGTCATCTTCCAATCAGCATGTATTGGTGGGCCAGATTGGATTCTCAAACTGAGCTGAGAAATGAAGAGATGGTATTCTCGCATTCTAATGTAAAGAGCTGGCTTGAGCACGATGGAGTCCTGCAGGCTGGAGAGCTAACAGGATGGCCGCGTCTTCTTGATGGAGATGACATGATGCTTCACTGGATACAGGAAGCAAAAAGAATGAGAAAGAAAATTGAAGGACATTTCCCGGGCGCTTCTGAAAAAACATTATCTAAATTAATGCTGCTTGGTGCGGATTGTGATCATGAGGCTATGACAGGAGAAGAAGTCATTCGCAGACTGATGCAGGGATATGATGTGTCCTTGAGGCATTCATCCATTCGTCCGGATTTACCCCGTATTTTGGATGATTTAAAAGAATACGAATTGAACTCCTATGATCGATTATTTTTTAATACAGATGGTTCAACACCTGGATTTTATAAAGATGGATTTACGGATCAATTAATCTCGATAGCAATTGAAAAAGGTGTGCCTATTATTGATGCGTATAATATGGCTTCCTTAAATATAGCCCGCTATTATAATATCGATTATTTACACGGAAATATTGCGACAGGACGAGTAGCCAATATTAACTTCCTGTCTGCCAAGGATCAGCCTACTCCTCACTCTGTTTTATCAAAAGGGCAGTGGGTGAAAAGGGATGGAAGACAGGTTGAAACGAATCGAACATCGATCGCCTGGAAAGACTTTGGCCTTAGCCCTCTGGAGCTTGATTGGGAGCTTACAGATTACGACTTCCAATACTCAATGCCATTTGGCATCAATATGGAAAATAGCGTCATCACTAAGCCATATTCGATTCATATTGATATTTCAAGAGAAGTTTTGGATGAAGACCATGATGAGAGCTTTTTTACGTACCTAACAAGAGATGGTAAATTCAGAATCAATACGATATTAAAGGGGTTTGCCAACCGTTTGTATGGATTTGCTTCATCCTTTTCTAACTCTGGGGATATATTGTTGATTGGAAAAAGTAAGAAAGATATGAGACTGGCTTTTAACCGAATGAAAGAAATCGGTGGGGGAATTGTGATTGCAGAGAAAGGTGAAATATTGTTCGAAATGCCTCTGGAGCTGCAAGGAATGATGTCTAATCAAGAACTCCCGATTTTAATAGAAGAAGAAACTAGATTGCGAGAAATATTGACTGAAAAGGGATACCCATTCGAGGATCCGATTTATTCTTTACTGTTCTTTTCCTCTACTCATTTACCTTATATAAGGGTAACACAGGCAGGATTATATGACGTTATGAATAAATCTGTACTCTTTCCGACTATAATGCGTTAAAATAATAAAGAATAGAGAAAAATAAAAGGTAGATCATGGTGGGTTAATTTCACTTTAAGGGGTGTAGGGCATGTTGAGGAAAGCTGGGTTCATGGTGGCTTTAGTTTTTGTCCTTCTGGCAGGGTGTTCAGGGAATAAGATAGAAACCATTATTGATAAACCTCAAACTGATAAAGAAGAGGTAGCTGCTAAGCCGGTGAATACGTATCCGTTAACGGGTGTGGGAACGGACGAAGAGGTCAACCACAGGGCTGTATCGGTTATGGTCAATAATCATCCCAAAGCAAGACCACAGTCTGGCCTATCTAAAGCAGATGTCGTATATGAGGTTTTAGCTGAAAGTAATATAACTAGGTTTTTGGCTATCTACCAAAGCGAATTTCCCGAAAACATTGGGCCAATTAGAAGTGCGAGAGATTATTATATAGAGCTTGCCAAAGGATATGAAAGCCTGTATATTTTTCATGGCTGGAGTCCTGATGCGAAAAAGCTGATTCAATCTGATTATATAGACCACTTGAACGGACTTAACCATGACGGGACACTCTTCAAACGATCTTCTGATCGAAAAGCGCCGCATAATTCCTATATCACCTATGAAAATATCTTAGAGGGTGCACAAAAAGAAGGTTATTCAATGGAAGAGAATACCCCGCCGTATAGCTTTTTTTCCGACGATGAAACAGGATTAATTTCCGGTGATGACTATAAAGTTGCTGCTCTATCTTATGGATCTCTAGATTATGATGTGACCTATAAGTATGATTCGGCGAGTGAAAAGTATACACGCCATACAGCGGGAGTACGCACGGAAGATCAAGATACGAAAGATCCCGTTCTACTGGATAATATCCTTATTGTGGAAGCTATTCATAAGGTGATTGATGATAAAGGCCGCAGGAGTATTGATTTAACTGCGGGCGGAGATGCATACTTACTGCAAAAAGGTAAACGCCTGGAGATTCAATGGGTAAGTAAAGATGGTCGAATTGTACCTGTATCCGGTGAAACGGAAGTAAAATTGGTGCAGGGAAAAACATGGATTAATATTATTCCGGATCAACCGGGCTTAAATAATAGTGTCAAACTCTCAAATGATTAGGAGGAACCTGGATATATGCAAATTAACAAACTAAAAGGGAAAGAGTTGGATCAATTATTCAACGCGATATTATCCTTGAAAGATCTCGATGAATGTTATCGTTTCTTTGATGATTTATGTACGGTGAATGAAATACAATCTCTTGCCCAACGCCTCGAGGTTGCCCGAATGCTTGAAGAAGGTAAAACGTATCATATGATTGAAACTGAAACCGGAGCAAGCACTGCAACTATTTCAAGGGTTAAACGTTGTTTGAATTACGGGAATGATGCGTACTCAATGGCACTTGGAAGATTAAAGGAAGATAATGCCTGAAATAAATAAAAGCAAGCAGACCGCGTGGAATATGCACATCGGTTGCTTGCTTTTTTATATGTACACCTTTGTCTATGAACGTATCCTCTAATTTTCAATTAAGTAGGCGCGCACCAGAGTAGAACACATATTTATAACCAGTTAGATAACAGTTGTGCATATGAATTTTCTAACTCTTTGGGAACTCTAAAAGGAATGCTATAATGGTTAAATGGAAATTAGAATGGGGGCTGTTTTGCATGTACGATTTTCGCGAGTGGAAACATGTGTTTAAACTCGATCCTAATAAGGAAATTTCAGATGAAGCACTCGAAAAGGTTTGTGAATCGGGTACGGATGCTATTATTGTCGGAGGAACAGATGGTGTTACACTAGAAAATGTTCTGGACTTAATGGCCCGCGTTAGGCGTTATACATTGCCTTGTGTGCTTGAAGTATCAAATATAGAATCCATAACCCCGGGATTTGATTTGTATTTTATACCATCTGTTTTAAATAGCAGGAATCCGGATTGGATTCTTGGTTTGCATAAAGAAGCAATTAAAGAATTTGGCCACATGATTAATTGGGACGAAATGCATGTGGAAGGATATTGCATCATGAATGCTGATTGTAAGGCAGCAGATTTAACGGATGCCAATACCGATTTGACGGAAGAAGATGCGGCAGCCTATGCTCTTGTGGCAGAAAAAGTATTAAATTTGCCTATTTTTTATTTGGAATACAGCGGAAAGTATGGGGATCCAGCACTTGTCAAGACCGTTAAAAATACATTGATGAATACAACGCTATTCTACGGCGGAGGGATTACAAGCATCGAAAAAGCTGAGGAAATGTCCAGCTTGTCAGATGTAATTGTAGTCGGAAACCTCGTCTATGAGGATTTAAAAACGGCTCTCTTGACAGTAGATTCTGCCAAAAAGAATAAATAAAATTGTCGTTAAAGCCATTGGATGAAGTATAATAAGAACAAATGTTCGTTAGGGTGGTGTCATAATGCAATTCTTAACAGATCGACTGTTAACGGGATTAAATAATAAACAAAAAGAGGCTGTACAAGCTACGGATGGACCTTTGCTAATTATGGCCGGAGCGGGCAGTGGGAAGACAAAGGTACTTACCCACCGCATTGCCTTTCTAATTGTAGAAAAAGAAGTAGCACCGTGGAATATTCTTGCCATTACGTTTACCAATAAGGCAGCAAGAGAAATGAAGGAAAGAATTCAGGGAATCCTAGGCGGCGCTGCAGAGGATATTTGGATTTCTACTTTCCACTCAATGTGCGTGCGAATCCTGCGCCGTGATATTGACCGAATTGGTATGAATCGCAATTTCTCAATTCTTGACCCAGGTGATCAGCAAACGGTTATTAAGCAAATAATGAAAGAGAAGAATATTGATACGAAGAAATTCGATCCTAAGACGATTCTTGGGTCCATTTCCTCTGCCAAAAATGAATTGATCAACTATGAGGAATTTGCGAACAGTGCAGGCAATTACTATGAGCAAACAGTAGCTGATCTTTATACAGAGTATCAGAAGCGACTCCGTAAAAATCAGGCATTGGACTTTGATGATTTGATTATGAAGACATTTGAACTTTTTGATAAGGTTCCGGAAGTACTGGAATTCTATCAAAGAAAGTTTCAATATATTCACGTGGATGAGTATCAGGATACGAACCGTGCACAATATATGCTTGTAAAGAAATTGGCACAGCGTTTTAAAAACCTATGTGTAGTTGGTGATTCCGATCAGTCCATCTATCGCTGGCGTGGTGCTGATATTGCCAACATTCTCTCCTTTGAAAAGGATTATCCTGATGCCAATGTTATTTTGCTTGAGCAGAATTATCGCTCCTCAAAACGGATTTTAGCGGCTGCCAATGGAGTAATTAACAACAACCTGAATCGTAAGGAAAAGAATTTGTGGACAGAAAACCTGGAAGGGAATAAGTTGGCATATTACCGTGCGGACAGTGAACAAGGTGAAGCACAGTTCGTTGCTGGAAAGATTAAAGAGCTGACAGAACAGCAAGGGAAGAAGCTATCTGATATTGCCATTTTGTACCGTACGAATGCTCAGTCAAGGGTAATGGAGGAAGTTCTGCTTAAATCCAATATTCCATATACGATTGTTGGCGGTATTAAGTTCTATGATCGTAAGGAGATTAAAGATATTCTTGCTTATCTGCGACTCATTGCCAATCCGGACGATGATATTAGCTTGCGCAGGGTCATCAATGTTCCAAAGCGTGGAGTTGGAGCAAGCTCAGTTGATAAAATTGCTAATTATGCTGCCGATCATGATATTTCTATGTATCAGGCTATGATGGAGCTTGAATTTATTGGACTTAGCGGTAAAGCTTATAATGGGGCTGCTGAATTCAGGGACCTAATTAAAAACTATACGCAAATGCAGGAATTCCTGTCTGTTACAGAATTAATAGAAGAAGTCATTGAAAAATCAGGGTATCGAAAGTCGTTGGAAATTGAGAAGACGATTGAAGCAGAAACACGCCTAGAGAATATTGATGAGTTCTTATCTGTTACGAAAAACTTTGAAAAGGGCAGTGATGATAAGAGCCTGGTTGCCTTCTTAACAGACCTTGCTCTTGTTGCGGACATTGACCGTATGGATGAGGATGAAGCCGTGACAGATGGCGTTGTATTAATGACACTTCACTCGGCAAAAGGGCTGGAATTCCCTGCTGTATTCCTGATTGGACTTGAAGAAGGTGTCTTCCCGCATAGCCGTGCCTTAATGGAAGAAGCGGAAATGGAAGAAGAACGACGGCTTGCTTATGTTGGGATCACACGGGCTGAACGTGAATTATTTATTACGAATGCACAGATGCGTACATTATATGGACGTACTAATCTGAACCCTGTATCTCGCTTTATTAAAGAAATTCCACAGGATTTAATTGAACTGTTAAATCCGCCTGAAGAGCAAAGGCAGTCAAGACCTTCCTTTATGCATTCAGGTTCAGGTACAAGAACTAGAACGGGTATAAATGGTGCCGGTCTTAACAATTCAGGAATCAATGGTGCAGCAAGACCTAAAACTGTCGGAAGATCGATGATGAATGAGTCCGGCGGAGAAAAACTCGACTGGCAGGTTGGCGATAAAGCGGCCCATGGTAAATGGGGCGTAGGTACAGTTGTCAGCGTAAAAGGAAGCGGAGACGGTCTGGAGCTGGATATTGCATTCCCATCTATGGGTATCAAACGACTCCTTGCCAAATTTGCACCAATCACAAAACAATAGTCCGCAAGAGAAACATTGAGTAGAGAGGGCTGAAAATATGGATATAAAAGAAGCGCAAAAACGAGTGGCTGAGCTTCAATCACTATTAAACCAATATGGATATGAATACTATGTTCTCGACCAGCCATCAGTTCCTGATTCTGTATATGATCAGACGTATAAAGAGTTGGTGGAATTGGAGAGTCAATATCCGGAGCTGCAAACCCCAGATTCACCTACTCAAAGAGTTGGTGGACAAGTGCTTGATACGTTTGCAAAAGTAGAACATATTACACCGATGCTAAGTCTTGGTAACGCCTTTAACGAAAGTGATTTGCGCGATTTTGACCGCCGAGTAAATTCAGGGCTTGGTACAGACCGATATTCTTATATATGTGAATTGAAAATAGATGGACTGGCAGTTTCCCTGCGTTATGAAGAAGGGCTATTTGTTAAAGGGGCTACAAGAGGAAATGGAACAATTGGTGAGGATATTACTGCTAATCTTAAAACCATTCGTTCCATCCCACTCCGATTGAATGAACCAGTTACATTTGAGGTACGCGGTGAGGCATATATGCCAAAGAAATCGTTTGTTTCCTTAAATGCAAAGAAGGAAGAAAATGGGGAAGAGCCATTTGCCAATCCACGAAATGCAGCAGCAGGATCCTTGCGTCAGCTTGATCCACGCATAGCTGCTTCGCGGAATTTAGATATTTTCCTTTATGGGATTGGTGAAACAGGAGAAACAGGTGTTGAATCCCATGGTGAAGGACTTGACTTTCTTCAAAAATTAGGATTGAAAACCAATCCGCATCGCAGAAGATGTGCTACGATTGAAGATGTATTAGAGTATATTGAGGAATGGTCAGCCAAAAGGCCTGAGCTTGATTATGATATTGATGGAATCGTCATCAAAGTCGATTCACTTTCTCAACAAGAGGAATTAGGATATACTGCAAAAAGTCCAAGATGGGCGATTGCATATAAATTCCCTGCAGAGGAAGTCATCACTATTCTTCGCGATATTGAATTGACTGTCGGTCGTACAGGCGTTATTACGCCAACCGCCTTATTGGACCCGGTAAGAGTAGCAGGTACAACAGTTAAACGGGCTTCCCTTCATAATGAGGACCTAATCCGTGAAAAAGATATTCGGCTTGGAGACCATGTTGTCGTCAAAAAAGCCGGTGATATTATTCCGGAGGTTGTCAATGTTCTGTTTGATAAGCGGACAGGGGAAGAAAAGGAATTCCATATGCCAACGCATTGCCCTGACTGCGATAGTGAGCTTGTTCGTTTGGAAGGAGAGGTAGCTTTGCGCTGCATCAATCCAAAGTGTCCAGCTCAGATTAAAGAGGGGATGATTCACTTTGTTTCACGAAATGCCATGAATATTGATGGTCTGGGTGAAAAAGTCATCATTCAATTATTCGATGAATCGTTAATTAAGGATGTAGCGGATATTTATAAATTGACATATGACCAGCTGATTAATTTGGAGCGTATGGGGGATAAATCAGCGAACAATCTTTTGAACGCTATTGAAGCATCTAAGAGCAACTCATTGGAGCGCCTTTTATTTGGACTGGGAATCCGCCATGTTGGTGCTAAGGCTGCAAGAATCCTCGCGGAAGAATTTGAAGACATGGATCGTCTAATGTCGGCAAATGTAGCTGAATTGACAGCTATTAATGAAATTGGGGACAAAATGGCTGATGCGGTTGTGACTTATTTTAATCAGGAAGAATGCCAGCAATTGATCGATGAATTAAAAAATGCTGGGGTTAATATGCTCTATAAAGGTAAAAAGAAAAATATCGCTGAAGCTACAGATAGTTATTTTTCTGGAAAAACCATTGTACTTACAGGAAAGATGGAAAAGTACGGACGAACTGAAGCAAAAGAGTTGATTGAAGCTTTAGGTGGAACTGTAACGGGTAGCGTAAGTAAAAAGACAGATTTAGTAATAGCCGGAGAAGATGCCGGATCAAAATTAAAAAAAGCCCAGGATTTAGGAATTGAAATATGGGATGAAAGCAATTTACTGGAAGAACTGGGCAAGCAGGGATAGAGGTGTAGGGATGAAGCGTTTGATAGCAATAACCATGGTACTGGCACTTATGCTTGTAGGCTGCGCACCACAATTTGATAAGGATGAGGTAGTAGAGGATAATACCGAGAAAGATTCCAAGAAAGAGTCTTCCATTATTCCCGAATATCAAATCTCCGACAATTATTATCAAACGATGCTGCCTTATCAGATAAGCAGTTCCAGAGGTCTTGTGGTTTCAAACATTAATACGCGACTTGATTTGGAAGAGTTTGAAACAGGGCTGATGAGATTGTCTCATGACCCATTCTCAACGGAGGAATATATTTTTAGAGAAGGTCAGTTATTGGACACGAAAACGATTAAAAGCTGGCTGAATCGTAAATATACAAAAGGGCAGTTGAAAGAGAACAAACTGACTGCTGAGGACAACGTCGGCTTAAACCCTTTAGATGATGGGAAGGGTGATATTGAGGAAAGATATGAGAAAAATCCAGAATATCTTGCCCATATTTTAGAGCATGATTATCTGATCAAAACAGATGATAATAAAGTTGAGTTGGGCGGCATTTCGATAGGGCTTGCCTTGAATTCAGTATTTTATTATCAAAAGGAAAAGTATGGGGAAACGTACGAAATAAAAATTGAAGAAGATAAACTGCTTGAAGAAGGTCAAAAAATTGCAGCTGAAGTTGTGAAACGAATTAGAACAATGGAAGGCGGAGAAACCGTTCCGATTATGGTTGCTTTATTTGAACAAGGAAGCAAGGATGCGGTTGTGCCTGGGAATTTTATTTCTTATACAAAAGTAGGAGAGAAAAGTAATAAGATTTCCAAATGGACAAACGTACAAGAAGAGTATTATTTGTTCCCATCCAATAAAGCAACAAAGGATTTCCGTGATGATGCAACGACCTTTGCTAATTTTAAGCAGGATGTTGAAGAATACTTCCCTAATTTTAATGGAGTAATTGGAAAAGCCTTTTATGTGAATAAAGAATTGCAAAAGCTGACCATCTCCATAGATATGCAGTTTTACGGAAAAACAGAGGTTATTGGATTTACACAATATGTGGCTGGATTGGTGAAATCGAGTTTCCCTGAATATTTATCGGTGGAGACAAAAATTGCATCTTCCAATGGACAGGAATCACTCATTGTGAAAAAGGCAAATTCCAAAGAACCAGATGTGTATATATATAATGAATAAACAGAGCTACCCATTGTGGTAGCTTTTTTGTGGATATAGATATGTAGTTAGTTTCTTGTGAAGATTTTGAATATAAACTATTTTAGATGACTTACAAGCTTCCAATAGAGTAGAATAAAAAGGGGTTACTACAGAAATATAGGGAGGGAATCAAATGGTACAAGCATATAAGCACGAACCACTTACTGATTTTTCTGTAAGCGAAAACAAAAAAGCGTTTGAGGATGCTTTGGGATTAGTAGATAGCTATCTTGGCAAGGACTATGATTTGATTATCGGTGGAGAAAGAGTATCTACAGATGATAAAATTGTTTCCATTAGCCCATCAGATAAAAAAGTAGTAGTAGGCCGCGTTTCCAAGGCAAATAAAGATTTAGCAGAAAAGGCAATGCAGGAGGCACTAAAAGCTTACAAGACTTGGAGTAAAACGAAACCTGAAGTGCGTGCAGATGTTTTATTTAAAGCAGCTGCCATTATTCGCCGCAGAAAGCATGAATTTTCTGCCATTATGGTAAGAGAAGCGGGAAAACCATGGGTTGAAGCGGATGCGGATACAGCTGAAGCAATTGATTTCCTTGAGTACTATGCTAGACAAATGTTGAAATTAAAGAATGGGCAGCCGGTACAAAGCCGTCCTAATGAATATAATAGATATGACTACATACCACTGGGAGTGGGAATTATTATTTCCCCATGGAACTTCCCATTTGCGATTATGGCCGGTACATGCGTAGCAGCTGTTGTTACGGGTAATACAGTATTGCTAAAACCAGCTTCCACAACACCGGTCGTGGCTGCTAAGTTCGTAGAGGTTATGGAAGAGGCCGGTCTTCCTGCAGGCGTTATTAACTTTGTACCTGGAAATGGAAGTGAAGTGGGAGACTATCTTGTTGATCATCCGCAAACTCGTTTTGTCAGCTTCACAGGTTCCCGTGAAGTTGGAACCAGGATTTACGAGAGAGCTTCTAAGGTACAGGAAGGCCAAATTTGGCTGAAGCGTGTTATCGCTGAAATGGGCGGTAAAGATACAATTGTCGTAGATTCAGATGCTGATCTTGAATTGGCTGCCAAGTCAATCGTTGCGTCAGCGTTTGGATTTGCCGGACAAAAATGCTCTGCTTGTTCAAGAGCTGTTATTGTAGAAGATGTGTATGATAGAGTACTGGACAGAGCGATTGAATTGACAAAAGAATTGACTGTAGGAGATCCGACCGATTCTGCTACATTTATGGGACCAGTCGTGGATGCTTCTGCATTCAAGAAAATAACCGAGTACATTGAGATTGGCAAAAATGAGGGTCGCCTCATGACAGGCGGAGAATCGGATGATTCCAAAGGATTCTTTGTTCAACCGACCATTATAGCCGATTTGGCACCTGATGCTCGAATTATGAAAGAAGAAATCTTCGGTCCTGTTGTAGCATTCAGCAAAGCCCGTAACTTTGATGAAGCAATTGAAATAGCTAATAATACAGATTACGGATTGACAGGCGCTGTAATTACTAGAAATCGTGCACACCAAGAAAAAGCCCGTGAAGATTTCCATGTTGGAAACCTATACTTTAATAGAGGCTGTACAGGTGCGATAGTCGGCTACCAACCATTTGGCGGCTTCAATATGTCCGGTACAGATTCAAAAGCAGGCGGTCCTGACTACTTAACATTGCATATGCAAGCTAAAACTACATCTGAAACCTATTAATATATATGGCTATATTAAAGCTCCTCTCCGATTGTTTTCGGTGGGGAGCTTTTTTATTAACAGGGGGAATAAGAGTCTATTAACATAAAAAATTTGATTGAGGGGGAAATCAAATTTTTTAAGCAAACTATCAAAAATAATAAGCTTTTGAGTTTCTTGGGTAAGAAAACTAAGACTTTTAATGGAGAAATGAGCGAAAGAGCACTTTATTGGGCGGATTTTGGTAGGAATTGAGCGGAAACAGAAATTTATGAGCGAATAGGTTTTTATTGAGCGGAAATAGATCCTAATGAGTGATAATCATAGTTTTTTAGCGATTGTTACTTTGATTGAGCGAGATTATCAATCAGTCGTCTTGTGTTCAAGATAAAGTTAAGAATATCAAAATGGTTATTGTCTATGAAATTCATACTATACCTGTAATCTCTAAATATTACATTTCTCCTTAGTTTGTGAGATGTTTTACCCTATTTTATAAAATATGCAAAATTTTACTGCAAAATAGTTTGCAAAAACCACAAACTGTTATATAATACAAAATATAATAATTTTTCTGTTTTATAACAAAACATACAGGTAAAGGAAGTGAATGTCTTACATGGCAGTACAAACGAATGGAATCAATATTCTTGGAAAAATGGAGAATGGTTTTGATGAGATATTGACTCCGGAAGCTCTTGAATTCATTGAGAATCTGGAAAGGCACTTTGGATCAAGGCGAAAGGAATTGCTTGAGCAGCGTACCAAGCGCCAAGAAGAAATTGATAATGGTAAACTTCCAGACTTTTTGCCGGAGACAAAAAGTGTTCGTGAAGGTGATTGGACAATTGCACCTTTACCACAGGACCTGCAGGATAGAAGAGTTGAAATTACAGGACCTGTAGATCGGAAAATGGTGATTAATGCTTTAAATTCAGGCGCTAAATGCTTTATGGCTGATTTTGAAGACGCCAACTCCCCAACATGGAAAAACAATATTGAAGGCCATATTAATCTCCGCGATGCTGTAAACCGTACAATTACTTTTGAAAATCCAAACGGTAAAAAATATAAATTAAATGAAGAAACTGCTGTTCCCATCATTCGACCAAGAGGTTTTCATTTGGAAGAAAAAAATGTCACGTTGGAAGGACAGCCGATCTCCGGTGGACTTTTTGACTTTGGACTTTACTTCTTCCATAATGCAAAGACCTTACTCGAAAATGGAAGCGGTCCCTACTTTTACTTGCCTAAAATAGAGAGTCATCTGGAAGCACGCTTATGGAATGACGTCTTCGTTTATGCACAAAATCACCTAGGTATTCCACAAGGTTCCATTAAAGCAACTGTCCTCATTGAAACCATCCTTGCAGCATTTGAAATGGATGAAATTCTGTATGAATTGAAGGATCATTCAGCCGGTTTAAACTGTGGAAGATGGGATTATATTTTCAGCTATCTGAAGAAATTCAGAAACCATGATTCTATCATTCTACCGGATCGATCTGTTGTCACAATGGCTGTGCCATTCATGTCTGCCTATTCCCAGTTGGCCATTAAAACCTGCCATAAACGGAATGCACCAGCTATTGGCGGCATGGCTGCACAAATCCCGGTTAAAAATGATGAAAAAGCAAATGAAGAGGCCTTTGCCAAGGTAAAGGCTGATAAGGAACGCGAAGCGAAAAATGGCCATGATGGAACATGGGTCGCCCATCCTGCTCTTGTACCAGTGGCAAAGGAAGTATTTGACCACTATATGCCGAAGCCGAATCAAATCGATAAAAAGCGTGACGATGTTCAGGTTACAGCAACTGATCTCCTCGAGGTGCCAGAGGGCTCCATCACAGAGCAAGGTGTTCGGACTAATATTAATGTTGGAATTCAATATATAGAATCCTGGCTTAATGGAAGAGGTGCAGCACCGATTAATAATCTGATGGAGGATGCAGCTACTGCTGAAATCTCCCGAGCTCAAGTGTGGCAATGGTTACGTCATCCTAAAGGTGTATTGGATGATGGACGCAAGATTGATATGGAGATGTACAAAACATTAAAAGAAGAAGAGCTGCAAAAGATTAAACAGGATCTTGGTGAAGAACGTTTTGAGAATGGGCGTTTCACCGAAGCAGCAGAGCTTTTTGATAAATTGATTATCAGTGATGAGTATTATGACTTCTTGACTTTACCTGCCTACGAAATTCTATAAAACAAATCATTAGGTTTCATATAAAAGGAGGAAGTACAAAAGATGAGAGAAGAACTGATTAAACAAATAGAGGCTGAGTGGAAAGATGAAAGATGGGAAGGAATTGAACGTTCTTATACAGCAGAAGATGTATTAAAACTGCGTGGTTCCATGCAAATTGAACACACTTTAGCAAGAAGAGGTTCCGAAAAGCTTTGGAATTACCTTAAAACAGAGGATTATATTAATGCGCTAGGTGCATTAACAGGTAATCAGGCTGTCCAACAGGTAAAAGCAGGATTAAAAGCGATTTACTTAAGCGGATGGCAAGTTGCTGCAGATGCGAACCTTTCCGGAAATATGTATCCTGACCAATCTTTATACCCAGCCAATAGCGTACCGGCTGTCGTAAAACGTATAAACCAGGCGCTTCAACGTGCGGATCAAATCCACTACTCAGAAGGTAAAGAAGATATCGATTGGTTCCAACCGATTGTTGCTGATGCTGAAGCAGGCTTTGGCGGTCAGTTGAATTGTTTTGAACTGATGAAAGGCATGATTGAAGCAGGTGCAGCAGGTGTTCACTTTGAAGATCAGCTATCTTCTGAAAAGAAATGCGGCCATTTGGGCGGTAAAGTACTTCTTCCAACGCAAACAGCAGTGAGAAACCTAATTGCAGCTCGTCTTGCTGCAGACGTAATGGGTGTCCCAACTATTCTGATTGCCCGCACGGATGCGGATGCAGCTGACTTAATCACAAGTGATATTGATCCTACTGATAAGGAATTTATCACAGGTGAAAGAACTCCTGAAGGATTCTATCGTACGAAGGCAGGCATTGATCAAGCAATTGCAAGGGGACTTTCTTATGCACCATACGCAGATTTAATCTGGTGTGAAACATCTGAGCCTAATCTTGAGGATGCGAAGAAATTTGCCGATGCCATCCATGAAAAATATCCAAATAAAATATTAGCCTATAACTGTTCACCATCCTTCAACTGGAAGAAAAAATTGGATGATGATACCATTGCAAACTTCCAAAAGGAAATCGCGAAAATGGGCTACAAATTCCAATTCGTTACACTTGCCGGATTCCATGCCCTGAATCATAGCATGTTTGAATTAGCAAGAGGATACAAAGAGCGCGGAATGGCTGCCTATTCTGAGCTGCAACAGAATGAATTTGCAAGCGAACAATACGGCTACACAGCAACAAGACACCAACGTGAAGTAGGAACTGGCTATTTTGATGAAGTAGCACAGGTTATTACTGGAGGAACTTCTTCTACAACGGCCCTAAAAGGTTCTACGGAAGAAGAGCAATTCCAAGAAGCCTAATATACAAAAGGAATCTGAAACTTATTCAGATTCCTTTTTTTATATTTGGAAAATGAATCTCCAAACTATTTGAATAACCGAAGTATTTTCGAGCTATTCTGCTTACAAAAAACAGGTCATAGGTGGAAAAAGGTTGAGTTATCTATCGGGTCTTTGAAAGAAATGTATAAGTGACTGGTCAAAGAAGGAAGATTGATTTATAAAAAGGTGTAGTATGTCGTATTTTATCAACAATTGAGATTAATGGATTTTTCAAATCACGACAAACTTTTCCCGGGCAATAATTCGGTGATCAGGGGAATAATTCCATCTTTCTTTATTTAATTGTCTATAAGCTAGTTTCTGTGGTTAATTCCGATTGCTTTAACGCGCGAAAGTTTGGTATTATCATAATAATTGTATTTGGAGCACGTAGCAAAATGGAGGTGTATGAAATGACTCGCATTTCAAAAGAAGAAGTAAATCATGTTGCTAATTTGTCAAGATTAGCTATTACAGAAGAAGAAACTGAAAGGTTACAAAAACAGTTGGATTCAATTATTACGTTTGCTGAACAATTGAATGAGTTAGATACTGAAAATATCGAACCTACTACACATGTTTTACATATGAAGAATGTCTTGAGAGAAGACAAGGCATCTAAAGGATTGCCTAGGGAAGAAGTACTGAAAAATGCTCCTGACCATCAAGATGGACAAATACGTGTACCGGGAATAATGGAGTAGTCAGGGAGGGAAAATCATGTCTTTATTTGATCGTAAAATAGCGGACTTGCATGAGTCGCTTCGTAAAAAGGAATTATCAGTAACAGATCTAGTTTCAGAATCCTTTTCTAAAATAAAAAAAGTTGAAGACAATGTAAATGCATTTCTAACATTAAATGAGGAAAATGCATACAAAGAAGCTGAAAAACTGGATGAACAGCTAGTTTCCGGAGAAATCGGCGGTCCTTTATTTGGAATGCCAATTGGAATTAAAGATAATATTGTAACTAAGAATCTTCGCACGACCTGTGCCAGCAAAATATTGGACAATTTTAACCCGATTTATGACGCAACAGTTGTGGAAAAGTTAAAACAAGAGCAAACCATCACAATTGGTAAGTTGAACATGGATGAATTCGCGATGGGTTCTTCCACAGAAAATTCAGGTTACAAAAAAACAGCTAATCCATGGGATTTAGAACGTGTGCCTGGAGGTTCTTCAGGTGGATCAGCGGCTGCGGTTGCGGCTGGTGAAGTCCCATTTAGCCTGGGGTCAGATACAGGCGGTTCTATCCGTCAACCGGCTTCCTTCTGTGGGGTTGTAGGGATGAAGCCGACATACGGACGTGTATCCCGTTATGGTTTAGTAGCATTTGCTTCTTCATTGGACCAAATTGGGCCGATTACACGTAATGTAGAGGATAATGCTTATTTATTAAATGCCATAGCCGGACTGGATCCAATGGACGGAACTTCAGCGCATATTGAGGTGCCAGATTTTACAAGGGCATTAACTGGTGATGTAAAGGGGCTTAGGATTGCTGTTCCGAAAGAATATCTTGGCGAAGGCGTGACTGAGGAAGTACGTCAGTCAGTCCTCGATTCATTGGCAGTTCTGGAGAAATTGGGAGCAACATATGAAGAGGTATCTCTGCCGCATTCTAAATATGCTCTATCAACGTATTATTTATTGTCTTCTTCTGAAGCATCTGCAAACCTTTCTCGTTTTGACGGTGTTCGTTATGGACATAGAACGGAAAACCCACAGAACTTGCTTGAAATGTATAAACAATCGAGAGCCGAGGGCTTTGGGGATGAAGTAAAAAGACGGATTATGCTTGGTACCTTTGCATTAAGCTCCGGTTACTATGATGCATACTACAAGAAAGCACAAAAAGTACGTACATTAATTAAACGGGATTTTGAAAACGTATTTGATCAGTATGATGTCATTGTAGGACCAACTACACCGACACCTGCATTTAAATTGGGTGAAAACACAAATGATCCGATGACGATGTATATGAATGATATTTTAACTATCCCTGTCAATCTTGCTGGAGTGCCGGGAATTTCCGTTCCTAATGGATTTAGTAAAGGCTTACCGCTTGGTTTACAAATTATTGGGAAGCATTTTGACGAAAGTACGGTTTATAAAGTTGCCCATGCCTATGAACAGGCAACAGATTTTCATAAACAAAAACCGTCTCTACAGGAGGTGGAGTAATTTGAAATACGAAACAGTCATTGGGCTTGAGGTCCATGTTGAATTAAAAACCGAATCAAAAATATTCTCCTCCTCTCCGAACCAATTTGGAGCGGAGCCTAATACGAATACATCCGTTATCGACTTAGGATATCCAGGTGTTTTACCGGTGTTGAATAAAAAAGCAGTTGAATATGCTATGAAAGCAGCAATGGCACTGAACTGTGAAGTGGCGACTGATACAAAATTTGATCGTAAAAACTATTTCTATCCGGATAATCCGAAAGCTTATCAAATTTCACAGTTTGATAAACCGATTGGTGAAAATGGTTGGATTGAAATTGAGGTAAATGGTGAGAAGAAAAAAATCGGAATTACTCGTCTTCATTTAGAAGAAGATGCCGGGAAATTGACACACACTGCTGATGGCTATTCTTTGTGTGATTATAACAGACAGGGAACACCGCTTATCGAGATTGTTTCTGAGCCGGATATTCGTACACCTGAGGAGGCGTATGCTTACCTTGATAAACTAAAAACGATAATTCAATACACAGGTGTGTCTGATTGTAAGATGGAAGAAGGAAGCTTACGCTGTGATGCGAATATTTCCTTACGCCCATATGGTCAGGAAGAGTTTGGTACGAAGACGGAATTGAAGAACTTAAACTCCTTCAACTTTGTTCGTAAAGGACTTGAGTTTGAACAACAAAGACAAGCGGAAGTACTGAATGAAGGCGGAGAAATCCAGCAGGAAACTCGCAGGTTTGATGAAGCGACAGGTGCTACCCTTTTGATGCGTGTTAAAGAGGGCTCTGATGATTATCGTTATTTCCCTGAACCAGATTTAGTTGAATTATATATCGATGATGAATGGAAAAGCCGTGTGCGTGCGGAAATTCCTGAATTGCCGGATGCAAGGATCAAGCGTTATACAGAAGATTTCGGACTGCCGGCATATGATGCGAGTGTGCTAACTGTTACAAGGGAAACAGCCGATTTCTTTGAAGCAACAACGGCTGCCGGTGCTGAACCTAAGCAGGCTTCCAACTGGATTATGGGTGAGCTTTCAGCTTACTTAAAAACGTCTCAAAAAGAACTGCATGACACGGCTCTTACTCCAGAAGGATTAGCTGGCTTAATCAAATTGATTACGGATGGTACAATCTCTTCGAAAATTGCTAAAACTGTATTTAAAGAATTAGTGGAGCATGGTGGAAATCCTGAAACGATTGTAAAGGAAAAAGGTCTTGTACAGATTTCTGATGAGGGAGCCTTACGTACAATCGTCACAGAAATATTGGATAAGAATCCTCAATCCATTGAGGACTTTAAAAATGGTAAGCAAAAAGCGGTTGGATTCCTTGTTGGACAAATGATGAAAGCAACAAAAGGGCAAGCCAATCCGCAAATGGTCAATAAATTGATCATGGAAGAGCTTCAAAAAAGATAAATGGTAACTGACAGCCTCCCTATATGTATGGGAGGCTTTTTAAGTATCACTGGAAAGCCAACAGTCTTTGTCGGCTTTTTTTAGGTTCCTCTCTGTCGGAAAGTTTGATATGGTAGATATATACATATTTTCAGATTAGTCAGTTATTTAGGTGTTAACAACTTTGGTAAGGTGGAGGTTTTTTTGATGAGTAGAAAGAATATACATGATAGAGAAAAGGGGTGAAAGGATTGAAGTATGAAAAGATGACGAAAACAAGTTACCTGATTGGGCTGCTCTTTGGGTTGAGCGCGATCATTTATTTTTTTGCGGCCAACTGGGGAGGAATGGACCGCTATGTGAAAATAGCATTAATCGTAATTTTAATGCTTTTATTTTACGGAGTAAGCTATGGCTTTTCAAAATGGAAGCAGCATCAGCAGGACGTAGGAGCCTGGATATTCTGGGGAGGATCAATCGCATTTGGAGTAGTGGTAGCACTTTTGGGGCAGGTATATAATTCACACGCTGATAGCTATACATTATTTTTAGTGTGGCTGATTCCCTCTGTCCTGTTAGCTGTGTTTACCCAATATCCGATATTTTTTGTTCAATCCTACATACTTTTGAATATAACGGTATACACGTATTTCTTTCCTTTAAATAGCTGGATTGATAGAAGTGATACAGAGCACACATTAATTCTTCTGGGAGTCATTATGTTAAACATTGCTTGTCTGTATGGCTTCTCAAAAAGAGGACCAAGGCTTATTTCTTATTTATCCAGCGCCTGGATTCAGTTATTATCTATTGAACTGACTATCCGGTGGACATCTATCTATTTATTTAATGAGGAGCATGCTTTTTCTTATATCGGGATCTTTGTCTATCTGGCAGTTGCCCTCATTTCGGGCTGGATTTTCTATGACTATATGAATAACAGACAGAATAAAGTAGTTATTGTCATTGTTTCTTTAGGAATTTCAATTAATCTCATAGCGCAGTTTATCATGGTTTCATCATGGATAAATGGATTCTTAGCATATTTTGTTGGGTTACTTATTGCAATCACCCTCATTATTTTGGGCTCTAAATGGCTGGCTAAATTCACTGCTTCCAAAACAAATGATGAAAATAACTTTCTCCCAACACTTATTAAGCTAGTCTTTGTTTTCCTGGCAGTTTTACTTTTATCCTCCTCTTTAATCGGTATGCTTTATTTGATTGGATTAGGTGAGGATATCGCATGGTTAATGGTGAGTATGGTCATTCTCGTTCCAATTGGCAGTCATATTGGCAGGGAGCATTCCATTCTTCGATACACAGTGATGTTGACGGGCTGGCTTATTTCATCTTCGATTCTGTGGTATCACTCAAGCGTTGTTCTAATCATCTATTTACTCCTGATTGGCTATACAACCTGGCGTGAAAGAGAGAGAATCATATACCCATTGGGTTTAGGTGGGACGATTTATGCAGTGGTACTTCTGCTCTATGAATTATTCTCAGGAATATCAGGTGAATTGGTCGTCATACTACTGATTGCATTAGCCTTTGGACTTTACTTTTGGCTAAAAAATCCATATACAAAAGGATGGAACCTGGTTGCGATTCTGACACTTTGGCTCATTCTTACATTTTTCTCGGAAAACAGTGTGCTTTACTACCTTTACAATTTCAGTTATCTTTTCTTCCTGGTTTATTTTACATACCGTGTTGTACATAAAAGAAATCACTGGTTAGAGTATGCCGCTATTCTTTATCTGATCGGATACCTCGCTTATAAATACTATGATTTATTTTGGACACTGCTCCATAAGTCGATTACCTTTGCGATTGTAGGAGCAATATTCTTCTTTATAGCAATTTATCTGGATAAGAAAACAGAAAGAAACAATAGCACGGGGCGATTCGAATTTGTCCTAAGGAGTGTGCGTAAATGGGTACCAATTGTATTCGTTCAGCTAATCATCCTGATCGTGATTATTTTTCAGAAGGAAACGATCTTACGGAATGGGACAGATATTATCTTAAAAGTAGAGCCGGTTGACCCGCGTTCTATTATACAAGGGGATTATGTTCAATTATCCTATAATATTAGCCAGATAGATTCCGATGAACGTTATGATCGTGTATATGTGCTTGTGGAAAAGAATTCAAAAGGGATTTATCAAATGAAAGGGATATATGATACTATAGAAGAAGCTAAAAAAGAAAGAACAGATGACCATCAAGTGATTGTTACAGGAAAAGCAAATGGAAATACGATTACCTATGGCATTGAGAATTTTTTCATTGAAGAAGGCACGGGGATAGAAGTAGAACAGAATGCTAAATATGCAAATATAAAAGTCGGCAGTAATGGGGATGCCATTTTGATCAGTGTATCATCAAATCTGCCCGAAGATAAGTAAAATTAGCAATTGTTTTATCACGGATGTATAATAGTAGAGGTATTTTTTTTGACAGATATATTAACTCCGAATTTGTAATATAGGATGATGATTGATTATGAAAAAGGCAAGGATAATATACAATCCTACCTCCGGGAAAGAAGCATTTAAAAGACAGTTACCTGAGGTTTTGGAAATTTTAGAGAAGGCTGGATATGAAGCTTCCTGTCATGCAACTACTGGAGCGGGCGACGCGACAAGAGCGGCACAAATTGCTGTGGAAAGGCGCTATGACGTGGTTATTGCAGCGGGTGGAGATGGAACGATATATGAAGTGGTAAATGGATTGGCCGAACAGGAATACCGACCTAAATTGGGAATTATCCCAGTAGGTACCACAAATGATTTTGCTCGCGCTTTACGTATATCAACGAAATCGATACTTGAAGCTGCTGAAACTATTGCAGAAGGGCTTACGATTCCAATTGATATTGGAAAAATGGATAATCGTTATTTCATCAATATAGCAGCTGGTGGCCGCTTAACCGAGCTTTCATATGAAGTGCCAAGCAAGCTGAAAACCAGACTGGGACAGCTGGCCTATTATATGAAAGGGTTGGAAATGTTGCTTCCGTCTCTTAAGGCGACTCCGGTGTCAATAGAATATGACGGTAAACTGTTTGAAGGTGATGCAATGCTTTTCCTTGTTGCTAACACGAACTCAGTTGCTGGTTTTGAACGCTTAGCACCAGATGCTTCCCTCAATGATGGTATGTTTACGCTTTTAATTCTAAAGAAAATTAACCTGCCAGATTTTGTACGGATCGCAGCGTTGGCTTTACGAGGAGAGCATATTCATGATCCGTCTGTGATATATGTGAAGGCGAACCGCATTAAAGTACATTCATCCGAAAAGCTGCAGTTAAATTTAGATGGAGAGTTTGGCGGTTTGGCACCTGCTGAATTTGTTAACCTCTATCGTCATTTGGATGTATTCGTGCCGGAAAGCGTACACGAAAAGCAGAAAATAACAGATCGGCATATACTTGTTTCAGACGATGCCGTATTTGAGAAGCCAGATTTAGACCAACTTCTTTAAGAGGTTGGTTTTTTTATCCCGTTCAAACTAGCATAGACACCTCTATATTAAACGTAAGCAGAAGTTAAATTGGAAGATAAGCGCCAGCAGAACCTGAGTAGTCAATTACTCCTCAATGGGAGATGAATGAAAACCCGTTTGAGCAAAGTTTCACTTTATGGTAAAATCCATGGATTATCTGTCTGTCCTGTTTTATGATACAATCATGAGTACTCAATAAAAAATCGAGGTTAGCAAAGAATGACTGAAAAGAAAAAAGCGCCAATTCAAAAAAATGATTATATAGATGTTGTATTTGAAGATCTGACTCATGAAGGCTCCGGAGTTGCAAAAGTGGAAGGGTATCCTATTTTTGTTCCGTTTGGTTTACCGGGAGAAAAAGCCCGCATTAAAGTGACCAAAATTAATAAAGGCTATGCCTTTGGCCGCTTGATGGAGCTATTGGAAGAAAGTCCTGATCGAGTAGAGCCTCCCTGTCCAATTTATCGTCAGTGCGGAGGCTGCCAGCTTCAGCATTTATCCTATGAAGGCCAGCTGAAAGCAAAGGAAAAAATGGTTCGGGAAATTATGGCGAGAATCGGAAAACTGCCTGATGTACCGGTCCATCCAGTACTTGGTATGGAACAGCCATGGAACTATCGTAATAAAGCCCAAGTACCTGTTGGAGAAATGGAAGGCGGCTTAGTTGCCGGCTTTTATGCTAAACGTTCACATGAAATTATTAATATGGATGAATGTCTGATTCAGGTTTCAGAAAACGACGATACGATCCGCACAGTGAAGAATATTTGCGAAAAGTACCGTGTCCGTGCCTATGATGAACGGAATCATAAAGGATTGCTTCGTCATATTATGGTACGTCATGGACAAGTGACTGGTGAAATTATGGTTGTCCTTGTAACAAGAACACCTGAGCTCCCGCATGCGAGAGAAATCATCAAAGAGATTATTGATGCAGTTCCTGGGGTTAAATCCATTATTCAGAATGTGAATTCCTTGAAGACAAATGTTATTCTTGGGTCGAAAACAACAGTATTATGGGGAGCAGAAGTGATCTATGATTATATCGGTGATGTTAAATTTGCCATCTCTCCGCGTTCCTTCTATCAAGTGAATCCTACTCAGACGAAGGTTCTCTATGATAAGACGCTGGAGTATGCGAATCTATCAGGTAACGAAACGGTTATTGATGCTTATTGCGGAATCGGTACAATTTCCTTATTTTTAGCACAAAAAGCCAAAAAGGTATATGGAGTCGAAATCGTCCCAGAAGCAATCGAAGACGCCAAAAAGAACGCAGAACTAAACGGCATCACCAATGTCGACTTTTCGGTAGGCAGTGCTGAAACCGTCATCCCGGCCTGGTATGAAGAAGGAATCACAGCAGACGTATTAGTTGTCGATCCACCACGTAAAGGCTGTGACGAAAATCTCTTAAACACCATCGCAGAAATGAAGCCGAAAAAAGTCGTCTATGTTTCCTGCAACCCAGCAACATTGGCACGTGACTTAATGTATTTGGAGGAGCATGGATATCAAACGGTGGAAGTGCAGCCTGTGGATATGTTCCCGCAAACGATGCACGTGGAGTGTGTAGCAAAATTAGTATTGAAATAAGGCAGTGCCACACAGGGCACTGCCTTATTATCCTTATTTTCATTCAGTTTTTTATCCAGATTCTTGTTAATGATTTAAAGATCTTCTAGTTCTTTGTTAACTAAATCTAGCTCTTCTTCCGATTCTTCGAACTTGATATCTCTGATAGGAACTTTGATTGTTTCATTTTCAATTAATTTGTTTATTTCGTCTTTTAAATGACCTTGCACTTTTTCTCTACCTGTTTGAATATTATCTCTAATTGTCTGCTCGATAACTGTGTTAGCTTGTTCATCATATATTTTTGCTTCATCATAGGAAGTCGGAGAGAGTATGGATTGTACCCAGCCTAAATTTTCATCAGATTCAACTAATTCTTTTGCGTAAAATGCAGTTAGTTGAGGCTCTTTAATTGTTAGTATCTTCTCTTTCTCATTGTATTCTACTGTTTTTTCATCAAACTCACCTTTATACCCCCATCTAACTATGGCCTTATATTTCAATTCAACTACCTTTTGCATTCCCATAACCTCGTTATAGAAAAAGTTCCCTTGTTTATCAACAGGTTTAATAGTAGTTGTCACTGGGTTACCTGCTATGTAAGTCTCTTTAACGATATCTTGTATAGCTCCAACCTCTAATTCAGTAATTTTATAGATGTCTTTCCCTAGTGGGGCTATAATCGTTTCTTTTGCTTCAGAGTCTCCGAAAAACACTAAAAATAATCCTACAAGAATTGCTGTAGAAGCTGCTCCAATAATAAATAATTTAACTTTAGGCACGATGTTCTTCCTTTCATAGATGTTTTTAAATTATAGTGAGCGGTGTTATTTTGTTGTGAAATATTTATTCTTAAAGGGAAGAAAATAAATAACAATGAAAAAAAGAAATGAAAGCTAGAATAAAAAAAGGAAATATTTCCTATCTACTTAAGTAGTAGATTCAAACTGTAGGGATTTCTATATATTACTTGTAAGGTTCCTGCTAATGGCCATTCTGATTAAATGGATATGTTTGAACAAAAGAAGAGCTAGTAACTTTATTAAAGTGATAGTAGGAAGTATTGAGAACAACAAAAGAAAAAACCTAATCACCTTTACTATATTAGAATAATATAATTTCAAGCTTATGTGAATAAATAGACAAAAATATTTTTATATTTAATATATTTCGTTAATTATATTTAAATTCTTCTGTAACGATTGTTATTGTACCTTTCCTTACTCAACTATAAGTGCAGATCTCTGTAATTTAATTTTTAACTATTAATGTCTGCAGAGAGAAGCTGTTGAACATAAACCCACCAACATCCCATTGTGTTGCCACATACATTCCACACACGTAGAGTGTGTCTCGCAAATTATTTTAAAATAAGGCAGTAAGCCCTCTAAATAGGGGGCACTGCCTTTTTTCGTTTCTTACAAAGGAATTACGAAGTGATACTTAATCCTAATTTCCTCACTAGATTTACAAGTAATTTTTCTACAAAAATTTGTAGTACCTGTGGAGTTAAGTAATAGAATTGCCCTCGTGGTTTTTAAATAAAACCTTATAAATCTTATCTTTTATAAAAAAGTTTCATAAGAAATCATTTAATAAAATTGGAGTATTACTTCCTTTCTATTTGTCTATACTGATAAAAATAGATTAGGAGAGTAATAGGATGATACTATCTGAAGCGAGGGATTTATATAAAGCTGATAAACAGATCCAAGGATATTCATTTCAGACTTTAAAAGCCTATAATGTCCAATTAAACTTGTTAATCCGGAATCTCGGTGATCGATCCCTTGATGAAATAACCACCGATTCATTAAAGCTTTATCTTGGGAATGTTGCTGATCAATTAAAGGCTGCTAGCCTGAGTCATAGGATACGTTTTATAAAGTCGTTGTTTAGATGGGCTCAAGATGTAAATGTCCTGAATGGTAATCCAGCCGCGAAAATTAAGGAACCGAAACTAGATGTCCGCATACCAAAGTTTTTAACTGAAGTAGAAATTGAGCATTTAAGAGAAGCTTGTGATACAACATTAGAAAATGCATTGTTCGAGTTTATGTATTCAACCGGTTGTCGAATTGGGGAAGCCGTTAATTTGAATCGACAATCTATTAATTTTTCTAACCAGTCCGTAATTGTCTTAGGTAAGGGAAATAAAGAAAGAGAAGTTTACTTTAATACTAGGTGTGATATCTGGTTGAAGAGGTACCTGGATGAGAGAACAGATGATCAAGAAGCTTTATTTGTAACCGTACGTGCTCCTCATCGTATGAGCATAGCTCAAATGAGATATATCATAAAACAGATATCGAAAAGATCTGGCATCAATAAAAGTATTCACCCCCATCAGTTGAGACATAGTTATGCCACTACTTTATTGAATAATGGGGCACCTTTAGAAGTCATTCAAAATTTGATGGGACACGAAAAGAGCGAAACGACTAAAATTTACGCTTATTTAAGTGGGGCATTGCGAAGGGAGTTATATAAAAAGTTTTTCTGATACGATCAAGGGCATTGATCCAAGAAGGATTAATGCCTTTTTATGTTGAACCTCTTATAGAGCTAAAGGGCAGGTTAGCGGAAGAAGGATTATCTATTTTACCCGTCGAATTTATATGTTTAATGAATTGGAAATATTAAATTACTGGAGTACATTTATGTATAATTGTGAAAATATCATTTTTATTCATCTCACTTTGTTCATCTAAACTTCCGGGTGAACAATTTTTATAGTTTATAGGGGGAAATATATGATAAGTTCTTTAGTATTATTTTTTCTGGGTTTTCTGTACAGTTATTACTTCCACAAAGATGGACAAAAACAATATGAAATCACAGTCTTTCCAGACACAACTTTTGCTAAAGAGCAAATTTACTATTATTATGTTTGGAATTCCGGAAAAACAACTATTTTTCACGAAGATTTGTTGAATGAGTATGATGGTTTTGAAGTTTATTTTGAAGATAAAGTTTGTGTTGAATATGTTAAAATTTCAGACCAAACAAGCCGATATTTCAATTTAGACGTAGTTAAAAACTCCAAAAATATTAAGATACATTTCGATTTATTGCGACCAGATGAAGGATTTACTTTAATGGTAAAAGGAAGAGAACAACCTAAAGGAGGTCGTTGGCATCTCCCTTTAAAACAGCGAAAAGATATATTTAAATTCCCTCGTTTTATAAAAGCTAGAGGAAAGACTTCTATGTTGTATTTAGCCAATAATCTTTCTAGTTTCACAGTTCTTACTTTCGTTTTATATACATATTTTGTTGCTGATAAAACTAAATTAAGTGACCTAGGTGGATTTGTGAGTTATTTTCAATTCTTTGTTTACACAATTTTAGCTATGTTTGCATTTTATATGCTCCCAGTTCTCTTCAACAGAATTAAAGCAGCTCGTCCACCAATAGAGTTAAAGCTCCATTTTATAAATAAGAGATGAGAAAACTAATTTTTAGACGTGTTTGATCTAAGTTGGTATCCTATAAATTTGACTCTATTCGTAGATATTACTGCTTATGGAATGCTCTTCCTTCTTCTACTAACGGGGCAGGTTAGTTGCATAAGAAATATAATATATAAACCCTTTAAAAAAAAGTGAGTAATTACTCACTTTTTTTTATTGAAAACCAGTTAACTTGGAATTATAATCAACCTAAGTGAGTAAACGCTCACTTTTGAAAGGAGGATTACATAATGAATGAAACTAATACTATTCAAATACAAGCAGTAACGAAAAGTTTCGGCAAAAAAGTGGTATTAAAAGATATCAACTTAGATATTAAACAAGGTAGTATCTATGGTTTTATAGGGCCTTCAGGAGCAGGAAAAACAACCTTGATAAAGTTGATTGTTGGAATGGATTTTCCTGATGAAGGTTACGTCCATTTATTAGGTGAAAAAATGCCTAATTTAAACATCTTGCAAAAAATTGGCTATATGGCACAATCAGATGCCTTATATGAAGCACTTACTGGTAAAGAAAATCTTATGTTTTTCGCATCGCTCTTTAAATTAAACAAAACTGAAAAACAGAAACGGATTGCCTATGCAGCACAATTAGTTAACTTGACCGCAGATCTTAATAAAAGAGTGTCAGCGTACTCAGGTGGTATGAAACGTCGATTATCTCTTGCAATCGCTTTAATTCAGGATCCCCAAGTTTTGATATTAGACGAACCTACTGTGGGAATAGATCCTGAATTAAGATTAAGTATTTGGAATGAGCTGTTAAGATTGAAAAACGAGGAAGGCAAAACGATTATTGTAACGACTCACGTAATGGATGAAGCCGAAAAATGTGATTATATCGCAATGGTTAGAGATGGTTCATTCATAGCATCTGGCACACCTCGCCAATTGAAAGAACAATATAATGTCAATAGTTTAGATGAGGTATTTTTGGATGCTGGGAGGAAAGTACAATGAGAACAGTAGCACTTATTAAGAGGATTTTATTGCAAATACTTAGAGATAAGCGTACATTGGCTCTTCTCTTTGTTGCTCCATTATTAGTATTAACACTAATGAACCTAGTCTTTAATGGAAATACCGTTGATCCTGTTTTAGGAGTTGCTAATGGGAATCAGCAAATCATCGAAAAATTAGAAGACGCAGATATTGTAGTAAAAGAATATAACAAAGTTTCTAATGTTAAGGATATGATACTTGATAAAGATTTAGATGGTTTTTTACAAGTGGAAGGCGATCAAACAACCTTAACTTTACTGAATGATGATCCGACAATAGCAAAAAGCTTAGAAATGAAAGTAAAGCAAATTGATACTCAAGCAAAGCAATTAAAATTGATGGGGACTAACGCAATACAGAGTGAATTGCTCTCACAAGATTCCTTGAACACAAATTATGTTTATGGCAGCAGTGAAACAGAGCTTTTTGATACCTTTAGTCCTATTTTAGTCGGGTTCTTTGTCTTCTTCTTCGTCTTCTTAATCTCTGGCATAGGCTTATTAAACGAAAGAACAACTGGCACGTTGGAACGACTATTAGCAACCCCTATTAAAAGAGGAGAGATTGTCGCAGGATACCTTGTTGGCTATGGTTTACTGGCATTGATACAGACAGTTATAATCGTTTTGTTTGCGATAAATGTATTAGATATGGTTTTAGTTGGTTCCATTTGGACTGTTATGTTAATCAATGTCATCATCGCCCTTGTAGCCTTGTCACTTGGAATATTATTATCTTCTTTCGCAAGTTCCGAGTTTCAGATGATTCAGTTCATACCAATTATTATTGTGCCACAAATATTCTTCTCAGGTATTTTCTCCATTGAGGGAATGGCGGATTGGCTACAAGTATTCGCAAACTTTATGCCGTTGTATTATGCAGCAGATGCATTAAAAGGAGTAATGTACGAGGGCTTAAGTTTATCTGAAATTAGTAGTAATCTATATATTCTATTGGCTTTTGCAGCAGTATTTATCGTTTTAAATTTGTTTGCTTTGAAAAAGTATCGTAAGCTATAATACGGAAGCGATACAGCTTTACGCAAAGATGGTGATTTAAATGGTTAATAATAATCTACTGGATGAAATGGCTAAAATACTTGAAAAATCCAATAAACAAACGGTTAAGCAAAAGAAAATTATTGAGGTTGCTATCACCTCTTTTGCGGAAAAAGGATATTCAAATACATCAACATCTGAAATAGCTAAAAAAGCAGGCGTAGCAGAAGGAACAATTTTCAAACATTATGGAACAAAGGAAAATTTATTGTTATCTATAATGGTTCCTTTTCTAAAAGATTTTTTTCCTACGATGGCAGATGAACTCATTGGGGAATTAATGAATGATAAGCGTTCTTTTGAGGAATTCTTAAGAGTTCTTTTAACAAATCGTAGTGCTTTTCTTGCGGAAAATAGAGAAATATTTCAGGTGTTCATTAAGGAAATATTTTATAAAGAGGAACTTAGAAACGAATTCCTTCCCTTTGTTTTAGAAGTTGGATCCAATCACTTAATAAAAGTGATTGAAGCGTTTAAACAACGGGGCGAAATTAGAGATATACCGAATGAAATAATTTTAAAAATGCTAGGCACTGTAATAGGTGGATTATTTATTTCTAATTTTGCATTGTTAAATAAACATTCGGTTAGCGAAAATGAAATTGAGGAAGCCATATTTTTTATACTGAATGGTCTTGGACAATCTCCTCAATAGAGGGATTTTTCTTTGAAGATTATGGATAACCTCTCTTTTCATTTAAAGGCAGTTATATTTTAGCTGCCTTTCCTTTTTATACAGAAAAATGATGGAATTATGCCAATTCACATAATAAACATTGTGAATGTTTGTACTTAAACTAATAGGGGCGTTGATCCAAGGAGGATTAATGCTCTTTTTTGTTGAATTCCTTATTGTAGAAACGGGGCAGGTTAGTTGAAGATCGATATTAAACTTATGTTCAACAATCGGTCCATATTGTCAAGTAAATATTTACTTGTATAGCATTACATCAGGTAAGACCGTATCGTAAGTAAGTACGGAATTATAAAATATCTACCTGAGATGCTGTTTAGTCAGCATCTCAGGTAGATATTTTAATTAGGATATGTTAAATTTCAACGTTGAAAAATGAGAGAAGATTTTAAGTGGTAATTAGTAGTAGATTTAATTTTCTTATTAAATAATTGTAGATAGCCGTAAAGGAGGCTATCCCTCTTTTTCTTAACATTCAATTTTAACAGAGCTAAAGTCTTAAAAATTTTACGGTTTGTTAGAATGTGGGGTTTATCATTCACATCTATTTTCATTTTACATTTTGCTACGAATAATAACATTAATGTTATACTCCGTTGGTAGATTTACTACTAAAATAGTATTTATAATTACATATGAGAGGATGAAAAGTATGATTAATATGAATTTATGCTCGATGAGAAAACGTCATAATCTAACTCAGGAGCAATTAGCCCAAGAATTAAATGTTTCACGTCAAGTAATTGCAAAATGGGAAAAAGGCGAATCGACACCAGATTTACACCATAGTATGAATATTGCCAATTTCTTCGGAGTAACCTTAGATGCGTTAGTAAACCATAACCCAGAAGAAATGGGTATAGATATTCCACCCAAAGGCCAGCATTTTTTTGGGACAGCAACAGTAGGGGAACGTGGTCAAATTGTAATTCCCAAAAAAGCCCGTGAAATTTTTCAAATTACCCCAGGTGATTCAGTCGTTATTATAGGGGATGAGGATCGTGGGTTGGCGTTAGCACCTGAAAAAATGATTAAACAGTTTTTAAATATGGTGAAAAATCATCAAAAAGAGGAGGAATAAATTAATGAGTGCTGCAATTGAACTTCAAGGTTTATCAAAACGCTTTAAAGAAAAAGTTGCCGTTTCTCCGATGACACTTACGATTAACCAAGGTGAACTATTCGGACTCCTTGGAGTAAATGGTGCTGGTAAAACGACAGTTATCAATATGTTAAGTGGCCTTGCCAAACCGACTTCAGGAGATGCGCTTGTACTTGGGCATTCGCTTAGTAAAGAGTTGCCAAGTATTCGGGGATTACTCGCTGTCTCACCTCAGGAAACGTCCATTGCACCAAATTTATCTGTGCGCGAAAATTTATTATTAATGGCACGCATTCACGGCTTTTCGAAGGATGAGTCCATTGAAAAAACGGAGGCTTTAATTAGCCAGTTTTCACTACAGCCTTACGAACATCAACGTGGTAAAAAATTATCCGGTGGTTGGCAACGAAAGTTAAGTATTGCAATGGCTCTCATTGCAGATCCAAAAATTTTATTTTTAGATGAACCTACATTAGGGTTAGATATTATTAGCCGCCAGGAACTATGGGCAATGATTAATAAACTGAGAGAGACGACTACAATTGTACTTACGACGCACTATTTAGAAGAAGCGGAAGCATTGTGTGATCGCATTTGTATTATGAGGGATGGCGAAATAAAGGCACTAGGTACAGTAGACGAGCTCCTTACAACAGCAAGTAAAGAAAACTTTGAGGATGCATTTGTGCATTTCGTAACAGGAGGCGAATTATAATGAGGGCATTGGCATTTGCTGGACGTTGTACGAAAGAAATTGTACGTGACCCGATTTCATTATTTTTTGGTATAGTCTTTCCAATCATTTTACTTATGATTTTAACTGCGATTAATCGCAATGTTCCAGAAGCACTTTTTAATATTGAACATTTGACACCTGGCATCGCAGTATTTAGCCTTTCTTTCATTGCTTTCTTTGCAGCACAAACGTTAGGAAAAGACCGTTCTACTTCTTATTTAATAAGATTGCTAACTACTCCTATGAAAGCAAGTGATTTTATTATTGGATATACGCTTCCTTTAGGGATATTTGCTGTGCTTCAAAGTATTACTTGTTTTATAACCGCTTACTTTTTAGGTTTGGAGCTATCTTTCAACCATGTATTTGCATTTATTGCCTTACTCATTACATCTACTATTTTCATAGGAATCGGACTGTTATGTGGCTCCTTATTTAACGAAAAGGCAGCAGTAGGCTTATGCGGAGCTTTATTAACTAACTTAACAGCATTTTTATCTGGCGCATGGTTAGATTTATCGTTAGTTGGAGGAGCTTTTGAAAAAGTCGCTTATGCCCTGCCATTCGTCCATGCTGTTGATTTAGTTCGAGCAATTGTGGCAGAAGACTTTAGCGCAATGTTTCCCCATTTATATGTTGTGGTAGTTTATGCAGCTGTCCTTTTTAGTCTTTCGATTTTTATTTTCAAATATAAAATTCAGCAAAATTAATAGTTAATCAAACTTACGTTACTTAAACGTAGGTTTTTTTATTTAAATTAATAGCTCTGTAAAAGTTGATTATTGGAATAGAAAGCGCTAGCCTTTGTTACGGTGCAGAAAATAAAAAAATACTTTCTTAGACAAATTAGAAAATGAGCTTAAAAGCTGATTGTTATTCAATTAAAAGGCACAATTGTTGAATAAGGTTGCTTCTCTTTTCCTTATTGAACTAACAGGGGCGTTTGTTTAAGAGCAAGTATACCGACTTTCTTTCTGAAGGTGCCTGTTTTCATATCTCGAATAAATATTAGACAAAAGCAACAATCCTTACGAAAACAGGTAAAGATGTTGATAAACCCACCAACATCCCTTGTGTTGCCACATACACTCCACACACGTGGAAAGTGTAGCAAAATTAGTATTGAAATAAGGCAGTTGCCCTTTGGCGCTGCTTTTTTCTTTTCCCTGTAATTAGATTTAAGTACTGTACTTTTTCAATATATAGCAGTAGAAAATTTTCTTAATGATTTCAATCGGTAATACTATTTAAAAAAATTTGGTAGTCGTATCCTCATAATTCTTTCGCCTTTCAAGTCCAATACAGACCCATAAAAGCAAGCTATATTTTTCTATGTATTTATATCTACTCTCATTCTTAGCTCCCCTTTGCTGATTTCTATTCGGGAATATTTCCGTTTTCCTTGCTCTAAAGAAAACGTTCCCTTTGGGTTTAAAGCAAACTGCTAATAGAGAAGTGAAAAAGGAGGGTATCAAAAAGAGCGAAACCACAGATGTGATTTCGCTTACTCCTTAACTATATCGCTTAATTCCATTGACCCGCTTTTTCTAATTTTTCTTTACCTTTGAACGCAATGATGATTAACAAGACACTTAACAGAATCATCCCTGCAACAGCATATAACACGTATAGATAGCTGCCCGTTGCATCAAATACAAACCCATAAGCAGGGAGCGCCGTAATACCTGCTAATGCTAATCCTAATGCTGCCGTTCCATAAATGGCGCCATATTCTTTCGTGCCGAAGATAGAAGTAGTCAATAACGGTCCTAGCGTTCCAACTGATGAAGAAACAAATCCAAATAATCCGATTGCCACTGAAAATACCATTGGATTGTCTGGTATGAAGATCAATAAGAAAACGGAAATCAATCCGACGAACATGGAGAAAAAGGTGGTTTTCTTTGCACCCATTTTATCGGTCAAGAAACCGAACACCAATGATCCAACTAAAACACCAAACATGAACACACCCATGACATTTCCGGCAAACTGGACATCATACCCAATGCTTTGTGCGTAAGGGGCAATAAATTGAGCAAAACTTGCAACCGCGGTAATTAAGAATAAAAAGAATAATAGAGCATAAAAGGCCAATGACTTTTTCGCCACTGCGGCTGTGACACCTTTGTTTTCTACCGTTTGTGCATCTTGTTTCGAATCGTTAGCTTCTACCTTGTCTAAGCCATAAGGTAATAGACCTTTTTGTAGTGGTGACATACGAATGAACAGTAAAACCACTGGTATTACAATGACAATCGCCGCAATCCCAACAATGATGTAAGAAGTTCTCCAACCTTGTGAGGCAATTAACGTTCCTACATTCGGTTGAATGATCGCCCCAAACATACCGCTCGCTGCCATCATAATACCAAGGGCTAGTCCGTTTCGTTTTTTAAACCATTGGTTTATAAGAACGGGACCTGCCAATTGTGTCACAAGAACACTACCGACAGACAGCGGAATCGCTAATAAATACCAGCCCCATACCGAATTCATCATTCCAAATAACGCAAATGCACCACCTTGTAACAGAATGGATACAATCAAGACCATACGAATATCGTATTTACCCATTATCTTTCCGGCAAACGGCAAGAATACCATCATCGCAATGGAAGAGACACTCAAGTATAGGGTAAGTTGTCCCATACCAACGCCTAAATCTTCTGACACAGGTGTTAAAAATAAACTAGCAGCATTATTTATGCCACCACGTGCAACACCCATCATAATGGCTAACCCAAACAATACCCACCAAGCAAAATGAATTTTTTTCTTTTTCTGTTGCATGTTCTACCCCTCCTGTCCCTGTATAATTTTTTCTTTCCATAACCCTTTGCTTTCGCAAAAAAATATATCAGTATGTTCTTTATTTATTTTACCTTATAAAAAAGGAGAGTTACAATTTTGACCTTCCTCTTTTTTATATACTCACATAATACCTTTATCGAAGCTTAGTAGGATTAACACCTGTTTTTAATATAGCTAATGAAAAGTTCAAAGATTTTACTCAGTATATTGTTGAATCGGCTATATCAATAAGATCAATAGAAAGTAAGATTGGCAATTTAAAGGTGAAGCAACATAAGAGACATTTGGGACTTGCAAATGATTTGGCTGTTAGAAGCCAACTTACGCTTTCTATATATTCTTTTAGGTTATTTAAAAACATCACCAACATCCCATGTGTTGTCAATTACACTCCACACACGTGGAAAGTGTAGCGAAGCTTATATTAAAATAAGGAAGTCAGCCCTTTTTTGATCTGACCCAAGAAAGTTAGAAATAAATAGTCATGCTGCTTTGAGGACCTGAGTCCGTTATTCAACCGGGTTTAGGTCTTTTAATTTTGCCTTCATTCGTTTGTGATTGTAATAATGTGCCATCCAAACTTATGAAAAAGTGGCTATAAACTATTCGATTGGTAAATTCGAAACGAAGGGATATGAATGGACATATAAAGCGGAGAGTAACTGTGTTTTAGCAAAAAGGCAAGCCGGTGAAGTGTTTACGATAAGTAAAATTTCACCGGCTTTTTTGCATGCGAAAACGTGAAAAGAAAGGCCTTGCTATATATAATATTTGAAATTGAAGTGAAGAGAGGGGTGAAATGAGATTAACTTTACGATTTGTCAGTAAATTCGAGGGCAATTACTATGAAAATTGCGGTACATGGAATTTATGGCTAACAGGGATCGGAAGCGAACGTTTTATTTATGCCCTCATAGCATTTTCAGCTCTTTTATCTGGTTATCCATTGTGTGGCCTAATGAACATGGTAAAGTCGCTTGAGCCTTGATGCATGCAAGTTCTGGGAATCTAATTGAAAATGCCCAAACAAGTCTGCATAGTTGACTACTTGGGCATTTTTACCTATGGAAAATCATTTGAACGAGAGCAAACGCAAAGAAATCCATTAGGTCCATCTGAAAATTCCACTAAGCCTTTGTATTGAATTTCATATGTTTAATACCAAGGAAATTTTGGAGATTTAAGGCTAAGCCTCCTAGAAGAGTAGCTCGTTCATTAAGTTTGCTGTTTCGAACAATTATACATTTAGAAAAAGTGCTATATAGATTATTTTTTAACATTGTCATCATTTCAGGAATTTCGCGGTAAAGAGAACTATTTAAAACGATAACCTCAGGGTCGTAATGGGCAATCATATTATTTATACCGAAACTTAAATAGCGTGTATTCTCCTTGACGACTTTTTTGGCATCAGTATCCCCATTGTTATAGTATTCTCTTAAAATAATTGCATTGACATAATCCATATCTTTTAATTGTGCAAAATATTCAAAGGAAGCTTTATTTGAGGCATAGGCTTCTAAACACCCGAGATTCCCGCATTTGCACTTCTTACCGCCAGCAGAGATAATTTGGTGGCCAATCTCTCCAGCGAACCCATGCGAACCAGTTTGTATAATTCCGTCTCGGACGATACCGGCACCTATACCTCCATGAATATTAATACTGATTAAACTAGAGGATTCAGATGTAAAAGTATACTCACCTAGCGCTGATAAGTTAGCTTCGTTTTCTAGAAATATAGGGTAATCAATTAGGCTTTCAGTTATTTCACGGAATCGAATCTTATCTAAATTGTAATGTGGAGTAAAAATAATATTTCCATTAAAAACAGGTCCATGAACAGCGATTACTACACCAATAATATCGTAGAGCGATTTAGGCTTTATCTTATCAAAAGAAGAGAATATCTCAGAAAAATAAGATCTAACGGTGTCTTCATTTAAGGTAATTGGTTTCTTCTCAATGTAGAAAATTTCTTCACCATCAAGATAAGTTAATAAGGCGCGAATGTAATTATATCCAACATCAATAGAGATAGAGAGACCGGATTTTCCATTGTATTGTAGCTTGATGGGTTTACGTCCGCCTAAATTACTGCTTTGACCACTGCCTGTTTCAGTGACTAAATTGTCATCCAGTAATTTCTTAACGATGCTAGAGACAGTAGCTTTAGTTAAACCAGTTATGGTAGCCAGTTCAGCTCGTGACACACCTAGATTATTAATAATCGTCTCCAGACAAAGGGATTCATTTTGAGTACGTATAATATAATGAGAGTTTTCCATATCATAAACACCTCCTTTGTTAATTTATTTATTAAACATACTAACTAATATACTAATAGATTTTTCATAAATTTACTAGTCATTTGTTGGAAAAGTAGTAATTTACTAGTCATTTGTTGGAAAAGTAGTAATTTAGTATAAATTTATTATAGTGCGAAAATTACTTGACTACTAAAATGAAAGCGACTACAATCAAGTTAGTAAAACATATAAACAAACTAACTTGCTTAGTTTGGGAGGAGGATTTCAGATGACTTATTTTCCGAATGTAGGAAAAATCAAGTATGAGGGAAAAAACTCAGATAACCCGTTTGCTTTCCGTTATTACAATCCAGAAGAGGTTGTGGCCGGCAAAACAATGAAAGAACATTTGAGATTTGCGGTCGCATACTGGCATACAATGACACAAGATGGTAGTGATCCATTTGGTTTGCCTACAAATCAACGAACTTGGTTTGGTGAAACAGCAATGGATACAGCTAGAAACCGTGTGGTCGCTTTCTTTGAAATTTTAGAGAAACTAGGCGTTGAATATTTTTGCTTCCATGATGTGGATATTGCGCCGGAAGGTAATTCTTTAGAAGAGTTCTATAGAAATCTAGATGAAATTACTGATTTGATAAAAGAACAAATGGATAGAACTGGAATCAAATTACTGTGGAATACCGCAAATATGTTTAGTCATCCAAGATATGTAAATGGAGCAGCTTCTACTAATAATGCAGATGTATTTGCTTATGCAGCGGCACAAGTCAAAAAAGGGCTTGATATTTCCAAAAAGTTGAACGGCGAAAATTATGTGTTCTGGGGCGGCCGTGAAGGCTATGAAACACTATTGAATACAGACATGGCTCTTGAACAAGATAATATTGCGCGTTTATTCAAGATGGCTGTAGCTTATGGAGAAAAGATTAATCATAAACCACAATTTTTGATTGAACCTAAACCAAAAGAGCCATCTAAACACCAATATGATTTTGATGCTGCTACCGCATTACAGTTTATCCAAAAATATGATCTTACTGGTGAATTTAAGCTGAACCTTGAAGCAAACCATGCTACACTTGCTGGCCACACATTTGAACATGAGATTGAAGTTGCACGCATAAATAATGCCTTAGGATCTCTCGATGCGAACCAAGGTGATGTTCTGCTAGGTTGGGACACAGACGAATTCCCAACAAATGTTTATGATGTTACGATGGCCATGTATGGTGTACTAGAAAATGGAGGAATTGCACCAGGTGGTATTAACTTTGACTCTAAAGTGCGTCGTTCCAGCTTTGAAATGGAAGATTTGTTCTTAGCCCATATTGCCGGTATGGACACATTTGCTAGAGGACTAAAAGCAGCGGCTAAATTAAAAGAAGATCGCTTCTTTGATAGTTTGAAAGAAAAACGCTATGCCTCTTTCTATGAAGGAATTGGAGCTTCCATTGTTAATGGCAAGGAAGACTTAGAAAGCCTGACAGAATACGCATTAAAATTAGATGACATCAAATTGGAATCCAGTCATATTGAATACGTGAAATCTCGCTTAAATGACTATCTATACTAAAAAGGATTTACATCTCCAGTCACAGTGTATAAGCTACTTAATCTTTTAAACCTATTATATAGTATTGATTTAACAGGGTACCGTCTTTATGGAATAGCGTATAAAGAACTTAAGAATGGAGTTTATCATGAAAATTACAAATCCTATTTTAAAAGGCTTTAATGCAGACCCTTCTATTATTCGCGTAGAAGATACCTATTATATTGCGACTTCTACTTTTGAGTGGTTTCCAGGTGTAAGGATTCATGAATCAAAGGATTTGATTCATTGGCAATTAGTTTCGCATCCATTATCAACTACTGAATTGCTGGATATGAAAGGAAATGCGGATTCTGGGGGAATATGGGCGCCGGATCTATCTTACGCTGACGGGAAATTTTGGTTAGTTTATACTGATGTGAAAGTGGTAAACGGTGCGTTTAAGGATTGTACAAACTATCTGACCACCTCAGAAAATATCCATGGCCCTTGGAGTAAACCAATCAAATTAAATGGAGTAGGCTTTGATGCTTCCCTTTTTCATGATGATGACGGGCGGAAATATCTGCTGCAAATGGAATGGGATCATCGAGAATACCATCATCCATTTAATGGTATTAAGTGCACGGAGTATTCTGTGCAGGATGAACGCTTACTTCCAGAAACCGCAAAGATTATATGGAAGGGTACGGATGTAAAACTGGTTGAAGGTCCACATCTGTATAAATTATTCGGAAAGTACTATCTTTTCTGTGCCGAAGGCGGAACAACTTATACACACCAAGAAGTTGTAGCTAGATCTTCTTCGATTTATGGTGAATATGAAAGTCAACCAGATACGTTCCTGACCGCTTTTAATCATCCTGATCATCCTTTGCAAAAATGTGGGCATGGGTCTTTAGTGGATACACCGGATGGAGAATGGTATTTCGCCCATTTAACGGGACGTCCATGGCACCATTCTTACGAATCTAGCCATGATCCTCGTGGCTGGTGTACGTTAGGAAGAGAAACTGCGATTCAAAAAGTTGAATGGTCGAAAGATTTATGGCCAATGATTGTTGGTGGAAAACAAGGATGCGTTGAAGTGGAACCGCCTAAAAATGTGGTGCCAAATAGTTATCCTTCTAACTATTTGGTGATGGATGATTTTGATCAACCAGAGTTAAACATTCACTTTAACACTCTACGTGTACCATTTACAGAACAAATTGGAAAAATCAAAGATGGTCATCTTGTATTGATGGGCTCTGGAAGCTTAACTAATCTGCATGAAAATTCACTTGTGGCTAGAAGATGGCAGGCATTTGAATTTGAAGCAGAAACAAAATTAAGCTATCACCCAACAACTTTTCAACAAATGGCTGGACTGACTAATTACTACAATAGTCAGCATTGGTCCATGGTTCAAGTAACCTGGAACGAGCTTAATGGTCGTGTAATTGAAGTGACTGAGAATAATCGTGGTGTACTCACTAGCTATTTAAAGGAAAGGGCAATTGCCATTCCAGAAGAAGTTCAATATGTTTACTTTAAGACGGTTGTGAAGAAGAGCTATTATACATATGCTTATTCATTTGACGGATTAACGTGGATAGATATTCCTGTCCAATTGGATGCCAAGATCCTATCTGATGATTATGTGAATCAAAGCTATGGCGGTTTCTTTACAGGTGCATTTGTAGGAATGGTGAACGTAGACTATTCTGGTTATGAGCTAGAAGCTAAATTTGATTACTTCAAGTATCAAGAAAAATAAATAAATTGTAGCTCTTAGTTACTTATTTTCTGAGAAAGGAGGATTAAGATACCATGAAAGATGAGATTTTATTTTCAATGACTGGTATTGAAAAAAGTTTTGGCAAGGTTCATGTATTAAAGAATACTCAATTTGAAGTCCGTAAGGGCGAAATTCATGCATTGATGGGTGAAAATGGTGCTGGCAAGTCTACCTTGATGAATATTCTAGCGGGACTATTAGATAAGGATGCTGGTGAAATTACTTTTGAAGGAAAACAGATAAGCAAAATGACACCAGATCTTGCATCCGAATTAGGAATTGCTTTTGTACATCAGGAATTAAACTTAGCAGAGGATTTATCAGTTGCAGAAAATGTCTTCATCGGACGTTTGCCGTATATCAATAAGTTTCTTGGGATAATTGATTTTAAAAAATTATATGAAGATACACAGTACTGGCTGAATATGGTTGGAGCTAAGGTGAAACCTACAGATCTTGTAAGCTCTCTTTCTACGGCAAATAAGCAGTTGATTGAAATTACAAAAGCTTTGAGCTTGAATGCTAAAGTAATTATTTTTGATGAACCAACAACGTCTCTTTCTGATAAAGATGTAGAAGTATTATTTATTATTATCCGTCGCCTAAAAGAGAAAGGCTTTTCGAGTATCTATATCTCTCACCGCATGAGAGAGATCTTTGAATTATGTGAACGGATTACAATCATGCGTGATGGAAATTACATTGCGACGGAGGAAGTAAAGAGTTTATCAGAAGACCAAATTATATCCATGCTTGTTGGTAGGGAAATAAAGGATTTATATCCCAAACAACCTACCGATATTGGACCTGTGCGCTTACATGTGAAAAACTTCACATGTAAGGCCGGGAAAGTAAATGATGTGAGCTTCGAAGCAAAGCGTGGAGAAGTAGTAGGATTTGCGGGGTTGGTTGGTAGTGGTAGAACTGAAACGATGCGATTGCTTTTTGGAGCTGATCGCCTAAAATCGGGAGAAATCACTATTGATAACCGTAAAGTAACCATAAAATCTCCAGTAGATGCAATTAAGAATGGGATTGGATTATTGACGGAGGATAGGAAGCACCAAGGGCTTTTCTTGGGACTATCAATTAAGGACAATATCACAATTACTAGCTTGAAACAATTCCTTCTCAATCAGAAGCAATTAGTCAAAATCACCAATGATTCCGTTGAAGAGGTGAATATAAAAGTTAGTGACATCGATAATCCAGTTTCTAGTTTATCAGGGGGAAATCAACAAAAAGTCGTACTGGCTAAATGGTTAAATGCGGATAATCAAATTTATATTTTTGATGAACCGACAAAAGGAATTGATGTAGGTGCAAAATCAGAAATCTATGCAATTATTAATCAGCTTGCTCTTCGAGGGAAAACCATTTTGATTGTTTCATCGGAAATTCCTGAATTATTGGGTACTTGCGATCGCATTCATGTCTTCCATGAAGGAAAGATAACCGGTGAGTTAATTGTTTCTGATTATAAGAATAGAAAAGATGAAGCACAAGAATTGATTATGAAATATGCAACTGGGAGTCAATGATAAATTTCTTATCCTAGGGAGTCGTTCATCAAATCATACTTACTATGAATGATAGGAGCAAAAACATGGAAAAAGCGGGAAAAAGAATAGACTTAAAATCCCTATTTATGAATTATTCAGTGTATATAGTTTTAATCGTTCTACTGGTATACTTTTCAATCGCAAATAGTGATTTTCTTAGTTCATACAATATTGAGAATTTCTTGCAACAAATACCACCTGTAGGAATCTTAACTGTTGCATATGCCATGATTCTGATTTGTGGTTATGTTGATTTATCGATTGGTTATGTAGCAATGGCCTCTGGTATGGTAGGTTTATATGCTGCTAATAGCGGGCTTCCAGCGCCTGTTGTGATCCTCCTTGCATTGATGACAGGTGCAATATTAGGAACGATGAATGCTTTGTTAATCAAAAAGTTCGACTTACCTTCATTTATTTTGACTTTAGGTTCATGCTATGTAATTAAAGGTATGCTTGGATTTTTCACGAACGAACAATTTATTGGTTCAGAAGCAGAGTGGTTAAGTGGATTAGCCAAAACACCTATTGGTACTGAAACTGTAAAAAGTAACACATTGATATTCATTGTGATAATCGTATTATTTGTCTTTATCATGAAAAAGACACGTCTTGGAAAAAATACATATGCTGTTGGTTCTAATCAGGAGGCAGCACGCCTATCTGGTATCAATACGGACCTTCATATTGTCAAGGTCTTCATTATTGAGGGTATTCTAGCAGCAATTGCCGGTCTATTGATTGTGTCTAATTTAGATGGCGGTGCTTCAAAAGATGCCAATGGTTTGGATTTATTCGCCATGGCAGCTGCGATAATGGGCGGTACATCATTTAGTGGCGGTATTGGTACTATTGGCGGAGCTGTAGCTGGGATCATGACTTTGCAGGTATTCAAAAACGGATTAACTCTTATGGGAGTGAATTCTTTCTTGCAGGATACGGTAACAGGTCTTGTAATCATCCTGGCAATCATCATAGATTACTTCAAACGCAAAGCAAGTCGCTGATCTTGTTTTGAGCAAAAGGGTAACAAATAAGAATTGGAGTTTATTTCTACTCAAATAGATAAGGTAAAGGAGATAGTCTATCATGTTGAAAAAAGGGAAAAAACTAGTTACTGGACTCACTATTGCAACATTGTTATTAGCTGGATGTGGGAAAGAAGAAAACACTGCGAGTGGAGCTGAGGATAAGTCCTTGTATTTTGTTCCTATCGTAGATACGGGTGCCTATTGGAATCCGATGAAAAAAGGAGCAGAGGATGCAGCGAAAGAATACGGTTACACATTAGTAACGAAAACCTCCCCATCCGCTGAGCCAAGTAAGAAAGAAAAACATATTGGATTTATTAAGGAAGCAACAGCAAAAGACGTTGCAGGTATTGCAGTTGCGCCTATTGAAAAGAAAGCATTTGTTTCTCCAATCAAAGCAGCAATGGATAAAGATATCCCTGTAATCACTTTTGATGCAGATTTAGAAAATGAGGCAGATCGTACAGCTTATGTTGGAACAGATAACGTATCTGCCGGTAAAGAATTAGGGGTTCAAGCAGCTACAGAAATGAAGGAAAAAGGGATTACAAGCGGTTCAATTGCAATTGTTTGTGTAGACGTGGCACAGCCGACGATGATTGACCGTGAAAAAGGGATAAAAGAAGGCTTTGAAGAAGTTTATGGAGCTGACGCGAAGAATTTCAAATTCTTAGCTACTATCCAGGATAATGACCAACCATCTGAATCTAAGAAGCAATTAGAAGGTTATATTTCTGCGAATAAAGATTTAGTAACTGTATTCTCACTTGGTTCTGAAGGTCCAGATGTAGGTGTTATGAGTGCAATTCAATCACAAGGAAAAGCTGGAAAAATTCTTCATTATGGATTTGACTATACTGATACTTGGTTAAAAGGTATTGAAGATGGCCGTATTACTGCTATTGTTGATCAGGATGCCTATCAAATTGGTTATCAAGTAATTGAAAACCTAGTAAAAGTAATCGATGGTGAAGAAATTGATTCTACAATTCCAATTGACGTTAAATATGTTAAAGCTGATGATTTGAAAGAATATGGAGAAGGAAAAAGTAAAGTAAAAACTAGCTCTACTGACGATGCAGAATAATAAGCATAGTTCGTCATTTGGAAGATAAATAGAATGAGAGATAAACAGACTGTTTATCTCTCATGTATTAGAATGATCGTTTAGAGGTGAAAAAATGGCATACGTCTTAGGGCTAGATTTAGGTACTAGTGCAATAAAGGGATTATTAGTAAACAAAGATGGAAATCTGGTTGCAGAAGCGACGGCAACATATCCATTGGATACCCCGCAAATAGGATTTAGTGAGCAAAATCCAAAGCATTGGATAGAAGCTGCCAATCATGTAATGCTTGAGCTTTTAGAAAAGGTTCCTGATATGAAAGAGTTGTTAGAGGGAATTAGCTTTTCTGGGCAAATGCACAGTTTGGTATTGTTAGATGAGAAAGATAAGCCACTACGTCCGGCCATTCTATGGAATGATGTTCGTACCACCGAACAATGTAAGGAAATTAAAGAAAAAGCAGGGGAACTGATTCTTTCCCATACTAAAAACATTGCATTAGAAGGGTTTACTTTGCCTAAGATCCTATGGGTTCAAAAGCATGAGCCGGAAATTTGGTCAAAAGTTAAACGCATACAGTTACCTAAAGACTATTTACGTTTCTGGTTAACTAATCAATATCATATGGACTTTTCAGATGCCGCTGGTACCTTGATGTTAAATCAGGATACAAAGGAATGGGATCATGATATTTTAAGCAGATTTGATATTCCAAAGTCAATTTTACCAGATGTCGTACCTTCAACTAAAGTCGTTGGTTTCTTGAAGCCCGAGCTGCAAGAATATTATGGTTTTTCTCGTGACGTCAAGATTATTACGGGTGGAGCAGATAATGCATGTGCTGCAGTTGGAGCTGGTATTTTGCAAGAGGGTATTGGTATGTGCTCTATTGGAACCAGTGGTGTTTTTCTCTCATATGAAGAAGATGCCAAAAAGAATTATCAAGGAAAATTGCATATGTTTCATCATGCTATGGATGATGCAAACTATTCAATGGGTGTCACCTTAGCTGCAGGAAATAGTTTAAACTGGTTTAAACAAAATTTTGCACCAAATCAATCATTTGGGGAACTTTTAGCTGATATTAATTCTGTGGCTATTGGCAGTGATGGGCTTCTTTTTGCTCCATATATTGTTGGTGAAAGAACACCGTATAGTGATAGTCAGATTCGCGGAAGCTTTATTGGAATCGATACACATCATCAATTAAAACATTTTGCAAGAAGTGTATTAGAAGGTATTACTTTCTCTTTGATGGACTCAAAAATAATCATGGAGGAAATTGCAGATAAGAAATTCGATCGTATTGTGTCAGTGGGCGGTGGAGCCAAAAATAATGACTGGTTACAAATGCAGGCGGATATTTTTGATACAGCCGTTGTTAACTTAACGACAGAACAAGGGCCAGGTTTAGGAGCTGTAATGCTGGCAGCAGTTGGCTGTGGCTGGTTCTCTGATTTAAATGATTGTGCAGCGCGTTTTGTTTCTTATAAAGAAGAAATCATACCTAAAGCAGAGAATGTAGAAAAATATAAAGAAGTTTATGCGCGTTATCGCAAAGTATATGAAGGAACAAAAGAGATTTGTCATAGTTACTTTGGCAAATAAGGTCTGAGGTATAACAAGTAAGATGAACTGGTTTAACGTTTGATGGGAATTGGAAGGAGATCTTATAAATGACAAACTTTGATTCGAAAGATTATTTAGCAAAAGTTGACGCGTGGTGGCGTGCTGCTAACTATATTTCAGTAGCACAAATGTATTTAAAAGATAACCCACTGCTTAGAGAATCAATTCAAGAAAAGGATATAAAAACCCACCCAATTGGGCATTGGGGGACAATTTCTGGTCAAAACTTTATTTATGCACATTTAAACCGTGTTATCAATAAATATGATTTAAATATGTTTTACATAGAAGGCCCCGGACATGGCGGTCAAGTGATGGTAGCGAATTCGTATATTGATGGCAGCTACACTGAAATATACCCGGAAATTACACAGGACGAAGCGGGTTTAAAAGAGTTATGTAAAATCTTCTCTTTTCCAGGAGGTATAGCATCACACGCAGCACCTGAAACACCTGGATCTATTCATGAAGGTGGAGAACTTGGATATTCATTAGCACATGCGACAGGTGCCATTTTAGATAATCCGGATGTAATTGCAGCAACTGTTATTGGTGATGGAGAAGCGGAAACAGGCCCGTTAGCAGCAGGCTGGTTTTCAAATGTATTTATTAATCCAGTCAATGATGGAGCTGTCTTGCCAATTCTTTACCTAAATGGCGGGAAAATTTCAAATCCGACTATCTTAGAGCGTAAATCAGATGAAGAGTTAGCGCAATACTTTAAAGGTTTAGGCTGGGATCCTATTTTTGTTTCTGGAACAGACCCGGAAGTAGTCCACCCATTAATGGCTGAGCAATTAGATAAAGCTATTGAGCAGATTAAAGCTATACAAACCGAAGCTCGCCAAGAAAAGGCTGAGGTAGCCCAACTCCCTAACTGGCCAGTTCTCATCGTTCGTACACCAAAGGGATGGACAGGCCCTAAAGAGTGGGATGGAGAACCAATTGAAGGCGGATTTCGTGCCCATCAAGTGCCAATTCCAGTAGACGCTCATCATATGCAGCACATTGATGCGTTGATTGATTGGTTGAAATCCTATCGTCCAGAAGAGTTATTTGATGAAAAAGGTGCAATTGTTGAGGAAATTCGTGAGATTTCACCAAAAGGCGATCGCAGAATGTCTGCTAATCCAATTACAAATGGCGGCATTGATCCAAAACCAATGAAGATTACGGATTGGAAGCAATATGCGATTGATACGACGAAACCTGGAGCAGTAGTCGCACAGGATATGGTGGAATTCGGCAATTTTGCAAGAGATCTAGTTCTGGCAAATCCAGATAATTTCCGGATATTTGGGCCTGATGAATCCAAATCGAATCGCTTAAACAAAGTTTTTGAAGTAACGAATCGTCAATGGTTAGAAGCCAAACATAATGATTATGATGAATGGATCGCTCCGGCTGGTCGTGTAATCGATTCACAGTTGTCTGAACATCAATGTGAAGGTTTCTTGGAAGGGTATGTTTTAACTGGGCGACATGGGTTCTTTGTAAGCTATGAGGCATTTTTGCGTGTAGTAGATTCAATGATTACCCAACATTTTAAATGGTTGCGTAAGGCTAAGGAACAATCATGGCGTAAGAACTATCCATCATTAAACTTGATTGCCACTTCAACTGTTTTCCAACAGGATCATAATGGTTATACACATCAAGATCCAGGATTGTTAACGCATTTAGCGGAAAAGAAACCGGAATTCATTCGAGAATATTTGCCAGCGGACACTAATACAATGATGGCTGTCATGGCAGAGGTTTTGAGTTCAGAAGAACTAATTAATCTGGTTGTTTGCTCAAAGCATCCACGTCCGCAATTCTATTCTGCCGAAGAAGCGGAAATTTTAGTGAAGGACGGCTTAAAAATAATTGACTGGGCATCCACTGAAATTGATGGTGAAGATCCAGATGTTATTATTGCAGCGGCAGGAACAGAGCCTAATTTAGAAGCCTTAGCTGCTGTTACAATACTAAATAAAGCATTCCCTGAACTTAAAATTCGTTTTATCAATATTGTAGATATTTTAAGATTACGCCATCCTGATATTGATCCAAGAGGTCTAACGGATGAAGAATTTGATCAGTATTTCACGAAAGATAAGCCTGTTATATTCTGTTACCATGGTTATGAAGGAATGATTCGTGATATTTTCTTTGATCGTCATAATCATAAACTATATATTCATGGTTATCGTGAAAATGGTGACATTACAACACCATTTGATATGCGTGTTTATTCTGAAATGGATCGTTTCCATGTTGCAAAAGATGCAGCTAATGCAGTATATGGTATGGGAGCAGCAGATTTCGCAAAACAAATGGATGAAACAATCAGCTTCCATCATAGCTACATTCGTGAGCATGGAGTAGATATTCCGGAAGTTATAAATTGGACTTGGGGATTAGAAAAAAAAACAGCTTATTAGAGCTTAATAAATGATTTCATAAAAACTCCCTTAGATTCAGCAACAATCTGAATCTAGGGGAGTTTTTTGATTCATTGCTGACATTATCCTTTTTGTTCTTGCCAGTTATTCCTTCGTTAAAGCTTACAAATCAAGGATTGTTAGATGTTGATACATTTACGTTTGTGGATGTAAGTGTGTAAATTAAACGAAGAGGCCTCTCGAAAGTCTTCAATCATGCTTGAGAGGTCTGTTTCCACTTGTTTGTAGCTAAATGCGTATGAATCATTCACGTAAATTTGTTCAACAATCCATCGAATGCGGTATCTACATATGTAGTTAAGTTAGTGGGAAATTCTTTAATAATCGGGTCTTCTCCGGTATTGGCAGGATAGTAAGGTGTGCATTAATAGTACAGTCATAGATGCAAGGTTCTGGTAAATAAATTGTCCTGCTACATTGTGTTTAAACGCAATGGTACATCACCATACTGCTAAAGCTCGAATAGCTGGTCTTATCGTATTAAAGACGTGAGGTGACCTCAAAAAGTTAGAGTTATAATGAAGCAACTGGTTGGCTGGTATGAAGACGGTATTCAACCGGAATCATACCAACCAATTCTTGCTTGATGCGTTTTGTATTGTAATAGTTAATGTATTTGTTAATCTTATTCTTTAATTCTTCATAGGTACATAAAGGTTCTCCATAATACATCTCTTGTTTCAGTACGCCAAAAAAGTTTTCCGTCGGTGAATTGTCCAGGCAGTTGCCCATATGGGACATACTTTGGAATACTTGTCCATGAAGGTACTTCTGTACAACTTTGTATTTAAATGATTCGCTGTATTTAGTCAAAATAAAACACCCCTAAAGTTAGTTTTTTTAACTCTAACTTTAGGGGTGGACTTCAATGTGTCTTTCGACTTTACAAGGTTGCCCGGTTTTGCGCCAAATCGCCACAATACTGCCAGTTGTTCAGGGAAAGGAAGATGTATGCCATTGTAGAGAAGTATTTTTGCTAATGAAAATATATTAATGAACTATAGGATAGAACGAATTGAATTGAAATTATTTGATAAAATATTCAGAGAAATATTACTATAATTATATAATATATTAGTATGATTTATACTGTGTTGCTTAATTCATAGGTGCTCCATGCGCCATGCTATTACACCATATGGCATTAGGAGCATATTAATTACTTGGGGCAAATTCAGAACAAGGAGGTGGACATTATGCAGGAGAGATTTCCGGGTATCGTGTGGTTTTGCGATCGCTGCAATGCTTGCCTGAGCGAGCAGCCGGGTTTTGATGACCATCACTATGTTTGGAAATGTACAGAGTGTGGTCATAAGAATAGCATTTCTTCGGATACAATCTATGAATCTAAGGATGATTTCAGAAATTATGACGGTTAAGTACAATTGGCTTGGGATTTCTTGAGTAGACTGCTTTATAAATATAAAGGAGGGTAAGCAATGGCTAATTTAAAATTTCCAAGAAGTGGACGATTTGTTCCATTCGGTGTACTTAATAATGAATCTGATAAATCTAAAGAATTAGGCGAGTATGATGGTATCAATGATATTGAAGATATAGACGATATTGAAGAATTAGATGAGTCATTAAGTGTTTACGAAGCAGCGGAGATATGGGCTTCTCACGGGAAAGATGAAGATTATATGTTTGGTTATACTGAAGAAGAATTGGAAGATGCTCTTTAAAATACAGCACCCTGCTAGCTTTATATAGTTAGCGGGGTGTTAGGCATCTTAGGGGTTTGCATTCCATTCTTGTAGGGGAACTACATATCCTATTTTGAATAAATCGATACATAATAAGCAACCGGCCTATACTAATGATTTTTTATAAATGGCCAAAAAGAAATTGATGGGACTTCATACACATTGGTTCCAGGTCTAATTGATTCACATGTCCACATTGAATCTAGTATCCTCGGTGAAATGCGTGACAAGTCCGGGGAAATTCGGAGGAAAAGGGTTTATGGCCTGGACATACTCGGGCTATGCCTGGCCTATCCCTGATCAAAGGAAGGTCAAATGCTATTCAAGTCCATATGAAGTATGAATCAAACTCCTTCATCCCTATCCATAAAATACAAATCACATTGCCCCCCTCTTATTAGGGATATTTCGTTTTTTTGTCAATCTTATGCATGTATTCTTCTGTAATATTCGTGTTTGTTGTATTAATAGCGAATATTAATCGTTATTTTTTAAAAATCGTACGGATTTTTTATTGACGAACTTACCTCTTGTTGATATGATTGGTTTGTACTGATTAATGTTATTTTAATATAATATAAAGGCTATGACTTAAATATTTCTGCTGGGGCATTATGAATAGTGTAAATAGATTTTTTCAGTTGGAATTGGATATGTTCTATAGCCAGAAGAAAAAATTAATAGTAAAGATGATATAGGAGGATAATATCTTGAAGCGAAATGCAAAGAAATTGGTTATGTTAGTATGTATTGCCCTACTGACTTTTGCTATGGCAGCATGCGGGAAAAGTGAAGATAAAGAATCCGGAAGTAATAAAGATGGGTTAAAAATTGCGATTGTAACAAGCCTAACTGGTGTTGACGATGGCAACTTTAACGAAAATAACTACAATGGTATTTTAAAATTCATCGAAAACCATCCAACAGCTACTGTAAAAGCTATTAAAGAAGAAACGGGTGATCCTGCTGCGGGAGTACAAGCCGTTGCTGATATCGTGGCAGATTATGACGTGATTGTAACACCTGGCTTCCAATTTGCTGGAGTTTCCAGTGTTGCTTTAGAAAATCCTGATAAGAAATTTATTTTAATTGATTCTGAGCCTACACCTGTAGGTGACCAAAAAACGTTCGATAATATTTACTCTATGACTTTTGCCGAACAAGAAGGTGGCTTTTTTGCCGGAATGGCAGCAGCACTTGAAACAAAATCAAATAAAGTTGCAGTCGTAAATGGAATTGCTTATCCATCAAATGTAAACTATCAATTTGGTTTTGAATCTGGCGTAGAGTTTGTTAATAAAAAGTATGAAAAAAATGTTGAGGTTGTTGAGTTATCTGGATATGCAGGAACTGATGTCAACGGAGTGGATGTTGGCGGTAACTATGCAGGATCTTTTGGAGATGAAGCAACAGGAAAAGTAATTGGTAATGCATTGATTAAAAAAGGTGTAGACCAAATCTTTGTTGCAGCAGGTGGAACGGGTAACGGTGTGTTCACTGCTGTTAAGGAAGCGAAAGGCGATGTTAAAGTAATTGGTTGTGACGTTGACCAATTTGATGATGGTGTAAATGGTTCTGAGAACATTGTATTAACATCTGCAGCTAAATTTATGGGCATGAACGTTGAAAAGCAATTAAATGCAATTGTTGACGGAAGCTTTAAAAGCGGAAACGTAGTTCTTCATGCAGATTCAAATTCTACTGGATTTATAAAAGAAGAAGGACGTCACCAATTATCAGAAGATACCCTTACGAAAATGAATGAAGCGTACGAGTTAGTGAAAGAAGGCGAAATCGTGCCGGCATCTAACTTTAATGGTTATACGCCAGAAAAATTCCCAGGGTTGTAATATTCATTAGAAAAGCATGATGGAATAATCGTTAGAAGTTTATCCCTTCCTGATTTACTGGATCAGGGGGAGGGTGAACTTCTAATTTTTTCCTTTCCATTTAATGTGATAAAGGAGCAGAAAGATGTCTGATTATATTGTAGAGATGAAACATATAACCAAACGATTTCCTGGAATAGTAGCGAATGATGATGTATCCATTGGCATAAAAAAGGGAGAAATCTTTGCTTTACTTGGAGAAAATGGTGCTGGTAAATCAACGTTGATGAGTATGCTGGGTGGCATGTATGAACCGGATGAAGGCGAAATCTATATCCGGGGTGAGAAAGTGAATATCAGCTCACCTAACCATGCGGCGAAGCTCAATATAGGGATGGTCCATCAGCATTTTAAACTGGTATCAGATTATACGATTACAGAGAATATTATTTTGGGAATCGAGCCAATCAGAAAATTTGCAGGTCTCTTTCCATATGTGGATATTCGAAATGCCAATCGAAAAATTGAAGAGCTATCCAAGAGCTTTGGATTAGAAGTGGATCCTACGAAAAAAATAGCTGATTTAAATGTTTCCATGCAACAGCGTGTGGAAATTTTAAAGGTGCTTTATCGGGAAGCAGACATCCTTATTTTTGATGAACCGACTGCAGTCTTAACACCGCAGGAAATTGAATTCTTGCTGGATATAATCAAAGGACTGCGAGACGGTGGGAAAACGATCATATTAATTACACATAAGCTGGAAGAAATTAAGAAGGTCGCCGATCGATGCGCCGTATTGAATAAAGGCAGATTAATTGATGTTTTGGATGTAAAGACAACCTCCGTTAATCATATGGCCCAATTAATGGTAGGGCGAGAGGTAAACTTTGAAGCAGAGAAAGAGCCAGCTCAATTTAAAGACGAAGTATTGAAGGTAGAAAACCTAACCGTTAAGAATGAAGATGGGTTTGAAGTAGTGAAAGATGTTTCCTTTACCATTCGCAGCGGTGAAATCTTTGCCATTGCAGGAGTTGCAGATAATGGACAGGTTGAAATAGCGGATGCAATAGCTGGACTAACAAAGGTCAGCAGCGGAAATATACATCTTAATGGCAAGGATATTACGAATGAAACGATAAGAAGCAGAACAGAAGCTGGTATATCGTATATACCTGAAGATAGACAAAGCTTTGGACTGTTTTTGGATTTCGATTTAGCTACTAATCTAGCATTAAAGCAGTACTATAAGGAGCCTTTTTCTAGTAAGTGGATGCTAAATAAAGAGGAATTCGAGCGATCTGGCAGTGAGTTGATTGATAAATATGATATTAGAAGCGGACAAGGCGTCAAAACGCAAGTTCGTTCGATGAGCGGTGGTAATCAGCAAAAAGCCATTATTGCCCGAGAAATCGAATTGCAATCACCTCTTATGATTTTTGTTCAACCAACACGGGGAGTAGATATTGGCGCAATCGAAAATATCCATAAGATGATCATTCAGGAACGTGATCGTGGAAAAGCGATTCTCCTTATATCATTGGAGCTAGATGAAATTATGAATGTAGCAGATACGATAGGAGTTATCTATAATGGCCAACTTCAAAAGATTGCTAGCAGAGAGTCATTAACGACCAATGAAGTCGGTGAATATATGATGGGGGCAAAGCATGAGTAAAGATAGAAAAAGTAATAAGTTACGTAGTAGTCTTATTCGGCTGATAAATAATGAGAAGTGGCAATCGATCTCCATTCCACTAGTCGCCATAATCATGAGTTTTATTGCGGCAGCTATTGTCATACTTTTAATGGGTAAAAATCCTTTGCAGGCGTTTTACAACTTATTTCAAGGGGCAGGAATTTTACCGAAGCCATTTTATGCTGGCTATAAAAGCATGCTGACTGATTTCATGAGTTTGCTGAATGCGATGACGCCGCTTTTATTTGCAAGCTTGGCAGTTGCTGTCGCATTTAGAGCGGGTCTATTTAATATTGGGGTTGCCGGTCAAATGCTCGTCTCTGGTTTTTTTGCGACGATTATTGTCGGCTACAGTGGCTTGGATGCGGTGATCGCAAAGCCGCTTGTTTTACTGATTGGTATAGTCACCGGGGGACTAATGGGAGGATTAGTTGGGTGGCTCAAATATAAATTTAACATCAATGAAGTCGTATCTACGATTATGTTGAATTATATTGCTCAATATGTTATCAGCTTTTTTATTCAAATGTATTATATTGATCCAGTCTCAAGGCAATCTAAATATATTTCTGAAGCAGCAAGATTAACATTGGCGAATGTTGAAATAGGAAATCTGAAAATGGATATTCCGTTAGGCTTTGTTTTGGCCATCATTACCGCTATTCTAATAAAGATTCTCATGGACAAAACGGTTGTTGGATTTGATATTAAAGCGGTAGGCTCCAATCGTAATGCTGCAAAATATGCGGGAATTAATGTGGGAAGAAATACAGTCCTGGCAATGGTTATATCGGGTAGTTTGGCTGGACTTGCAGGTGTCACATATTATTTAGGTTATTACGCTTCTATACAACCAAAGGTATTATCAGACATCGGCTTTGATTCCATTGCTGTAGCCCTATTAGGAAACTCTCATCCAATTGGTGTTATTTTTTCTTCCTCACTCATATCAATCATTGATCAGGGAAGCACATATATGAGTTCACAGGCAGGAATCAGACAAGAAATTTCTTCTGTGATCATCGGGTTGATCCTATTGTTTAGTGCATGTGGTGTATATCTGAAGTATAAAATTAGCCGCATGAATGAAAAAGCAGCGGAACGAAAGGAGAGTAAATCATAATGGATACAGTACTTATTGATGGTCTATCCTTTGCTTTGCCTCTTTTTATTATAGCAATTGGCGGTATATACAGTGAAAAGAGTGGTATTACCAACTTAGCACTTGAAGGATTTCAAGGTTTTGGGGCATTCATCGGGGCGCTGTCAGCTGTATTAATCGCAAATGCCTTTGGTACAGATATTCAAGATTTGTTTTACGTAGCGTTACTATTTGCCATGATCGGCGGAATGGTTTTCGCAGTTATTCACGCTGTACTATGCATTAAGTTTAAGGCAAACCAAGTTATCAGTGGTGTCGTCATTAATATACTGGCGTTGGCTTTAACAACATTCTTAACGACACAGATCAATGCGCTTGTCTTCGGAACTGCTTCGGACAAGTTCCAGTTAGGTGTCATGGAGCGGTTTACTATTGCTGGTTTAGCCGATATACCAGTAATAGGTGCAATCTTTACGAATGTGTATCCGTTTGAAGTAATTATCATCGCGATTGCCATTTTTGCTTGGTATCTTTTATATAAAACAAAGTTCGGCATGCGCTTAAGAGCGTGTGGGGAAAATCCTCATTCCGTTGATGCAGCAGGTGTAGATGTTGCGAAACTCAGGTTTACAGCAGTCTTAATATCAGGTCTATTATCTGGTCTGGGCGGCATGTGTTTTGCCTATTCCATTTCAGCTAACTTTTCTTCCAGCATTTATATGGGATATGGGTTCTTAGCCATTGCCGCATTAATTTTCGGTAATTGGAAGATTGTCCCGACGCTAGCTGCGTGTCTTTTGTTTGGTTTTGCGAAATCTGGTGGAGCTTTTATTGCTCAATCAATGGCATTGCCAAGCAGTTATACTGATTTATTTATGATATTGCCGTATGTATTAACATTATTGTTATTAATCTTCTTTTCTAAATCAAACCGTGCTCCGAAAGCGTTAGGTGAGATTTATGACAAAGGAAAGAGATAAATAAATTTACTAAGCAGTTTCCATGGGCTAACATGTTAAATTTGGTTGACGCAACGTGTGAGTATCGATAAATTACGGTCTAAGATAATGCACACTCTTATCGTGCGTCGACATAAGGTGGAAATATACCTAGTGTGTGGACATACAGTCCACATGTGGATAGTGTAGCAAAGCTTATAATGAAAAAGGCAGCAGCCCTCATTGGGGCGCTGCCTTTTTAGGTTTCTTACAATGAATTTACAAAGCTGGATTTAATGTGAATTGTCTTATCTGATTGTCAGGTTACCTACCAAATGCTATCCCAAGAGGATTGCAACTTTCGCAATAGAACAATTTGGCCGATATGATACGAATCGTGCATCATGATATTGCTGAGTAAACGCTCAATAGAGTACCTGTTAGCTGCATACAAAGTTTTTAGCTTTTCATCCTCAAGGTCCGCCGCAATGACCGTTTTTAATTTACTCATGACTTCATTAAGGCGCTGCACTGTCTGGGCCCATCTGATTTCGTCTTCTGGATCCCCTGGATTTCCAAAGGTTTCTTCATTGTTTTCTGGCTTATGCGGATTCTCAGTTCCCTTAATTCGGTGGATTACATCTTCATTCCAAAATATCAAGTGATTGACAATTTGCCAAATCGAATTGCTGTTTTCCGAACTTCTCCATGCCGCCTCAGCTGCAGTGACTCCATGAAGTGCCTGATTCATGGAAGCAAACCATTCATTCTCATGGCAGTGCATGTCGAGTTGTTCTAAAAACACTTTAGTTACAACTTGCATACAACCAATCTCCTCTCTGTTTGGGATAATTTAAAGTAAAAATCTGACAATAATAATCCTATAATCTATTTAACAAAAAGCCACTCATACGCATAAAATAACCATCATTTTGGACTGTTGGCTATATAAGGACGAATATATTCTCAATAAAATGCTCTATACATTTATATTGAGAATACAACCAAACTATAATACTCTGACTTTATTCGGCGCATCCAGCATGTATTCCTTCCACATAACAAATAAAGTTCTTATATATGGGATAGGTAGGCTATGCTTAACAAATTCCTCATAAACCTACGATTATTCCTGGTGATAAAAGCTATTGATCCCATACCAGGAAGTTTAAGATTAAAATAATAAGGTAAATGCTTCTTTTCACAAAAATAAATTTAGTAAAAATATTTTCATTGACTATCACTGCATGCGTTGTTAGAATGCAAAAAAGGTTTACGAAATAAAAACAACTAAATTATAAAAATAAACTCGTATAATCTTGGAAATATGGTCCAAGAGTTTCTACAAACTAACCACTTTAATTAGTTCGTCTACGGGAATAGATACGTACAGAATGTATAGTAAACTGCTATATTTTATTTATACATCCTTCTACTTTCTTATTTTTCCCGCCGAGCAAAAAATGAGGAGGAATAAGATGAAAACCCCAAAACAAATCAAATCCCAAATACTAGCGGCAAGAAATATCAGTTTACCTGAGTTAGTTATTAAAAATGTTCAATTAGTAAATGTGTTTACGGATGAAATGGAGCGTGCAGATGTTGCCATTCATAATGGTAAGTTCGTAGGTATCGGCCACTATAATGGTAAAAAGGAAATCGATGGCACTCCATATACAATGGTTCCGGGTTTAATTGATTCACACGTCCACATCGAATCTAGTATGCTTTCTCCTTCTCAATTTCAAAAAGCTGTTTTACCGCGAGGGATTACAACTATTATCACAGATCCTCATGAAATAGCTAATGTCCAAGGATTAAAAGGAATAGAATGGATGTTGCAGGACAGTGAAAACTGTCTATTGAATTATCGCTATCAACTGCCGTCCTGTGTCCCGGCAACTTCCTTTGAGGACAATGGAGGGACTCTGACGGCTGAGGATCTTGCGCCGTTTTATAATCATAAGCTTGTGCTTGGCTTGGCGGAAGTGATGGATTTCCCTGCAGTATTATCAGGTCAGGAAGATATAATGGCAAAGCTGTCAGGGGCAATGATCAACAATGTTCCGATTGACGGACATGGTGCCGGTTTAAGCGGAAAAGATATTAATGCCTATTTGACAGCGGGTATTACAACGGATCACGAATGCGTAAAACCAGAGGAAATGATTGAACGCGTCAGACGAGGTATGTATGTGATGCTTCGCGAAGGCTCTGCTGCCCGCAATCTTCATGATTTGTTAGCCGGCTATAGTAAAGAGCTTTCACATCGTTTAATGTTTTGTACAGATGATAAGCATATAGATGATCTATTGGAAGAGGGAAGCATTGATTATCATGTACGTGAATGCTTAAAGGCTGGAATCGATGTATATTCTATTATGAGAATGGCATCTCTTAATGCATCTCAATGCTATAATCTAAAAGGAAAAGGGGCAATTGCGCCTGGCTATGATGCTGATTTTATTTTATTGAATGCCATTGAAGGCTTTGATATACATTCTGTTTGGGTAAACGGAATCCGTTACGAAGAAGATAACGAACAAGAGAAAGAAGCGTCTTTTGAAAATACCGTTATATTGGGAAGCTACTCAAAAGAGCTTTTGCGTCTGTCATTGACTACTGATATAGCGAGGGTAATTGAAATTATTCCTAATTCGATTGTGACGAAAAAAGCGCAATACAAGGTACCGGTTGTCAATGGCCTGTTTGTGCCAAGTGAAGAAGAGGATTTCGTGAAAATGGCTGTAGTCGAAAGACATAAAGGTACAGGAAGTGTAGGAGTCGGTATTGTAAAGGGCTTCCGTCTGCAAAAAGGAGCTATTGCTACAACGATTGCTCATGATTCGCATAATATTATCTGCATCGGAAAGAATGATGAAGATATGGATGTCGCAATCAGGGAGCTTGAGAAAATTGGCGGAGGTATTTCAATTGCTTGCAATGGAGAGACAATCGCTTCATTATCATTGCCTGTGGCAGGATTAATGACAACTATCTCACCTGAAGAATTAAATAAGCAATACAGCCAGTTGCTGATTGCACTGTCATCACTTGGAATTACGGATGAATTCTCACCTTTACTAACATTATCCTTTTTGGCCTTGCCAGTTATTCCTTCGTTAAAGCTTACGAATCAAGGATTGTTTGATGTTGATACATTTACGTTTGTAGATGTAAGTGTATAAATTAATCAGAGGGGCCTCTCTAAAGTCATCAATGATTTTTGAGAGGCCCTTCTTTGTTTGTGCTAGTGCGTATGAATCCTCCCCAGTAAATTTGTTTAAAAATATCCATTGGATGGAGCACCTGTATGTATAACTAATTCAGTGAAAAAGTGTCGCAAAGCTTATTGAAATGAGGCAGTATCCCTGCGTAATAAGGGCGCTACCTTTTTATATTTGAGAATGCAGTGATTATTGGATAACTTTATAAGGTGGATTCGACAAACCTAGTGTAAGCACATACCCTTCTGCAGCATCAATCAATAATGTAATAAAAGTCTTTTTGTTTTCCATCTTGTAATATCTCCTTTGTATACTTCATTTGATAGTTTTATCTTACCTATTTGATGTTTGTGAATTGCAAAAGAAATGTTTACTAAATGTTAAAATGAAAAAATATTATCTATATATAAAAGAATCCTATAAACGATTACCGTTTATAGGATGTTCTACTTCCCTTATGAAATCTATTTTAATAATTCCTCGCTTAAAGACAGTATCTTTGGTGCTAGTTTCTCTCGTTTTCTTTTTGTTATTTTCACATATATGGGATAGGCAACGCTTATTAGCACAAGTCCTAAAAAACCTATGATTATTCCTGGTATTAAAAGCTGTTCACCCCATACTAGACAGCAGCTCATACCTATTCCAAACAATAATGTTCCTATAAGGCCTGACATAATGGCCAAGATTGTTCCTGGTCTTTCTGCACTTTTATCCAAATTTCGTAACTGTTCGAATGGATCATCTTCCTTTTTCATATATTTCTTTTTAATAGCTTCTATTTCTGCCTGCCTTTTTGCAGAATATATATACTCAAATTTACTATTTTCCATCATTGTCCTCCATTTCTGATTTATATTTACGCATAAGACAATATTTCTATAATTTTATTTGATGACGCTCTCCCTTAAGTAGACAGTAAACGTACTTCCTTCTCCTAATGTACTTTGTACATGAATATCGCCACCAACTATATCAATCACTTTCTTTACCAAAGCTAGTCCCAAACCGTTTCCCTGCACAGCATGGGAAGTATCCCCCTGATAAAATTTTTCGAAAATATGCTTCCCTGTTTCCGGGCTAATGCCACAACCGCTGTCGCTGACTTCTACAAATGCGGTAAGTCCTTCTTTTTTCACCTTAACACCAACAGCTCCGCCATTATCTGTAAACTTTATCGCATTTGAAAACAGATTGTTCCATACTAGACTTAACAGTTCGGCATCTTCGTGTATGAAAATATCTTCCTCTAGATCGGTTTCAATATTAATGTTCTTACTTGCCCATGACTGTTCATATAGAAGTAAACATTCGCGAATCTGTTCTGTTAAATTATAGTATTTTCTCTCGGGAAAGATTTGTTGATTTTCCAGGCGATTTAATTTCAATATATTTGTAATCAGACCAGATAATCTTCTTGTCTGCTCGGTAATGGCCTTTGCATATTCTACCTTCTGTTTTTCTGAAAGGGAATGTCCCTGAAGCAGTGTTCCATAATTTTGGATAGCCGCAAGGGGAGTCTTAATTTCATGAGAGACATTTGAAATGAAATCTGTTCGGAGAGTTTCTACTCCAGACAACTCTACAGCCAGCTCATTAATCCCTTTGATAATTGCATCGAATTCATTGCTACTTTTTTCATTTCTAATATAGGGAATCTGTGTCTTGAAATTGCCGGACATTATTTCATCCAGACCTGCCTGAATCCGTGCTATTGGTTTTCTTACCATCAAGGTACGGCGAATTTCATCAATCATACTGAAAATAAATGTGAGAATGATAACGTTTAAGAAGGTAATGGGAACAGCAGCTTTCATTTCTTCCGTCGTCAAATCAACCCAATGTAAAAACAGTACCAGATTGCAGGTAACTACAAATGCCATCAGTATAAAAAATATTAGGAATCTCCCAAAATTAAATAAAAACTTTTTCCTATTTCGTTCATCTGTTGTAATTTTCATTTGAGCACCGTTTTATATCCTAATCCATGCACGGTGACAATTTCAAAATCCTTGCACGCAGAAAACTTATCTCTCAATTTTGTAATATAAACATCCACTACACGTGGTCCGGACTGGGATTCGGCATCCCAGAACTCATCCATCAATTGAGTTCTTGTAAATGTTTTCTTTGGGTATGACAACAGCTTATACAATAACTTGAATTCTCTTACTGTCAGATTGATTTCTTCCTCGTTCAAATAAGCTGTATGCTCTTCGATATCAAGCCTCAGCTGGCCAATTTCGATTTTTTTATTGGATGCAATTTTTGCCCTGCGGAGCAATGCTTCCAGTCGAAGGAGTAATTCATCCAAATCTACAGGTTTAACCATGTAATCATCCACACCGGCATGGAATCCTTTTCTTTTTGATTCGAGATCTTCCTTTGCTGTCATAAATAACATAGGGATATCATTGTTCAATTCCCTAACAGACTTAGCAAATTCAAATCCATCAATCCCCGGCATCATTATGTCAGAAATAATTAAATCAAATATATGGTCAGTCATCGCATCATAGGCATCATTGACATTTTGAACACCTTTAGCTTGATAGCCGTTTAGGTTCAAATAAGTACAGACTGTCTGATTTAAATTTTCATTATCTTCTACTACTAATATTTGAAACATATGTATTCTCCTCGTTGTATTTTTGACATTATAGCATGTGATTGTTTACGAAATGTTAACGTATTATTAAAACGTCTAATAGATAAATAAAAGATATGCTATAAGAACCATCAGAAGAAGAAATTGGTCTATTGTTGACTGATACTAATGAGAGCCTAATCTAGAGTCTTTAAACAAAACTGATTCAATAATGATTACGATGTGAACATAGCTTGTATAAAAATTAAAAAATGCAGAAAAATATAGTGGATGATAGATGGTTATTTTTGCATATCTGATCTTTTGTAATATAAAAATGAGGTGACCGATATTTGTACAGGATTAAGTATTCAATCTCAAGAGGGTAAGTGGTTTTTTGGAAGGAATATGGACTTAGCCTATTACTTCAATCAAGCAGTTATGATTATCCCAAGAAATTATCAATATCAAGATAGAGTCTCAGGTAATATGGTAACCAATAAACGCGCTATCATTGGAATGGGGACGGTAATTGATAACCATCCTCTTCTGGCGGATGCTATGAACGAAGTTGGCCTAGCCTGCGCAGGATTAAATTTTGAAGGGTACGCGTACTTTGAGAAAGAACCGATTGAAGGGAAAAATAATATTGCACCCTACGACTTTATACAATGGGTTTTATCAAATCACGAAACAGTAGAAGAAGTTAAACGTGGAATTGAGCATTTAGAACTTGTGGATTGCCCAATCAATGAAAATACACCTGTTTCAATGCTTCACTGGATGATTACAGATAAGACAGGAAAGGCTATTGTGGTAGAAAAGACAAAAGACCGATTGACTGTACATGACAATCTGATAGGAGTTTTGACCAACAATCCTACCTTTGATTGGCATTTAACTAACTTGAATGAGTATTTACATCTGACACCAATTTCACCAAAAGAAACAAAATGGGGCAAGCAAACATTAAAAGCACTAGGCATTGGAGCTGGAACATTAGGGATACCCGGAGACTTTGCTTCCGTTTCCAGATTTGTAAGGATAGCTTATATTCGTACACATATGCCTAAAATTGAAGGAGATATACATTCTATTACACAATTTTTTCATATGCTGGATTATGTAAAAATGGTTAAAGGAGGGGTCCTTACAGATGATGGGTTAGAGGATGGTACAACCTATTCTTCTTGTATGGATCAAGAAAAAGGCGTTTATTACTATAAAACGTATGAAAATAATCGTATCAATGCGATAGATATGCATAAGGAACAATTAGAGGGGACAAATCTTAAAATCTTTAAATACCTCACAAACCAGGATTTCAATTATCAGAATTAGGTTTACCTAAGAGTTTACATAAGCGAAAAATATTTCGTAACTTATATTAAAAGGCACTCCGTCCTTAGCTAATGGGACGCTGCCTTTTGATTTTTCCAGTATTGGATTTATCAATATGTATAGACTCCGGAAATGCAGGCATTTTCTCGGCAAGTGAGTGAAGGAGTTGAGCAGTTATTGTCTTTAGGATTGAAAGGATCTTCATTAAGTTGATTAATATCTTTCATTATTCTAGATAAGCTCAGTTAGTAGTAATATCCACTGGCAAGCATCTACTTGTTTAGTTTTATCTATGATGCTGGTTTTTCTATGTTTATTAACTCTATTCACTTAAAGTGAGAAAATGCGTATAATAATGAATATTAAAAGAGAGAAATGGAGTAGTATATCAAATGGTTCAATCAATCAATACAAAAGTCGAGTTAGTTATTGATGCGACCTCACATAACGGGCTTCCTGAATACGGAAAAATTATGATTGGTGACAAAGGATTTGAATTCTTTAATGAACGTGATGCTCGTAAATTTATTCAAATTCCTTGGGAGGAAGTTGATTATGTGATTGCTTCTATCATGTTTAAAGGGAAATGGATTCCGCGTTATGCTATTCAAACTAAACGAAATGGGACATTTACATTCTCCTCGAAGGATTCAAAAAAAGTTTTGCGAGTCATTCGTGAACATGTTGATCCCGCTCATATGGTGCAATCATTAAGTTTCTTTGATGTGGTCAAACGCGGTATGAGTAGTATATTTAAAAAGTAATAGTTTTAAAAAAAGATAAGTTAGTACTTGTCTTTTTTTTGTCGAAAAAAACAAAAATTGCACGGTATGTAAATGTCCTTGGCAAAGAGGCTTTGGACATAGAAAATTTTAATCCTGCTTGAAAGCGGATTATATAGCGTGCTATAATCACTAAGAAAGTTTATTGAAATTTTCGAAAAGCTAGTCTAAATAACCATCTCCTTTATTTTTTACGCGATACTACTTCGATTAGATGTAAGTAAAAAGTATTGATTGATGAAGAGAAAAAGGGGAGTCTTTGTACCTATAACTTCATTTAATCACTTTTTTTTATGTCTTTTTTTGTCGAATATAGTCGTTTTCAGATGGTTGGAAAACACATCTATAGAAATATAGAAATAGACGTGTTTTACCGTATTAGTTTGCTTGTAACAATAATAATAGGAGGTAAAAAGATGGTAGGGATTATCATTGCTAGTCATGGTGAATTTGCGAATGGTCTCTTGCAATCTGGAGAAATGATCTTCGGAGTACAAGAAAATGTAAAAGCTGTTACATTGATGCCGAGCGAAGGACCTGATGATGTAAAGGCAAAAATGAAAGAAGCAATTGCCTCTTTCGATAACCAAGATGAAGTCTTATTCTTAGTCGATCTTTGGGGTGGTACTCCTTTCAACCAAGCCAATAGCTTGCTTGAAGATCACCAAGACAAATGGGCAATCGTTGCTGGTATGAACTTGCCAATGTTGATTGAAGCTTTTGCATCTCGTTTTTCAATGAACAAAGCACATGAAATTGCCGCTCATATTTTGGGCACTGCTAAAGAAGGAGTTAAAGTTAAACCAGAAGAGTTAGAACCCGTTACAGAGGTTAAACCTGCTGATAAACCGTCAACTGCAGGTGCGCCTGGTAAATTTGAGTACGTGTTAGCTCGCATCGACTCTCGTTTGCTTCACGGACAAGTAGCGACTGGTTGGACTAAAGCAACAAATCCTACTCGTATCATTGTTGTATCTGATACAGTAGCTAAGGACGATCTTCGTAAGAAATTAATCCAACAAGCTGCTCCACCAGGTGTAAGGGCACATGTTGTTCCTGTACATAAAATGATTGAACTTGCAAAAGATGATCAACACTTTGGCGGTCAGCGCGCATTGCTTCTTTTCGAAAACCCGCAGGATGCACTTAGGGCGGTTGAAGGTGGCGTTCCATTAGAGACAATCAATGTTGGTTCTATGGCACACTCACCTGGTAAAGTTCAACCGAATAAGGTATTGGCATTCAATCAAGAGGATATTGAGGCTTTTGCTAGTTTAAAAGAGCGTGGTTTGAAATTTGATGTACGTAAAGTTCCGAACGATTCAAAAGGCAACATGGACGAGATTATCAAGAAGGCTCAAGAAGAGTTAAACAAACAAAAATAATCATGATTATCACGAAAAAAAGGGAGGATAAATCATTATGGATTTGACTATTATTCAAATAATATTAGTCCTTTTCGTAGCATTCTTAGCCGGTGTAGAAGGAATTTTGGATGAATTCCATTTCCATCAGCCAATTATTGCATGTACGTTAATCGGCTTAGTTACAGGAGAACTTGTACCTTGTCTTATCTTAGGCGGTACGCTTCAAATGATTGCTTTAGGATGGGCAAATATTGGAGCAGCCGTAGCACCGGATGCTGCGTTAGCATCAGTTGCATCTGCTATTATTTTAGTTTTAAGTGGACAAGGTCAAGATGGAGTATCTTCTGCAATCGCGATTGCAGTTCCGCTTGCAGTTGCTGGCCTTTTATTAACAATTATCTGTCGTACGATTGCGACTGCATTTGTTCACTTTATGGATGCTGCAGCTGCAGAAGGAAATATCAGAGTAGTAGAATTTTGGCACATTGCTGCAATCTGTATGCAAGGATTACGTATTGCAATCCCAGCTGGATTAATTTTAGCCATTGGTGCAGGTCCGGTTCGTAGCTTGCTTGAATCTATGCCAATGTGGCTGACAAATGGTTTAGCTATCGGTGGTGGAATGGTTGTAGCTGTTGGTTATGCAATGGTTATTAATATGATGGCTACAAAAGAAGTATGGCCATTCTTTGCAATTGGATTCGTATTAGCAACTGTTACAGAAATCACACTTATTGGTTTAGGTGCTATCGGTGTGGCTCTAGCACTCATCTATTTAGCTCTTTCTAAACAAGGCGGTTCAGGTAATGGCGGAAATGGTAATACAGGTGATCCAATAGGCGCTATTATTGATAATTACTAAGAAGGAGGAGGACAGAAAGTGGAAAAAGAATTGAGATTATCGAAAAAAGATCGTATTTCTGTTTGGTGGCGTTCAACCTTCATTCAAGGTTCTTGGAACTATGAACGAATGCAAAACGGTGGTTGGGCGTATGCAATGATTCCAGCTATTAAAAGATTATATAAAACAAAAGAAGACCGCTCTGCTGCACTAAAACGTCACTTAGAGTTCTTTAACACTCATCCATATGTAGCTTCACCTATACTCGGGGTAACTTTAGCGCTTGAGGAAGAACGTGCAAATGGTGCACCGGTTGATGACGTAGCTATTCAAGGTGTTAAAGTTGGTATGATGGGACCTTTAGCGGGTATCGGAGATCCAGTTTTCTGGTTCACGGTTAAGCCAATCCTTGGTGCGTTAGCAGCTTCTCTTGCCATGACTGGTAATATACTTGGACCGATTCTTTACTTCGTTTTATGGAATCTTATTCGTATGGGATTCACTTGGTATACACAGGAATTTGGTTACAAAGCAGGATCTAAAATTACAGATGACTTATCTGGCGGGTTACTTCGAGATATTACTAAAGGTGCATCGATACTCGGGATGTTTATCCTTGGTGCATTAGTTAACCGTTGGGTTTCTGTTAAGTTTACGCCAACTGTATCTTCCGTTCAGCTTGATGAAGGTGCCTATATTGATTGGGATAAGTTACCTGCAGGAGCAGAGGGAATTAAAACAGCGTTGGAACAACAAGCTGCTGGTCTATCATTAAGTGATGTTAAAGTAACAACTCTACAACAAAATTTAGATAGTTTAATCCCAGGCTTATCTGGATTGCTATTAACACTTCTTTGTATGTGGCTGCTTAGGAAGAAAGTATCACCAATCGTAATGATCCTTGGATTGTTCGTAGTTGGTGTTGTCTTCCATGTATTAGGCATCATGTAAAAATAAATTTATAAAGCTTGTTCAGACTTATACAAAGATAGATTATAAGACTGTTAAACAAATAGGGAAGCACCTCCTGAAATTGAGCGAATCATTTTTCAGGGGGTGCTCTTTATATACCGCCAGAAACTTGATCATTACTACTATATACATATCAATGGAAACCATTTTGAATTAAACTATAGCTTAATAGAAGATATTAAGTATAAATTTATATTTTAGGAGGCTGCCATGCTTACAATTGGCTATATTGGAAATGGGAAAAGCACGAACAGATACCATTTACCGTTCGTCCTGCAAAGAAAGAATATAAAGGTAAAGACAATTTATCAAAGGAATCCTAAACATGAAAGCTGGGATCGGATTCCAGGGGTCACTTATACATCTGACTTAGATCAACTGTTAAATGATAAAGATATACAACTCATTGTAGTTTGTACAAAACATGACAGTCATTATGAATACGCCAAATTGGTATTAGAACATAATAAACATTGTTTAGTTGAGAAGCCTTTTATGGAAACCTCCGAGCAGGCAAAAGAAATATTTGCAATCGCGCGTGAGAAGGGACTAATTGTTCAAGCTTACCAAAACAGACGCTTTGATAGTGATTTTTTAACTGTTCAAAAGGTTATCGAAGAAGGGAAGCTAGGAGAACTGCTGGAAGTAGAAATGCATTTTGACTATTTCCGCCCCGAAGTACCAGAATCCACTACTACTTTCGATCCTGCTATGTCATTTTTATATGGACATGCATGCCATACATTGGATCAGGTTATCAGCTATTTCGGCAAGCCGGATCACATCCACTATGATGTTAGGCAATTATTGGGGCAAGGCAAAATGAATGATTATTTTGATTTAGATCTATATTATGCTGAATTGAAGGTTACTGTAAAATCCAGTTATTTTAGAATTAAAGAAAGGCCTAGCTTTGTAGTTTACGGTAAAAAGGGATGCTTTGTGAAAGCAACGAAGGACCGCCAGGAAGAACACCTAAAATTATTTTACATGCCGGATAACAAGGATTTTGGAGTAGATACGCTAGAACATTATGGTGTACTGACATATGTTGATGAAGAAGGTACCATCCATGAAGAAAAAGTGAAATCCATCAATGGTGATTATGGGTTAGTGTATGATGATTTATATGAAGCCATTATGAATGGTAAAGATAAAACTATTACAGATGAACAGACACTGCTGCAAATGGAAATATTAGAAACTGGCATTAAGAATTTAAAATAAAATAAAATAAAATAAAATTAAATGATAGAGACAGCCCCCAATACGGCACACTATGCATGGTATTGAGGGCTGTCCACTTTTTTAGGAAAACACAGTTGTATGTGATGCTAACCAGCCTCACATATCTTATTGATCTTTTTGCTCGTAGAGAGCCAGAAATGCACATTCTATTGCGCGCAAAGTATGGGCTGGAATTCCGCCGCCCATATTATTCCACAGATCAGCGAATAGTCTAGGACTATGACCTTCACGCAGTAGCTTTTTGGCGTATAAGACTATCATATTCGGATCGCGTTGATGACGTAACAAGCACATCGGAGACGGATAGTCTTCACGAAGTCTATTTTCCATCTCAAGAGCTTCTCTTTTCGAAATGGCAGTCAGTGTCGGTTGAATTTTTTCCCACTCATCGAGCATAATGGGTATCCATTGGCAATTGTCCTCATGGTAGAAGTAAGTCTCCTGACCATTGGTCTGATAAATAATTTCTGCACCTTCGTTAAATTCACGATAATAGGTTACGAAAATATCCGTATACAGATTGGAAATTTCCCAATACATATCATATTCATGCAGGGGTGCAAATGCATCAATTAGCCTACTGTAATACCAGCTCTGCTGCTCTTTTCCACGGTTGAACCTGGTCCAGAGTTCGTCTCCGCATTCAATATAGTCTGCTTTAATACTGCGGAGATTGGATAGTTTGTCCGCGCAGGCAAGTAAGAGCTCTTCAAAGCTAGCTGACTCTGTCATGTAGTCGATGGTATGCTGCTTTCGCTCTTCCCAGCTGCGTGACTTGTCCTCGCTGTTTGACTGAATAAGGGATAAAACTAAAGGACCAAACTCGTTTTCAATTGCATCAGAAGTCTCGTCTGTATCTTCCAGAACGTCATGCAGCAGGCCTGCAATAATCAGCACAGTATTACAGCCGGCAGAGGTTAGAATCTGGGCAACCTCGAATGGATGAGAAATATACGGAATATCGGTTCCTTTACGAGTCTGTCCCTGATGTGCTTTCGTTGCAAAGAGAATTGCTCGATGCAGGATGGCATTTCCGAACCACGTATTTGGCGTATATAGTGTACACTCTTCATCTGCCTTTTCGACTTCAGGTATCTTTTTAACCTTAGATGAATCTATCCTCTTTTCCGTCATTGAGTTTCCCTCCTTCATTTCTTTTCCTCTTATAGTTAGGGATATATTATATAAAAATAATTATAACATCTATAAGCTAAGACTGATGAGGAAGACAATCAAGTGAAATATCGTCTATTTGATTTCTTCTGTTCCATTCCATTAATATATTGGTTCTCTTACTAGGAATTATTCAGATTAGCAATTCAATATCTTAGTAAAATAATTTGGAAATAAGTAAGTAATGAATATGAACATGGTTGATGTACTTTATCATTGACCAGACTGGACCTAATTTTCCTGGTTTTCTTTGTACTTTTTGTTCATAATAAGGGATAATATGTTCAAAATTTCTATAGTTTGATAAAAAGTGCCCAAGCATGCTATAAGTGTAAAAGAAGATTATTTATGTTTAGTTTTGGGATAGATTTTTATATGATATCCCATTTAATGAGAGGATTGGAATTTAAATATGAAAGAAAATTTTTGGCGTGATCTACCACGACCTTTTTTTGTACTGGCACCAATGGAAGATGTGACGGATGTTGTTTTTCGTCATGTCGTGAGTGAAGCTGGGAGACCTGATGTGTTTTTTACAGAGTTTACAAATTCGGAAAGCTATTGTCACCCTCAGGGAAAAGAGAGTGTGCGTGGACGTTTAGCCTATACAGAGGATGAACAACCGTTGGTAGCCCATATTTGGGGTGACAGGCCTGAAAACTTCCGAAAAATGAGTATTGGTATGGCGGAGTTAGGGTTTAAAGGCATAGATATCAATATGGGATGTCCCGTACCCAATGTAGCTGACAATGGGAAGGGAAGTGGTCTGATCTGCCGTCCCGAAGTTGCAGCCGATTTAATACAAGCAGCTAAAGCAGGGGGATTGCCGGTAAGTGTGAAGACGCGGCTTGGTTTCGCGGATATAGACGAATGGCGTGATTGGCTGACACATATATTGAAGCAAGACATTGCTAATCTTTCTATTCATTTGCGTACAAGAGATGAAATGAGTAAAGTAGATGCTCATTGGGAGCTTATTCCGGAGATTAAGAAACTTCGTGATCAGGTCGCACCCGATACACTTTTAACGATCAATGGAGATATCCTTGACCGTGAAATGGGATTGAAACTGGCTGAACAATACGGTGTAGATGGGATTATGATTGGGCGTGGTATTTTCAAAAATCCATTTGCCTTTGAGCATGAGCCAAAGGAACATAGCAGTAAGGAATTGCTGGATCTCTTGAGGCTGCATTTAGATCTCCATGATAAATATTTAGAAGTAGTAGCTCGCAAGTATACACATCTTCATCGTTTCTTTAAAATCTATGTCCGTGGATTCCATGGGGCTGGTGAATTAAGAAATGAGTTGATGAATACGAAGTCCTCAGATGAAGCGCGTGCATTGATCGATAAATTTGAAGAGCTTAATGGGATGGACGAAAAGTAAGAAGCAATCGAATGAGAAAATTGTTGCTACTTCTCTATAGTAGAACGGATTTCAAATCTGTATGGTATGTTATGAAGTAATCCTAATCTTAAAATAACCCTTGGAACTGCGTGTTTTCCGCATGTCTAAGGGTTTTTCCTTTAGAATAATCTATTGCTGCTTCTAGTATTGTAGGATTAACTATCTATCGATTTAAATATTTTAATAATTCAAATTATTCATGATATTATTCTTCCTCCGCTTTATAATGAATAAAATAGAGTTTAGTGGAGGGAATACATTGAAGAAAAAATTGATAGTACCAGTACTTTTAACATCCGCTATATTAGTAGGCTCGATTCCGGCCGGAAGTGTAATTGCACAGCCAGTTAATTCGAAAGCAGTTAGTAAGGAGTGGAATGAGAGGGCTAGCGTTCCTTTATTCGTGAAGGAGCGGTCTGCTGAAAAATACTCTTCTAGTACCCCTTCCAATGCTTTGAATTATTTGAAGAATAGTCAAGGAAAGACTGGAATCAGTAATCCGGAGAAAAACTTGAAGGTGAAAGATGTACAAAAGGATGAACTGGGCATGACGCATATCCGCTTTAATCAGACGGTAAATGGAGTAAATGTTGAAGGTTCAGACATTATCGTTCATTTTAATAAGGATAATGAAGTTGAATCCGTTAATGGTAGGATGAATCAGACACTTAGTGAATCAAAAGTGAATACAGCTGTCTCTTTAAGCAGTGAAAGAGCAGTAAAAGAAGCCTTATCCTCTGTTAAAGCCCCTGAAGAGCTGACATATGAACCTACTACTGAATTGGTTGTCTATCCTTTTAAAGGAGAAAACCATACAGTCTATAAAGTAAATGTTAACTTTATGGGTGTGGAACCTGGAAACTGGTTTGTCTTTGTAGATGCACAAACGGGTGAGATAATTGATCAGTATAATGCCATCATGCATGCCGCTGAAAGAAAAACACAAAAAGGTACAGGAATCGGTGTGCATGGAGAACGCAGAGAATTACACATTACCCGTGTAAAGGAAGCGAATTCTGGTACTAAGTTTTCTTTAGCGGATTATGCTCATGCTAACCTTGGTGGAATTGAAACATACGATGCCAAAAACGATAACACTTCCAGTAATGATACGCTTTATGTAGGGAATTCAGCTTCATTTATCAAAGACTACGATCGTGCTGCTGTCGATGCGCACTATAATTCCGAAAAAGTATACGAGTATTTTCTAAACGAGCATGGCCGTAATTCTCTAGATGGAGAGGGAATGGCAATTATATCTAAAGTCCACTATGGTACCAATTATAATAATGCTTCCTGGAACGGACGTTGGATGACCTACGGTGATGGAGATGGAGAGTTTATGATTTCTCTGGCAGCAGGTCTTGATGTAGCTGCTCATGAAATGACCCATGGTGTAATTTCTCACTCAGCTAATCTGGTTTACCGGAATCAATCAGGAGCACTAAACGAGTCTTTTGCTGACGTGTTTGGTGTACTAGTTGATGATGGTGACTGGGAAATGGGAGAGGATATTATGGCACCAGCTGCCAAAGCTGAAGGGGTGACGGTATTGCGCAGTTTAAGTAATCCTAACAGTGTAATCGTCAGCAACGAGCAAAGAAGAGAATATAGCACAAATGGTGGTGTCTATCCAGACCATATGGATGAGTTTTATCATATGCCGACTTCCGTAGATGGCGGTGGTGTCCATGTTAATTCATCTATTACAAACCATGCTGCATACTTGATCGGTCAAGAACTTGGAAGAGAAAAATTGGGGAAAATCTACTATCGAGCTTTAACGGTTTATTTAACCTCTAATTCCAATTTTAGCGATGCTCGGAACGCAATTGTGCAGTCTGCTATTGATTTGTATGGTGAAGGCAGCGAGGAAGAGGCGGCCGTACAATCTGGTTTTGATGCGGTGGGAATCTATTAATTCATCCAGATGACTTGAAGGAAGGTTAGTTTATATTTATTTGCTCCCTTAGACGATGAGTTTAAGGGATTTTTTATGTGCATATATAAACTATTAGCGATCCAGAGTAGGAAATTTCTACATTAAAAAGAGGCTGGGACATAACTAAATTTACTATGTCTAAAACCGAATGATGTATTTGATTTTTATTAATCTAAATAGAAAAAGCCGAACTATTATTAATAATTGATGTTAACACTGCATTATATAATAGTTCGGCTTTTATAGATGCTGGAGACCTTTTGTCCCAATCTCTTTTTGTCTCTTATTGAGGCAATAATATCAATGTTTGATACTCTAATTGGCTCATTGAGTTTAGTTAGGTGATAATCTCCTGTCGCCCAGTCGGAGATATCCCTTCTATTCTCATTTATTGTTTTATATAAGCAAGTCCTAGACAACCTGGGCCTGTATGGCTGCCAATGGATGGGCCGATTTCAGTGATGAATACTTGATCGAAGGATTGTTCTAATTCTAGATCTGCTTTTAAGGTTAATGCATGATCAAGATTATTAGAGTGTAAAATACAAATCATTTCTCTCTCAACATTTGAAGCTAGGAATCTTTCTTTGATTTGCTTGGTTGCACCGGATGTTTTTCGAGCTTTGCAGACAGATTCAATGACTCCATTATCTGTAACAGAAAGGATTGGCTTGATTCCGATTAGTCCACCAATCTTCGCAATAGCCGGATTTAGTCTGCCACCTCTGGCTAAGTATTGTAAGTCATTCACGTAAAATTCCACGTGGAAGGATTGTTTGTTTTCTTCCAGATATTCGACAATTTGGTCGTAGGAATACTTCTCATCTCTCATCATGCAAGCTTTAACCACTAACATACCCATAGCCATAGAACCGGTCAAGGAATCGATTACGGCGATGCGACTTTCCGGATATGAATCTAGTAATTCCAGACTTGCCAATCTAATATTATTAAACGTGCAGCTTAATGCGCTGGAAAGAGTTACACAAATGATATCATTTCCTTTTTCCAATTCTTCTTTTAATACTTGAATTGCGGCTGAAGGAGAGCTGGCACTGGTCTTGGCAACCTCGCCATTTGTTAATCTATTATAAAACTCCGTAATTTCCATTTTACGTTCGGAACCGTACTCTATTTGATCCTCAAACTGAAAATGAAGAGGAATTAATTTTATTCCATATTTTTCGATTACCTCTGCTGGGATATCGCAACTTCCATCGGTAATAATTGATATATTCTTCATGAAAACCTCCGTTAGTTATTAAACACTGTGTTGTATAAAATTTGTTATCATTGTATAATGTTGCCCCGGAAGCATCAATCATCAATTTTAATCAGAATGAAAGTTATTAAACAGAATGGGACGATTTGTTTAAGAATAGGAGTCAGAATGGATGGAAGATCGCAGAATAAGATATACCAAAAAAGTAATTAAAGACACATTTATTGAATTGTTAGAACAAAAGCCAATCAATAAAATTACCGTAACCGAGCTATGTACAAAGTCTGAAATCAATCGGGCTACCTTTTATCGGTACTATGAGGATGTATATGATTTGATGGAGAAGCTAAAGAGTCAATATGTGGATGAACTGAAGGCAGCTATCTCCATTTCAAAGGACGACTACACGATTTCGGGATTTACAAATGAAATTCTTGAGGTGATTCTAAGAAATAAGGAACTGAGCAGAATTCTCTTTACTTTGAAGAACGGAAAAGACTTTCTTGATGATGTGTTAGATATTGCCCATATGAAATGTATAGAAAAGTGGAATCGTTACGGGAAAAATGTACCGCAAACACAAGTGGGGTATCTATCAACGTTTATAACTGCTGGGACAATAGGTATCCTGAATGAATGGATTCAAAATGATTACAAGGAGTCTCCCTCAGAGATTGCCAATCTGATTGAAAATATAAGTCACTACGGTCTGGCGAAGATTATTTATGGGAAGTAATTGAAGTAACCAACTTTTAGGTGAAGGTTGGTTGCATTGGCTTTAAACCGTGGAGTATGTGCCGCAATTCAACAGTAAAATTTGATTGTTAAATAAAATCTCTTCCAGAGTTTCTATCTGGAAGAGAAACCACTTCGAAATATTTAATATTGAAGTTTATATTGTATTAAATTGAAGATTTGAAGATGCATCTATGGTATGTAATAAATTTCCTTAGGGTATATATGATTTATTAGACCGTTTGATTTTGAATTATATAACGTTTGTTTTTGGTAATATTTATACATTTACATACGGTATAAACGTTAGTAAAGTTTTTAGGGTATTGAAACATAATAAGGAGTTTAGATAACTGTGGATAAAATTTATACCCCTAGTGAATGCGCAAAAATCTTTGGAGTAACTGTTAATGCTCTAAAACAAAGAGCCATTTTAGCTGAAAAAAATGGTTATAAGATTAATCGTAATGAAAAAGGCCACAGGATATACACTGAGAAAGATTTTTCAGTATTATATCCCAAAAAGAAAGTTGATAAAGTGATCTCAGAAAATATTTCCCATTCATTAGATAATTTAGATATAAACGATACTATTAGAATTTCAAAAAAAGCATTAGAGAATGAAATGGTTGTTATAGAAGAAACTATTAAGAATTTGGAAGACGTAATTGCAAGAAAAAAAGAAGAAGTAAAGGAAAATATAATTAAGAGGGAAAAGACAGCAGAAATGTTGAAATCTATAGATATTTATTTAGGTTGATATTCTAGAATTTGATCCTGTAAATAGAAATAGCAAAAATCCATAATGAGGAGATTACTAGATAAAATAAAACATGCAAAACATAGATGTTTTGCATGTTTTATTTTAATGATTAATTAAATTTCTTCTTCCAACGTAAAGAAATCAAGCTTGAGGATATAGTGAATGACGTATATAAGCTAAAATGAAACCCCGACATTAAAATCCTCAGCAACGGCTCGCTATAGTAATTCTTCACAACTAACAATAATCCCCATACTGTGTAATTGTATTTCACTCTATTAATTATTGAATTGTGAATCCACCATCGATTGGCACAGCTGCACCGCTCATAATTTCTAATATCCTTATTAACATTACTCTAGCTTTGAAAAGCTTCCATCTTCAATAAAATCGACAAATAGTTTATAATTATCTGTAAATAGTAGATATTTTAGTCGAAGAATCATTATAATGGTATGAGATATGGTAAAAAATGAGATGAAAGGGTTTCTTAAGTAGAGCCTTTCTTTTTGCTTTGTTTAAACAGGAGAGCTTGCTCTTTTTTACAAATTAGGGGATGAGGATGGTTATAATGAGCAACATGCAGAAGAAAACAGACGTTATCTTAATTGGTGCCGGGATTATGAGCGCGACATTGGGGGCAATACTTAAAGAGTTAGCACCTGAATGGAACATCAAAGTATTTGAAAAACTTGCAAGTGCAGGGGAAGAAAGCTCAAATGAATGGAATAATGCAGGGACGGGTCATTCTGCACTGTGTGAGCTTAACTATACATCTGAAAAAGCTGATGGATCTTTAGATATTAGCAAGGCTATCAATATTAATGAGCAGTTTCAGCAATCGAAGCAGTTTTGGTCATATTTGGTTAACAGCAATTTGATTCAAAATCCACAGGATTTTATCATGCCAATTCCTCATATAAGTTTAGTGCAGGGAGAGGATAATATAACTTTTTTGAAAAAGCGTTTTAAAGCGCTTTCTAAAAATCCTTTGTTTGAAGGAATGGAATTTACAGAGAATCCAGAGAAACTAGAAGAATGGATTCCTCTTATCATGGAGGGACGCTCAACGGATGAACCGATTGCAGCCACAAAAATTGATTCAGGAACCGATGTTAACTTCGGTGCGTTAACACGTATGCTGTTTGAACATTTACATAGTAGCGGTGTAGAAGTCAATTATAGTCATAGTGTAGAAGATATTAAACGTACCACTGATGGTCTATGGCAGGTGAAGGTGCATGATTTAGAAGATGGTAAACTTGAGTACCATACGGCACATTTCGTCTTTATCGGTGGAGGAGGCGGAAGTCTCCCTTTACTTCAAAAAACAGGCATTCCGGAGTCCAAGCATATCGGAGGTTTCCCTGTAAGCGGACTGTTTATGGTTTGTAACAATCCGGAAATCGCTGAAAAGCATCATGCAAAAGTATACGGAAAGGCTAAGGTTGGTGCACCACCAATGTCTGTTCCTCATTTAGATACACGATATATCGATAATAAGAAAACGTTATTATTTGGGCCATTTGCCGGTTTTTCGCCCAAGTTCTTAAAAACTGGTTCCAACTTTGATTTATTTGGGTCCGTAAAACCGAATAATGTTATTACGATGCTGGCGGCGGGAGTTAAAGAAATGGCATTGACTAAATATTTGGTTCAGCAAGTCATGCTATCGAATGAGAAGCGTATGGAGGAATTACGTGAATTTATTCCAAACGCCAACAGCGAAGATTGGCATACAGTTGTGGCAGGCCAACGTGTGCAAGTAATCAAAGATACAGAAAAAGGAAAGGGAACACTTCAATTTGGTACAGAAGTGGTCAGTGCTGAAGATGGTTCGGTTGCTGCATTGCTCGGAGCCTCTCCTGGAGCCTCTACTGCTGTTCACGTTATGCTTAAAGTATTGGATAAATGTTTCCCTCAAAATATGAAGGAGTGGGAACCTAAAATAAAAGAAATGATTCCATCTTATGGTCTATCTTTAATGGAAAATCCTGATCTTTTCAAAGAAATTAATCAATCAACTACAGAAACACTGGGACTTTGTACAAAAGAAATGATCTGTAACTAAGCATAGCTTAATTATAAATAAGGGCAACTCACTATACTAAGCGGGTTGCCCTATCTTTATTTTATGAACAGTAGAAACAACCCTGCACTAGACTTACCAATGCAGGGTTGTTTTATTAGTACGTATTTAGTTCATTAATTGGAGTCTGAATAATGACTGGTTTCTTTTTAGGGTCTAACCATTTCAAAATCTTTTTCACGTTTGCTTCAGATGTTGCGGTGCAGCCTAAAGTATAGCTGTTGCCAATGTGGAAGAAGATTGCGCTTCCCTTATAAGGTGTTCGCTTCGTATTGTAGTTGATTACAAACCCATATGTGTAGGCTGATATATTCATATTTTCTGCACTTTTCCATTGACCCTTGGTTTTCTTTTTGGACTGCCAAGTGTTGTATAGTTTCGATTTCGGATCATCAACCCATACGTCATCCGCTGTGATTTTACGATAATTCAGCTTTGTTCCGGGATTTGCTTTTCGGCCAAAAGCTGTACCGATTGTATACTTCCCAATCGGAGACCTCTTGCCACTTTCTTTCATGTCCTTTTCCTTTGCAAATCCATACTTCCCAATATAACCTTTGGTTATTAATACAGGTACCCATTTTCCTTTAGAGTTCCTCTCGAATGTGCGGATTTCAGCTTTCGATGTATTATATCCACTTGAAGTAACGAGAATGAGTTGCTTGTTGCTTTCGACTGTCTTTAAGCCTTCAGCTAAATTTTTCGGAGCTGCGGGCTTTTTGGAAGTTAAATAGTTACTGGAAGCCCAACCGGTTTTGCTGCCAATGATTACTTTGCTCCAAGAGCCTTTCGTTTGAGTTACTTTAACTGAGCTGTTCTTTTTAACAGTTGTAACTACTTTGTACTTAGTTCCGGCTCCACTGCGAATATTTAATGTACTTGCTGTGACATACATCGTTTTAGAAGTTACTTCTGCAACAGGTTTTTTAGATGTTAAATATTTGCTGGAAACCCAGCCAGTCTTGCTTCCAACCGTTACTTTTTCCCATGAGCCTTTCGTTTGAGCTACTTTGACTGAGGTATTCTTTTTAACAGTTGTAACAACTTTGTATGTAGTTCCTGGACCACTTCGTACATTTAGTGTACTGGCCGTTACATATTTGGATGATGCAGCTTGAACGTTATTTTCCACGGGAAGACCTGAAAGAATCACGAACAGTGCGATTATGATTGCAATCCCCTTTTTGATCATGTATTCACTTCTCCTTAATAATTTATGTACTTCCTTATTCTATTTACTTCTAAATGTAGTCGTAAACGAGCTCTTCTTATTTTACTAGATTTAAATTTTTTAATCATGTGGTCCTGCCCAATTTCGTTCTATTGTTCTATGAATTTTACGGATATTTAATGAAATATTTTTAAAATTAATACATGGTTTACCAATATAGCAGATCTCAAGTAATAATTTTCAGCCAATGGATGAATGTTTATGCTAATTGCCATCGGGAAGAAGAAAAAAGAAGTGATAGAAGGGGAAAGGAGGAAATATAAAATGGAAAAAACAATTTTTATTACTGGAGCAGGGAGCGGACTCGGCAAAGGATCGGCTATTGGTCTGGCGAAAAAAGGTCATCATGTCATAGCGACGACTGAGACGACATCTCAGAAAACAGCGCTTATGCGGGAAACGAGAGACTTGGGAATAAATATGGAAGTTTTTAAGCTCGATATTACCAATCCTATTGATTTAAGAGAAATTGATAAATATGATTTTGATATTTTTGTGGCGAATGCCGCGATTAATGAAGGTGGACCGCTCGCTGAAATACCAATGGAACGGTTCCGCGCTATCTTTGAAGTGAACGTTTTTGCCACGCTTGAGACAGCTCAAATCGCTGCAAGAAAGCTGGTTAACAAAGGTATGGGCAAAATTGTTTTCTTAAGTTCAATGGCAGGCATTATGACAACTCCTTATGCAGGTCCATACGCAGCGACCAAGCATGCCATTGAAGCAATGGCTTTGACATTAAAGGATGAATTAAAAGAGTTTGGCATACAGGTGGCGACTATTAACCCGGGTTCATTTGATACGGGTTTCAACGATCGGGCTGTAGAAGAAAAATGGAAATGGTTTAATGAGGAAGAACACTTTACCCGTAAAGAAGATATGAAAGCAATGGAAGAGGGATTGAAAAATCAAATGGATCCAGAGGATATGATTGAAAAAATGATAGAAATTATCCCGGCAGAACACCATAAATTCCGTACAGTTTATCCAGAGCAAACAGAAAAACAGATGAAGGAAGCTGAACAGAAAAAGTGGGGGATGGAAGTTTAATTCGACAAAGTCTTAATATACTTTCACTCTTTTTTCTCTTTAACTACTAATTGTCACATTGTGTCCAACTTTTGATCTAGTAGGTTAGGTGTTTTAGTTTTATTTAAATTTAAATATAAGTTAAAATATTCCTGAAGCAAGAATATCATTTTTTTCGGGTAAACTTACTTTCTTTTATGTCTAGGCAAAATTAGGCTATGTTAAAGTCCGTTATGTTGGCTAAGCAGGTTTTACTTGAAATGGATCTGAGGACATTGGGTATGTCTCGCTTTTATGCTGGATTAATACGAAGTGTCACAGACAAATCCAAGTATAAATTTTAAAATCCGTATGGATAAACAGAGCCTATACTTTAATGAGGAGGTAGTTCAAAATGAAATTAGAGGGAAAAGTAGCGGTTGTAACAGGTGCAGCATCCGGAATGGGGAAAGCGATTGCAGAGCTTTATGCAAAAGAAGGAGCTAAAGTCCTTGTAACAGATCTTAACCTTGAGGGTGCCGAAAATGTAGTCGAAGGGATTACAAACAATGGTGGTACAGCGAAAGCATTGCAAGTGAACGTTGCAAAGCTTGAAGATATCGAGGGAATGATTGATACAGCTGTTAGTGAATTTGGTACATTAGATATACTTGTTAACAATGCAGGCATTATGGATGGTTTCGAACCTGTTGCGGATATACAAGATGAAAGATGGGATTTAATTTTTGATGTAAATACAAAAGGTGTTATGCGTTCCATGCGTAAGGTCGTTCCATTATTCCAGGAAAAAGGCCAAGGCATAATTATAAATATTGCTTCTACTGGTGGATTAAACGGTGCTCATGCAGGTGCAGCCTATGGTGCTTCCAAGCATGCGGTGGTTGGTCTTACTAAGAACACAGCCTTTATGTATGCAAAAGAAGGCATTCGCTGTAATGCAATCGCACCAGGTGCGGTTGAGACCAATATTTCTGCATCGATGGGAAAAGTTAATGAATTTGGAATGGGACGTTCTAGATTAGCACAAGCTGCGATTCCTAAAGTGGGACAGCCGGAAGAAATTGCAGCAGCTGCCTTATTCCTTGCTTCTGAGGATTCCAGCTTTGTAAATGGTACAGTTTTAGTAGTTGATGGTGGTTGGACTTCAGCATTCTAATAAATATTAAATAATTGATTACAATTAGGCAGCTTGTTTCTCTGATTTAGAGGGACAAGCTGCTTTTTCTTTTGAATAAGAAAATATATATTTAAATAACAAAATTTCACATAATCACTTTAAATAAAATATATTCAGTTAATAAATATTATTTTAATATAATTAATTGACAGGTGACAGGTTGTCACTTATAGTAGTCTTACTTGATAAACTGTCATGAAACTGACCAGACTAATTACATCAAGAGACTAATAAGTAAAGGGTGTCATCAAACGTATATGAAAGTACTTGAGTTGCATCATGTGAACAAACAATACCCGATTGCAGATGGTCAATACTTCCCTGCTCTTAAAGATGTTAATGTTTCCTTTGAGAAGGGAGAATTGGTCTCCATCATTGGTGAATCAGGAAGTGGTAAATCCACTCTAATGAATCTGATTGGCGGGTTGGATTCTGATTTTACCGGTTCCGTTCAGTTTGAAGGGAAGAATATTGGTGAGTTTAATGAAAAAGAAATGGATGAATATCGAAAAAATAAAATAGGCTTTATTTTTCAAAGCTTTAATCTGATTCCGCATTTGTCTGTCCTCGATAATGTCACGATTGCGATGACTTTATCGAATGTAGGGAAAGAGGAACGCATTAAAAGAGCGGAGGAGATCCTAACTCAGGTTGGTTTGAAAAATCATATTTATAAAAAGCCAAATCAATTATCCGGCGGTCAAAAGCAAAGGGTTGCGATTGCGCGTGCATTAATTAATGATCCTGAAATCATCATTGCCGATGAACCAACCGGAGCACTTGATTCTGAAACAACGGAACAAGTATTGGCGATCATAAAAGATATTGCTAAGCAAGGTAAGCTGGTTATTATGGTTACTCACTCTGAGCGAGTAGCGAACCATTCCTCAAGGGTAATCCAAATTGCAGATGGGAAAATTATCCGTGATGACAGAGGAGAACCTCTAGAACAAATGGAACCTCAATCCAATCAAGTGGAAAAGAAGGTTGGTGAAAACCTTAGCTTTGTGGCGGCCGTGAAACTTGCATTTCTGAATATGAAAGAGAAGCTTGGTAGAAATGTTTGGGTTTCATTAGGAGCAAGCATAGGAATCATGAGTGTCATCTTTTTCCTTTCATTAGGAAATGGTGTGAAGACCTATATGAATGACTCTATGAACAGTATGGTGAATCCGCTTGTCGTAGAAGTTAATATGCCTTCTGAGGAAGAGGAACTTCCGCCATCAGTGGATGAAAATCAGGCAATGATGCTATCGATGATGGGAGAACAGACACCATTTGAGGAAAAGGATATCGAGAAATTATCCGAAATCGAGCATGTTTCTTCAGTGGAAAAGGGATTTAATCTCATCTCATTTGGCTCCAATGCGGTTAAATATGGAGACAAAAAGGTTGATTTGATGATGATTACAACCATTTCATCTAACATAACAGATACGAGTATTAAGGAAGGCACTTTACCTGGAAAACAAGAAATTCTCCTTGCGGAGGGTACCGCTGAAAAATTAGGCGGAGATATGATCGGTAAAGATGTTAACGTAACGCTAATGCTTAATGAACAGTTATATGAAAAAACCTATACGGTTAGTGGAATTATTTCATTAGGCAGTCAATTTGCAGCGATGGATTTAATCTATGCCAATTATGAGGATCTGGTACAGCTTGCAGAGGATAACGGTCAGACATTGGATCCTACAAGTATCTATTTAGTTGCAGATAATGAAGAGTTTACGGAAGATATAAAAGCAAAAATCAAGGATATGGGCTACAATGGTTCATCGCAAGAAACAATGACAGCTATGATGAACGAAATGCTGGATGTTTTGACATATGTATTAACCGGGATTTCAGGCATTTCACTTTTTGTTTCAGCAATCATGATTTTGGTTGTTCTCCATATTAGTGTTGTTGAGCGTACGAAGGAAATCGGGGTCCTAAAAGCGATTGGTGCAAGACGCATGGATATTAGAAGAATTTTTGTATCTGAAGCATTCCTGATTGGATTATCGAGTGGAATTATCGGTGTTCTGGCAGCCTCTTTATTAACCTTTGTAGCTAATAGCCTTTCAACTAAATTAATTGATTTTGAAATTGTACAAATAACCCCAGCATATCTTGTTTTCGGTGTTGCTGCTAGCATCATTATTAGCATGCTTTCTGGACTTATGCCCGCCAATAAAGCGGCTAAATTGGATCCAGTTGACTCTTTACGCAGAGAGTAGGAAAGTATATGCCGAGTCAAACATTTGTGAATTTACCAGCGGAAAAGAGAATCAGGATTATTCAGGCTGCTAAGGAGGAATTTAGCCAATATTCCTTCTATGATGCATCAATTAATCGAATTATTAAAGAAGCGCAAATTCCTCGGGGAAGCTTCTATCGTTACTTTGAAAATAAAGAAGATCTGTTTCTGTATTTATTAAATGAATATAAAAGTGACCTCTTGGATCAGATTAACAGCAAGATTAACGCCGGGGTAAACCTCTTTTCAATTCACTTTCTGCTATTTGATTATATAACTAAGAAAGCGATGGATCCTGCTCATTCCAAGTTTTTGGTCAATGTATTTACGCGGACGGATAGTAAGCTAGCTGAACATTTAATGAGCTTTACGGATGTACGTGAAATGGAAGAGAAACAAGAGAAGTTTCTGAATCTAGTTACTGACACTCATTTACTAAAGGTTGAAATAAAAGAGGAATTGTTTCAAGTTATTGAGATATTGAGAACTATCACATTCAATCAAATTATCCTGGCGTTAAATGATCTTTCGACTGTAAGCCAAAAAAGAAAAGACATGGAGCGTCAATTTCATTTTATTAAATATGGTGTACTGAAATAAACAAAGTAAAAGCCTTGAACGTGTGTTCTAAACAGGTTCAAGGCTTTTTATTATAGTCAGGTAGCTTCCACTCGATCTGCAAATATATGAATATTATCTTTAAGAATAGAAGGCTGTTGGTCTGCCGGGTACGATTTTAATGCTATTTTGGCAATGAATTTCTCGAAAATTCCCAATGCGTGAGAACGAATTTCTCCACCGAAGCAGTCAATTGCTGTTGCTTGCTCAAGTAACTCATCTGGAAAGTTGGTTTGAAAGTATTTTTCAGCATTTCCGACATCAGCGCAGCAAATAAATAGACCGACCTCTTTCTGTTTAAAATCTTTAAGATGGTTTTTTACGAATTTTTTAACCGACGAATGAAGTTTCCCATAACGGATGGGACCGCCAATCAAAACAGTATCATAGGCATCCAGCGAAGGATCAGTGTGCGTAAGATCAACTAATTTTGCATGCCCATTAAAGTCTTGTTCAAGGATATGTACGCATGTTTCTGTAGTTCCGCTTTTTGAAGCATAAGCAATCAATATGTTCATGACTAATATGGCTCCCTTCTAAGATGACGTGTCTATATAAAGCATATACCCTTTTTGTCATCCTACCAAGGGGAATTATCAGAAACTTCTAGTATTATCTGACATTAGGTTTTAGAGATAGAGGGCAATCTGTAGAAATAATCTTTGGCCGCAAGTAGTTGATTGGTCCGCCAGCTACTTATCCATGGAAAAGGTTAATAGGATAAGAGAGAGGTGTATAAAGCCAATAAAAAATCCTGTCCGCTGGTTTAGCGGACAGGATTTAACATTTATTAATAGGCTATGCTGAATAAACCTTTAATGTGTGAAAGATAACGGATATTACTTGCTTCTTTCATCATTGTAGCCGGTAAGCCTTTTAATGGTGTTGAGTTCCCACCAATAATGGCTACGCCATCTTTACGTCCAAGACTTGCTAATGTTCCTGAGTTTACTGGAGCAAATACTTCAGGAAGAGTACCCTTAATGGATGCCGCAATATTATATCCGATCAATTCGCCCATTTGCCAAGCCATTTGTGCAGTTGGCGGGTATGGTCTTGCTCCAGGAGCAGGGAAGACAACTGCACTGTCACCAGCAATATAAACATCAGGATGTGAAGTAGATTGAAGATATTCATTAACTGTAGCACGGTTACGATCTACAGCTAAACCAGATTCACCAACAACAGGAAGGCCTTGTACGCCGCCAGTCCATACAAATGTGTTAGCGATAATTTTTTGACCATCTTTTAATTCGATCACATTTCCGTTTACACCTGTGACAGGAAGTCCAGTCAAGAATTGAACTCCACGATTCTCTAAGCTTGTCATCGAACGTTCAATTAAATGATCAGGAAGCATAGGTAAAATTTTTGGACCTGCTTCAACTAGGATAAATTTAAGCTCAGAAGGATCAACCATATATTTTTTAGCAACTTTAGGAGTTGTATCCGCAATTTCTCCAACTAATTCAACACCGGTTAGTCCACCGCCACCGATTACAATGGTTGCATCTGCTGGATTTTTAGTTTGTGCATATTCTTTTATTCGATCTTCGATATGCTTGTTAATTTTATTAGCATCCTCTGCTGATTTTAAGACCATACTATTTTCTTCAAGACCAGGAATGCCAAAATAAGCAGTTTGGCTGCCTAATCCAACGACTAATTTATCATAGGTTAAGATTTTTCCGCTTGAAAGGGTTACCTTTCTTTCATCTGCTGATATAGAGTCAACTTTAGAGATAATTAAATTAATATCTTTTCCTTTAAACAAACGATCTAATGGCATAGCAATTCGGCCTTCGCTAATATTGCCTGCTGCCAAGCGATGCAGTTCAGTAATAATTTGATGTGTCGGATATTGGTTAACAACTGTAATAGTAGCTTCTTCAGGAGTTAAATGCTGACGTGCTGATAATGCTGAAAGAAGACCGCCATACCCTGCTCCTAAAATAACAATTTCTTGTGCCATGATATGTTCCACCCTTGTTTGTAATTTTTTAAATCCAGTATTTTTCGAAAATTATAGAATAAGTGCTTTTTAAATAAATGAACTTTTATTTAGAACGTTCGTTGCTTACTTGAAGATAAGCGCTGGCAAAACGAAGAACCTTTTGGATTTGAGGATCTTTTAGCATTTTCATCAAACCGAATACACTGATCACTTCTTTGCTTTGTTCAGCTCTTTCCTTTGCTTCCATAGCATTGACAGCTATATGTTTGGCTGTTTTCGTAACAGGCTCTGCAAATTCCTTCGCTGTACTGGCAAAATCGTTTACTAATACTTTATCAGTAGCGACGGATTGAGCGAATTCATATGATTTGTTCAGTGCTGTTACAACTTCAGTTAATTGTGGTAATTGATTTAATAGTGTAACTAATGATTCCTGAACCTCTGGTTTTGATAATTGTTTTAACAATTCTTCTTGTGAAGCAACCGGAGAGGATTGTGTCTCTGATTGCTGTTTCATTGTGTCTGACATAGCAAATACCCCATTTCTGTTTGTTATAGCGAAAAATTAAATTAGTTATATTTATATAACCATAAATCCTCTACTTTAAGCATACTCCTTGTGTATAAATTCACAAAACTTTTTGCTCGAAAAAAGCGCTTTCATAGCAAAAAGAATACTATTTACACTATATTGATAGTGAAATATTTCATTCATCAATAGTTACCGTTGTAATTTTGATTTATAAATAATGAAAACAGGAGGATTTTTGAGGATGATAAATATGTGTAAATCTAAAATAGTTAATGGGGAGAGAGTGTGTTTAGGGCATTTTATAATAGTGAAATAATGAAGGAATAAAAAAATAGACCCTCCGAGGAGAGTCTACTTCCTGATTATTCTTGTTCACCAATAATCGTTTCGGCAATGTTTTTAGCATGATCGCCGATACGTTCAAGATTACTTAAAATATCAACGTAAACGAGGCTTGCTTGTGCAGAGCAGGATCCATTATTTAAGCGGATGACATGCTGCTTTCTTAATTGGCGCTCCATCTTATCGATTTTACGTTCCAATTCAAGCACCTTATATGCACTTTCCTTATCTTGATTCTCTATTGCCGCCATCGCTTCTTTGACCGCTTCTATAGTTAGTGTGAACATTTGAGACATGCCTTCTGTGGCCTCATCTGTAAATGTTGCTTTATTTGTATTTTTATACTCTGCAAATTCCAGAATATTTTCGAAATGATCGCCAATGCGTTCGATATCTGTAATGGTATGCATTAGAATATTATGTTCGTCAGATTCATTAGCAGACAGTGAACTTGTGGAGACTTTAACAAGATAATCTGTTATTTTGTGATCTAAATTATTAAGAGCCTCTTCAATTTGATTACCTGTATTCAATGAAGCAGTTTCATTAGTTAACAGGTAGTTATACGTTTCTTCCAATCCTTTAATAGCAAACTCGCCCATTCGCAAAGTTTCCTTTTTCGCCTGTCCAAGTGCAATAGAAGGAGATTGGTCGATGATTCGTTCATCCAGATGCTCTGGTTTATACTCAATAACAGTATCTTTTCCTGGAATGAGTTTAGTAACAATCCACGCATATACACCAATGAATGGAATCATGATCAGTGTGTTTGTAATGTTGAATGTTCCATGTGCAAAGGCAATGGTCATTTCCGGATTTAGTCCAAGTGTTTGTTGGAACCAGCCAATAAGGGACGTAAATGGAACGAGCAAAATCATAAAAATGATTGTACCGAACACATTGAAAAGTATGTGTACACAAGCAGCACGTCTAGCGGCAACTGATGCACCAATCGATGCAAGAAGGGCAGTGATAGTTGTTCCGATGTTATCTCCGAATAGTACCGGTAAGGCACCTTGCAGGTCAATAAGCCCTTCACCAAATAATCCCTGAAGGATTCCGATTGTAGCACTGGAGCTTTGTACTAATAATGTAAAGACTGTTCCTACTACAACACCGAGTATGGAATAATCACTTAAGCTGACAGTTAGATCATGAAACCATTCGAAGGTACGTAGAGGCTTCATTCCACTGCTCATAAGCTCTAGGCCATAGAATAATAATCCGAATCCAAATAGGATTTGACCGAAGTTGTGCAGCTTTTGGTTTTTAAAGAAGAATAATAAAAATGCACCGACAAAGATAATTGGTAATGCATATTCGCCAACATCAATACCGATAATGAAGGCAGTAATGGTTGTACCGATATTTGCCCCCATGATGACACCAATAGCCTGGCGGAGTGTCATAAATCCGGCACTTACCAATCCAACCGTGATAACTGTTGTACCTGAACTACTTTGAATTAAAACTGTAACTAGAATACCAACCAGAATCCCCATAATAGGGTTGGTTGTATATTTATCCAATAGATCTCTTAGTCGATCACCTGCGGATTTTTGGAGTCCATCCCCCATGTATTTGATACCGAATAGGAAGATACCCAATCCGCCGAGAAATTGAAAAAGCATTTCTTGAATACTTACATCCACTGTTTACACCTCAACATTATTTTAGAAAAATATTTTCGATTATCATTATTATTGACAAGAAGTTGAAAGTAAATACTAAACAGTCATATTTAACTATAACTTTACGGTTCCTTTACGTTCGTGTAATTTATCAATAAATTAAAAAAATATATTATTTTAAAATATAGGTTTTTGAAGAAAAACAGTGTATGGTTACATTGAATTCTGGATAGAATTAATGATTTCTATAATAGATAACAGTACCAGATATGAAAGATATGTATACTCTAAATCCTCAACTGAATGAAGAACAGTAGAAAATATGATAGACTTAATAAACAATATTTTCGGGAGAAGAGGGGGATGATTGGTGTACCTTTCCGTGAAAGAAACAGCAGAATACTTATCATTGCCGGAATCCTATCTTGAAACTCTTATCAAGCAAAAGAAAATCCGGGCTATATTTGACGGGGAGCAGTATTTGATTAACAATGATCAATTCTCCAATTATCAAGAGCAGCTGCAGGAATATAAAAAGCTTTTCCAGGAATGGTTAACTGAACCGATTCCTGAAGATTGGGATGCAAAAGATGAGGATTAATAAAACAGGAGGGCAAATTTTGCCTTCTTTTTTTTGCTTAAATCCTTATCCCATCTTCATTGCCAATTAAACAGTTAGTAACAACCAATCTTTGCATCTAATTGTAATGTCTGCAGTCATTTTTTGATATGATTTATGTAGCGTTCGTAATTATAAAAAATTCTTATTATAGGTAAGCATGCTCCTTTATTGGGGTACTAGTAAGAATATAATGGCACTTTTGAAATTATGATTTTTATTTTGGTAGGCGAGGGAGAGGTTACTTATGAATCTAGCAACAATTGGTACTAGTAGCATTACAGAACAATTTATAGATGCAGTTTTAGAAAGCGATGGTCTTTATCTAAAGGCGATTTATTCAAGAAATTTGGATAAGGCATCTCGTTTTGCGAATAAGCATGAGGTCGATCTTGTTTTTAATCAGCTGGAGGAACTAGCTAAATGTAAGGAAATCGATATTGTCTATATCGCTTCTCCGAACTCATGTCATTTTGAACAAGCGGTTTTAATGTTAGAAAACGGGAAACATGTCATATGTGAAAAACCGTTATTCTCTAATGTGGCAGAGCTGGATCAGGCATATCAAATCGCTAAAAGGAATAACGTCTATCTTTTTGAAGCCATCAGAACCCTTCATACACCCAACTTCAAGTTACTGCAGGATAATATTAGACGAGTGGGGAGAATTCGTAATATAAACTTACAATATATGAAATACTCTTCCAGATATGATCAACTACTGGAGGGGGAGATTCCTAATATTTTCTCAGCTGATTATTCAGGTGGTGCTTTGGTGGACCTAGGTGTTTATCCTCTTGCCATGGCCTTCGCCCTTTTCGGAAAACCTATCTCGACCAGCTATACTCCAGTTATGCTTGATAGTGGCGTTGATGGAGGAGGAACACTAATCCTCAAGTATTCTGATTTTGTATGTACAATTGTTTGCTCGAAAATAGTTAATTCCTATGGGTCAAATGAAATTCATGGGGAGACGGGGAATATTATCTTTCCTGGATCAGGAACCATTCAAAAGCTTGAGTATATTGATAGAGAAACAAAAGTGTGCGAACCCTTTTCAATTCCTCAAAAAGAGAATGATATGGTGTATGAAATTGATACCTTTATCGATATTATCAACCATGATAAACAGCCAGATTATCAAAAGCTAATTGAGATTAGTAGAGGGGTACTGGAAATTACAGAGTACTCCCGAAAAGAAAGTGGAATTGTATTTAGTACAGAAAGAGAATCTGAATAATTTTTTAATAGAAGGCTGCCGGCAGGGCGGTCTTCTATTTTTTATAAGCAGAGATGTTTATTAATTCAAAAAAAATACACAATTTATAGGTTTGTTTTAATTAAGGGGTGGAAAGGTAATAGTGGGAAAAACTTTGCTTTATTCTATTAATCATAAGTTCAAGGAGGAGAAGTGAGCATGATTAGGGACATTATAAACAAAACGTTTTCTATGGGAATTGGAGCAGCTGTAACAAGCAAGGAACAAATTGAAAAATTAGTGGATGAATTGGTGAAAAAGGGTGAAGTAACTCAGGCAGAATCTAAATCAATGGTGGAAGATCTAGTGAAAAAGGGTAATGAAGCCCGGACAGAATTTGAACAACAAATTAATTTAAAGGTTAAGCAACGTCTGGCAGAAATGGATCTTGCCACAAAAGAAGACATTGCACGATTGGAAAATCGAATTGCTTTGTTAGAGGAGAAAAATCAATAACAACACAAGTTTATGAATGAGCAGGTTAGGGGGGAAGCAGATGCTTGAAAAGAGAATACGTCACTTTAATCGGTACCAGGATATCATCCGTGCAATGATTCATAATGGATTTGGATCCATTGCCAAAGAACTGGGATTATCCGATATGCTACCGTTTGGAGGGCAGTGGACGTTTGAAGGCAAGGAGGTTAAAAATCGGCCGGCTGCCGAGCGGATTCGTGCCATTCTTGAGGAATTGGGCCCGACTTTTGTAAAGCTTGGGCAGATGCTGAGTACAAGACCTGATATCGTTCCTCCTTCCGTTATTTTGGAATTGGAAAAGCTGCAGAATCATGTGCCTGCCTTCTCCCCTGAAGAAGTCAAAAAGATTATCGAATCGAATCTGGAAGCAACAATTGATGAACTGTTTTCCGACTTTACAGAAGAAGCATTGGCTGCGGCTTCTATTGGTCAAGTACATAAGGCTGTTCTTCATACAGGGGAAGAGGTCGCTGTAAAGGTGCAACGCCCTAATATCCAGGGTAATATTGAGACAGATCTAGAAATCTTGCATAATATTGCTAGATTGGCAGAAAAGCGATTCAGCTGGGCTAGAGATTATGGCATAAGTGATATAGTGGATGAATTTTCTCAATCCTTACATCAGGAACTGGATTATGGAATTGAGGGAAGAAATTCCGAAAAAATAGCTAATCAATTTATCGATAATGACATAATTAAGATACCATCTATTTATTGGGACTACTCTACTAAGCGAGTATTAACGATGGAATATGTAGAAGGTATTAAAATAAATGAAATCGAAATGCTAGATGAACTTGGGTTTGACAGGCAACTAATCAGTGAGCGCTTTACGGATGCGATGATGAATCAAATCTTAATCAACGGTCTGTTTCATGCAGATCCACATCCAGGCAATGTCCTGATTCAACCTGGAAATCGAATTGTTTTGATTGATTTCGGTAATATTGGACACCTGGATACACGGATAAAGTATGCATTTGCAACATTGATTATTGCCTTAAAACGAGGTAATACGGATAGTGTCATGCGTGCAATCCTGAAGCTGGGCTTCACACCTGATGATATCAATTATGATAAACTGCGATCTGATGTAGAAGAAATTATCGATAAGTATTATGGTCATCCTTTAAATACTTTAAATATGAGTGAAGCAGTGAATGACTTCTTTACATTAACCTACTTACATCATATCCGTATCCCATCTGATTTGACTATGCTGGGTAAAACCTTCCTTGCAGTGGAAGGTGTTGTAGAAACATTGAATCCGGAATTCAATATTATTGATGTAATTGAGCCGTTTGGGGAGAAGTTGATTAAAGAAAGACTGAAGCCTAAAAACCTGGCGGATTCCTTGTGGAACAAAGTAGTGGAATACTCGGATATCCTGGACGAAATGCCTCGCAATATAAATGAATTGATGAAGAAGCTGAAAGAAGGTAAATTTCGTGTACAAATAGAAGTGCCGCAACTAGATGTGTTCCTTGGTAAAATGGATAAGGTCGGGAACCAGCTTTCCTATGCGATTATTCTCTTGTCCTTTAGTATTATTATGGCAGGCTTGATTATAGGATCATCATCTAGAGGGAGCGGTTCTATATTATGGCAAGTGCCTATTATTGAAATTGGATCGATTATCGCAACCTTAATGGTACTGTATTTACTGTATTCAATTTTTAAATCGGGCAGATTTTGAGAGGAAGTTTTTAAGTGGGAAATGTGAAGACGAATGCACTGCGCCTTTTAGATCAAAAAGAAATTGAGTATGAAATATTTCAATACGAAAATCGCGATGGGAAAATTGATGGTATTTCCGTTGCAGAGAAGATAGGCCAGAATTATCGTCTTGTCTATAAGACTCTCGTTACCATTTCAGGGACTGGCTCTGTTTATGTATTTGTGATTCCTGTAGATTCAGAGCTAGATTTGAAAAAAGCAGCTAAAGTTTCTGGTGAAAAGAAAGTTGAAATGCTGCCTATGAAAGACATACAAAAATATACGGGGTATATCCGCGGTGGCTGTTCACCGGTTGGGATGAAAAAGCAGTATAAAACATACATAGATGTATCAGCTGAAATTCAGGAAAAAATTATAGTCAGTGCAGGAAAAATAGGAGTGCAAATGAAAGTAAAGGTTGCTGATTTACTTACATCAGTAGTAGATGGCGATTTTGCTGACGTTATACATGGGTGAAAGGTCTGATTAGGGCCTTTTTTTCTTGTAATTTAGGGAGATTAGTAAACAGATACACCGGATTTAATAAGTATTGGGTCCTTATTTTTCTCTGTATGAAGTGATGAGTTCTATTTAATGTTGGGTCAGTAGTTTGTATGTAATGAAAGTCGGGTTTTAAAATATCTGGATAAGACTGTTTACAATTTTTGGGTGAATGCCATATGATAAAGTGGGGATTGAAATTTTTTACATTTGAAATAGGGGGAGCTATATGAATAAGAAATATACCCACTTTGAAACTGCAGCTATCCATGCCGGATATGAATCAAACGAACATCAAGGAAGCCTTTCTATGCCAATCTATCAAACTTCCACCTTTACATTTGAATCTGCTGAACAGGGGGAACAGCGATTTGCCGGTACAGATAATGGATTTATCTATTCGAGATTAGGCAATCCAACCGTACGCTCATTAGAAGAGAAGATAGCAGTATTGGAAGGAGCTGAGGAAGGAATTGCATTTGGGTCTGGTATGGCTGCTGTATCAGCTGTTTTAATGGAACTTACCAAGGCAAATGACCATATTCTATGCTCACTCGGTATTTATGGTTGTACATTCGATTTATTAGTCATGATGAAAGAGAAGTATAACATCCATCATGACTTTAGTCCGATGGAAACAGAGGAACAAATACAGGAGTTAATTAAACCTGAAACAACGTGTATATTTGTTGAAACGCCAATAAACCCAACTATGAGAGTCATTGACTTGGAAATGGTGGCACGGGTGGCTAAAAGAAATGGGATCCCCGTCATTGTGGACAATACATTTCCTTCGCCATACTTGCAACAGCCCCTTCAGCTGGGATGTGACATAGTTGTACACAGTGCAACAAAATATATTTGCGGACATGGGGATGTTGTAGCGGGCTTGGCTGCGGGTTCCCATGAATTCATATCACGAGTTAGAAAAACAATGTTAAAGGACGTCGGGGGAATTATGGCGCCTTTTGATGCATGGCTATTGTTAAGGGGAATCAAAACCTTGCCAATTCGGATGGACCGTCATAGCGAAAATGCTCAAAAAATTTATGAGAAGCTTAAAGAACATCCAAAAGTTGAGCGGATTTATTATCCTGGAGATAAGCAAAACGTTGGATATGAGGCAGCTATGAAACAAATGCGTCAGCCAGGAGGGATTATCGCTTTCGAAATAAAAGGCAGTAAAGAGGATGCACAAGCCTTCCTTAACAGGATGAAGCTTATTAAAATTGCAGTCAGCTTAGGTGATGTTGAAACATTGATTTGTCACCCGGCTTCAATGACTCATGCTATTATTCCGGAATCTGAACGATTGGAAATGGGTGTTACAGACCAATTGCTGCGTGTATCCGTTGGATTGGAAAACTGGCAAGATCTATGGGGGGATATAAAACAAGCGCTGGGAAATGATTAGGTATAACTATAAAGGGGCTGAATCTATATTATAGAGATTCAGCCTTTAACGTATGGAGAATAGCTCTTGTTAGGATTTCGATGCCTTCTATTATACAGGAACGATCAAATGTCATATTTGGGTGATGAAGTCCGGGAGTTAAATCAGCACCAAGTGCCAGCATGGTTGCTTTTATGGAAGGGCGAAGTTTCGTATAAAAGTGAAAATCGTCACTTCCGGGAGTTAACACTGTAGGGCTTAATGCTTTATGCCCCATTGTATCCAAAATAGCTTTTTCCATAAACTGAGCCGCCTTGGCGGAGATGATGGAAGCCGGTGTATCTGGATATGGTTCTAGTTGGATATGAATGCGGAAGATTGATTCTAATTGAGCAAAGGTTTGCTTTATTTGCTCTTTAATGATGTTCAGGTCTTCATTTGATTGAGCCCTGGCATCAATTCCAAACAAAGCAGTACCTGGTATAACATTTAAATTTTCATTACCTGTTTCGAATCTGGTGATTTTGATGGAATGTGGTTTCATCGGCGACAGTTTAATTTGTTGAAGCAGCTGATGCATCATAATTAGGACATCTATTGAACTTGTCCCTAAGTGAGGCCGCGCTCCATGTGCATCTTCTCCAATGATTTTTCCTGAAAGATGGTAGGTTGCCCCATGATTGATCGCAGGAGCTGCCATGCCAAGAGGCAGCTCTTCTATTGGACGAAGATGGAGACCGTATAAATAATCAACGTCATCTACAATTCCAAGATTCGTTACAGCCTTGGCACCTTCACCCGTTTCTTCTGCCGGCTGAAAGATAAATCGAACTGTTCCTTTTTCTTTTTCAGTCTCAGTCAATTCTTTGAGCATCAAGGCTACACCCAAAACGATTGACATGTGCGCATCATGTCCGCATGAATGATTAGCTCTAAAGGTTCCATCACATTCCTGCCAAAGGGCATCCATATCCGCTCGTAAAGCAATGACTGGCTTGCCGGAGCCTATTTCAGCAGCTAAACCGGGAAATGAGGGGAAAGCGTTACACTTAACCCCTTCTTCGATTAATCGCTTTTCAATAAAGGCTGCAGTTTCATGCTCTTTCCAGCTTATCTCAGGATGTGAGTGTAAATATTCAAAAATGGAATGTATATAGGGTTCAAGTTGCCTAAGTTTTGTCTTCAAAGTATATGGATCCTTTCATTAGTTGTCCGGCAATACTGTTTAGTAACCTGTTATGATAGTGTACGCATCTTTTGTTGAAAGTTTCCTTCGGATGAAATTGTATATTATTTCAACTATTATAAATACTTAGGTACAATGGATTTAAGGCTGTATGAAGGGGAGAAATAAATGAATACATTAGATGAAATTCTTGCTTATAATCGTGAATTTGTAAACAAGGAAGAATACTTGCCATATGAGACCACTAAATTTCCCGATAAAAAAATGGTGATAGTAAGCTGTATGGACACCAGGCTGGTTGAGTTGTTACCAAAGGCCATGAATATTGCTAACGGAGATGTCAAAATTATAAAGACTGCCGGGGCAATCGTAAATCATCCATTTGGCGGTGTGATGCGTTCCATCATTGTGGCAATTCATGCATTGGGAGCAAGAGAAGTATTTATTGTAGGCCATGAGGATTGCGGTATGGCTGCCATGGATCCAAATCAATTGATTGGACAAATGACTGATAATGGAGTACCTAATGAGACCTTTTCTACTTTGGAGCATGTAGGAATAGATGTGAAGCAGTGGGTTAAGGGCTTCTCTAATGTCCATGAAAGCGTAACGGAAAGTGTTAATCTGGTTAAGAATCATCCGTTAATGCCTGCATATATACCAGTAACGGGAATGGTTATTCATCCATCGACCGGGGAATTATCTGTTGTCGTCAATGGATATGAAAAAGTGAAATCGGAATAAGTTTATTAATGAATGACGTGGGGACACGTCATTTTTTGATTAAAGGGACTGCGACATATTAAAGAATAGTTAGTATTAGACATTTGTTGAAGTCCTTTAACGATAGGGACTAAATACGACGAGTTACATTAATATGTAATTTAAAAACTCGTCAATCATGAATCCGCATCGAATAGGTGCTGCGTAAACATGAATAGCGGGTTTTTTATTTAAATCTGCACTAATCCATCCAGTTTTTCAACTAGATTATCAAGTTCATTAAAGCTATGAGAAATACCGGTTATTAGCTGGTTTTGCTCTTTGATATTAGCGAGAATCTCCTGTGAGGATGCAGAACTTTCCTGTGTAAAGCTGGATATTCGGATAATCTCTGTTGCAATCCTTTGAGATTTGGCTGTAAGCGGATTGAGTATGTTTTGAACTTTATTGGCCTACTTAGAACCCCCCCCTTGTATAAGAAATATAGAGGGTCTTGGATGACTTTTTGAGGAATATTTTTGAATTTAATTACGGTGTTTTCAGAGGGATATTAGCTAGGGGATTTTTGGAAAGGCGAAATAAATAAGAGCCAGATAAACTGGCTCCATGCTTACTGTTTTTCGGGCTCGTATTTCTTTTCGCTGGAAGAAGTGCTCTTCGTAGCAGTCTTATCTTTTTCTTCAAGATTTTCTTCTCGTAAATCTTCGATAGGAATGGTGTCTACATGCTGTTCATCTTCAAATCTATCGAGCATATGCTCTTTGTCAGTCATTGAGTTTTCAGGATTGTCCATTTTTTTCTTCGATAATGGTTTTTCCTTTGTCATGTGTATTCACTCCCATTGTTCGTTTCTTATTCTATACCCCTATAGAATAAGAATACACATTATTTGGAAGTGAAGGACTCTTTGTGAGTTGAGTAATGGGCTAGCCATTTTCGATTAACTTCAAAACCCATTCCGGCTTGTTCAGGAACTTGAATGACACCGTTCTCGACAATCACGCTAGGGGACGTGATATCTTGCTCCCAATAATGGCTGGAGCTCGAAATGTCACCAGGCAGATTAACCTGTGGCATGGAAGCCAGTGCAATCGTATGGGCTCGGCTAATTCCAGATTCAAGCATACCGCCGCACCAAACGGAAATATTATTGGCTTCACAAAGATGAAGAATTTTAATGGCTTCTGATAAACCGCCGACTCGTCCAATTTTCAAATTAATCACTTTGCAGCTACCCAGAGCAATTGCTTGTTTGGCGTTCTCGAATGATTGAATGCTTTCATCCAGGCATACCGGTGTTGTGATATGTTGCTGAAGAATGGCATGCTCATAAAAATCGTCAAAACGAAGCGGCTGTTCAATCATCATTAAATCAAATTCATCCAGCGCTTTTAGGAGGTCCATATCTGCTAAACAATAGGCTGAATTTGCATCAGCCATAATGGGTAAGTGTGGGTATCTCCTACGAACTGTCCGAATAAGAGAGATGTCCTGACCGGGTTTGATTTTAAGCTTAATTCTCTTATATCCCTGCTCAAGGCTATGATCAATCAGGCGAAATAAATGTTCATCTGAGGTCTGCAGTCCAATACTAACTCCTGTTTCAATCTCATTTTTAGTTCCACCTAAAGCTCTCGATAAGGATTTATTATTTTTCTTCGCATATAAATCCCAAATTGCGCCTTCGAGAGCCGATTTAGCCATTGGATTTTTGCGAACGGGAGAAAAAAGATGCTGAAGTTCATCCGGATGATAGATTGGCTGCTGGATGAGTTTGGGGATTAAAAAATCTTTCATAATATGTGCAGCAGTTTGGAGTGTTTCCTCCGTATACCAAGGTTCTCGGAAGGCAACACATTCACCCCACCCAACCATACCGTCGCAATCAACCATTTCAATAATAATCATTTCTCTATCCTTCAAGCTTCCAAAGCTAGTAGTAAAGGAATTCTTTAGTTCCATTGAAATATAGTGGAGAGTAATCTCTTTAATATTGATAGAAATATCCATTGTAACCGCTCCTTTAATTGTAAGAATACCGTAACATATCTAATTAGCAACGGCAAAATAGAGAGCTATACTATTAATATTTAACTGAATATTCGACCAAATACTGCTATAATTTTAGAAAAAGATAGAAAAAGTGGGGGGGATAAGGTATGGGTCATTGGAATACAAAGGAAGGGATTTTGGAGTTATTATACCGCCTTGTAAAAGTGCCAAGTGTAACGGGAACAAGAGGTGAGTTGCGTATGGAGGACGAAATTTCTGCGATCCTTAAGGAAATGCCTTATTTTCAAAATTACCCCGATCAAATATACAGAAAAGAAATTACAGGAGATCTATTAAATCGAAAAGCAGTTGCTGCGTTTTATCAAGGTAGTAAAACGAGTAAAAAAACAATTATACTTTTAAGCCATTATGATGTAGTTGGGGTTGAAGATTACGGACGCCTTGCACCGCTCGCTTTTTCACCATTGGAATGTACAAGTGCAATGGCAGAGGAAAACCTTTCAGTTGATGCCGAGCAGGATTTGAAGTCTGGAGAGTGGATCTTTGGAAGAGGAATTATGGATATGAAAGCCGGACTTGCTATTCAGATGGCTTTACTATCAGAAGCTGCCGAACATGGCAATTTGAAACATAACCTATTATTTTTAGCTACACCGGATGAAGAGAGATATTCGGCCGGAATGTTTGCGGGAGTTGAGTTGATTAAGGGACTCAAGGACCAATATCAACTGGATTTGGAAGTGGCCATTTGCTCGGAGCCGAGTTTTGGTGCATATCCAGGAGACCGTACAAAATATTTTTATACAGGATCTGTGGGTAAGTTATTGCCCTTAATTTTTTGTGTAGGAACTGAAACACATGTGGGCGAACCGCTTGAGGGCATGAATGCCGCCTGGATGGCAGGTGTGATAGCGGAAAGACTGGAGTTATCCTTAGCCTTTTTAGAACAAGAACGCGGGGAACAGAATCCTCTGCCTACGATCTTAAAATTAATGGATCTAAAAGAAGCATATAATGTCCAAACGCCAACTGCAGCATATGTACTAGCTAATATCCTTACGCTAAAGCAAAATCCGGAAGAAGTCATAAACAAGCTGAAAGATATTGGCGAAGAAAGCAGCAGGTATATAGAAGGACGGTTATCAAATATTTATGATTTACTTGGGTATGGAAGACATGGTTCAAGAAAACCTAACCTTAAGCCCAGTGTATATACTTATCAAGAGTTATTTGATAAAGGCTGTAGAGAATATGGCCATATGTTTATGAAAGAAATAAACGCAAAGATTGCATTGCTCGAACAGGACGCAGGCATGAATATGGCCAAATTAACAGCTGAAATTGCAGATGTAGTGGCAGCGTTTTTCAAATCAGAGGCCCCTTTTTATATGATCATGCTCGCTCCACCTTATTATCCACACGTTTATTTGGAAGATGATGAAAGGGATCAGAAAGCAAAAGGTATAGTAGAGCACTGCGTTAGGATCGCTAAAGAGAAATTTAATGAAGAAATAAAGATCATGTCTTATTTTCCAGGGCTTTCCGATGTAAGCTATTGCCGTTTACGTGATCGTGATTTAGTGATGCCGGTGTTAGAAAATGAAATGCCTCTATACGGGAAGGGGTATAATCTTCCGCTTTCTATTATTGGGGAATTGGATATACCAGCCGTAAATATCGGTCCATATGGTAAGGACGCACACAAACGTACAGAAAGGCTGCATATTCCATTTTCCACTGAGGTTGTTCCCAAATTGCTTAAACAAGTGGTCTATGGCTGCCAATAATGATGTTCTTTTTGTACTATATTGCCTCAACTTACCTGCCATAATTCTCGCCTTTCTGTAGAAAATGATAATAAGGGAAGGAGGTAGGATTATGGCGAGAGGTAAAGGTTTTAATCATAAACGTAAAAGTCATCCTGGGAATTTTCCTCACCATGCTGAAACGGGTGGAAATCAGGAACAACATACAAACCACGAACAATATATTGTGACGAAGGAAGCCTTTAAAAATAGATCAGACGTGCATAAATGACAGAATTGTTATATAATGGTATCTATAAAGGCATCTGTATTTAAGAACAGATGCCTTTTATAGTACAGTTTAGCTTTCAGAGTGGATTTTACTATAACAGTTTTATTTACTGTCAAGGGTTCCTGATATTAGAATTATTCGAAAATAGAAAGAAAAGATTGATTTAACAACGTTGTTTTCGATTTCACCAGATTGTCATAATTTACATGTTCACTTTTTCACATATAATGTGTATTATAAGAGTATAGAAAGCTGTTATATAATTTAAAAAAGCTGAACATCTAGAAATTTGAAATAATATTCCTGAACGTAATATTAGGAGGTAAAATAAAATGGCAATGGTTATGGATAATGTAACTAAAAAAGATGCATGGAGAGGCTTTGCTGGAGGAGATTGGCAGAATGAAGTTAACACACGTGACTTCATTATGAAAAACATCACTCCATACACAGGAAACGATGAATTCTTAGAAGGCCCAACAGAAGCTACAAAAGAATTATGGAAGCAAGTAATGGAACTTACTAAACAAGAACGTGAAGCAGGCGGCGTCCTTGATCTTGATTCTAAAATTGTTTCTACTATTACATCACATGGTCCTGGATATTTAAATAAAGAACTTGAAACAATTGTTGGTTTCCAAACAGATAAACCATTCAAACGTTCTCTTCAACCATTCGGTGGTATCCGTATGGCGGTAGCTGCAGCTGAATCTTACGGATTCACAGTAGATGAAGAAGTGCAAAAAATCTTCACTGATTACCGCAAAACACATAACCAAGGTGTATTCGATGCTTATACGGATGAAATGAAGCTTGCTCGTAAGGCTGGTATCATCACTGGTCTTCCAGATGCATACGGACGCGGACGCATCATCGGTGACTACCGTCGTGTAGCATTATACGGTGTAGACTTCTTGATCGCTGAACGTAAGAAAGATTTGAAAAACTACGGATTAAGAACAATGTCCGAAGAAGTTATTCGTCAACGTGAAGAATTAAGCGAGCAAATCCGTGCTTTAGGTGAATTAAAACAATTAGCTGAGATTTATGGTTATGATATCTCTAAACCAGCTACAAATGCAAAAGAAGCAGTACAATGGTTATACTTTGCTTACCTTGCTGCAATTAAAGAACAAAACGGTGCAGCGATGTCACTAGGACGTACATCTTCCTTCCTTGATATTTATATCGAACGTGACCTTCGTGAAGGCACATTAACTGAACAAGAAGCACAAGAGATCATCGATCACTTTGTTATGAAGCTTCGTCTTGTAAAATTTGCTCGTACACCTGATTACAACCAATTGTTCAGTGGAGACCCTACTTGGGTAACAGAATCAATCGGTGGTATGGCATTAGACGGAAGAACACTTGTAACGAAAAACTCTTTCCGTTTCTTGCATACATTAACAAACCTTGGACCAGCTCCAGAACCAAACTTGACTGTATTATGGTCTACGAAGTTCCCAGAAGGGTTCAAACGTTTCTGTGCAAAAATGTCTATCCAAACAAGTGCGATTCAGTACGAAAACGATGACATCATGATCAGAGAATACGGCGATGACTACGGTATTGCTTGCTGTGTATCCGCAATGCGTATCGGTAAACAAATGCAATTCTTCGGAGCACGTGCAAACCTTGCAAAAGCATTGCTTTATGCAATCAACGGTGGGGTGGATGAAAAACTTAAAATTCAAGTTGGACCGAACTTCAAAGCAATTACTTCTGACGTGTTAGATTATGATGAAGTTATGGCTAACTTCGATAGCACAATGGAATGGCTTGCAGAGCTATACATCAATACATTGAATGTAATCCACTACATGCACGACAAGTATAGCTATGAGCGTATTGAAATGGCATTACATGATGTTGAAATCCTTCGCACAATGGCAGCGGGAATTGCTGGATTGTCTGTAGTAGCCGACGCATTAAGTGCGATTAAATATGCACAAGTTAAACCAATCCGTGATGAAAATGGTGTAGCAGTTGACTTTGAAATCATCGGTGATTTCCCTAAATACGGAAACAATGATGATCGCGTAGATAGCATGGCTGTTGAGCTTGTTCGTAACTTTATGACTAAATTGAAAAAGCATAAAACATACCGTAGCTCTGTGCACACACAATCCATTCTTACAATTACTTCTAACGTAGTATATGGTAAGAAAACTGGTAACACTCCAGATGGACGTCGCGCTGGCGAACCATTCGCACCAGGTGCGAACCCAATGCACGGACGTGATACAAAAGGTGCTCTAGCTTCTCTATCTTCTGTATCTAAGCTTCCATACGATTGCTCTTTAGACGGTATTTCTAACACATTCTCTATGGTGCCAAAAGCACTTGGACGTGAAGAAGAGCAACGTGAAGCGAACCTTGCTGCAATCTTGGATGGTTATGCTTCCAAGGAAGGTCACCACTTGAATATCAACGTATTCAATCGTGACACATTGCTAGCTGCTATGGAACATCCAGAAGAGTATCCACAATTAACAATCCGTGTATCTGGATACGCTGTTAACTTCATCAAGTTGACTCGTGAGCAACAAATTGACGTTATCAATCGTACGTTCCACGAAACTATGTAATATAGAAGTACTTGTTACTAGGAGGTCTCCCTGTATTAGCAGGGAGACTAACTTTTAACTTCTACTTGGATATTTTTAGAAAAGAAAGGATGGGATCTCATGACAACATATGGAAATATACATTCCGTTGAAACATGCGGCACAGTAGATGGCCCGGGGATCCGCTACATTGTCTTTACGCAAGGGTGTTTGTTGCGCTGCCAATATTGCCATAATGCCGATACGTGGTCAATTGGAACAGGCAAGCAAATGAGTCCTGAAGAAATCGTTAAAGATATTGAATTATATAAACCATTCATGGATGCATCAGGCGGGGGAGTTACCGTCAGCGGCGGAGAACCGCTATTGCAAATTCCTTTTATTATAGAACTGTTTAAATTATGTAAGGAAAGAGGAATTCACACGACCATTGATTCCTCAGCTGGCTGTTTTTCGAGATCACCAGAATTTTTAGAGCAATTCGATGAACTGCTTGAATATACAGACTTAATCCTACTGGATATTAAACACATAGATAGCAAACGCCATATTAAGCTAACTGGTAAACCGAATGAACATATTTTGGATTGCGCCCGTTATCTTTCTGACAAAGGACAACCGGTTTGGATTAGACACGTACTAGTTCCAACGGTTAATGACCAGGATGAATACTTGGAAAGAATGGGTCAATTCTTAGGTACACTTAATAATATTGAAAAGGTAGAAATCTTACCATATCATCAATTAGGTGTTTATAAATGGGAAACACTTGGCTACAAATATCCACTGGCGGGAATCCAATCTCCTAGTGATGAACAAGTAGAGCATGCCTACAAAATGCTAACCAAGTATATGAAAAAGCCAGCTTGAAAAGAGCATGAAATTAAATAATTAAAGGCCCAAACAATAGGTGTTACGCTTAAAAAAATAGTAGGAGAAACCACATGAGGTTTATATCCTACTATTTTTTTGTTATAAATGAAAGATAAAGTAAATTTCAAAGGAGGGGTACAATTGCTAATCAATTGGAAAGCAGAAGATAAAAGATGGATAATTGGTCAAATTCAACAATATTTTCAAAAAGAGCGTGATGAAGAGATTGGAGAACTGGCTGCTGAGAATATTTTGGAGTTTTTCACAGAAACGTTAGGACCTCATTTTTACAATGCTGGAGTGAAGGATGCAGGGAAACATGCTGAAGCATATGCTGCACGCTTGGAAGAAGACTTATACGCATTAATGCGACCAATAAAAAAATAGATGCTTTAAAAACCTTCCTGAAAAGAAAAGGAGAGATCAGAGTCTATAGTGAAATACCATCAAGTGAGATGCTGACTGGTTAAGACAGTATGCAAGCTATACTCGATGAAAAGGTCTACACTTTTTACAAGTGGGTAAAAAAAAGGCAAAATAAAAAGGCGAAGGATGTCCGCCTGGAAAATAGAGTTTATATTCTTTTAGCACCTACATAACGCTTCTTCCAATATGAAGAGCTTAATGAATCTATTTTTACACCTTTAGATACAGAGTGAATGACTTTGTTGCTGCCAATATAGATTGCTACATGGGAAACTCCTTTTCCAGAAGTATTAAAGAAAACTAAATCACCTTTTTTTAACTTAGATTTAGCGATCTTTTTCCCCTGTTTATACATACTGGTTGAGGTCCTTGGAAGTTTCTTTCCTGCCGCTTTTTTGTAGGTATACCCCACAAAACCAGAACAGTCAAATCCTTTAGGTGTTGTTCCGCCGTATCGATAAGGCGTTCCTACATATTTTTTCCCGGTTGAAACAACTTTGTTAGCTTTACTTGTCGAAATAGCGGCTGAGGCTTTAGATTCAAATGGTCCAAATGGCACAAGCGTGGATGACAGAAAAATAGCAAGAGCAATAATTATTTTTTTCATAGTGACCCCCGAAATGTTTTTTTGGCAGCATTGTTAAATCTTACCGCCTTTTTCTCTACTTTTTTACTATAACTAAAATACTAGTTTCTATGGTTACAGCATTATTGAATTTAATTTACAAAAATATTACAGAAATTTGGTTACTTCGACATATTTGTTAAAAAACCCCATATTATATTCATGGAAGATTAAATGATAGAGGGGATAAAGTTAAGTCATTCTCCTCAGAATTGCTATTGCAAGGTATCTGTAATTGTTGATTCAACTCTTAATCGATTAAAAAAAGTGATGTTTTCATCACTTTTTTTTATGTCTTTTTACCTAAAATTGATTCTCATATCTTTTTAAAAGCTTATTAGTGTTAAGGAATTTATTGAAATGTCGATACTAGAAGAGATAAAAGAATAGTAGAAAACGGGTGAATTATATGGACAAGTCTTCAATCATAGGGATTATGTTGGCCATCGTTTCAGTAGGTGTTGGAATGGTGCTTAAAGGTGTTGATATCGCAGTTCTCGTCAATCCAGCTGCTATATTAATCATTTTCTTAGGAACGGCTGCAGCTATATTAGTTGCTTTTCCAGTTAATGAATTGATTAAGCTTCCTAAGCTATTTGTCATCATTTTTTCAGAAAAAGCAATGGTCTCAACGGAAGAATTAATTCATACATTTTGCGATTGGGCACAAACAGCTCGTAAAGAAGGTTTGCTTGCGCTAGAAAAAATTTCAGAATCAGTTGAAGATCCGTTTTTAAGGAACGGCTTGAATTTGGCGGTTGAAGGACAAAGTGCAGATTATATTCGCGACATCCTTTCAGAAGAAATAGATGCCATGGAGGAAAGGCATGCTGTTGGGGCTCAGATTTTCACACAGGCTGGTACCTATGCTCCGACCCTCGGGGTATTAGGTGCAGTAGTAGGATTAATTGCAGCCTTGGGCAATATGAGTGATACAGAGATACTGGGCCATGCCATAAGTGCAGCATTTGTTGCTACATTGATGGGAATCTTTACGGGATATTTATTGTGGCACCCGTTTGCGAATAAATTAAAGAGAAAATCTAAACAGGAAGTACGTATTAAAGAGATGATGGTAGAAGGTATTCTATCTATATTAGAAGGTGAAGCACCAAGGACAATAGAGCAAAAACTATCTTCTTATTTACCTGCTGCGGAAAGGAAGAAGTGGTTGGAAGGCGAGATGAGAAACAATGTCCAGGCGAAAAAAGAAATCTCAGCATGAGGAGCATATGTCCGAATCCTGGCTGCTCCCATATAGTGACTTATTAACCTTATTATTAGCGTTATTTATTGTCTTATTTGCTATGAGTTCTGTAGATGCCCAAAAGTTCTCTGAACTATCACGAGCCTTTAATAAAGCATTAGATGGAGGAACAGGTGTTTTTGAGCATCCGAGCCCGATGCCTGAAGGGATGATGGCAGAAACAGACCCAGAGAAATTTGATGGGGAAGAAGAAGGAACAGAGGAAGCCAGCCCTGAATTGGAAGAATTAAAGGTAGTCCAAGAAAAAATAGATACTTATATTAATGACAGTCATTTAAAATCCAATTTAGAGACATCTCTGACAGAGGAAGGGTTGCTGTTAACCATTCGTGATAATGTATTGTTTGATTCGGGGATCGCAATGGTCAGAGAGAGAGATGAAATAATTGCCAAGGAAATATCTGAACTGCTTGTAATGGAACCTCCCAGAAATATTATCATTAGCGGACATACGGATAATGTTCCGATTCGTAATGCAGAGTTTGAGTCAAATTGGGAATTAAGCGTTATGAGAGCTGTTAACTTTATGAAGCTTCTTCAAGATAATAAAAAATTAAAACCGGAATGGTTTAGTGCAAAAGGCTTTGGAGAATTTAAACCAGTATCGCCTAATACCACTGACAGTGGGCGGGAGAAAAATAGACGCGTAGAAATCCTCATCATGCCCCGTAAAACATTAATTGGTGAGTAGTGGATTATCCATTAGGTTGGTTAATGAATTTAGAGGGGGTATCTGATTGTTAGGTAGGATGAGGATTAGTTCAAAGATTTTGAAGACATTGTAAAACGGTGAAGTTTATTAGGGAAATGTGGAAATCTCTAAGCGAATGACTTAGGCAGTGTGAATATCATTCACACTGTTTTTATATTCCTTGATTAGATAAAAGAGAATGTTTATGAAAATTTTGCCGAGGGAAAGATGAAACTGTAACTATTATTTTTCAAAAAAGGAGATTGATAGTATGAGTAAAAGAATTGCATGTGTCATAACGGATATGTTTGAAGATGTAGAATATACAGACCCTGCTAAGGCTTATAAGGAAGCTGGTCATGAAGTAGTAACCATCGGCTTTGAAAGTGGACAAAATGTTGAAGGTAAGCAAGGAAAAGAAACGGTGGAAATTCAAAAGGGCATTGATGAGGTAAAAGCGAATGAGTTTGATGCTTTATTTATTCCGGGTGGATTCTCTCCTGACATTTTAAGAGGAGACGATCGTTTTGTTTCTTTTGCCAAGGAATTCATGGACGCAAAGAAACCAGTATTCGCAATTTGCCATGGTCCGCAATTGTTGATTACTGCAAAAGCGCTGGAAGGAAGAGATTCAACAGGTTACAAATCAATTAAAGTTGATCTCGAGAATGCAGGTGCCACTTATCATGATGAAGAGGTATTTGTATGTGGAGAACAATTAGTAACAAGCAGACAGCCTGATGATATCCCAGCTTTCAACAGAGAATCCCTTGCATTGCTGTCCAAATAAAATGAAGCTCCTCTGTTCAATGAACAGAGGAGCTTTTATTGCCTATTTACTTTCTCAATTTGCCAATCTCTTCGACAATTGCTTGCATTTCACTAGGGCTGAAGCGGTCCTTGGACATGACCATTTCATATATCTCCAGTAAATCCTCATAGGAGCTATCATTAAAGCTGTCTGCACGCATAGCTGAACTGTTGATCATTTGTAATTTTTCTTGGATGCCATTAATCATAATTTTAATATTCTCAGTGGATTTAACCGATAAATCTGCCACTTCATTCATCCCTTCCGCACTAGATAGAAATATCATTCCATGGAATTCGCTATCTGTCAAATTCAAGTTTCAAATGTCTTTCTCTGCTTATTTTGTTTTTCACTATTAATAATTCTGATAATGATTTTTGTTTCAGCTATAATCACAGCTGAAAGTCCGAGGAGGCCAATCAAGTTAGGAATTGCCATTAAAGCATTCATAATATCAGCAAAGCTCCAAACAAGATCAAGGGAGCTTACGCAGCCAATAAAAACAGCTAAAACAAAAACGATTCGATAGCTAATCACGGTCCTATCTCCAAATAAGTAGGAATAGCATTTCTCACCATAATAAGCCCAACCAATAATTGTGGAGGCAGCAAAGAAAATTAACCCGATTGAAACGATGTAGGAACCAACAGGACCTAATAATAAATCAAAGGAGACGGATGTCAGTTCTGCTCCTTCTAATCCACTATGATATTGGTCTGCCATTACAAGTGAAATTCCTGTTATTGAGCAAATAATGATTGTATCAATAAATACTTGCGTCATTGATACAAGTGCTTGTCGGGCAGGAAAATCCGTTTTAGCCGCAGCTGCCGCAATCGGAGCTGACCCTAAACCAGCTTCATTCGAAAAGACACCTCTAGCCACACCCCAACGGATTACAGTACCGATTGCACCGCCAGCTACTGCCTGTCCAGTGAAGGCATCTGTGAAAATCAGTTTAATTGCATTTGGAACGAGTTCAGCATTTAAGATAAGAATTAAGATTCCACAAATTAAATAAAAGGCGGCCATAACCGGTACAAAATAGGAGGTGACTTTACCGATGCTTTTAATGCCTCCGACTAACACAAGAGCGGCAAAAATAGTCAGGACAATCCCGGTTACCCAGGTTGGGATGGAGAAAGTATCATGAATCGTGTTGGCTACTGAATTAGCTTGGACCATATTACCGATTCCAAAAGCTGCAATCGCACCGAAAATCGCAAAGGCGACGCCAAGCCATTTCATTCTCAGCCCTTTTTCTAAATAATACATAGGTCCACCTGACATTTCACCATTAGCATTTACGATTCTGTATTTAACCGCAAGTACTGCTTCTCCGTATTTCGTCGCCATACCAAAAAAGGCAGCAACCCACATCCAGAAGACGGCCCCTGGTCCACCGCTGACGACTGCTGTAGCCACTCCAACAATATTCCCAGTTCCGACTGTTGCTGCAAGAGCAGTCATTAAAGCCTGGAAATGGGAAATATCTCCGTCCGATTTTTTATCCTGGCTTTTAGTGAAGGCCAATTTTAATGAATAAGGCAATAATTTAATTTGTAAAAATCCAATTCGAAATGTTAAATAAATACCTGTACCAACAATTAAAATTAAGAGGGGTGGCCCCCAAAGAAAATTACTTATTGTTTCTAAAAGTACAGTCAAATCTTTTGAAAACTTATTCAAAAAGTCAATCAAGTAAATTCACCCTATCTGTATGTTGTTAATATTAAGAATATTCTTGAAACAATTTTGCGTCAAGATAAAAAATACTTAATTGCCATTTTATGTTTAGAATTCCGCTATTATAGGTAAATCAATAAATATAAGAATAAGCAAGTAAAATTAATTCGGGAGGGATAAATAATGAGTAGAAGCAGTCAAAAGAGCAATAAGCTATGGTTAGGAATTTTAGGTGGAGCAGCAGCAGGTTTTGCAATCAGCCTATTGGATAAGAACACTCGCAAAACAGTAATGACAGGCGGCCAAAAAATGATAACGAATGTTAAATCGATGGCTAAAGATCCGAATTCTATAGTGGAAAATGTGAAGGAGATGTCTGGTAAAATTCGTACAAACATAGATCAAATTGGTCAGGATGTATCTTTTATATCTGAAAAGGTAGATGAAATGAAAGAAATGCCACCGCAAGTAGCAGGGGTTATTAAGGAAACAAAAGAAGTAATGGTAGACAAAAAATCTTCTGATGGTTCGGCTTCTACGACAGAGAACAGTAATACTTCCTCTGTATCTGATGATATAAGTACCACTTCTACGCGCAAATAAAGTCAAACAAGCTGAATAGAGGTGGTACTGGAATGGAAGGTAGGAAGAAGTATGTAAATAAAAGCGTATTTAAACATTTATACGATAAAATTCAAGGTGATGAAGTAACAGGCTTGGCAGCGCAATTAGCCTATTACTTCTTACTTTCAATTTTTCCGCTCTTAATATTTGTTATCACGTTATTGCCTTTTTTGCAGGTTTCCCAAGCGGATTTGATGGAGCTTTTGCATACGTATGCTCCTGCAGAATCGGCAAATTTATTAGAATCGAGTTTAAAGGATGTCATGGCTAACCAAAACGGCGGCTTGTTATCTTTTGGTATCTTGGCAACGATGTGGTCAGCATCCAACGGGACCAATGCCATTATAAAGGCTCTTAATCATGCATATGATGTTGAGGAAACCAGATCATTTATTAAAACAAGAGGATTAGCTTTGATTTTAACCATTGGATTAATCCTGGTTGTAGTGGTTTCTTTGCTATTGCCAGTGTTTGGGAAATATATTCTCAATATTGTATTTGATTTCCTAGGATACGAGCCTTCCTTTGTTTATGATTTACTGCGCTGGGTGATTTCTATTGCTGTCATTACCTTTGTATTTTTAATTTTGTATTGGATTGGGCCCAACCTTAAAATGAAATGTAGAGACGTTTTACCAGGGGCAATCTTCGCGAGTGTCGGATGGGCGCTATCATCGTGGGCATTTTCAGTTTACGTGAGTACATTTGGTAACTATTCTTCCACATATGGCAGTCTCGGAGGCTTGATTGTTTTAATGCTTTGGTTATATATATCAGGTCTTGTCATTATTGTAGGCGGAGAAATTAATGCAGTATTGTCCAGAAATAAGAGGCACTGGACGATTAAATAAGTAGAGCGTGGATTCAAATTATAATGGTTCAGAACTAATGTGCGGACGAACGGTGATTGATTATTAAATGAACAGCCACCGTAGTTTTAGGAAGATTTGATGTGTTTCAGATTAACTTCCCATGAATAAAGAAAATAGAGGCCGTCCGGAAAGTCATTAACAGACTTACAGGATAGCCTCTATTTGTATTCTATTTAGATTTTAATAAACGGAGACTGTTTAGGATGACTAATATGGTGCTGCCTTCATGGCCGATTACACCGAATGGTAGGTCGAGAGCCTGAAAAAAGTTTGATACAACTAAAATCATAATGACGGAAATTGAAAAGATAACATTTTGGCGAATGATTCGGTTCATTCGTTTGGATAATTGAATGGCTTCTGCTATTTTTGGTAAGTCGTTTTTCATGAGAACAATATCAGCTGTATCAAGAGCCACATCAGATCCTTCACCCATGGCAATTCCGACAGAAGCAGTAGCTAACGCAGGCGCATCATTAATGCCATCCCCAACCATGGCAACGGTAGTATATTTCTCTCTAAGTTTTTTAACTTCTTCTACCTTTTGTTCAGGTAAACATCCAGCAACAAACCCAGATAAATGGCTTTCTTTGGCGATTACCTTGGCAGTGTGCTCGTTATCTCCAGTCAGCATGCATGTATATACATCCAGTTCCTTCAATGCTTCGAGAGCATCGGCAGTCTCTTTACGAATGATATCTTTTAATGCAATTATTCCTGCAATACCTTTCTCATCTTTTACATAGGACAATGTTTTCCCTTCAGACATTAATTCAAGTGCCGCTCCATTTTTAAATGACATGGCGGCTTCTTCGCCTACAAAATCCTTCTTCCCAATCTTCCAATAGTGCCCATTTGCATGTCCTTGAACACCAAATCCGGATATTTCTTCAGATTCTACGCGCGGCATGGTCTGTGAATAAAGCTGTTCAACATGCTTAACAATGGATTGTCCCAGCGGATGATTCGAATTCTGTTCAATGGAAGCTACACTTAATAAAAATTCTTTTTGATCGATGTCATCGCGGATTAAAATATCCGTCACAACGGGTTTCCCCTGAGTTAGTGTCCCTGTTTTATCGAAAGCAATGGCCTTTACATTGCCTAGGTTTTCTAGATGGATACCGCCTTTGAATAAAATCCCACTTTTAGCGCCATTCGAAATCGCGGATAAAGTAGCCGGCATGATAGAAGCAACTAATGCACATGGAGAAGCTACCACTAACAAAACCATTGCCCGGTAGAAGGTCTCTGTCCAGGACCAACCCAGAACAAAATGTGGGAGAAACAACATAATTCCAACGACAACAAGAACAACTTTTACATACGTATCCTCAAATCTTTCAATAAATAATTGAGAAGGAGATTTTTCACTTTGCGCATTTTGAACAAGTGTGATAATTTTTTGGAATAAAGTTTCACTGTTAGGTTTTGTAACCTTAACTTTTATGGTTCCATGTCCATTAACCGTCCCTGCAAATACCTCGTCTTGAATATATTTGCTGACGGGAATCGATTCTCCGGTAATTGCAGCTTCATCAACAGCAGTCTCTCCAAATAAGATTTCTCCATCTGAGGGGATGCGTTCCCCAGGCTTAATTAAAATCAAATCTCCAACTTGCAGGGAAGAAACCGGTACTATTTCTTCAGTGTTATCGACTATTCTCAAAGCCTGTTCAGGCTGCAAATCCATTAATGAAGAAATTTCTTTGTGACTTTTATTCATCGTATACGTTTCAAGTGCACCGCTCAAAGAGAAAATAAAAATCAGGATTGCTCCCTCAGTCCAATATCCGATAATGGCTGACCCAATCGCTGCCAGAATCATCAAAAGCTCTACGTTCAGTTTTCTCTCTTCAATCGTCTGAGTGATGCCTTCTTTAGCCTTGGCATAACCCCCAATTACATATGCCAGTATATAGACGAAGGCAGATGAGGCATTCAAATCCTTTGTTGATAATAGCCAGCCGCATAAAATCAGAATTCCGCTTAAACCGGCAGCCAAGAGCTCCCAATTGGACGTAAGTTTAGAGGTGAATTCTTTCCATCTATTATATTGGCTAGGTGAATTTTTCAAGCTTGATTTATTTAGTGCTGTTTCCATGTGAATAACCTCCTTGTAATTGAGAATAGATCTCGTTGTTTTTCTTTTCTAATTGAGAATGATGTTCAAAATCATTAGGCTTATAAAATAGCGGATGCTGCCACAAATACTGTGACAGCAACATTTTTCTTTCTTATTTATAATAATTATTATCTACATATTAGTATAACATGAGTCGCTAAAGAAGTTAAGTGAATTTATTTGGAAAAGAAAAAATAGCAATTTTCTACCTTGCTTATTTGTGGATAGGGGAAATTTTAACTGAAGATGCGTGAAGGTGAATATGAGATAAAATTGAGTGGATGAATAAATACAGCAACAATTACAGTAATAAAGTCGAATGAAAAAACCTCTGCTTACACAGAGGTTTGAATCTGGTCATTAATTGGATTTCTTTTAAATCTGCTAAGAGCGATGAAAATCAGTAACAGGATAACACTGATTACAAGAAGGAAATTCCCATTAGGCAGATATTGAATGGCCAAGCCGCCAAAAAATGGCCCAGAGATGCTTCCAAGGCTAAAGACTATTCCACAAATAATATTGCCGGCAGGAAGCAGTTGTGTAGGCAATAGATCGGTCATATAACTGATTCCTAAAGAGAAGGTGGAGCCGACAAGCATACCTGCAATAAAGAAACAGATAAATAAACCTGTAACGGTTTGTTCAATTAAGGCAGCTGTTAAAAAGATGGCAAAACCGCTAAAAAGAACATATTGAAGAACGCGTTTCCTCCCTAAGGAATCACTTAAAATTCCTAATGGGATCTGGGTAATAATGCTGCCTGCTGCAAAAGCAGGCAAGATGATGGAGACTTGTTGAACATCCATATTAATTCGTAAAGCATAGATAGGGAAATTTCCATTTAGGGATGCTTCCAAAAATCCATAACCAAAAGGAGGCAAGAACGCAACCCATGCATACTTGGCAACTTTTTTGAAACGATGTAAGGTACCGAAAACATTGGTTGTTTCCAAATCTTCATCTGGAAATTCATTTTTTAATAAAAAGACGGTCAACCAAGCAATAAGACTGATTGCTGATGCAACGATAAAGGGTAATGCCCGATTAACTTCAATTAAATTAGTCAGTAATGGCCCAACTGCGAAACCTATGCCGAAGGATAAGCCATAAATGGATATATTTCTGCCTCTCTTGTTTACTGGCGTAAAAGCGGTTATCCAGGTTTGGGTTGTGAAATGTAAGGTATGATCTCCAATTCCGATAATCATACGGAGAATGAACCAAAACCAGAAAGAATCTAGGATCGGAAATAACAGAAACGCAATAATCACCGACAGTCCGCCGAAAAAAATCAGGGGTTTATAACCAAATTTTCGCAGAGGAATTTCCATGAAAGGTGAGATTAATAGTATTCCCAGATATAGTCCTGTAGCATTTAATCCGTTTAGACCGGAGCTTACTCCATCCTGTTCAAAAATAATGGCAATTAAGGGTAACAGCATTCCCTGTGAGAAACCTGACACAGCAACTAGAATAATAAGTGCAGAAAATCTAATTTTTTGATAGTTCATAATTATCTCTCCTATATCTATCTGAATCAATATTAGAGTTGTTCACAAACTTTAGCAAGGAGATTTTGAAGACTAATCTAAAGGTAATTCGGGAATAAATGAATATATTTTAGATTAGAAAGAAGGAATTCAAGGGATGGGACAAAAAATATTTTCTGCAATGCTAATGATTGGCCTACCGGTATCCATAGCCGGCTCCATTTTACATTGGCCAAGTCTGCTCATGTTTGCTGTTTATTGTTTAACGATTATTGCTCTGGCAAGTTTTATGGGGAGGGCGACAGAAAGCTTAGCAATCATATCCGGACCGAGGATTGGAGGATTGCTAAATGCAACATTTGGAAATGCTGTTGAGCTGATCATCTCCATTTTTTCTCTTAAAGCGGGACTGGTGGGAATTGTATTGGCTTCTTTAACAGGAAGTGTCATCGGTAACTTATTATTAGTTAGTGGGGCTTCATTTTTCTTGGGTGGTATTAAGTATAAAAGACAAAAATTTAATGTATTTGATGCCAGGCACAATGCAGGGCTATTAACATTCGGTGTATTAGTTGCATTTATCATTCCTGAAGTATTTGCCGGAGAGATGGAAAGAAGTAACCAAATGGTCATGAGTACAGGCATATCCATTATCCTGATCTGTTTATATTTGGCTGCTTTATTCTTTAAATTGGTCACCCATCGCGGTGTCTATCAACGTAAGGAAGACTTGTCTTTTGCAGAGGAAGAAACTGAAGAAGCAGAGTGGAGCAAAAAATGGTCGATTATGGTCCTAGCTTTGGCAACAGTGGCAGTAGCCTATGTATCTGAGAAATTGGTACATACATTCGAAGACGTAGGGAATCAATTGGGCTGGTCTGAATTATTTATCGGGGTTATCATTGTAGCAATTGTCGGAAATGCAGCTGAGCATGCATCTGCCATTATTTTCGCTTACAAAAATAAAATGGACATTGCTGTTGAAATTGCTGTTGGTTCTACTTTACAGGTGGCCATGTTTGTAGCACCGGTACTTGTTCTGGTATCTTTATTATTTGAAACGCAAATGCCACTTGTCTTTACATTGCCTGAACTTGTGGCGATGGTGCTATCTGTCTTTTTAATGATTGTAATAACGAACGATGGGGAAACAAACTGGTTTGAAGGACTCACCTTACTTGCTGCTTATTTAGTGATGGGGATAGGTTTCTTTCTGTTATAATAATAAATTAAAAAAGACTCTGATCTACTATGGATTCAGAGTCTTTTTTATGTTTTTCCAATTTGCTTCATCATAAGTCATGTCTAACTAAATTCTAATCCTTCCAAAAATAAATGTATCTTTTCAAAGGTAGATATTTCTGTTTTAAACAGTCATGTTAGTTAGCCCTATAGGTCACATCCTTTATCTTTATTGTCCTGATTTGTGACGAAATCTACATTAAGTTTTCCGTGTGAGGATGGTTTCGATAAGCATTCCTCCCTGCAGTTATTCCGGCTGTTGATTTCGCCTCCTTTACGATATGTTGGTTTTAGTATAGCACCTTCCTGTAGTTTTGTAAATATTCTGAATTTTACAAAACTGTGACAAAAAATACTGGTTTGTAATGTGCTAAATAAACAGTTAATATAGCTTAACAATCTGTTAATTCTAGTAACTGCAAGGTGTAATAAAACAATCCTGATTTTTGAATAGTTTTTTTGCTTAAGAGGGAAAATAACGGAACAATCATTCTTTTTTGTATGTAAGAAAGGAGCTTCAAGCATGAGAAGAAATTTTTTTATCATGATCGTTATAGCCATGCTCGTTATTATTCCAACCCAGCATAACTGGGCTGCCCCAAAAGAAGGAGCAGACCCTACGGTTGAGGAAGCTAAGTATAAAATTCCGGAGTCCGTTTTATCGATCAATAAAGAAAACACATATCCCAATTCCAGTCAGGACACGCCAATGCTTGAGCCAAGTGAGTTATCCAAACAATTGCTTAAGTCCAGCAACGTTAAAATAGAAAATCCTGAATTAGTTCACATGCTTAATGAAACCAATATCGGAACCAATCCGGTTGCCTTTTGGTATAGAGCCACTGTTTACTTAGGTAAGTGGGCTTTAAATTATGAATCGATGGAAACCTCTCCAAACTGGGAGTATCAAAAAATCAATACGAATTTTTATGATAACCGTGGCGGGGATACGAATTTTCAAATTCATTATGTCCAAGAGACACAAAAAGTGGTGCGCGGAGGATTGACAGCAAAAGTACCTTCCAGTCAGGATATTCAAAAAATGATGCTGGCGAGAGCATCAGAAAAATCTAAACTGCCACTGGCATTTGAGACCATCATAGGTAGCGGTACAAAAAAAGACAGAGTATACAATATACCGCCAATGAGACTTGGCTACCTCTATGGGTATGCGCCGGCAATAAACGAGAAGGGTAAAGTCACATATGGTGAGGTCTATTTAGTATTGAAAGGAAGCAAACGTGAGATTGTAGTAAGGAATGTAACCTCACAAGGGATTGGAGCCTGGATTCCTATTCAAGATCATGTTTCATTCCAGTTCAGAGCGGTCAACCGACCATATTGATTGCCGTTTAAGTCTGCAAGCTTCAGCCGGTTTTGGTTGAAGCTTCTTGCTTTTGGGTAAAATAGAAAATGGTCAGTTGCGAAATAGGCTACTATCGTTTAGGATAATATTTATGATGAAAGGAGCCGGATTAGTTTGACAACACCGATTTATAATAAAGATGAACAAGTAAAATACTTAAAAGACCGACTTGAGTTATTTATGGAGGTTTTAGACCGGATTGAGCCTGAAACAGCGGATATTGAAGATATTGACCGCCTAATTGAAATCGTGGATTCAATTGAGGAGAAGTTTCAAAGCTTTCAAAATCGACCGGAAACAGAACCTAATAAAGAGGTATAAATGAATAAGATTATATGGCAAATCCGTTATAAGCGGATTTGTCTTTTTTATATTATATCGTTAATGCAATCATTCGCTGTGCTGCATAAATTCCCTTACTCTGATTAAAACTATCTTTATCAAAAGTATATTCAGGAGGGAAAATAGTGAAAAAATGGCTTATCACCGGATTATCTGCCATCATGCTTTCGGGGACATTATTCCTGGGCGTTGCTGAGGCGATTTCAAACGTACAGTATGGTTGGGGCTTTAATAAGGGAAAGAATGAACAGCCTGCTGATGCAGGGCCTAAATATAATGCAATCGTTGAAAAATACGGTGCTGTTTATAAAGTAAACACGACAAAGAAAGAGATTTACTTAACGTTTGATAATGGCTATGAAAATGGATATACGGAGAAGGTACTGGATGTACTGAAAGAACATAAAGTTCCGGCTACCTTTTTTGTTACAGGTCATTATTTGAATACAGCTGAACCGTTAGTGAAAAGAATGGTGAAGGAAGGGCATATAGTTGGCAATCATTCATGGAGCCATCCCAATTTCACACAGGTATCGGATGATAAAATAGCTGATGAACTGGAACGGGTTAAGAAGAAGACAGAGGAATTAACAGGGCAAAAGGATATGTCCTATATCAGACCGCCACGAGGAGTATTTAGTGAACGAACTTTACAGGTGGCAAATGATCTGGGCTATAAACATATTTTATGGTCGGTTGCTTTTCTTGATTGGGATGTGAATCGTCAGCAGGGGTGGAAGCATTCCTATGATCAAATTATGGCTCAAATTCATCCTGGTGCCATTTTGCTCTTACATTCTGTGTCTAAGGACAATGCAGAAGCACTTGGCCAGGTGATTACAGATTTAAAAAAGAGAGGGTATACCTTTAAAAGCTTGGATGATATGAATTGTGAAAAACCACAGAAGACACCACAAAAACAGAAAATAGACATAAAGATATAATGTGCCTAAACAAAAAACCGCTTACAAATAATAAGCGGTTTTTAGTATTAATATTGAAAAAACAACGGGCATCATATTTATCTTGAGAAAATGGTGAGATAAGGGCATTCCTGTGTGGGGTTCCCTTTTTGATGGTTGAATTCCTGTCAATCTATTTGGGAGCCATTCGCTTTCATTTTCATTGGCAGTATGGATAACAACCTTTAATCGAAAAACATTTAAGACTGAGGAGTGTAAACGATACAACCAATTTTACTGGAGTGGTCCTGAACAAAGACATCTGCTGAATACTTGCGCAATATCCAAAGAATGATAAGGTCCCCTAATGATCCGATGGTCATAAACAAGCCAATAAAAAACCAATAATCATTTCCGTTTAAAAATGCATAAATTAATGGCACAATTCCGAGGACAATCGGTAATAAAACACTAATCCGATAAGCTTTGATCCTGATTGGTATTTTGCAATGGGCATAAGGAGTAAGATACTTCCATAAAACACCCAGTTTAACCTCACTTATTTTGGCTTTCCCGAAAAATATGTAGCCTACTAGATGCAGTACTTCATGCATGAAAATTAGGAGGATGTATCCAACAGCCAGTTCAATTAAAAAGAATAGGTCAATCTCACCGATTTTCCAAATGAACCAATAGGGGATAAGCAATCCGACCATAAGAGTGAAAGTACTGATCAAAATTGGTTTATTTAAATCTTCCATTTCACGAGTTTCATCTATTATTTGATATGATTTCAAGGAATCAGCCAGCATCGGAAAACCTCCAGTTATAGATTACTATCAGTTTATCATATAAGAAGGATATATTTGGTGATTTTTAAGACTCCAGCTATCTTGTCTCACTAGTATAGATCAATCTCTATAAGCTATAATGGATGGTAGAATGATCAATGAATGGAGGAGGGAATTCATGCTTACAGAAGCAAGCTCTCTTTTAAAGAAGTATTTTGGTTATGATTCTTTTCGCAATGGACAAGCCAAAATTATTGAGCAGGTGCTACAAGGAATCGATACACTAGGAATTATGCCGACAGGCGGAGGTAAATCAATTTGTTATCAAATCCCGGCGATGATAATACCGGGCGTTACCCTCGTTATTTCTCCATTAATCTCTCTCATGAAGGACCAGGTAGATTCACTGGATCAGGCCGGAATACCCGCCACCTTTATTAATAGTTCCCTAACCGCGAGTGAAGTGAATGATCGTTTGTATGACATCCAGCAGGGGGCCTATAAGCTCTTATATTTGGCGCCTGAAAGACTGGAATCCCATGGCTTTATTGAGGATATCCGTCAATTGCCGGTTGGATTAATTGCTGTAGATGAAGCTCACTGTATATCACAATGGGGTCATGATTTCCGCCCGAGTTATTTACGCATCCAATCATTAGCCGAACAATTGAATTCCAATCCGGTTGTCCTTGCCCTGACAGCAACAGCAACTCCGCGAGTGCAGGCAGATATTCGCCGGTCCTTGAATATTGAGGATTCACATACGGTTATAACTGGCTTCGAACGGGAAAATTTAAGCTTCCAGGTCGTGAAAGGGCAAAATAAACAAAAATATATTGATGCGTATGTAGGAAAAAATAAACAGGAATCCGGGATTATTTATTGTGCCACACGAAAAACAGTGGACCATCTATATGAACGTCTCCAACAAAAAGGTATATCAGTTGGGAGATATCATGCGGGTTTATCAAGTACAGAACGTGAAACAGAGCAAAATAAATTTTTAAGTGATGAAATTACTGTCATGGTCGCAACGAATGCGTTTGGGATGGGGATAGATAAATCAAATGTACGATATGTGATTCATGCTCAAATGCCTAAAAATATGGAAAGTTACTATCAGGAGGCAGGCCGTGCCGGACGTGATGGCTTGCCGAGTGAATGTATATTGCTTCAATCTGAACAGGACGTTCAGGTCCAGCGCTTTTTGATTGATCAATCGTTTGGTGATGAAAACCATAAAAATCAAGAGTTGCAAAAGCTCTATCAAATGCGTGACTATTGCCATACTCAAGGATGTCTGCAGGCCTATATTCTGCATTATTTTGGTGAGCAGGAGGCAGATGACTGCGGGCGGTGCTCTAACTGTCTGGATGAACGAAGTGCGAAGGATGTGACAAAAGATGCCCAAATGGTCTTATCCTGTATAATCCGAACTGGCGAACGTTTTGGAAAAACAATGATTGCCCAAGTGTTAACTGGCTCATCCAATAAGAAATTGCTTGAACAAAACTTTCAATCCTTATCAACGTATGGGTTAATGAAAAATCAATCAACCAAAGAGATCGCTGAACTGATTGATTTTCTAACATCTGAGCAATTAATTGGGATTACGGGTGGGCAATATCCGCTCTTATATGTCACAGCTTCCGGCAAAGAAGTGTTGCTCGGGAAACGTGCGGTAATGAGAAAAGAAGCTGTGCGAATCACCGCTATTTCAACAGATGATCCTTTATTCGAAGTGCTGCGTAATTTGCGAAAACAAATTGCAGGAGAGGAAAAAGTGCCTCCATATTTGATATTTTCCGACCAAGCTTTGCGCGATATGTGCGTTAAACAACCGCAAACCAAAGATGAGTTCCTTGAGGTGAAGGGAGTCGGAGCTCAAAAGACAGATAAGTATGGTGAGCGATTTGTGGAAGTGATCACAGCGTTTATAAAGGAAAATGATTATGAAGCACCAATTGTAGAACAAGAGGGGAAAATGCCTGCGATGAAAAAATCCAAGGCGGGTACTGCCAACTCACATATGGATACGTATGAATTATATAAACAAGGGCTTACGCTGAAGGAGATTGCAAAAGAAAGAGATTTATCTTCTCAAACAGTAGAAAGGCATCTATTCCGATGTGCAGAAGAAGGATTGCCTCTGAATTGGGAGTATTTCTTCTCACCTGAGGAGGAAATCCAGATTCTACAGGCGATTGAGGAAGTGGGGAATGATTTTTTAAAGCCAATTAAAGAGCATCTTCCTAATGAAATCAGCTACAGTGCGATTAAAGCGGTAATAACGAAGAAGAACATGGATACGGCTCCAATTTAATGGGCCGTTTTCCTATGTACCCATATAGCTGCAAAACCTGTTATAATAACTGGACTAGTCCATAAAGGAGTGATAATGATGTGGAAAGAAACCATTCATGTAGAAGCTCCCTATGATTTTGACCTGGTATTGGAAAGGATCGGTCTTGATCCTCTGTATGAAATAGATTACCGCAATCGCTTGATTCAGGTCCCTTTACTGATTAATGGTAAGCCCAATGTTTATACCGTCCAAGCGATCGGTACGGTAGATAAGCCGGCCTTTACGATTAGCGGCAAAGAAGAACAAGTATTGGCGACGGATCGTTTAATGGAGATTTTTCAGTGGCATCTGCCACTTTCAGATATACATGCTCACTTTGGAGAGACGAAGCTCAATGATATTTTTACTCGCCATCGCGGTACCCCGCTTATTTTAGAATTCGACCTATATGGCTGTCTCGTGAAAAGTATTATCCATCAACAGCTGAATATGGCGTTTGCTCAAAAACTAACGAAGGATTTTGTCACAGCCTATGGGTATCAGAAGGACGGAGTATGGTTTTATCCATCTCCAGAGACAACCGCTGCTCTCACAGTAGATGAACTAAAAGGAATGAAATTCAGCGGCAGAAAAGCAGAGTATGTCATTGGCCTTTCAGAAAAGATTGCAAGCGGTGAACTCAGGTTGGAAGAGTTGCGCACAAAGACAGATGAAGAAATTATAGAAGAATTAACAAGAATTCGAGGTGTAGGCAGATGGACGGCTGAAAACTTCCTGTTATTTGGTCTTGGCCGCCCGAATTTATTTCCAAAAGCAGACATCGGCATTCAGAATGCTATTAAGCTGCTATATAACCTAGAACGAAAGCCAACAATGGAAGAGATGGAGCAATTCAGTAAGGAGTGGCATCCTTATTTAAGCTACGCTTCACTTTACTTATGGAGAAGCATTGAAAAACGGAGGAATATTGATGAACCAACAGGCAACATTAGTCCGTGAAGGACAAGAGATTTTACTAACTATTAAACGCCTTGGCATAAATGGTGAGGGAGTCGGCTACTATAAACGTCAGGTTGTATTTGTACCGGGTGCTCTGCCGGATGAAATTGTAGAAGTAAAGATTACGAAGGTCCATCCGAAGTATTCGGAAGGTCTTGTCAAAAAGATTAAAAAGGCATCGCCACATCGAGTCGAAGCACCATGTCCGGTTTATGACGTATGTGGTGGATGCCAATTGCAGCATTTGGAATACAGCCAACAATTGAAGGAAAAACGTGATATCGTTATTCAATCATTGGAGCGCCATAGCCAATACGATGCCAGCAATGTAGATATCCGTCCAACAATTGGGATGGAGAATCCATGGAATTACCGTAATAAAAACCAATTCCAGGTTGGCACCAATGAGACTGGAGAGTTGATTGCCGGCCTTTATGCGGCAAATACTCATAACTTGATTGATATTCCAAATTGTATCGTTCAGCATGAAGCAACGAACAAGGTTACTCGTACAGTATTGGATATTTTGCAGGAATTTGGATTGCCATCCTATGATGAGAAAAAGAAAAGCGGGATTGTTAAAACGGTCGTAACCCGTGTCGGCTTCTCATCGGATCAGGTCCAAGTGGTGATCATCACCATTTCTGAAAAGCTTCCTAAGAAGCGCCAAATCATAGAAGAAATCAACAAACGTTTACCGGAAGTCGTTTCCATTGTTCAAAACGTGAATAAAGAACAGACTCCGCTTATATTCGGCGAAAAGACGATTCATCTGTGGGGAGAAGAAGCAATTGAAGAAGAACTTGGCGATTTATCCTATGAGCTATCAGCGCGTACCTTCTTCCAATTGAATCCAGTACAAACCGTGAAGCTCTATGATGAAGTGAAAAAAGCAGCTCGCCTTCACGGTCATGAACGAGTAGTAGATGCTTATTGCGGAGTAGGAACGATAGGATTGTGGCTTGCGGATTTTTGTAAAGAAGTTAGAGGCATGGATGTCATTCCGGAATCAATTGAAGATGCCATTCAGAATGCTAAAAAGCATCATATGGATAATGTCAGCTTCGAAGTAGGCAAAGCAGAAGTTCTCATGCCTAAATGGCTGCGCGAAGGCTGGAAGCCAGATGTTGTTGTCGTCGATCCGCCAAGAAGCGGCTTGGATCATAAATTAATGGATGCCATCCTGCGCACACGTCCAAGAAAAATCGTCTATGTATCCTGTAACCCATCCACACTGGCCAAGGATTTGGACTACCTAAGCAAAAAATACAGACCAAAATATATCCAACCAGTGGACATGTTTCCACAAACTTCTCATATTGAGTGCGTTGTGGAGATTATGTTGAAGGTGTAACCAATAAAAATACTCTTGGCTAACTAAATAAACATTTGTTAATCGACCCAGTTTTCGTATAAATAATCTTTTATGAAAACTGGGTCTTTTTTTATTGAATCCGATTAGCAGATAGGTTTGTCTATTTAATATAATTTTTTGAACATGTCCTGCTACCTAAACCATTTACAAATTCCCCTTTAGCAAAAGCGGGTTTGAAATTTGGACAGGAATGTGTTTGATGAAATCTTTTAATCTTATATCAAAATAATCCTCTATATCCCGTTTTAGTATCTCTTCTAGTAGAATGAATTCCATTACAATATAGTCTAGATCGAAAACATTATATAGATCTTGTTCTGCCCAGATTGATTTCACTCTGGCCTTATTGGAAAAGGGGATTAATGACAGGATAGCTCCATTCTCATAGTCAGCATATTCAATCGTGTAATAATGGAATTCCGGTGTAGGATTCTTCTTCGTAATCTCTTCTTTCCATCTATACAATGCTTTATAGAATTCGAGTATAGCTAGTTCTGTTTCAAAGTATAATTCGTTGTTGATTTTTATTGTAAATGTGGCATCCACGGCTAATATGGCAGGCACATCCCTTTTATGCTTTTTTGAGATCATTTCTTTATCTACTACAAAATTGTATTCAAACTTTATTTTGTTTGAAATACTGTCCATGTCTTCGTCACCCTATCTCTATTCTAATTTTGTCTCTTCCTAAAATGCTGGAGGCTATTTTAGTTAAGCTATATATAATAGAATTCGACAAAAAAATGATAAATCTTTCTTTTAGGTTCCATATTTAATCCAGTATTCTTTCTCGGTTTTCTAAATGAACGCTTAGATAACGAAGCAGAGACCTGGAATTGTCCAAGAATTAATCAAGTTATATAAAGAATATTGTTTTGTTAATCGAGGAAAGTAAATATAAGTTAATTAGTTGATTCATCCAAGTCTAAAAAGGAATTATAGTATCGATATTACTTTTGTAATGAGGTAGTATACTTGAAGACTCCGAAAAATACATTTGCCAGATCGATCCTTGTTTCGTGAATTATACGAATTCGGGTCTTTTTTTTTTATCATCCATCCCCCCTGGTGGTTATATACATTTATTGTGCACGAAAGAAGGCATCTATTGATGTCTTTTTGATGTTTATATAAACGTCAAACCAATCAAAAATAAACTTTATTCCGCTTCTTTTGGTATGCTCATAATGATTGGTGGTTTGGAAAATATTTTATTTTCTGTAACCTTTTTTATATTTATACGTGGTATTAGTGAGAGGGGGTAATGAGGCTGATTCAATAGATAGTCTCTATAGCACTTATTTTTCTGATATATATCGTTTCCTTTTCTCTCTTTGTCATAATCATCATACAGCGGAGGACCTTGTTCAAGAGACCTTCTTTCGTGCCTATTTATTGAGAATTATCAAAGTGGAAGTGTAAAGGCATGGCTTTTTACGGTAGCATATCATGCATATATTGATCATCATAGAAAGCATAAAAGAGTAACAATTCAGGATGAAGGCTATTTTTCTAGATTTTTAGATAAGAACAGAGCGATTGATGAAACGATTGTGATTCATGAGGAAATAGAAGAGCTATTACGTGAAGTGAATGCATTACCTGAAAAACATAAGATGGCAGTACTGCTTTGTGACTTTAATAGTCTATCATATGAGGAAGCTGCTGAAGTAATGAAGGTTAGTAAGGCATATGTAAAAGTTCTTTTATTTCGCGGGAGAAAAGCAATAAGGAAAAGAAGGAGTAAAGAATATGAGTGATGAATTTAAAAAGCGCATGGAATCATATGAAAAAGGTGAACTTTCTGCAGAAGAGGCAAAAGAGATTGAGAAAGAACTGGAGAGCATGGAGAGATATTTGGAAGAAACTGATGAAGAAAATAGGGGAAAGTTAACTGATTCTGATATTGGCATAAAAAAACAACAACGAATTATGAAATTTGCAAAATGGAAGGCAAGATTTCAAACAGCACTTATGGCTATAGGTTTATTTCTTCTATTTTCATTCTTTTCTTCCATCCTAACTCTGATGTATTACTCGTTCGGAGCTCCTGACCGAGTAAAGAAATTACGTAATATCGTTGATTACAGTCTGACTGTAATGAATCCTTATGGTCATATGGATGGTACAAGTACGAGCACTTCTGCCTATTTTGGAATGACAGCCTCAAAAGATATAAATAAGGTTATTGGAGATGATACGATCAAAGTAGGTGAAATGGAAACTGATTTTTTCTTCTCAAGGATGTCATATCCCGAAGTTACCTATTTCAGCCCTATATCTATTAACAGTCCTGCTTTTATTTATCCGGGCTCAAGCCCACGAGGTTTTTCAGGGTGGGAACGATTAAAAAAGGTTCCGGAAGGGACGGTTGTTTCAGCCTATGTTTCATTTACTGATTTACTAGAGACAGAAGAGGTATTTTCATTATTCGAGACTAAGGATATGAGATTAATATGGCTTGCAGTGGATACTGGTTTTGAAAAGAAAGAGACCAAGTGAACCAACTTGGCATGAGGATGATATGATTATAGATTTTCGACAAGAGGAAAAAGCTTTTTTTGGAACTGAAATAGTTTCTGAGGGGTTTTCCTCACCGGAATATGAGGTAGGCGAAGGAGAACCACTGCATAAGCAATTCCGAAAAACACTGCAATTCCTGGAAAAATATGAAGGAAAAGCTGAAAAGTTTTATATGGGAGAGCTAAATCTATCAAAACGTATTCAATACATGGAGAAGCATGGTTATAAGCATTACGGGGCTGTTATTACAGGACCAACAAAAGAAGTATTAAAATTACAGGATGAAGGAAAAGTAAGTGAATTAGAAGTAGACGAAATAGAATTTTGGAATTGGGAAAGTGAACTCTGAAAATAGTTTGAGTAAAACTTTTGTTATGCGATATTCAGGCAGTTAAATAGAGATAGCTTAATGAACTAATTGGGTGCTCTTATTCTATTCTGGACTGTCATAAAAGAGCACGGATTAACCGGATTTGCTAAACTCATGTTGGTAGACTGAGTTTAGAAAGGAGAGTGCTTACATGGAGGGGCTTCAAAGGATGCTCGACAGCATCGAGTATATAGAAGGTAATTTGGAACAGTATCTTTGTATGGAAGATATTGCTAAAATTGCGTGTATGTCAAAATTTCATTTCCAGCGGATGTTCAGCATGCTGACGGGATATACCGTAAGTGAATATATTAGGAATCGCCGTCTCACAGTTGCTGCGCAGGAACTGGTATATTCCAAGTCTAAGGTAATCGATGTTGCACTGAAATATGGCTATGAAACTCCGGAATCCTTTACAAAAGCATTCCGGAAAATTCATGGAATCAATCCGTCATCTGCAAAGAAAAATACTCAATCCTTGAAGGCTTATCCGAGGCTCTCTTTTCAAATTCAGTTAAAGGGTGATGTGGGAATGGATTATAAGATTGTCGTAAAGGAAGCATTTAAGGTTGTTGGGAAAAGCATACGCACGAGTACTAGTGGGGGGGAGAACAATCGGAAAATAGCCTCTTTCTGGGATGAATCTAATCAGAATGGATTCGCCGCTGTACTTGCTAAAAATAGTGGATCTCTTGGATTAATTGGAGTTTGTATGGACTTTGATAAACTACAAGAAAATCTAACTTACTTGATCGGGGCAGAGAAACATATAGAACATGTCCCAAATGATTGGGAAGAACGACAGATTCCGGCTGCTACCTGGGCTGTTTTTCCTGTTCATGGCGCTATGCCTGATGCCATGCCAAAGGTGTGGAATCGAATTTTCTCTGAATGGTTTCCGGCAACAGGCTATGAGCATTCGGGTGGACCTGAGATGGAGGTTTACTTAAGTGATGGAGATCCATCTTCTAAGGATTATTATTCAGAAATATGGATACCAATTAAAAAATAAATAGAAGGATAAGCTTATAAATTAATCGAGCGGATTCATTAAAGAAGCAATGTAGTGGGCTACATTGCTTCTTTCTATTTGAGAGATGGAGAGACTTGAATTTAATAGGGGTTCTTGCCCTAGTGTTTTCTTTTTGACCTTCATATAAGAAAGATATTTGTAAGTAATTAACAATTATCTTGTATTGCAAGGTAGTGTGGTTTAAACTGGTAATATACCTTGCAATGCAAGATAAAAAGAGTGGTGGATTATAGATGTCGCAAACCCAGATGATGAAGGGTATATTGGATGGTTGCCTTTTGGCTATTATCAAAGGAAAAGAATGTTATGGATATGAGATGGCAGAACGTTTAAGTGAGTATGGATTTGAGACAATCAGCGAAGGTACCATTTATCCATTATTGCTCCGAATGCAACGGGAAGGACTTATTACGTCTGTTCGCCGGGATTCAATTGCTGGACCAAAGAGAAAATATTATTCATTAACAGATGAAGGACAGGTAGCTTTAGAAAATTTTCTGGTTAGATGGGGTTACCTTGAGAACAGCGTAAACGCGGTCATTAAGAAAGAAATTGAAGGATGAGGTGATGCAAAAGTGGAGCAACTTCAACTGTCTGATAAAAGTCAGAAGTTTATTGATGATTTAAAGATATACTTGTTTTCAAGTGGAAAAAATGATCAGGAGATTAATGATATTACGAAAGAACTTGAGGAGCATTTATATGAAGCCGAGCTAAATGGTAAATCTATTGATCAGATTATTGGATCTTCTCCTAAAGAGTATATGCAGAGTATCTCCAATGAAATGAGGACGGATTATAAAGCATGGGTAAAATATATACCCCTGATTATAGCTGGAGCAATGTCATTTTCGATTTTCGGAGATCTTTTGAAAGGTACATTAAGCTATAGTGTATTAAAAATCATTGGAACGGCTGTGTATTGTGTGCTCTTTTTTATCGGAGTAATGATTGCATTTCGCTATACAGCCAGGAATCAAGTGTCTAAAATTCGAGAGTTTTTAATATTATTAGCCCCTATTTTCATTAGTATGGTCGTCTTTATGGGTTTGCTTGTCGCTGATTCAATCTATCCTACACCAACCATTAACTTTGGTGTTTTAGGGAGTACAGTCATCGGTTTACTTTTTCTTTGCTTTATCGTTGCATTCTCCATTTGGGCAAAAACCGCAATCCTGCCCGTTTTTTTAATTTCATTTCACTTACCGACCATCGTATTAGCTCGAACAACTTTAAATGAAGAATTGCAGTTAATTATGGGTTTAGCTATAACATATATATTGATCGGAATTTATTTATTTTATGAAGTGAGAAAAACAAAATCATAACAAAAGTTTTTTGGGGGTTATCCGGAACGTTAGTTTTACTAACTTTCTGGAGGACCCTTTCCTATCTTATTCAATTGATTTCCTATAACAAGCCGGTTAACTAGGAATGCAGGTTAGATTAAGAAGGATTTATATATTTTAATCGAATTATTTAACCAAATTTTAAATTTGGAGGATTATATAACTGCCTTTGCGTTTTTGTTTATTCTAAAAATTGTTTTCTTAAAGGTTACTATAATAAGAGTAAAATAATATAAAATGAAACTGAAACTGAGGAGGTTATTGAAGTGAAAGAATGCCCATTTTGTAATCCTGAAACAATAGAACTGCAAAAAGTGGTTATAAAAAATGAACATTGTATGTTTCTACAGATACCCCAAGAAGTATTAGTCGGTTCAGGATTAATAGTTCCAATAAAACACCGTGAAACAGTGTTTGACTTAACAGAAGATGAATGGTTTGCAACCTATTCATTACTGCAAGAAGTGAAAGATCTCCTGGATGAAACATATCGACCTGATGGGTACAATATTGGTTGGAACTGCAATGCAATTGGAGGTCAACATATCATGCACTCTCACCTACATATTATTCCTCGATTTAGTGATGAACCCTATGCTGGCAAAGGACTTAGACACTGGCTGAAAAGTTTAGAAAATAAGAGATAATGGTAACTAATTCGAGCCTTACTTATCTAAAAAGTATAGGAGAGTTTTTATGAAGATTTACTGGTTATTAGTGTTTTTAATTTTTATCATTTGGTACAGAGTATCTCTACCATACGCCGAACCAAGTTGGTGGTCTATCTTTTCCTCGAGCCGTTCAACGCATACACCTATGATGGAGCAAGTTTCTTTAATTAAAGCAATTTTTATAGCACTTATATTTTTTGCTTTGGCATCTCCAGTGCGTCAAATAATCCAAAAACGTAAGTAGCCATGTTTATAATTCATATAGTAAGTGGAATTCTCACTTAAATTTTCAGGGCGTTGATCTTAGGAGGATTAATGCCTTTTCGTGTTGAATTTCTTATGGAGATAAAGAAGCAGGAATGTTGAACAATAGACAGAAACTAAACGGTGGCAAATTTATTTTGAGGGGTATTTGTGAAATGTCAAAATACGAAAAAGAAGAAATTCTAACTGGAGGAAATGTCTCAACCGTATATCGTTTAGGAGATACCGTTCGAAGAGATTTAAAGCCAGACAGTACGAAAATTCACAAGCTATTAATACATTTGGAAAATAAAGGATTCGTATATGCCCCTAAATTTTTTGGCATTGATGAAAAAGGTAGAGAGATTTTGTCATATATAGAAGGTGAAGCTGGTAATTATCCTTTAAAGGGATATATGTGGTCTGATGAAGTTTTAAAAGAAATAGCTCAGATGCTTAGTCTCTACCACGATTCAGTGAGTGATTTTTTAATTGAAGAAGATTGGAAGTCGATAGATAATACTCCGCAACCATTCGAGGTGCTTTGTCATAATGATTTCGCTATATATAACATTATCTTTAATCGTAAACGACCGGTAGGGATAATCGATTTTGATGTTGCTGGTCCTGGACCGAGACTCTGGGACATTGCCTATACCCTTTATACTTGTATTCCTTTAAGTAGAACTTATCAATCTGAAACAGGTGAAGAAGTTATTTATAATTTCTTAGACCACGCTATGAAAATAAAACACAGAGTAAAATTGTTTTTTGAATCCTATGGAAAGGAAGTGGAAGAAGACTTTTTAGAGATGGTATTGTTGCGATTACAAGGGCTATGTAAAACAATTGAAAGAAAAGCTAAAGAAGGCGATAGTAATTTTCAAAAAATGATAGATGAAGGACACCTTGAACATTATCAAAACGATATTAAATTCATTCGTGAACACGGAAAAGAGTGGATTTAAGGGGGAAAGGTTGGAATTGACAGGGGAAAGAGCAGAAGGCCAAGTTGACCAAGAAGGATTAATGCCTTTTCATGTTAAATTTCTTATGGTAGTAAAGGGACAAGTTAGCGAAGAAAGACTTGTTACAAATTTACAGAATGTTACAATCGAAGTGGGATAATTTACAAAAAAATAATAGGGAAAAGGAAGTGATTGGTATGTCCATCGGAATTCTTGCCCTTGTAACTATGACAATATGGATTATACAAATTAATGAGTTAAATAAACCTGAAGAAAAACAAGACAATAGAAAAACAATAATCTTAACTTCCTGTGGGTGTTTGTTAACAACAGTTTTGACCGTCCATCTTTTTCAAAATTTCATCGCCAGTAGTTCTTTAATAGTGTTATAGCAATTATATGGAGGTGTTATTGTTGAATGAGGACAAAGATAAGCGTAACAAAAATAAGATAGACACCGAGGATGGTTGGAATAGAACCGTTTATGGAAGTCCAACAATAGGGGGAATAGTCGTAGTCGGTGCCATTGTTCTATACCTATTATTTAAATAATATTTATTAAAGATGTCTAAGTTGAACAAGGATGATCAAAAGTTGGTCATTTAATTTTTCTTTTTACATTGTTAAAATCCTTCGAAAATAGCCCTCTCAACTGAAGCTGCTTTATTATTCTAAGACTAAATGATAAATAAAGAGCTGCAAAGTTGCAGCTCCTTAGAGTGGCTAGGTTATAAGAATTGTATGGTTGGCAATCAATGCTGTTATCTTAGGCTGCTGGAGAGCTCTGTGAAGATAACTCCAAGTCCATAAGCTCCAGCATCAGGATAACCCAGGCTTCTTTCTCCAACCGTACCAGCACGTCCCATGCGGGCGACGATTGTTTCTGTATATTTAGCGCCTTTAACAGCAGCTGCTGCCCCATTTTCAAAGGCAGTTTTAAAGTCTATTCCAGCTTTTGCGCACTCAGACCAAGAGTCAGCACATGGAACTAAAGCATCAATCAGAGTTTTGTCACCGACGACTGCACCTCTACCAAATGAACGTTCTCCAGTTACTTGTATTCCTTTAACAGCTGCCTGTAATAGGTTTGCAAACTCCTCGATCGTTAATTCATTTTTATCGCCTGCGGCTTTGCCGGCTGCACGGAATGCAGAACCCCAAATTGGACCGGACGCTCCACCGCAATATTCCATAATGACCATTGAGCATGCATCAAGGAATGCTCCAATAGTTAATGGTTCTTGGTTTAAGATAGAACTCCATTCTCGCTTCAATTGCTTGAATCCTTTAGCAACGCTCATACCAAAGTCTCCGTCACCGGCATGAGAGTCAAGCTCGCAGAATGGTATCTCATTACGGATAATGACTTCGCTCATTTTATCAATGAGATAGATGATGTTCTCTAAGGAAAGGACATCATCGTGGATTACAGCGTATTCCTCACTTGTCTCAGTATTGAATGAAACGCTTCTTTCTTCAATCTCATCAATAGGATCGGTATACTGAACACCCTCAACAGGTGCATCCACTTTAAATGCCGCAGCAGAACATTCGCTTGATAATAATGATTTCAGCTCATCATCAAGCTTCATAATTGTCAAGGATACTCCAGCCATATCAATACTTGTCATATAATTGCCGACAAAGGTTCTATAAACATGAATATTTCTGTTACTCATTTCTCTCATAACCGAATTGTTAAATAAATAGAGTTCTTGAAGTGGAGTACTTCCGAAGCCATTTACAAGAATAGCAATATCAGATGTTTCATCCCCATCTTGTCCAAAATCCTTTAGAAGATCATCTATCATTTGTTTAGCCAACTCATTTGCAGAAATCAATTTTTCTCTTCTGATTCCTGGTTCTCCATGAATGCCGACACCGTATTCGATTTCATCTTCTTCTAATTTGAATGTCGGAGTTCCTTTAGCTGGAACGGTACAGGATGTAAGAGCTGCCCCGATGCTTTTTACATTTTCTGCGGCTTTTTCTGCAATTGCTTTTACCTGCATAAGGTCTCTGCCTTCTTCGGCAGCTGCACCGGCAATTTTATGAACAAGTACAGTTCCTGCAACACCGCGGCGTCCTACAGAATACAGACTGTCTTCAACGGCTATATCGTCAGCTACTCGAACATATTCAACCTGGATACCATCCTCGATTGCTAAAGCGGCACCATTTTTAAAGTTCATGATGTCACCGCTGTAATTTTTAATAATCATCAGGACCCCTTTTTGACCGGCAGCTGCTTTGATTCCCTGATACACTTGTATTTGTGATGGCGAAGCAAACACATCCCCGCATACTGCAGCATCAAGCATACCTTTTCCGACAAAGCCCGCATGTGCAGGTTCATGCCCACTGCCTCCCCCGCTAATTAAGCTCACTTTGTTTTCATTTATTACTCGTTTCTTAATAATTTTATATTTCTTCAGAAACTCGAGTTCCGGATGTGCCATGATTAATCCATTAGCCATCTCCATTACGAGGTTCTCAGGTTTATTTATAATCTTCTTCATTTGTATTGCCTCCCGTTTCTATTAAAAATTGGTAGTCTTGCTAAATTTATTCATACTGTTAACAGTATAATGTAAGCGTTTTAAAGTAAACGGACAAATAACCATATTTGTCAAAATAGCCGTAATTATATCATTTTTGTATAATTAAATTACAATTTTAATAGGGAAGGTAACCCATGACCTCATCGATTATCACACAAAAAATAATTGCAAAATCATTAAAAGATTTAATGGTAACTGAACCTTTTCATAAAATTTCAGTAAGCGACATTATGGTAAACTGTAAGATGCGAAGGCAAACATTTTACTACCATTTTCAAGATAAATATGAATTGCTTGGCTGGATTTATAAAGAAGAAACGAAGGAAAATATTACAGACTTTATTGGATATGAAAAGTGGGAGAACATCTTTCATTTGTTATTGGAATACTTCAGTCAGAATCGACGATTCTATCAAAATGCATTTAAAGTAGAAGAGCAAAATTCCTTTAACGAATACTTATATGAACACACAAAGAATTTGTATCTTGAGATTATTACTAACCGTTTGGACGGAAGCGGATTAAAGGTTTCTAATGAAAGGAAAGAATTAATGGCTTCTTTTTATAGCTATGGGTTTGTAGGGATAATCAAAGAGTGGATTGAGAAAGATTGCACTCTCGAATCTTCCACGATGTCATCCTTGATGAAATATATGATAAATGATCAATTACTGCCATTTCTGCAGGAGTGAGCAGCGAGAGGGAATAAGAATGAAAAAAATAATTAATGATGTTCAGCATGTTGTAAGAGACATGTTGGCTGGATTTTGTTTTGAACATAAAGAAAGGGTTTCTTATGAGCCCAAGCATGATATTGTTTATCGGAAAGATTTAAAAGATATAAGAGAGGAGGTAGTCATTATTAGCGGAGGCGGCAGCGGACACGAACCGGCTCATTATGGATATGTAGGGAAAGGAATGCTCTCCATTTCTGTTAATGGAGAAATTTTCACGCCGCCAACAACTGAGCAAATAGTAGCCGCCATTCGGATGATTGATAAAAATAAGCGTGTCTTGCTCATAGTCAAAAATTTTAAAGCAGATTTAGAGAGTTTTTTGATGGCTGAATCCATCGCCCAAAAAGAAGGCTGGACTGTTGATCATGTCATTGTAAGTGATGATGTCTCCATTGAAGACGACAATTCCTTCAATAAGCGGAAACGTGGTGTGGCTGGTACTGTGTTTGTCCATAAAATACTTGGAGCTGCTGCACGTGAGGGATATTCTCTAAACGAACTAACGGAAATTGGCCAGTCTGTCATCAATCATTTACATACATTGGGAGTTGCACTTTCACCGGTAACCCATCCTGAGACAGATAGAAGGTCATTTATACTACAGGATAATGAAGTATTTTACGGAATTGGGATTCATGGTGAAGTGGGATACCGGAAAGAAGAATTTCATTCCTCTGAAATTTTAGCCATAGAGCTTATGAATAAACTTAAAAGTCTTTATCGATGGAAAAAAGGAGATCGATTTGCCATTTTGGTGAATGGGTTAGGGGCTACACCGCTGATGGAACAGTATATCTTTACCAATGACATCCGACGTTTATGCGAGCTGGAAGGCTTGGATATTAGATTTGTGAAGGTTGGAAACCATTTAACTTCCTTAGATATGAAAGGTATTTCATTAAGCTTACTCAAAATAACGGATTCTGTTTGGGAAAAATGGTTAAAAGCAGAGGTGGAAGTAGCTAACTGGTAGTTAAGATTTGATTAGTGCACAGTCAAATACCATATATAGCAGAAATAGAGTAAAGCCCTGTTTATGCTCGGGTATCATAACGAGCATAAACAGGGCTTTTCTTTTTCATTAAGTAATTTAGTAGCACCATATGAAATAAAATATATTCATAACTATTGCTTAATGTATCTCTAAATCTTTTACTGTTTCTCCTTCAACTAACACTGGCTGATAATAGGTTTCGTTTGGTAAATCTCGTTTTCCTTGCAATTTCTTAATGAGCCAATCAGCTGCATCACGTCCCATTTGTTCCTGTGGGTGGGTTAATGTTGTCAGTGCAATAGTAGCATTTTTGGCAATATAGGAATTGTCCTGCCCGATTATTGATAACTTCTCTGGAATGGAAATATTAAGCTGTTTACACACATTTACTACTTCTAAACCGACTTCATCGTTATAGCAAACAATCGCGGTTAATAGGTGAATATTTTCCTCTAAAAATTTCTTCAAGCTAGCTGATAAATTGGGCTTTGTTTCTGTATCGAATGTAAGCACATGCTCAGGTCGAAATCCTAATTTGGCTTCTCCAAGCGCTTTTATATATCCCTTCATTCGATATTTTCCCTGTAGGTCATCTGATTTTGATATTAGCCCGATATGTGTATGTCCCTTCGAAATTAATTCCTTTGTTGCGAGATAACTGGACTGGACGTCATCAAGACAAAGAAAGGGAACACTTAATTCTTCATAATAAGCATTAATCATAATGAATGGAACCTCTTGTTCTTTAAATGACAGGTAATAAGAGATGTTTGGATTATATAGATTGCTTTTCGTAGGCTCTATGATCAAACCATCCACTCCAAATGACAGCATCATTTCCAAAGCTTTCTTTTCCTGTTCGACATCATTATTTGTACTGGCTAATAATAACGAATAATTCTCTTCATTTAATCTGCCTTCAATCCCTCGAATAATGGAGGGGAAAATATAATCAGAAATGTAGGTTGTAATGACTCCGATTGTTTTAGTGTTAGATTGACCGCCAGATTTTGCTTGATATTGGTTACTGACATAAGTGCCAGACCCTTTTTCACTTCTTAAAAATCCTTCGTTTGATAGTTCTAAAATAGCTTTACGAACAGTTTGTCGGCTCACTTCGTATTTTTCTTGGAGGGAAGCTTCAGTAGGGATTTGGTCACCAACTTTATAATCTCCCGAAAGAATCTTGCTTTTTATATCATCAATGATGACCTGATATTTTGGTTTCATTTATAGCTCACTTCCTTCATTGGTGCTCTTGCACTAATTGATTGATTCGAAATAGTTGTATGTACATATTTTACTTTGAATTAGTAAGAAATAAAATAAGCAATCTAATTCTATTTTATAAGTAACATCTTTCATTAGTTCTTTTAATAGTATACCCAATAAATGGTTTTGTGGGTCTTTGTTTGATTTGTACTAAAATCGAGAATGTTAAATTTGTGTGTACTAATTACACATTAGTTGACATTTGTACGTACAAATAAATATAATCAAGTTAACAAATAGAAAGCGTAATCATTCCGGATATTGAAACCGCTATCAGATGGGGGTTTATATGAGAAAGAACAAAGCAAACATACAAGAGGCAATTGCTAGGGGAGAGACTTCTCTTGGAATTGAATTTGGTTCTACACGTATCAAGGCAGTGTTAATTGATCATAATTTTGAAACGGTTGCATCTGGAAGCTATGAGTGGGAAAACCGCTTGGAGGATGGTTTTTGGACATACAGCCTAGTCGATATTATTACTGGACTACAAGCAGCGTATCGTGAGATGAAGCAAGAAGTTGAAAGAAACTATGGGATAACGATTCGGAAGATTGGTTCTATTGGAATCTCAGCCATGATGCACGGATATATGGCCTTTGATCATACAGGAGAATTACTTGTTCCGTTTCGTACTTGGCGTAACTCAACAACGAGTGCGGCAGCTAAAGAATTGACTGATACATTTAAATTCAATATCCCAGAACGATGGAGCGTTGCTCATCTTTATCAAGCTATCTTAAATGAAGAGAAACATTTGCCGCGTATTGATTATGTTACGACTTTAGCAGGTTATATCCACTGGTTACTGACTGGTAATAAAGCGATCGGTATTGGAGATGCTTCAGGTATGTTTCCAATCGATGAATCAACAAAGAATTATAATGAATCAATGGTTAAGCAATTTGATGAACTAATTTCCACGAAGGGTTGTCCTTTGAGCCTAGAGGAGATTCTTCCTAAAGTTTATCTTTCAGGAGAACAAGCTGGTGAATTGACTGAAGTTGGGGCAAAAATTCTTGATCAATCACAGAATTTACAACCAGGTATTCCGCTTTGTCCGCCGGAAGGTGATGCGGGTACAGGAATGGTTGCTACAAATAGTGTGAGAAAGCGTACTGGTAATATTTCAGTAGGAACATCAGTCTTTGCCATGATTGTACTGGAAAAAGAACTCTCAAAAGTGTATCCGGAAATTGATTTAGTAACAACACCTGATGGCAGTCCTGTAGCGATGGTTCATGCTAATAACTGCTCCAGTGATTTAAATGCCTGGCTGAAATTATTCCGTGAGTTCTCTGAAGCAATGGGCCAAAAGATAGAAACGGATCAATTATATGAAGTGATGCTGAATAAAGCTTTGGAGGCTGAACCGGATGCTGGCGGATTGCTAAGCTATGGCTATTTATCCGGTGAGAATATTACAGGATTAGATGAGGGGCGACCGCTATTCGTACGACCTCCTGGTAGTCAGTTTAATTTAGCAAACTTTATGCGAGCTCATCTTTTTACTGCATTTGGCGCATTAAAAATTGGAATGGACATTATGACTAAAGAAGAAAGTGTTGAAATTGACGGCATTTTGGCTCACGGCGGATTATTCAAAACACCTATTGTAGGTCAAAAAATCGTCGCAGCTGCCATTGATGCACCAGTATCCGTTATGGCAACAGCCGGAGAGGGCGGTGCGTGGGGGATGGCTATTCTGGCTTCTTACATGATGAACAAAAATGAGAAGGAATACTTGGAAGAATTCCTTGACCAAAAAGTCTTTTTCGAGGTTGATAGTCAAGAAATATATCCGGATCAATTTGATGTTAAAGGTTTTGAGAAATTTATAGAGCGATATAAAAAAGGTCTTGTAATTGAGCAGGCAGCTGTCGATCATTTGATTTTATGAGTCCAAGTTTGGAGGGGTTCAAGTGTTAGAAAAGTTAAAAGAGGAAGTATTTGAAGCAAATTTAGAATTGCCCAAGCATGGACTCGTCAAATATACATGGGGAAATGTAAGTGCAATTGACCGTGATAGTGGCTTATTTGTTATCAAACCGAGCGGTGTTGATTATAAGACGATGAAGCCAAGTGATATGGTGGTTGTTGATTTGGATGGTCAGGTGGTTGAAGGGGAATTGAATCCTTCATCAGATACAGCAACTCATGCAGTACTTTACAAGCATTATTCAGAGATTGGCGGCATTGTGCATACGCACTCAACCTGGGCGACTATATGGGCTCAAGCAGGTTTAGATGTTCCGGCGATGGGAACTACTCATGCCGATACATTCTATGGTTCCATTCCATGTGCAAGGTTTTTAACTCAAGAGGAAGTTGACCGTGGGTACGAAGTGGAAACTGGAAAGGTCATTATCGAAACATTTGAACAACGTGGATTAGATATATTGGCAGTTCCCGGTATTTTACTTCATGGACACGGACCATTTACTTGGGGCAAAGATGCAAAATCAGCGGTTATGAACAGTGTGGTATTAGAAGAGGTCTCAAAAATGAATTTATTTACACGAGAACTAAATCATTTTGCTGAAGAATTGCCACAACGTATTTTAGATAAGCACTATCTACGTAAACATGGAAAAAATGCCTACTATGGGCAAAAATAATACAAACTATCAAACTACGAAAAGAGGATTATTATGTCTAAAGTAAAAGAGTTTTGGTTTGTCGTAGGTTCACAGCATCTATATGGGGAAGAAGCACTGGCGGAAGTCAAAGCACACGCACAAACGATGACGGATGCCTTAAATGAAAGCGGTATATTACCTTACCCGCTTGTATTGCAGGATTTAGCTGTAAGTGCAGATAAAATTACAAGCATTATGAAAGAAGTGAACTATCGTGATGAGGTTGCGGGCGTAATTACTTGGATGCATACCTTCTCACCAGCAAAAATGTGGATTCGCGGAACAAAATTATTACAAAAGCCATTGCTACATTTAGCAACGCAGTTTAACGAAAGTATTCCATGGGAAACCATTGATATGGACTTCATGAATCTGAATCAATCAGCTCATGGTGATCGTGAATATGGATTTATCAATGCGCGTTTGAAAAAGCAAAATAAAGTTGTAGTAGGTTACTGGAAACGTGCTGAAGTCCAAAAGCAAATAGCAGAATGGATGGATGTAGCGGTTGCTTATAACGAAAGCTTCAATATAAAAGTTGCTCGTTTTGGTGATAACATGCGTAATGTTGGAGTAACCGAAGGGGATAAGGTAGAGGCTCAAATTCAATTTGGATGGACTGTTGACTACTTTGGTATAGGCGATCTTGTTCAATATGTGAATGACGTTAAGGACGAAGAAGTGAACGATTTAATTGCTGAGTATGCGGAACTATATGAATTTGATTATGGCATATACAGCAAAGAAGATTGGGAAAAGAGCGTGAAGGTGCAAGCAAGCTATGAAATTGCCATTAAGCGTTTCCTTGATGATGGTGGTTACAATGCATTCACAACTAACTTTGAAGACTTATATGGCATGAAACAGCTTCCTGGCCTTGCAGTGCAACGTTTGATGGCCCAAGGATATGGATTTGCTGGTGAAGGGGATTGGAAGACTGCAGCCCTAGATCGCTTACTTAAAGTGATGAGCCATAACCAATCGACTGGATTTATGGAGGATTACACTTATGAACTAGCTGTTGGGCAAGAAGCTGCTCTTCAATCACATATGCTTGAAGTAGATCCAACATTAGCTTGCAACAAGCCAAAAATTGTCGTATCTCCATTAGGTATCGGTGATCGTGAAGATCCGGCTCGTTTAGTTTTCGATGGTAAGGCAGGAGATGGTGTTGTTGTTTCAATGGCTGACTTTGGTACACATTACAAGCTTTTGATTAATGAAGTTTCTGCTTTTGAGCCAACTGTTAAAGCACCTAATCTTCCAGTAGCACGTGTACTATGGGAAGTAAAGCCAAACTTCCAGGATGGGGTTAAAGCGTGGATTGAGAATGGCGGCGGTCACCATACAGTTGTTTCATTGAATCTGACAACAGATCAAATTATCACGTATGCAAAGCTTGTTGACTTAGATTATGTAGTTATTAGGTAATGGCTTTATCCTCCGAGGGGGCTTATGCTTTCTTGGAGGATAATAGATTATCCCAGAAGGTAGAATAAGATGCTTTTATTTGTAAGCGTGTTCTTTGTTTATATATATGAAAGCGTTTAAGATGAAGAAATAAAACTAAATGTTTTTGGATTCATTATATTTGATTCAAAAGTACCCTAATGCGTTATTCATTAAATTAAACAGAGCATCTCTATTATTAAATAGGCAACACCTACTATCATGTAAGACAAGCTATGAACGTAAACTGGTATTATAGCAATTTTGCAGGACTTGAAAACGCTTTTATATATGTTAAGGCTATTAATAGTCTTAGTGGTAGGATTTCTAGCAATATATTTTTGCACCTAGTGGAGGGAACATTCATGGTTAATGAAAAGAAAATATCAAGTCGCTTTATTTATTTCTTTGGAGCTTTTGCCGGCATTCTTTTTGGTTATGATATAGGTGTTATGACGGGAGCATTACCTTTTTTAGAAAGTGATTGGAGCCTCGAAGGAAGAGCTACCGCTATTGGTTGGATTACCTCTTCGGTAATGTTTGGAGCTATTTTTGGAGGTGTCGTAGCTGGTCAGCTGTCTGACCGTTTAGGACGACGCAAAATGATTTTAATATCTGCTGTCATTTTTGTTGTGGGATCCATATTGTCAGGCATAGCCCCCCATGATGGAATACTATTTTTGATTGTATCACGGATGTTTCTAGGACTAGCTGTTGGGGCTGCCTCTGCGTTGGTTCCAGCCTATATGTCGGAAATGGCGCCTGCAAAATTGCGCGGTCGTCTGTCAGGAATAAATCAAACCATGATCGTTTCTGGGATGTTGCTCTCATACATTGTTGATTATCTATTGAAAGACCTGCCAGAAACTATGGCATGGCGGATGATGCTTGGTTTGGCTGCAGTACCTGCTATCATCTTATTTTTTGGAATGTTAAAGTTACCTGAATCACCAAGATTTTTAATTAAGAATAATAAATTTGATGAAGCTCGTAAGGTATTGGGCTATATTCGTTCAAATAAAAAAGATATTGATGCTGAAATAAAACAAATTCAAGAAGCTGCAAAAGAAGAAAAAACGGTAAGTCAGAAAACGTCTTGGGGAACTCTCTTAAGTGGTAAATACCGTTACTTGGTCTTTGCGGGTGTAGGTGTAGCAGCTTTTCAACAATTCCAGGGTGCAAATGCCATCTTCTATTACATTCCTTTGATTGTGGAAAATGCTACGGGTCATGCAGCCAGTTCCGCGTTGATGTGGCCAATCATTCAGGGGATTATCCTCGTAATAGGTTCATTAGTATTCCTGGTCATTGCTGATAAATTTAAGCGCCGTACTTTATTAACAGTTGGCGGAACCATTATGGGACTCTCCTTTATTTTTCCGGCCATCTTAAACATACTAATTCCTAATGTGAATCCGATGATGATGGTTGTTTTTCTAAGTATCTATGTTGCGTTTTATTCATTCACATGGGCTCCTTTAACTTGGGTCATAGTTGGAGAAATATTCCCGCTAGCCATTCGTGGACGTGCGTCAGGATTAGCTTCATCATTTAACTGGATTGGTTCTTTCTTGGTCGGATTGCTTTTCCCAATCATGATTGCTTTTATGCCTCAAGAAGCTGTTTTTGCCATCTTCGGTGGTATTTGTTTACTGGGAGTCCTATTTATACGGACATGTGTTCCTGAAACTCGCGGTCGCAGTTTAGAGGATATAGAGAAAATTGGAGAAAGTAAACAGGCTAAGGCGAAAAGTGCATAAAAAGTAACATATTAATTGCTTATCGAAATGCAGTAAAGCTATACAGTAAGCAGTCCCTGATTTCTATACTGGAATCAGGGACTTTTTTTATTCATTCATTTATCTGAAGTGCCTGTGTTTACTTAAGGGGAATTCCAGTTTCATTGCTCCATCTCTATTTTTTCGCTATTATTTTACTATAACTCAATGAATACAGGTGAAGAAATGAAACCGAATGATGGAGTAAAAGAAGATAATTATAAAGTGTTCGCATTGCTAAGCAATTATTTAAATAAGGCGCCCGATTTTGTTGATAGAGAAGAGATAAATGAGATTGTTCAGTATGGCGTATCTTATGAGCATGCATTTGCGGTCATTTTAGCGGCTGCTTTTGGATTGGATATTGTGGATAAGATGGATGATAAGAATCTATTCAACAATTACTTTAATGGAATGTTTTTTAAATTGGATGAAAAGGAATATTGCGAAAACCCTTATTATAAGAATATCAAGATCCCAACGTTGAAGATTGGTAATAGTGAACTAAAATATGAAAAGTATAAACCGTTTGAGGGTTTTGTATGCAATGATATTGTCAAAACAAAAGAAGGCAGGCAAATCCCGCAAATCGGTTTTTTTGAAACAGAATTTGAGTATCCAGCTATTTTAGAAAACGAAAGAATATGGATGACGGTAACGCCTAATGAAATCGAAACCATGAAAGAACCGATTGAGCAGGCGTTTGGAAATGTACTTACATATGGATTGGGACTTGGTTATTATACCTATATGATTTCTGAAAAAGAGAATGTTGACAGCATCACGGTAGTCGAAATGAATGAAGACGTGATTAACTTGTTCCAAACGTATATATTGCCGCAATTCAAAAACCATCAAAAGATTAAGATCATTAAAGCTAATGCCTTTGAATATGCTCAAAAATCTATGGCCAAGGGTCAATTTGATTTTGTTTTTACGGATTTATGGCATGATGTTTCGGATGGAATTGATATGTATTTAAAAATGAAGTTATTTGAAAAAAGATGTCCAAATACGATATTTACCTATTGGATTGAAAAATCAATTAAATGTTATTTATAAAACATGGATGAGAAATCCTCTTTCAAAGTTTGAAGGGGGATTTTTATAGTTAGTAAAGGTATGTTTTCCTGAAGAGTATATAAATAAGACGTTGGTCAGGGGCGATAATCGTTCACTGAGAAATAGGTCAAAAATACCACATTGTTTATTTTAGCTTTATGCTTATAAAGATGGTACTTTTGTATTAAGTGAGTAGGAAATTGTATAACCAAAAGAAAACAAGAGGTAGTTGAACTTATGAATGAGAAGGTCATAAATAATAGTGATAAATGTTATGTATTGGCTGAAGAGAAGGCTGAAAAGTATTTTGAATCCTTGCGTGCGCAGGTGATTGAAAAGAGCTATATCGATGCATTAACGAAAGATATTCAATCGTGGAAGCAGAATCATATTCGTCATCGATCCTTAGCTTCCCTTTTTGCTCATAAAAATAAAAAACCAACAAATAAGGAGTATCATCAGTATATAAGCTGGTTGAATAAGAGAGGGAAACTGGAGCAGTATCTTCATCGAAGTATTTCATATATCTATCTGAGAGATTTGGGCAAAGCCCTGGACAAGCCTGAAACACAAACTAAAATCAAACAAGTCGTGGATACGCTCATCTCTCAATTAGTTACAGATAAATTTGAAGAAGCTAGTGAGTTTGATTTGTTTAGTACACACGGTTTGTACAGATGGGGCCAAAAGGAGAATATCGAGTCAACAGTCATCTGGCTATTCGACAAGCTAAGAATCGTGTCATCCTCTATACCGAATGGAATGGATGCCGAAAATGCCCAACGTAAATTAATCAAAATCATAGGTGGAGTTATGATGCACGTTAGGGAAGAGATGGGCTCTGATATTTCCCCGGAGGAACGGGCACAGAAACTTGATGAAGCCATTCGGCTAGGATATTCCTATGGTCTGACCTATCCTTTTATAGATGATTTACTAGATGCAAATGTTTTATCCGATGAGGAGAAAAAGCAGTTTTCAACTATCATTAGAATGACGCTTATAAATGGGACAGTCCCAGAAATAGACGAGTGGTCTGGTAAAAATGAAGAACTTATCCGGTTTATTCATTCAGAACTGAAGGAAGCATTCGAGTATATTAAAGGTTGCCAAAGCCCTGAAAATTCCAGGATATTTTTCGACCAGGCGTATGTGTTTTTTCATTCACAGGAAGTAGACCGAGTTAAAGAGTTAACAAATGAACATTACACCAATGAAGATTTGTTTATTCCAATCATATTAAAATCATCATCTTCACGATTGATCGTTCGTTCTGTTATTAGTGCACCAGAGGATGAAGGGTTTAACAAACGCACGTTTTACTATGGAATATACAATCAATTGGCAGATGACTTTGCGGATTTATTTGATGATATGGATGCAGGAGCGGTCACTCCATATACGTATTATCTAACCTATCATGATAAGCGTCCTGACCTTATTAACCCATTCGAATTATATTGGACGGTTATTTTCAACTTGATTCATCATGTATATGATTCTGATCCACATGCTTGTGAGGTCATACTAGATCGAGCAATTAATGGCCTAAAAAGAAATAAAGAACGATTAGGTACTAAGCAGTATGATGAATTGATGAATTTATTAACAGCAAATATGCCGACATTTAATCGCCTTATCCAAACGATGGTTCAGAAAGCAGATGATGTGGATTTCTTTGATAAATTGCTCCGAGATCATATCCTTTCCAATATGAGAAAGGATCGTCAAGAGGAAAGCGAATTTGCTAACACAATAAAGAGCATTCGTCAGGAGATTAATCAATATCTGCCTATTAATCAACTAGAATCTACACTTTTGACGAATGATCCAATCATTGATGCGGCAAATTACAGTCTTGAAGGTGATGGAAAGAGGCTAAGGCCAATCGTGACCTGGATGATGGGAGTCAGGGAGTATGGGCTGGATTCTACAGCGATTGTGCCGCTTCTTAAATCCCTGGAATATATGCATACGGCATCTCTTATTCTCGATGATCTGCCATCTCAGGATAATGCGCCTATTCGAAGAGGCCGTGCTACCTTGCATACGGTCCATAATACAGGAATAGCAGAAATAACTTCAGTATATCTTATTCAGAATGCTATGAAGGAACAAGCATCACTGAAACAGTTTGATGCTGCGTCTGTTCTACAGTTAATTCGATATTCATCCCAGGTAGCCATGGATATGTGCAGAGGGCAGGCAATGGACTTGGAATCGAAAGGGAAAATGCTGACTTTAGAGGAATTAAACACGCTTTCCTTCTACAAAACAGGAATCGCATTTGAGGCATCACTCATTATGCCTGCCATTCTTGCTCAAGTAGGGGAATCCGAGATAGAGAAGTTAAAAAATTTCGCTCATCATGCCGGAATCGCATTTCAAATTAAAGATGACTTGCTTGATCTGGAGGGGGATGACCTTTTACTTGGAAAACCTGTCGGACAGGACAAAGAGAATAAAAATTCTACATTTGTATCAGTTCTTGGCAGGGAGGGTGCTCGTAAAGTAATGTGGGACCATTACTGCTATGCTATGGAAGCTATTGTACAAATTTCACCGAAGAGTTCATTTTTAAAGCATTTATTGAATTATATGGTGAACAGACAGCGCTAAAGTGATTGTCTGTTCGCTGCCTGATAGCAGAGAACATCCAGAACATAAAGATGCCCCCGGTTTTAAAACCAGGGGCATCTTTTTTTCTTATTTAACGCCTCTCATGTATTTTTGGATGGTTGGTGAGATGAAGTAAATAATAATTGAACATAGAATTGCGAATCCACCGATTAATCCAAAATACAGGAGTTCCGTTTCCGTACTATAAAGTTTTACAAGCTGTGCATTTATAGCCTGTGCAACTGCGCTTGCGAGGAACCATAGGCTCATCGTTTGAGCGGAGAATGCAGCAGGTGCCAATTTAGTTGTAGCAGATAAACCAACAGGAGATAGACAAAGCTCTCCAAGTGTGACGATTAGGTAGCTCAATATGAGCCAATAAGGACTAACAAGTGAGTCACCGCCACTTAGGTATCCTGGTACAAGCATCACAATAAATGATAGACCCGCTAATAGCAAGCCAATTGAAAATTTTCTGGAAGTTGAAGGCTGTCTATCCCCAAGCTTCATCCATAACCAAGCTGCAACTGGTGCAAAGATGATTACGAAGAGGGCAGGCATTGCCTGTAGCACACCAGGTGCGATTTTAAAACCTAACAAAGTTAAATTAGTTCTCTCTAAAGCATAAATATTCAGTAAATTAGAGCCTTGCTCATAAATAGCCCAGAATATAACTGCTGACAGGAATAATGGAATATAGGCAAGTAATCTTGACTGTTCTTCTGCAGTTGTTTTAGAGCTTTTGTACATCCAGACAAAGTAAACGACTGGTATAATAACTGCCAAAATCGTTACGAGTAAGACAAATCGATCAATGGTTAGCCAACCGATTGTAATCAGTGCGTAGAAAAGGACAATTAATAGAGCAATTGTTACCCCAAAATAAAGAGCAAATTTCTTTTTGCCTTCAGGGCTTAATGGATTAGGTGGCTGTGTTCCAATGGTACCCAGATTTTTCTTTTTCGTAATAACAAATACGATTAATCCAAGGAACATACCTACAGCAGCAGCTGAAAAACCTGCATGGTAGCTATCGTAATGTCCGCGTAATCCTTCTACAACAAATGGAGCTATAAAAGCACCTAAATTAATCCCCATATAGAATATACTGAATCCTGAGTCCCGGCGATTGTCGGCCTTTGTATATAAATCACCAACAACACTGGAAATGTTCGGTTTTAGCAATCCAGTACCAATGATAATTAAGAACATACTGGCAAAAAAGGCTTCAGCCCCGAGTGGCAATGCCAGAACAACATGGCCCAACATAATAAAAACTCCACCGTAGAATACGGTTCTGCTTGTCCCAAGTAAACGGTCCGCAACCCATCCACCGATAATACCTGATAGATAGACTAAAGATCCATAAATGGCAGCAATGGACATGGCTGTGGTTTGATCAAAGCCCAGTCCGCCCTTGCTAACTTCAGCGTATAAGTAGAGGACCAGGATGGCGCGCATTCCATAATACGAAAAACGTTCCCAAAACTCTGTGAAAAATAATGTGAAAAGTCCTTTTGGGTGTCCGAAAAAACCTGTGTTCGGAATGCCTGGAACACCCGACTGTTTGTTTAATTTAACCAAAAATTCTCTCTCCTTTAGCATGATGTAGTACAATATACCATTTTATTTTAGATTAACTAAAAAATCAAAATTGAGAGACTATAATTTTGCTAATTTAATAGAAATATGTCGAAAAATGTTAGATTATGTGTGATAAATAAAGAAGAATAAATAATGTTTAATAGAAAATGCCCCAAAGTTATTGATAACTTTGGGGCATTTTTATTTAGGCTTCTATTTGATTTTTTAGTTTTGCATATTCTTCATCAGAGAATACTCGTGATTTCGTAATGAAATGACAATCTTCTATACTATCAAGTGAAAAGGCTGCTCCTCTTCCATCAGTAGCATCTAGGATCAATTGAGTATGTTTCCAGTACTCATATTGCATCTTATGGATATAAAACGGTGCTCCTCCAATGGAACCGAGGTATACATCAGAATCCCCCGTTTTAAAATCATCTTCCTTATAACACTTGGGAGCAGATCCATCACAGCAGCCTCCGGATTGGTAAAACATAATAGAGCCGTGAGTTCTTTTTAATGAATCTATTAATTGAAGTGCCTCTTCGGTTGCTACGACACGTTCTACCATTTTAGAGTCACTCCTTTTAGAAGAAACCTTGAGCATTTTTATCATAGCTTACTAACAAACATTTTGTTTGTTGGTAATGATCTAACATCATAGCATGGTTTTCACGGCCGATACCGGATAATTTGTAACCGCCGAAAGCAGCACCTGCTGGATATTGATGATATGTGTTTGTCCATACACGACCAGCTTGTATCGCACGGCCGGCACGGTAAGCAAGATCTCCACTGCGGGACCATACACCGGCACCTAATCCGTACAAGGTATCATTTGCAATTTCCATTGCTTCGTCAAAATCTTTGAAAGTCGTTACACTAAGAACTGGACCAAAGATTTCTTCCTGGAATATACGCATTTTGTTATGACCTTTGAAAACAGTCGGTTTAATATAGTTACCATTTTTAAGGTCTTCACCAAGGTCATTTTCTTCTCCGCCAATTAAACATTCAGCACCTTCTTCTTTGCCGAGTTTAATGTAGGATAAGATTTTTTCTTTTTGTTCATTTGAAGCCTGTGCGCCCATCATAACTTCTGTGTCAAGTGGGTTGCCAATCTTAATAGCTTTCACACGCTCTAATGCACGTTCCATAAATTTATCATAGATTGATTCCTGGATTAATGCACGGGAAGGGCATGTGCAAATTTCACCGGAGTTTAGAGCAAACATCACTAAGCCTTCGATTGCTTTATTTAAAAATTCATCATCTTTGTCTATTACATCTTCAAAGAATACGTTAGGTGATTTACCGCCAAGCTCCAATGTGACAGGAATAATGTTTTCAGTAGCATATTGCATTATTTGGCGTCCCACTGCTGTAGAACCAGTAAAGGCAATCTTCGCAATACGTGGATTTGTTGCAAGTGGTTTTCCTACTTCAATACCAAAACCATTTACGATGTTCAGAACACCCGCTGGGAGTATATCCTGAATTAACTCAACAAGAACCATAATGGATGCAGGAGTTTGTTCAGCTGGTTTTAATACGATGCAGTTACCTGCTGCTAATGCCGGGGCAATCTTCCAGACAGCCATTAGAATTGGGAAATTCCAAGGAATGATTTGACCAACAACACCAAGTGGTTCTTGGAAGTGGTAAGCTACTGTATCATTATCTAATTGAGTAGTTCTTCCTTCTTGTGTACGAATGGCACTTGCGAAATAACGGAAGTGATCAATTGCCAAAGGAACATCAGCATTCAATGTTTCACGTACTGCTTTCCCGTTATCCCAAGTCTCAGCTACAGCGAGCATTTCCAGGTTTTCTTCTAAACGATCTGCAATTTTATTTAAAATACGTGCACGTTCAGCAGTAGAAGTTTTCCCCCAAGCTTCTTTTGCTGCATGTGCCGCATCTAATGCTAATTCAATATCTTCAGCAGAAGAACGAGCAGCCTTTGTAAAAACTTCTCCGGTTACCGGAGATTTATTTTCAAAGTATTGACCTTTAACAGGTGCGACCCATTTTCCGCCGATAAAGTTATCGTATTTCTCTTTGAAATGCACAACTGCGCCTTCTGTATTTGGATTTGCATAAATCATGTTGATATCTCCCCTATGTTCGTATTGAAAACTCTTAAATATAAAGTTTTGATGCCACTTTGGAATAAAAATACACCAGTGAAGCGTTTTCTATACTATTATTTGTCTAATTTAATAAAATTTCAAATAATATGACTGTGAATATAGGAGAAATATGATGTATAAGTGTAGTATAGAAATAGGAAAAAAATGTGTCTTCCATTACTCGTTACTAGATAGATAAATTTTGCAGGTTATCTATTACATCTAAAGAGAATTATTCACCCATGAATGGAACAAGAGATTGGAGACAGGCTGTTTAATTTTACTAACAGCAACCAACAGATACGGGCGCTCTTATTCTGCCGAAATGCAGCGCTGCAAAAAAAAATGATCTATATTTAATTCAGTCGGCAAGAGAAAAATAAGGTGGTAATAGCATGGATATTGCGGTGATAGGATCCAATATGGTCGATCTAATTTCCTATATTGATAGAATGCCAGAAGAGGGAGAAACACTTGAAGCACCTAGCTTTTCAATGGGGTGTGGAGGAAAAGGGGCCAACCAGGCAGTGGCAGCTGCAAAACTGGGCTCCAAGGTCATGATGGTTACGAAGGTAGGCGATGACATTTTTGCAGATAACACCATTCAAAATCTTAAACGCTATGGAATTGATACAGAATTTACGAATAAGGTCCCCGGAAGCAGCAGCGGGGTCGCACCAATCTTTGTAGATTCGGATTCCAAAAATCGTATTTTAATCATTAAAGGGGCCAATCAGTACCTTTTACCTGAGGATGTCGATAAAGCGGCCGAAAAGCTCAAGACATGTTCTTTAATTATTCTTCAGTTAGAAATCGCGCTCGAAACCGTTTATCGGGCGATAGAATTTGGGAACGAGCATGGGATTCCTGTTATTCTGAATCCTGCTCCTGCTACCAAAAATTTGGATTTCAATTATGTATGCAAATGTGACTTTTTTGTTCCCAATGAAAGTGAACTGGATATCTTGACTGGCATGCCTGTTTCAACGATTGAGCAAATTAAAGCTGCTGCAGTCAGCCTGATAGATAAAGGAGTTAAAAATGTTATCGTGACGATGGGAAGCCGAGGCGTGATGTGGATAACCGATAGAGGAACGCAAATCGTTGATTCATTCAAGGTTGATGCTGTAGACACAACGGGGGCCGGAGACGCATTCATCGGCTGTTTCGCCTATAATTATATTCAGAATGGGGATATTGTCCAATCGATAAAAATGGCTAATGCCTTTGCAGCATTAAGTGTCACAAAACGTGGTACACAGAATTCTTATCCAAGTATGGATGAAGTTAAGTTGTTTTTAAGCAAAAGAATTGAAGCGTAAGCAGGATTTTAATTAAAACTTGGTTTTTAGTGAATTAAAGGATGGCTCTTAGTGATGGAGTCATCCTTTAATATTTAAGTTATTTTACACAAATATATGACTAAGATATTTTTAGGGGTTATTAAGATTACCTTTCTATTGTTCAAGTGTTTGTCATAAAAACAAATATAATTCAGATTAATCAGTTAATAAATTTGTTATCAATCGATATAATGATATAATAAAAGTGTTCTGTATTATGCGTTTCTAACAAAATTTTAGGAGATGACCAATATGAAAGCACTCAGATGGTACAATGCTAAAGATTTAAGGTTAGACAATTTAGAGGAACCTACTGCCAAAAAGGGAGAAGCAAAAATTAAAGTTGAATGGTGCGGTATTTGTGGAAGTGACTTACACGAATATACTGCCGGTCCAATTTTTATCCCAACCGAAGAGCCACACCCATTGAGTAAGGAGAAAGCTCCGATTGTAATGGGACATGAATTTTCTGGACAAGTTGTAGAGGTTGGCGAAGGCGTAACCAGAGTCCAAGTTGGTGACCGTGTTACAGTTGAGCCCGTCTACTCCTGTGGAAAATGCGAAGCTTGTAAACAAGGAAAATATAATCTATGTGAGCTAATGGGCTTTTATGGTTTAGCAGGAGGCGGTGGAGGATTCTCTGAATACGCTTCTATACCGGAACATATGTTACATAAGCTGCCTGAAAATGTTTCATTTGAACAAGGGGCACTCGTAGAACCTTCAGCTGTTGCTGTACACGCTGTTAAACAAAGTAAACTTAAAGTTGGCGATAAAGCAGCGGTATTTGGAACAGGACCAATTGGTTTATTAGTTATTGAAGCGTTAAAAGCAGCTGGTGCGGCTGAAATTTATGCAGTAGAATTATCAGAACAACGCAGGCAAAAAGCAGAAGAACTTGGTGCTATTGCTATCGATCCGAATCAGGGTGATGTCGTTGAACAATTAACTAAATTGACAAATGGCGGTGTTGACGTTTCATATGAAGTAACAGGAGTACCGATTGTTTTAAAACAAGCTATTCATTCAACTAAATTTAATGGTGAAACGATGATTGTTAGTATTTTTGAAAAAGAAGCGTCTATTCATCCAAACGATATTGTTATGAAAGAACGTACAATCAACGGTATTATTGGATACCGTGATATATTTCCTGCTGTTATCAATTTAATGGCTCAGGGCTACTTCCCAGCTGACAAACTCGTTACCAAACGAATTAAGTTGGATGATGTGATTGAAGAAGGCTTTGAAGGTTTATTAAACGAACGAAATCATATTAAAATATTAGTAAAAGCTGAATAATCATTGTACAAATGCAAATATGATAATCATATATAGAAACTAAAATGGCCTTCTCTTCAAATGGAATGGCCATTTTAGTGTTTATGGATTTATTAGTAAGAAAGCAACACGTGGTGTATTGGATTTTGAGGTGTATTATACATTTCTGAGTATACAATTCTGCTAAAACACGTAATTTAGTCGTATTTGTGGAAGTTAGTTGGAGATGTATATATTTTAATAATCTGAATATATAAAATCGTTCAATATGTATTTACTTTGCTAACTATTATAATTATAATAAGTATGTGAAACATTGAGCAAGTTAATATACATACGGAGGATTGATTGGAATGAAAGCAGCTGTAGTGAGTGCAACGAACCCTGGTAAGTTAGAATTAGTTGAAAAGGAGCTTCCTAAGTTAAAACCCGGTCAAGCTTTAGTTGATGTAGAATATTGCGGAGTATGTCATACAGACTTGCACGTAGCAAAAGGAGATTTCGGCGCAGTTCCAGGAAGAGTTCCAGGGCATGAGGGAATCGGAATCGTTAAAGAAATCGCAGACGATGTGACAAGTTTAAAAGTAGGAGATCGTGTCAGCATTGCTTGGTTCTTTAAAGGATGCGGAACTTGCGAGTACTGTGTAACAGGAAATGAAACATTCTGTCGAAGCGTACAAAATGCAGGCTTCACTGTTGATGGTGCAATGGCTGAACAATGTATCGTAGAAGCGGATTATGCGGTTAAAGTTCCTGAAGGATTAGACCCAGCTCAAGCAAGCAGTATTACTTGTGCAGGTGTAACTTGCTACAAAGCAATCAAAGTTTCCGATATTAAACCAGGTCAATGGATTGCAATTTATGGTTGCGGTGGTTTAGGCAATCTTGCCATTCAATATGCGAAAAATGTATTCAATGCGAAAGTAATCGCAGTGGATATTAATGATGATAAATTGGCGCTATCAAAAGAAGTAGGAGCAGACCTTGTATGTAATCCATTAACTGATGGTGATGCAGGTGAATGGATTCAGGAAAAAGTTGGTGGAGCTCATGCTGCTGTTGTAACGGCTGTTTCTAAAGTTGCCTTTAACCAGGCAGTAAACTCTGTTCGTGCTACTGCTAAAGTTGTTGCAGTAGGATTACCTCCTGAAACAATGGATTTGGCTATCGTGAAAACCGTATTAGACGGTATCCAAATTGTTGGTTCCTTAGTTGGTACACGTAAGGATTTAGAAGAGGCTTTCCAATTTGGAGCAGAGGGAAAAGTAGTTCCAATTGTTGAAACAAGATGCTTGCATGAAGTAAATGATATTTTTGAAGAAATGGAAGCAGGTAAAATCCAAGGCCGTATGGTCATCGATATGCACAAACACGAATAATTCCAACCAATAACCTTATAAAATAAACCTCAAACAGTCTTACATTTAATTATGAATGTAAGGCTGTTTTTTTGTACGTTTTTTTTATATATGAGGGCTTAGTAGATAGATAATATTTTTAATAGCATGGGTGCTTTAGTAGGATTATTTTTCTAAAAAATAAAGGTAATGTGAAGCTGGTTGATGTAGTGTGAAACTAGATAAATCTAACGTGTGTGCTAAGTATCCTAAATAAAAATAAAAAACTTCCAATATTTGAAACCATTTCAAGAGAATTCATCACTAATAGGCAGAAGGGGGCGAGAGAGTGAATTATAAGGAGGAGCAGAAGCTGGTCAAGAAAGCAATAAAGGGCAATAAAAAGAGTTTTGAACGATTAGTTAAACAGCATTATGAAAGAATATATCGAACAGCTTATATATATGTTAATAATCAGGAGGATGCATTGGATGTGGTTCAGGACGCAACATATCAGGCCTTTATCTCTATTCATTCCTTAAAACATCCTGAGTACTTCATGACTTGGCTCACAAAAATTATCATTCGTTGTGCTGGCCAAGTGGTCAAAAAGAGAGGAACTGTTATACCTTTTTCGGATGAAATATTAATCGGTATGATTCCGCAATCGGAGGAAAAGAGAGAATTCGATTGCGGAGAAATAATGGATGCTTTGGCCCAAATTAAAGAGAATTATCGGACAAGTATTCTTTTGTTTTATTATCATGATTATTCTATTAAAACAATCAGCACCATTATGCAAATACCTGAAGGAACCGTTAAAACCTATTTAAGCAGAGGGAAAGAGGCGTTAAAAAAAATCTTGAATGAGGAGGGATTCGACTATGGAAGAAAAGGATTTAAAGAATGCATTCAACCAAATACCAGTACCTAAAGAGAGAGTGTTAAAGGCTATTGATGATGGTCTAAATCAGGTGGTACATGAAAAAAAGAGACGGCAACCGAAGAAGAAACTCCTGTATGGTGGTGTGGCTTCTATAGCGATTCTATCTTTGACCATCAGTTCAGGATTTATCATACCGTCGTTGAACAAAGTGCTGGCTAAAGCTCCTATAGTCGGCGGAATATTTAAAGACTTTAATGATCCGCTTGGAATAGAATTAGCCGAACAAAACCTCGTTACTGAATTAAATAAAACTAGTACCAAAAAGGGGATTAATGTAACCCTGACAAGTGCTTATTTTGATGGATATATTGTATCGATTACTGGACATGTGGATGGCGATATAAAAAAGCAAAGTAACGAAGAGAGCGAAGAATTAAGTGTGGATGAAAACTTTGAGAACTATGAAGGGGATGCTGATCCTTGGTTCAATGGGCAATCAACTGTTTATAAGAAAAAAGGAGATGGGTATGATTTTCAAATGACTTTAAATTATCCGTATGAGGAGCTTAAAGAGAATTACACTCTGCCACTCACAATCCATTCTATAAACGGAGTTGATGGAGACTGGAGATTCTCGATTCCAATTTCACAAGAAAAGAATAAAGCTACCGCAATAGATTACACAAAAAACTATCCGAATGAAAATGTTCAAATTAAAGTAAATGAATTGCTCTTTGGCAGAATATCCTCGACTGTTATGTTTGAAACAAACACAGAGTATGAGAAGGATGAGATATACATATGGAAGGCAACTGACCATAAAGGGAAAGAGTTGGATATTGGAAACAGTGTAAGATTTAATAAGGGGATAGATGGAGAAGTACGTGAATTTAGACGATCTACAATAGGGAATTTAAATCAAGATGTTAAAACCATCACGTTCTATCCACATCTAGAACGATCAGAACCTTTAGCGGAGAAGGATTTAGCGACCGGTACTTCCTTTACATTGGAAAGTCAACGTTCAAATAAGGCAATCCGAGTTAACAGTATTAAACATGAGCAGGATAAATTGATTGTTGATTATCAAGTACTTGGATTTCCTAAGAGTCTTAAGGGAGAGAACTATGATCGTTTACTGCATAATTTAGGTTATCAGTTTAATATAATAGACCCACGGATTGATTTGGATGATGATTGGCCATTTTATATACATCGGAATCATGTTGAAGTCCTTAATAAAGATACAATGCATTTTCAATCAGTATTTGATTTAAGTGGAGAAGTTGTGTATGAAGGGGATATGGTTCAAAAAATCACCAATTTTGAAATGGATCATGCCATTCTGCAATTTGATTTTAACTCATTTTTAGATACAGTGGAGCTTGAGCCTTTCACAGTAAAAATACCTCAGAAGAAAGAGCAACTTGAGAATCATAAATAAAGGAAATAGTTTATTGAAACTATTTTGCTCAATTCGGTACCGAGCTGTACTAAGTTTTCATTCAACCATAGAATACTATAGAAAAAAATGCACTCCAATTGTTAAGTGTAATCTAACAACTGGAGTGCATTATTATTTTTGCTTTTGCTCTATTATCATAATCTCTTCTTTTTATGATAGTTATATAAAATGAACAATAAGACAAACCATAATGGTGTAAGCAGCATTGCTAAGCGTGTTTCCGCAGCAATGAGCATTACAATCAGTATGAAAGCAAACATACCTAGGATTACATAATTTATAGCTGGTGTTAATGGAGCTTTGAATGTAGATTTAGCTCTTAAATCAGGTCTTGTTTTTACATATTTGATATGCGAGATTAAAATAATGCTCCATACCCAAATGAAACAGATGGCGCTGATTGTTGTGACGATTGTAAAGGCCTGCTCTGGTATCAGCTTGCTAAGCAGTGCACCGACAGAAACTACAATAGTAGAAGTTAATAATGCATTGCTCGGTACATGGTGTTTATTTAATTTGCCAAGTTTTTTTGGTGCTTCATTATGATTGCTTAAGTTGTACATTATCCGGCTGGTTGAGAATAAACCGCTGTTTGCAGCAGAGGCTGCCGATGTTAATACAACAAAGTTGATAATACCTGCCGCCATTGGAATCCCGATTAAGGCGAAGACACCTACAAATGGGCTGCTTGTCGCACTTAATTGATCCCAAGGATTGATGCATAAAATAACAAATAAGGCACCTACATAAAACAGTAAAATCCGTACCGGTATTTTGTTGATAGCAGATGGAATGTTTTTTCGTGGATTAGCTGTTTCAGCAGCAGATACACCAATAAGTTCAACTCCGACGAAGGAGAAGACAACCATTTGCAGTGATAGTAAGAACCCTGATATTCCATTCGGGAACATGCCGCCATGATTCCAAAGGTTAGAAACAGAAACAGTTCCGCTATCTGTTTCAAATCCAATCACAAGCAGTACGATTCCTACGACAATTAGTGCAACAATAGTGACGACTTTAATAATCGCAAACCAGAATTCCAACTCACCAAACAGTTTGACGGTTAATAGATTTAATCCTAATAGAATTACTAAACAGATGATGGCAGGCACCCATTGCGGGATATCAAACCAGTATTGTGTATATAAACCAACAGCGATAATATCAGCCATGGCTGTCATAATCCAGCAGAACCAATACGTCCAGCCAGTCACAAATCCAGCCCATGGACCCAAATATTCAGCTGCGAAATCGATAAATGATGTATGATTTGTATTGGATAAAAGTAATTCACCCAGTGCTCTCATAACAAAAAATAGAGCTACTCCGATAATCAGATAAGAAAATAAGATGGATGGACCGGCTAAATGAATGGATTTTCCGGAGCCTAAAAATAAGCCGGTTCCAATTGTGCCCCCAATTGCTATTAATTGTACATGACGATTTTTTAAATCCCTTTTTAACTCTTGCTTAGCCAAGTTGCATGCCCCCGTTTAATCTTAGATGTCTAAAACAGGCACCTAGTAAAATAGATATTTATCATTTTTCTCGCTTGATTTAGATACTATGTCTCACCTCACTATTGATATTGGAAAATAAAAAAAGAGATTGGTTGTCTCCAATCTCTAAAAGGGCAAGAATAACAAAAATCGTTACCATTCTGTCCTTTTGCCTGAGATTGTGAATCCTTCGGCGCTGTATAAATACAGTCTCTCCAGAAGCTGCTCCCGCCATAGTTTTATCCACAGCGATCAAAGCGTGCTATATTAAATTATCAATTATCAGAGTATGTTACCTTATTAACATAATTCTGAAAAAATGTTATGGAAAAAATGCTATCACTAAATTATTATGTTGTCAAACTAAGTACATGTAATTAAATGATTTGTTGAAGCATATGGAAGAGACCAAGATTTACTTGAAATATATTTAACCCATATGCTTTTGAACAATCAATTAATGATACTAAACAAGCTTCAGTTCTGATAAACCATTACAATAAGTATTAAATAGTAAAGAAAGGTACTAGGTCTCTCTCTTTTTTTGTTTACTAATTTAAACATCTTGAGGAGTATTCCTTCAGATATATAAGCATGGCAGTGAGGTTAAGGGGAAGGCCAGAATCGAAAGCTCTCTTTTTCATGTTTATCTTAGCAGTAGCACAATTCATTCTGAAAAAAAGACCAAATCCATAAGGGATTTGGTCTTTAATCTACATTATTAAAAGGCAAATTCAAATTTAGAGTTCATCCGCTATCCCCAGCAGGATAATACCGAAGATAACAACTGCGATGATCATGTATTGTTTTTTAGTCAGCTTCTCTTTTAGGAAGATTCGTGACAGGATAATTGAAAAGATACTGTAAGAAGCAATCAATGGTGCTGCGATAATTGCATAGCCTGATGCCATGGCAAATACGTAGAAAAATTGACCAATCGTTTCCAAAATAGCAGCTATCCCTTTATCGCGCTCTTTAAATACATGGAAGGATTCCTTCTTAATAAAGCGAAGATAGATAAAACATACGGCAGCGCATAGGAAAAAGGTATATTCATACGCAAGCAAAGCTGAATTTTCGCTGATTAAATTCAATTCATCCAGATAGATGGCATCCGCAAATGTAGCAAGTCCATCAATAATGCAATATAAAATTGGGAAGATAATAGCCAAGAAACCAATTTGGTATTTTTTATCGATATGCTCAGAATTCAGTCGACGAGCTTCATCTTCTGCTCTTTTTTCCAGAACGGCTATCCCCACAATCCCAAGAGTGATGATGATAATCCCAAGTACTTCAATGATACTTAGCTCATGAGTGAAAAAGATGAAGAGCAGAATGCTTGTTACGACACCTGAGGAATTCTGTATTGGTGAGGCGATAGACAATTCAATATAGCGCAAACCAATATACCCAAATGCCATGGAAAGGATGTATAAAGAAGATACTGGTAAATAATGAATCATCTCCATTGGATTGAACTGTATATCTTTTATAATCATATAGGCTGTTGCATGAATTCCCATGACAAGACCAACCATGATGATAATTTTAATATGGCTGTACTTGTCATTGCTGTCTGATCCCTTTTTATAAAATAGGTCAGCACCACCCCATGCTAAAGCTGTTAGTAGTGAAAAAATAAACCACATAACGATTCTCCTTGTTGAAGTTTAATAAGCTTTCTGAACCCCGTATAACAAGACATACAGAATCGTTTACTCAAGTGAGAAGACGTTACTGCTGCTATTGCAAAACGGAGAGCAGAGCTGTGAATAAAAATGAATTTTAATAGAGTCACAGAGTCAAGAATATAATTTCATTGTAAACTGTGTCAAGGGATTTAAAGGATGAAACTATAATAGAAGTGTGCATTTAATATAACAATAGTAATGAAAGGGCTATCTTTTTGTTTTTCTTAATTTTTCAAATATAATAAAGGGAGAATTAACAATTATAGAAGAGGATGGAAAGTTCGCTAACCAGGGGAGATGGCTATGTTAGATTTAGTCCCAATTATGCTTGAAAAGGTAGGCATTATTGTCATTGTAGCCTTTTTAATTTCTAAAATGAATTCCTTTCGCCAAATCATTCACCCAGACCATAATCTAAATGAGCAGTTGAAATTATTTCTATTATTCGGCATGTTTGGGGTTATTAGTAATTATACTGGAATAGAAGTTTATCATTCTATGGTTGAAGAGAATAGATGGCTTTCAGCTATTGGAGAAGATAGTGCCATTGCTAATACAAGAGTGATGGGTGTTGTGATAGGCGGATTATTGGGAGGTCCCGTTGTTGGAGGAGGAGCTGGTCTGATAGCCGGTATACACCGTTATACATTGGGAGGGTTTACAGCCTTTTCCTGCGCCCTTTCTACCATCCTGGCCGGAATATTGGCAGGGTATATAGGCAACAGAAGAAAAAGGAGCGGGGGTCAGATAACTCCTTTGTTTGCTGCAGGAATTGGGATGTCCCTCGAAGCTTTGCAAATGGTGATTATCCTTGCGACTGCCAAACCTCTTGAGCATGCATGGAGCCTCGTGCAGTTTATCGGTTTACCAATGATCACCATGAATGGATTCGGAACACTATTATTTATGCTGATCGTTCAGTCTATAAAACGTGATGGGGAGATAGCGCGTGCGAATCAAACCAATCAGGCATTTTTAATTGCGGACCAGACTCTTCCGCATTTTCGACAGGGCTTAAACACCCAATCATGCAAAGAAATATCAAAAATTATGCTTAATTTAACCGATGCAGATGCTGTCTCTATCACGGATGAACATTTGGTTCTTGCACATTTGGGGGCAGCCTCCGATCATCATAAACCTGGCGTGAAGCCGAGTACTGGGCTGACTAAAAAAGTACTTGAATCAGGATATGTTTCAATAGCCAAATCGAAGGAGGAAATCGAGTGCAGGCATAAGGACTGTCCGCTCGTAGCTGCCATCGTCCTCCCTTTAAAAGTGAAGGGGGAAATATCTGGAACTTTAAAATTGTATTATACAAAGCCGGATAAATTAGACAGAGTTCAGCAGCAGTTAGCAGAGGGGCTGGCTAATTTATTTTCAACTCAGCTTGAGCTGGCAGAAGCGGAACGGCAGGCGAGGCTTTTAAAGGATGCTGAGATTAAAGCCCTGCAGGCTCAGATTCATCCACACTTCTTATTTAATAGTTTAAATACGATATCTGCCTTATGCCGGACTGATCCTGATAAAGCTCGTAAACTACTATTGGAATTAAGTTTATTTTTTCGAGGCAATTTACAGGGAGCCAGACAGTTGCTGATCCCGTTAGAAAAAGAGCTGGAAAATGTAAAAGCCTATTTATCTTTAGAGCAAACACGTTTTCCTCATAAATATGAAGTTAATTTTGATATAGAGAATGGATTAGAAAATGTATTGATTCCCCCATTTTTATTGCAGCCTTTGGTAGAGAATGCGATTCATTATGCATTTCCACAAAGAAAACAGTTTGGGAAAATTAATATACAAGTGTGCTCAAATGGCAATTATATGAGAATGATTGTTGCGGATAATGGACAGGGGATTGTGGAAGAAAGATTGAAAAGTCTGAGCAAGCAGGTTGTACCGTCAGCCGGTGGAAACGGTACAGCCATTTTTAATATTAGTGAACGCTTAAAAGGTATTTATAATAACCAAGCCCATTTTAAGGTTGATAGCAAAGTGGGTGAGGGCACCACTGTTAATATCTTAATCCCGCTGGAAAGTAAAGGAGGTGACGAGCAGGATGCTGCGAGCCTATGTAGTGGATGATGAACCATTAGCCAGGGACGAATTAAAATATTTACTAGCAAGAAGCAGAGAAGTGGAGGTCTTGGGTGAAAGTGATTGTATAGAAGATGCATTACATGATATTCCACTGTTAAAGCCGGATATTGTCTTCTTAGATATTGAATTAGCGGGAGAGAACGGATTACATTTAGCCGCTAAACTAGAAGGACTGAACCCGGTTCCAGCTATCGTTTTTGCGACTGCCTATGACGAGTATGCTCTTCAGGCTTTTGACGTAAATGCGGTAGATTATCTTTTGAAACCCTTCAGTGAAGAACGTATTCATAAGATGCTGGACAAAGTTAAAAAGCTTCATTTACACACAAAGGAGCCTGGAAAAGTAGATACCAGTAATCTTCAATGTAAGGGAAAAATAGCTGTTATGACAGAAGAAAAAATTATATTGCTTACATGCAATGATATCGTATTCCTAGAATCATACGAAGGAAAGTGTAAAATCCGGGCTGTTAATCATCTTTATAAAGTAAGTGAGGCACTGATTGGATTGGAAAAAAAATTGCCCCGGACACAGTTCTTTCGGGTACATCGGAGCTATCTTGTGAATATCGATCATATCGTGGAGATATTACCATGGTTTAATTCAACCTATAACTTACGTATGTCGGATGGTTCCGAGGTTCCAGTCAGTCGAACCTATGTAAAGGAACTGAAACAATTACTAGGATTATAGGACTGATTTGCTATTCATTAGTTGTAAGTTGTAATTCATCCCATTTATTTTGCGGTTCATTTTGAAAATGAGGTGTAAGTGTTTTCATTTGATACTATGATAGTATAATACGTATGCAAAAAAAGGGGGAACACTAAAATGAATGCGATTACAATTGTTATCGGCTCGATTTGTATCCTTTTAATAGCCTATCGTTTGTATGGGACATTTATGGCGGCAAAGGTGTTGAAATTATCTAATGATAAACCAACACCAGCTGAAAAGCTTGAGGATGGTCAGGACTATGTGCCAACAAATAAATGGGTGGTATTTGGACACCATTTTGCAGCCATTGCTGCTGCAGGCCCATTGGTTGGTCCGATTTTGGCAGCTCAGTTTGGTTATTTACCCGGACTGATTTGGCTATTGGTTGGGGCAGTAATTGGAGGAGCAGTTCATGATACAGTTGTGCTCTTTGCCTCTATGCGCCGCGATGGTAAATCATTATCCGAGGTAGCAAAAGAAGAACTTGGGCCTGTAGCGGGATTCTGTACTGGATTGGCCATGCTATTCATTATCACAATTACGATGGCAGGTTTGTCATTGGTTGTACTTGGAGCACTTGAAAGAAACCCATGGGGTACATTTGCGGTAGGGATTACAATTCCGATTGCGATGTTAGTGGGAATCTATCATAAAAAGACAGGGAATTTAAAAGTCCCGACGACCGTTGGATTTATCTTAATTATGCTAGCAATTTTCTTTGGTCCACAAATTCAGGGAACATGGTTAGGCGATTTCTTAACGCTTGAAAAGAGCACTCTTGCTATTATTTTACCAGTCTATGCCTTTTTCGCTGCTGCACTTCCTGTTTGGTTATTGCTTGCACCACGTGATTATTTAAGTACATTCATGAAAATAGGAGTTTTCGCAGCACTTATTATTGGTGTATTTATCGTTAACCCTTCAGTTGAGTTTCCTGCTATTATTCCAGATTTCATTAACGGTGGAGGACCAATTGTGGCCGGCCCAGTATGGCCGTTTATTTCAATCACAATTGCCTGTGGTGCCATTTCAGGTTTCCATGCTTTTGTTGGTTCAGGTACGACTCCGAAAATGGTCAGCCGTTGGAGCGATATTAAAGGCATAGCCTTTGGTGCGATGTTAGTAGAATGTTTAGTGGCTATTATGGCATTGATTGCTGCAGTTGCTCTTCAGCCTGGTGATTATTTTGCGATAAACTCATCACCTGAGGTCTATTCAACATTAGGAATGGAAACAGTCCATTTAGATAGATTGGAAGAAGCAGTAGATATGGACCTTGAAGGAAGAACAGGTGGAGCCGTAACACTTGCTGTTGGTATGACGGAAATCTTCACCAGTGTACCATTCTTCCAACACTTAGCTTCCTATTTCTATCAATTCGTAATTCTGTTTGAGGCGGTATTTATTTTAACAGCGATTGATTCAGGAACCAGGGTTGCCAGATATCTCATCCAGGACTTCTTCGGAGACTTTATTAAACCTTTGAAACGAACAGATTCTCTTGGGGCTAACATTTTTGCCAGTGCATTAGCCTGCTTTATTTGGGGATATCTATTATTCTCTGGAGATATCAGTTCCGTCTGGGCACTGTTTGGAGTATCCAACCAGTTGATGGCGTCAATCGGATTGATTGTCGGAGCTACAGTTGTTTTGAAAATTGCAGAGAAACGCTGGTATATGCTGACATGCTTAGTCCCATTGGCGTATCTATATGTTACGGTTAATGTGGGTGGATTCTGGATGATTAAGAATGTCTATTTGAATCCGGATGCAGGTGGATATAATGTATTGAACGGTGTTCTATCCATTATCATGCTTGCGTTAGGTGTAGTGATTATGGTGGCTTCCATCATGAAATGGATTAATCTATCCAAAATACCACAAGCAGAATTGGTTAAACAGTCAGAGGAAGAACTGATGAAAACGATGTGAAAAATTAGCAGGTAAAGGGTCCGAATAAATGGTCTCTTTACCTGTTTTTTTATGTTTAAAAGCGAATTATTGAAGCTTAACGGAGAGGGATTTTAGGAAAGGAATGCCCGATAATGTAATAATCAGTTTTTCCTTTTTTCGTACATTTTTATGAATATAAAATAATACTTGATCGGATGTAATTTGATAATAATGATTCAGAGTTTTAGGTTTACCAGGCAATGCTACAAGTTCTTGAACACCGGGTCCGCAGCAGGCTTTAACATCCAACGTTTTAATGGTTACTTGATCTCCTTTTGATGAAATCCACTTTTTTGATTCTTCGTCCATTTCAATAATCATTTTTGGTGCCTCCTTCAAGTGAGGTATATTCTTAACTATAATGGATGGGATTTTAGTTTCCTATAAAAATGCATTATAATAGAGTGATATAAGCTTTTTATAGATTGTTGAAGAGAATACAACAGAATGGGATTGGTGGAGCCAATTTTTATATACACATATGCATGCAGTTCAGAGGAAGAACCTTTATGCAAAATGGAATTCAGGGCGTTGTTTGATATGAATCCTGATGATTTTGTTTTTAAAAGTACAAGAAAAGTCGATCCAAGCCGAAGTCCCTTTATTAGGGAAAGAATAGAAGTACTGACCGAAGGGGATAGTTTGGAGGCCCTTTATCACAAGGCAGACAAACTTTCCTTCCCGGATCAGACATTCAAAACAATCTTTGTGAAAACGAATGATCTAGAGGATAAAGTTAGCTTTAGTCAACGAAGAAAGATTGAACGGGAAATCGGATTAAAAATCCAGGGTGAAGCTGATTTGGAGAAGCCGGATATCGTTCTTGGCATCATTACTTGCGGCGGTAAATGGTATGTAGGTATTTATGAAAAAAATGAAGCGATCTGGTTGCATCATCAGAAGAAACCACGAGAGTATTCGACAGCTCTCAGTACTAGAATGGCAAGAGCAGTTGCTAATATCGCGGTTCCCAACCCTGTTGGTGTGAAAGCGATTGACCCATGCTGTGGAATTGGGAATGTATTGGTAGAAGCCTTGTCGATGGGGATTACGATATGTGGACGTGATATCAAGCCATTGCCAGCTATTGGCGCCAGAGAAAATGTAGCTCATTTTGGATATAGCTGTGATATTGCAATAGGGGCAATTGAGGAAGTTACCGACTATTACGATGCAGCTATTATTGATTTACCCTATAATTTATGCCATACAGCGAGCCCGGAGGAACAATTATCCATTTTAACGCATGCCAATCGCATTGCAGACAGAATTGTTGTTGTTACCGGGGAACGAATTGATGACATGATTAAGGAAGCTGGCTTAACTATACAGGATCGATGTCAAGCGAAGAAGATTGGGTTTACAAGAGAGATTTTGTTATGTAATTAGATTAATAAATAAAAAAGAGGGTGGCACCGATTTTGCCACCCTCTTATTCTATATACTTTTAAACATCTACACGCTTAATGAAGAAAGAGACTACCAGTCCGATTATGGAGGCAATTAACGCAAATAGAAAGGCGTTTTGCACACCGGCTGTCAAAGCTTCAGAGGCAGCAAGCGGATTATTGGGGTCAGCCGTAGCCAAATAGCTTGCCTGGCCAGCGGACATGATGCTGACAGCAATAGCCGTACCGATCGCTCCGGCAATTTGTTGAAGTGTATTCATGACCGCAGCTCCATCAGGGTAATACTGTCTTGGCAACTGGTTTAAGCCATTTGTTTGCGAAGGCATCATAAGCATGGCAACCCCAATAAACATACATGTGTGTAAGATGATAACTGTTAGTTGTGAAGTTTCAGTTGATATATTAGTAAATAAGTAAGTAAATATGGTTGTTAATATAAAACCTGGGATAACCAAATATTTTGGCCCGAAGGTATCAAATAATTTCCCCGTAATTGGTGACATAATTCCATTCACAATACCGCCAGGCAATAAGACAAGGCCGGCTGCAAAAGCTGACAATAACATTCCGCCCTTTAAGTACATAGGCAATAGGATTGATGAGGATAAGATGATCATCATACCCAAGAATACCATTAAAAGTCCAATAGAGAACATAGGGAACTTAAATACGCGTAAATTCAGCATTGGCTGTTCCATTTTAAACTGGCGGAATGAGAATAGGATTAGGCTGAGTACCCCAACAATGATCGGTAAAAGAACTGCTGGGTCGCTCCATGAGCCAGCACCCTCCCCGGCACTGCTGAAACCAAAGACGATTCCTCCAAAACCAATGGATGAAAGAATAATAGAAAGAATATCTATCTTGGGTTTTGTGATGGTTGATACATTTTGCATATAGATGAGACCATATACGAATGTAAAAATTAGCAAAGGTAAGCATAGCCAGAAAATTGATTGCCAACCCAGACTGTCTACGATTAATCCTGATAGGGTTGGACCAACAGCAGGTGCAAACATAATGACAAGCCCCATCATCCCCATAATTGTTCCGCGTCTATGAGGTGGGAAAATAACCAAAATAACATTTGTCATTAATGGAAGTAAGAGACCTGTTCCTATAGCCTGGATGACACGGGCTAGAAGGAGTATTTCAAAATTAGGTGCCAAAGCTCCTACTAATGTTCCTGCAATAGAAAAAATGAGGGAGGCACTGAATAGTTGTCTGGTAGTAAACCATTGAAGAAGCAATGCTGTTACAGGCACAAGAATACCAAGTACTAGTAAGTAGCCGGTTGTTAACCATTGAACGACATGTGGTTCAATGCGAAAGTCCTCCATAATATTGGTGAATGCCATATTTAAGGCAGTTTCACTAAAGAGTCCGATAAAAGCACCAATCATTATAGCAATCACGATTGGAAGTGGCTTAATCTGCTTATTTTCTAAGTTTGTAGCATGATTATTACTCAAATAATATTCCCCTTTCATTATGTATAATTACTAGACCAGTCTATATAATATGCTGATTAAGGATATACATCTTTGCTTATTTCTTTATTATATCGGGCAGACATTTAGAGATGTTTAGTAAAGGCTGTCCATTTAAATTGGTTAGCGACCGGGTGATGGCTCCTTCTATCATTGAATTAACCAATAGACTTAAACGGTGCGCTTTTTCTGGTTCAAAGCCATCTTGAAGCATTTTATCATAATAAAGTGTTTCCCAGCCTTCAAATGCTGCCTTGCACGCTTTGCGTAAAGGTTCGCTCATTAAGGAAGTTTCCGCTGCCAATAATCCAATTGGTAAACCTTCAAAAAGGTCATTTTCATTGAAATGTTGAGCGATTTTTTTAATATGATATTGGAATGCCTCTAAGGCATGATCATACTGATTCATGGCCAGCTTAATATCATTTTCAATTTGAACGGCCATTTTATTGACTGCTTCTACGGCCAGTTGTTCTTTACCATCAGGGAAGTGATAATATAAAGACCCTTTAGGGGCACCGCTTTCCTTCAGAATTTGATTTAAGCCTGTTGCATGATATCCCTGTATGTTGAAAAGGCGAGTAGCAGCCTCTAAAATTTTTTGACGCGAGTCCATTTTTGCACTCACATGAAATCCCTCTTTTCAAGTATAATGACTGGTCTATATAAATGAGTGACTGTTTCATTCTATAAGATGGCTGTATTTTATGTCAATCATTCGTTGCAGGTATATTTTTTCGAGAGTAGATAGATTAGAAAGGGTGGTTGAGGTTATAAATTGGTTCTTCCAATGAAAAGAGATGAGTAGATGGGGTTGTAATAGAAATGGTCCCTTAAGGCTAAGGGACCAATAACTTTAAGCAGCTAATAGCTGTTTCTTGATTAATATTTCTCGATCGGCAGCATAAACAGGGCGATAGCCGTTTGTAATTAGGTTTTTAATATAGATTTTATTATAGATAAAGGCGAAAACGCCGCTTGTTAGCAATGCGCCTAATCCAAATAGAAAAAGATTGATTGTGATGGATATACCAAGCATAATAATCGCCCATTTATAGTCTTTGCGAAATAAAGCAGGGAATATTCCAAAAAAGAGAGTAGTCCAACTGAAGCCAAGCTTGACCTCTTTTATAATGCCATCCTTGTTTATTAGAGATATTTTCATACAATCACTCCTGGTTCATATAGTTCCATCATAAAAGAATTTTTAAAATGAATACATGGTAGTTTATAGAAGCATGTGTATGGTATGCAGGTAATTTGAGTAATAGAGAAATATCTATTATATAGGATTAAGGGACGAACAGAATGAGGGGAATGGTAGGCATAGGAGCTCTTACTTTGGCAAACTTATAATAAGAAAAACGGACAGCGACTAGAACTCGCTGTCCGTTTCGTATAGCTGTATCGATTTTTACCAATCCCAAAGCAAGACGAACATGGAACCGAAGATGGTAACTAGGGCTACAAATAATGCATAAAGGATATTGGTATAGAGTGTTCTTCTTTCCTTGGATTCATTAATATGCATGAACAGGAATATCTGCAAACTTGCTTGTAAGCCAGCTGTGATAAGCAAAATAGCCATTTTAAATCCAAATGATATCTCCAGGAAAAGAACTAATAATGCTGCCACTGTTAGAGCGATGGATGATAAAAATCCTATGATATGCTCTTTAGGGAATAACTTAGCCATTTTACATCAGTCCTTTCAGGTAGACGAAGCTGAAGATGAAAATCCAAACAACGTCCAGGAAGTGCCAGTACAGTGAAAAAATAAATGCTTTATTGGCAGTAAGGTGATTAATTCCGCGTCTGCTCACTTGAATCAGAATAGCGATTCCCCATAGAATTCCTCCGGTTACGTGGGCTCCGTGTGTTCCAAGCAATGTAAGTAATGCAGAAGTGAAGCCGCTTGTTTGGATGGAAGCTCCTTCGTGTACATAATGGAAGAACTCATAAATTTCAATGCCTAGGAAGGCTAATCCAAGGATAAGCGTAATCGAGAACATAACCATCATTGCTTTTTTCATGCCCATCCGCATAGCGTGAATCGCGATCCCAATCGTAAAACTACTTGCCAAAAGAATAAAGGTTTCAGCTAAAACCCCACCAAGAGCGAAGATATCGCTCCCGGAAGGCCCATCACCTGTACGATTTTCCAGTACAAAGTAGACAGTAAACAGTGTAGCGAATAATACGATCTCTGCTCCAAGGAAAATCCAGAAGCCCAGTATCTTAAGCTGATTTTGTTCAGTACTATATTCCAATGGTTGAGAGGCATCTAATTTCATTCTGTTTCACCTCGCAATTTTCTTTCTTCTTCTTCAATTTCTTTCACAGATATATGGAACCCATGATCATCATTGAAGGAACGTACAAACATCAAATAGATAATTGGAACCGCAGCGATAATGGCTGGAATCCACATACTAAATACCATAAAGAATCCCCAGAAGAAGAAGGCCACTGCCATTAGAAACGGTTTAAAGTCACTGCTAGGCATGTGTATTTCTTCGATTTTTCGTGTGAACAGATTATGTGTACCTTTTTTGTGATCCCACCAGGAATCTACAGAATCCACTTCAGGAGTAATGGCAAAGTTATAGGCTGGAACAGGTGTTTTCGTTGCCCATTCCAATGTACGGCCACCCCATGGATCTGAGTCTCCTTTTAGTCTTGGAGCATAACGGAAGCTCCAGTAGAAGCTATAAACGAGAACGATGAATCCAATTGCTAAACCTACAGCACCTAATGATGCGATAAGGTTCAATGGTCCATACCCAGTTTCTTCAGAGTACGTATACATTCTTCGGTTCATCCCTTTAAGTCCCAATGCGAATAGAGGCAGGAATGTGACATTGAATGAAATAGAAATAATCCAGAATGCGATTTTTCCTAATTTCTCGTCTAATTTGAATCCAAAGATTTTAGGGAACCAGAAATACATACCCGCCAGTACCCCAAACACTGTACCCGGTATTAAAACATAGTGGAAATGGGCTACCAAGAACATTGTATTATGATATTGATAATCCGCACTTGCCATCGCTAGCATAACCCCTGTGACTCCACCAAAGGTGAAGATTGGTATGAATGCCAGGGCATACAGCATTGGCGTGGTAATTTCAATTTTTCCTTTATACATCGTAAGGAGCCAGTTAAATATCTTAACTCCTGTAGGTACAGCGATTAACATCGTAGTAATCGAGAAGAAGCTGTTTGCCATGGCACCTTGACCCATCGTATAGAAATGGTGAACCCATACAGTAAAGGATAGGGCAGAGATGGCAAGCATACTGAACACCATTGATTTGTATCCATACAGATTTTTTCTCGCGAATGTTGAAATAACCTCACTGAATATACCAAAGGCAGGAAGAATAACGATATATACTTCAGGATGGCCCCATACCCAGAACAGGTTAGCCCAAAGCATATCCATTCCGCCATCTTGCATAGTGAAAAATTGTGTACCAAACAAACGGTCAAACATCATTAAGGCAAGAGCTACTGTTAAAACAGGGAAAGCAAAAACGATAATGATGCTAGTGATTAAAATAGACCATGTGAACATTGGCATTTTCCATAGAGTCATACCAGGTGCTCTCATTTTTAAAATGGTAACGATAAAATTAACACCCGTTAGCAGCGTCCCAATACCGGCAATCTGAATCGCAATACTGTAGTAGTTATTCCCCACAGTAGGGCTGAATTCTATACCTGCAAGCGGGAAGTAGGCTGACCATCCGGCATCCGGTGATCCACCAATAACGAACGAGATATTAAATAGCATTGCTCCGGCAAAGAATAACCAGAAGCTGATAGCATTTAAATAAGGGAAAGCAACGTCACGCGCCCCAATTTGAAGAGGCACAACAATATTCATTAATCCAATGATAAATGGCATTGCCATAAATAAAATCATAACCACGCCATGCGTTGTAAAGATTTCGTTATAATGCTGTGCATCAAGCAGTCCGTTTTCAGGCTTAGCTAACTGTCCACGCATTAATAAACCATCAACACCGCCGCGGAATAACATAACTAAAGCACAGAGAATATACATGACCCCAATACGTTTATGATCAACAGTGGTAAGCCATTCATCTTTAAGCCAGCGCCATTTCTTAAAATAAGTCAGGCCGATAACGATAGCCAGCGATACAGCGACAATACTTACCATTGCGCCATAGATTAACGGGCCACCATGTACTATAAATTTATCCCAATCCAAGGTTGTAACTCCTTTCTTATGAAAGCTTTAATTTTAATGATTTGAATGATCTTCGTGCTCGGAATTACCTTTTTCTGTATCTTCATCAAACGTGTTGTCTGCTTCATCGCTCTCGTTTGATGAAGATGGTTCAGAACCATGATGATGTCCTTCCGGTGGAGGGCTGAAATCCAAGTGAGTAGAAGAATATGATTGTCTGCCGACGTGTGCTGTATCAAGCAGTTTTTCAAATTTTTCTTCTGTTAACTTATCTTCATTTGCTTTTACATCACTAACCCATTCTTCGAAATCATCTGGAGTCATAGACAGTGCTTCAAAATCCATATGGGCGTAGCCTTCACCACTGAAGTTTGCATTTCTTCCCATCATGGAAGCTGGTGTTTCAGCTACAAAATTTAATTTTGTTACCATGTCACTCATGGCGTATTTTTGACCACCGAGCTGTGGAATCCAGAAGCTTGTAATTGGTCCATAAGAATATAGACGGAATTCTACTACTCTATTAGTTGGAATGTTTACATAGTTAACCGTTTCAATACCTTGCTCTGGATAACTGAAATGCCATTTCCAGTTTGAAGAAGCTGCGTAGATAACCAATGGTTTTTGATCTTCATAGCCTTTTGGCTTTCCTTCTACTTCAAATGTAGTTTTAACTGTGACTACAGCTAAAACGGCTACAATAATAATTGGTATGACTGTCCATGTTATTTCAAGCGCCTTGCTGCCTTCCATATGTGGAGGCTCGTAATCTTTTGGAGCTTTGGATGCTCGGTATTTATATAAAATAACGATAAAAAGTACATATACTACAAGCACAACAGCTGCCATTAAAGCCATTGAGAAAAGAATGGCATTGGATTGTGTTTTTGCGACAGGACCATTTGTGTCGAATACAACCCAGTCACATCCCGCTAACATAAGAATAGACGCCATCATGGAACTCAAAAGTGCCCATTTTTTATTCATATTTTTCCCCTTCCTAATGTAATAAGTAAATTCAAGCTATGTAAGGGAAATTCAGTAAATCTGCACACCTTGATAGTTATAATTTCCCTTTCTTGCTGCTATTTAGGTATAATTCTTCCTTTTTCCATAGCCCCTGATTTTCAATATAATAACTGAATTTCAAAATTACAAATATATGAAACTAAAAGAAGACATGGAAATCTTCAATTTTGACAAAGTTGTGAACAAATTAACAATTAATTATATTCTTAGAATTTATTGTAAAATTGTCACTTTAAAGTAGCATTTTTATGTGAATACTAGGATGTGAAATCTGAAAACGCCTATTATATAGAAAAAGGGTTTCGATCAGTATCAAAAAGGCTTAAACTTATGAGTAATCTAGATAAGTGAAACGGAGTTATACAATGAACGAAAAAGATTATGATGAGTTATTACATATAAAAACAGTCGGTAATCAAACTGGATTTTATAATTCTATGCATTATCACCGATATGAGCCGACTCCGTATTGGATTTTAGAAAAGTTATTGGATGAGTATGACCTTAATAGGGATGATCATATGGTCGATTTTGGATGCGGAAAGGGGAGACTAAATTTCTTTCTTCATTACAAGACAGGGGCGTTTGTAAGTGGGGTAGAAATGAATGAACAATTTATTAATGAAGCTGAGGAAAATCTCAAGAACTATAATTACAAGGGGAAAGACCGAATTCAATTTCACTGTTGTCTGGCAGAGGAGTTTCAAATTCAACCAACTTATAATAGGTTTTATTTCTTTAATCCTTTTACGATACAAATATTCCGCCAGGTTCTAACGAACATTCTGTTGTCCGTTGAAGAAACATATCGCGAGGTACACCTAATATTATATTATCCATCTGAGGATTATATATATTTTCTTGAAAATCAATCTGTGTTTGAACTACACAAAGAGATTGTTCTAAATGAAACGAATCCGTTTGAGAGAATACTGATCTACCGGCTAGCTTATTAAATTGAAAAAGGCGTTCCCATTGGAATGCCTTTTTTCGTATAAAATATCAGAAGGTTTATGGAGTAGTGGTAGATTCAGTAATATAAACAACCAATTTGTAGCTCTTTAGGGCAAACAGCCGGATACCTATCATTAATTTGGGCCTGGCCTTTTTTCTGTTTTTTCTTCATATGGTTCCACATGAACATGGACACGATAGACTCCATGATCCTTCATTAAATCCTTTTCTACAAGAGTAGCAATATCATGGGCTTCTTTAATATTTAACGTGTTGTCTACCAAAATAATGATATCAATGACTTCATTATTTCCGTAATTTCGTCCCATAATTTTTTTAATTCCTTTAACCCCTTCTATTTGGTCAATGGAATTTTGATAGATTTTAATCTTAGACTCATCAAAGCCATCTGATAAGTAATGGGATGCTTCTCTAAAAATATCCCAGGCTGTTTTGCAAATCAATAACCCTACGAGTATGGCAGTAATTGTATCGAGGAAAGGCATATTTAGCTGGGAGCCGAATATGCCAATTGCTGCTCCAATACTGACATACGCATCAGAAATATTGTCTTTGGCAGCAGCTTTTACGGAATGGCTGTTGATTCTTTTGGCTAGCTTTATATTATAGCGATAGACGAAGTACATGACGAGGGCGGAAAAAATCGCCGTGTATGCTGCCGTTATATCAGGTATATTTTTTTCCCTGCTTAAAATGGATTGGAATCCATCCGTTAGAACTTGGATACCTACTGTCATCATGATAAAAGAAGATAGGAGAGAGGCAATCGATTCACTTTTCCAGTGCCCATATGCATGATCGCTATCGGGAGGCCGCTGAGAAACTTTTAAACCAATTAATACAGCTACTGAGGCAATGATGTCAGTTATATTGTTCAGCCCATCTGCACGTAATGCTTCAGACTCACTTATATATCCAACAATCAGCTTTAATATGGAAAGAAATAAGTATGCAACAATACTTAGGATTGCTCCGCGTTCACCTAATTTAAGGTCCCTGTATTTTTGTTTCTCCAAAAAGGTCACCTCAAGTTCTTTATTGAATTCATCATTACTTATTAGTATAGAATAAAATTCATAAAAAAGAGCGTTCCAATTAATTAATCATTTGGAATACTCTTGTTTTTTATTTCCTAATTAATTCACGCTGGTGCAGTTCATTTCCAAATCTTTAATGAATGCCATCCCTGCGTTTGATAATGAATGGTTGCCAGTTGATGAGAACTGACTATACGCACATGGATCAGATAGTAAATGGACTGAGGAAAGGATTGAAAATCGTTATTTGGAAATGTTTTATCCATCTGAACAAAAATGGCGTGATAAAGCAATTGATGATTATGAGTAAGGTCTAACGGGAATATTGACTAACCGTCAAGTAATACAATAGATTTGAATTATGAGTCTACACCGAAGATACAGCATCCTATTGATAAATCAAATATCGGGGGTATTAAGGCGTATGAATCCATTTATGAAAGCCGCTGTTGAAGAAGCGTATGAAGGAATTAAACAAGGGCATGGCGGACCTTTCGGAGCTGTCATTGTCAAGGATGGTAAAATCATTGGAAAGGGCCATAATATGGTGGTTAAGGAGCTTGATCCAACCATGCATGGAGAAATAGTTGCGATTAAGGAAGCATGCCTTCATGAAAATCATTATGACCTATCCGGAGCAGAGCTTTATACAACGGCTGAGCCTTGTCCTATGTGCTTAGGGGCCATCCTTTGGGCAGGTATCACGACTGTTTATTATGGATGTGATCGATTGGATACAGATAAAATAGGGTTTAGAGATGATGTCTTTTATAAAATGATTGATGGGAAGCGTTCATATGATTTACAGCGAGTTGATCATGAAGAATGTAAGGGATTATTCAAGGCCTATCAAGCAATCGAGAATAGAGTTATATATTAATAGCGATTCGGAAACTGAATAAATTTTTTAATCAAGACCTGATGTAATACCGTCCAGTCCAATCTAATCATAAAGGAGAATAAACATGTCCAATAGTTCTCATGTTATCCCAACTAATGATTTCAGAAAAATCTTAATGGGACGCCGTTCCATAAAAAGTTACGATCCTATGGTTAAAATCAGTCATAAAGAGATGACAGCAATATTCAGTGAAGCAACCAGCGCACCATCTTCAACGAATCTACAGCCTTGATTTTTTCTTGTTATAGAAAGCGATGAGGCAAAAGCAAAATTGATGGATATTGCCTCACCGACCAATCATAAAAAAATTGATACATCAGCGGTGACGATTGCAATTTTTGGCGACTTGCACAATACATTAAAAGCTGATGAGATTTATAGCGCAAATGTAGAGCTTGGGTATATGCCTGCTGAATATAAAGAACGCCAGCTTGAAGGTGTTTTAGGATGGATTGCTTCACTAACTGAACAGGATCGCAGAGATATCGTCATGACCGACTGCGGCCATGTAGCTATGCAATTGATGCTTGTGGCTCGTGCTCACGGATATGATACCAATCCTATTGCGGGATTCGATAAAACCCGTATTAATGATGTGTTTGGATTGGATCAAGAACGACATGCTCCGGTCATGATTATGACCATGGGTAAGGCGGCTGGTAATGGATTCCCGACTATGCGTCTTGCAGTAGACAAAGTTGTCGAATGGAAATAAAGAGGTCACAAATGAATGTGATATGGTAGGGGCAGGTAACAACCTGCTCCTTTTCAATTGACTATGATAAAGGGATTTTCTGCGACAGTCTCCTGTATATATAAGTAACTGTCACGACTCTTTAAAGTAGTTAGTTAACCTTTAAGGATTTGATTGTAAAGTTTATGGTGTCGCTTACGAGATGTCTACTATATAGAAATTACCCTGCTATATTCAACGAACAAGTCAGAAGAACAGAGATGGAGAAAACAATTTGTTTTCTCCATTTGTTCTATAAAAGTACTGTATAGGAAACTCCATCTATTTAAATTCCCCATACCATAGACTGCAATATGGGTATACTCAACATTATTTAAAAATAACTGCAATGCTTGTAACATACCTGTAGTAACAGTAATGAATCCTCTATTATTAAATACCTGTCAATAATTATTTTATAGGATAAAAGTGGGGATTTTACAAAAAGAGGGACTTGATATCCGGAATATGGAAAAAAGAGAGATTTAAGCAGGACTGTTGATATATCAATATATTAAGTTAGGTCCGCGCTATGTGAGAAGGATGTCTATTATCCTATCTCGAGCTGTCTGGTAGTTTATGGTTCAAATGTTACAAAAAACTCATGTTACGATGTCTTTGTCGATTAAACAAATATCATGACAGGAGGAGATTTACCAATGAAACATAAACTTATCGTTACAATTGCAGCAGCCGCAGCGCTTTCCATTACAGCTATAACAGGAGCGGAGGCAGCCAGTGTATCTTCTAAACCGAATACAACAACTTCATATAAAGTGATGATCAGCGGAGGCATTATTAAATTCCCATGGGGATCTGTTCAACTTCCAACTATTGATAAACCAAGTCAGGATACGGATTCTGGTTCAAACAATGCCGTGGAACAAAATAAACCAAGTACGGATGCTCCAACTGTGGAAGAAGATAATTCTGATTCCAATGATACAGAATCAAACGATTATGAAGTAAGTGCATATGAGCAGGAAGTACTAGAACTTACTAACGCGGAACGTGAAAAACAAGGCTTAAAACCTTTAACACTAGATACAGAGCTAAGTAAAGTAGCGCGTATCAAATCAGAGGATATGCAGAAGAATAACTATTTCAGTCATACAAGCCCAACTTACGGATCTCCATTTGATATGATGAAACAATTTGGCATTTCTTATAGAGCGGCAGCTGAAAATATTGCTATGGGTCAACGCACGCCAGAAGAAGTAGTAAATGCGTGGATGAATAGTGACGGTCATAGAAAAAATATCTTAAGCTCCAGCTATACACATATCGGAATTGGTTATGTGGAGAACGGCAACTACTGGACACAAATGTTTATAGGCAAATAAGAGAGTACTATAAATATAGATTTTATATAGACTGTCCCAAAAGGAAGTGAAAACTTATCTTTTGGGACATTTTTTTATTAGCATTAATGAATGTTCCAAGCTAGAAAGCCTTTTCCTGTGTTTTTTTCCTGGCAGCATAGTATGTTATACTGTGATTTAATATTCTGGTATAGCAATTTATAGGTAAGGAAGGGAAGCTATGAAGCAGCTGATCATATCAAAAACATTGATATTTATCTTTGTTATCCTTTTTGTGACAGGCTTTGAGGCTGTGTTTGGGCAGCATAATGTTTTGATTGGGGTCACGACTGTGGTTGCTCTGCTCATGTATTTAGAGAGGGATTTTACTGTATCCCCATGGAAGAGTTTCATGCTGATTTTGGCAGTCAATTTGTCCCAAGGAATATTTGGTCAACTGGCCTTGATCAATCCCTGGGTAGGAATTTTAGTAAACTTTATCGCTATGTTTATTGTAGGATACTTTTTCACATCTAACATAAAAGGACCTATCCATATTGCGGTTGGTTTGCAATATTTATTCATTTTGACCGATCCAGTTCCGTTGGAGGAATTCCCATTGAGACTAATGTCTCTGGTTGCAGGGGCTTTGATTATCATGATGGTACAATGGGTATTTAATAGAAGGAAATTATCTAAAAGGGGCAATCATTATTTCTTGCAGGTATGTAGCCATTTGCAAGAAAAGTTAAATCGTATTCGAGATAACCAGCCTGATCAAGAGTTGGATTCCATCATTCTGTCTGATATCAACGAGTTCAGGAAGGTGATTTATTTTCGGAGTGTCAAGGGTTATTATCTGACTCACGAAGGCAGAGTTCGTTTGAAGATTTCGGTCTGTCTTGAAAAACTGCATTTGATGTTAAACCGCAAAGCTGCAAGTGACTACCCAGAGGATGTCTTGGATGCTCTGAATTTTGAATTGAGACAGATGAGGGATTACGCCAATAAAGGGTCAAGCTTATCTGATGATTCATTGAATAATCTAAACATAGCGCTTAACAAACATGAATCCGCATACATAGTCGAAATGATTAGTACGTTGAAATTATTGCGTGAATTATTGAGGTACCTTCATACCAGTGAATCATCTGAACTGAACAAGGTTGAGAGTGTGGTAGAGATTCCTAGAGGCTACCGGAATACCTATCAATTTTTAAAGGACATTAATCGACATTCAGCTCGTTTCACATATGCACTGCGATTGGGTATCACTATTGCAGCTGTTGCTTTAATCGTTGATTATTTTAACATCAATGAAGGACGCTGGATTTTATTTACTATATTTTCTGTGACGCAACCTTATTATGAGACAGCTAAATATCGCTTCAAGGAACGCGTGATCGGCACTTTAATGGGAGCGGCTATCTTTGTACTATTATTTAGTATTTTTCATGAAACGACTATACGCTCCTTCCTGGTCTTGCTGGTTGGGTATTTGAATGGCTATGCGGTGAAGTATAGAAATGTCGTATTGACTGTCACGATATCTGCTCTTGGAACAGCTGCTCTCACGGGCGACCCGACGCTCCTGTCACTGAGAAGAGTTATGCTTGTACTGATAGGGATAGGTATTGGTATGCTTGCAAATCGTTTATTACTTCCACATACGCTGGAAAAGGGTACAAGAGATTTGATGAAAAGCTACAAACAAGTATCCAAGGAATTGCAGCATGAAGTGTCCGCTTATTTAAACCAAAGAAATAATGCACATACAATCAATCATTTATTTGCCGTTTCCGCTTTAATAGAGGAAAGAATACTTTTAAATAATCAAATGCTGCAGCTTGAAGAAATGGAAAACTTTCTATCATCTCAGCGCCGTTTGAATCATGCCATTTATGATATGTTCTTGCGGATGCAAAGGGAGGATGTAGATGTCCATCTGATGAGAGAAATATTAGTAAAGCTCGATTCGATTCTGGCTTTAGAAGGGGATTGTGTAAATGAGCAGGCTGGTCAATTATATGACAGACTTCAGCTTTCTAATTCCCTGGAAGAATACGTGTTGTTAAAGGACGCACTGCGAATATTAAAAGGATTTAGAAAGCAGGCTTACTTCAAATAGAACTTCTATATTAAATATTGCGATATCCTAAAAATAAAAATGAAAGGGCATACAAGCTCAACTTTTCTTATTTAAATTGCTGAGGAACAAGAAGAAGCGCGAGATGTATGCTCTTAAATGGTAGAGAAAAAGTTCTACTTAAACTAATGAAAAATAATAGAAAGATAAGCTTCACATAATTCATTTTATGAGGTGGGAGAGATGGATAAACAATGGTGGAAAGAAAGTGTCGTGTACCAGGTTTATTGGAGAAGCTTTTATGATAGTGATGGGGATGGATATGGAGACTTAAGAGGGGTAATAAGGAAGCTGGATTATATAAAAGAGTTGGGTGCAGATGTAATCTGGCTCAATCCTTTTTACCTTTCTCCTGATAAAGATAATGGATATGATATTTCCGACTATTATTCCATTATGCCGAAAGCGGGCAGTATGGAGGATTTTGAGGAATTAATGAGGGAAGCACAAAAACGAGATCTAAAAATTATTATGGATTTAGTCATAAATCATACTTCAAATGAGCATGATTGGTTTAAAGAATCCAGATCCAGCAAAGATAATCCAAAAAGAGATTGGTATATTTGGAGAGATGGAGACCAAGTGAACCCTCCCAATAATTGGCGTTCTTACTTTTCCCCGTCAGCATGGGAATATGATCAACGGACTGGTCAGTATTATTTTCATTCATTCGCAGCTGAACAGCCCGATTTGAATTGGGAGAATGAAGAAGTCCGTAAAGAAATATATCGAATTCTAAATTTTTGGTTAAAGAAAGGGATTAATGGATTTAGGCTAGATGCAATTGCCCTGCTTGCGAAGCCGGAGGATTTTCCGGATGCAGACGATCCGGATGATATTCGTTATTTGGCCAACCATCCCAAAGTTCATGATTATTTGCAGGAGATGAATGAACAGGTATTCCGTCATTATGATGTGTTAACCGTAGGGGAGGTAGCCTTCGTGACGCCGGAGCAAGGGTTATTATATGTGGATAAAAACCGCCATGAACTGAATACCTTGTTTCATTTTGAAGTTTGTGATGAAATGCCAACCTGGGACTTAAAGAAATTTAAAGAGATTCAGGCGCGCTGGTATGAAGGATTGAAAGAGAAAGGATGGAACTCACAATTTATTAATAATCATGATCATACAAGAGTGGTAACCAGATATGGTAATGATAAAGAGTATCGTGTTCAATCAGCCAAACTATTTGCTGCGTTGCTGCATTCTTTGCCGGGTATGCCTTATATTTATCAAGGAGAGGAAATAGGAATGACAGGGATTCGCCTTTCTTCTATTGACGAATATAACGATATTGCGATGAAAAATCAGTATGCTGAGTTGGTGTCAAAGGGATGGGACCCGAATACGGTTCTTAGAGATTTGCAGCCATTAAGCAGAGACAATAGCCGTACACCGATGCAATGGACCAATGAAGAACATGCGGGATTTACAACAGGTACACCGTGGATTCGAGTTAATCCAAACTATAAATCAATCAATGTGAACAATGAATTGCATAATCCTGAATCAATCTTTTATTTTTATCAAAAGCTGATCAAGCTGCGGAGTCAGCACAAGGTCTTTGTATATGGGGATTATCAGGAATTATTTAAAGGACATTCTCATCTTTATGGATACAAAAGAAGCTACGCTGATGAGACGATTTACTTTGTTTCTAATGTTCAGCCGAACACTATACATATTGAGCTGAACAGTGAAATGGATTTGCAGGGGACATCTATTCTGATTTCTAACTATAATGAAACGACAAGCACAAAATTAGATGCCTATGAAGTACGTATTTATTTAAAAAAAGCTTAGCTGGGATAATTGATTCCAACGGCAACAATATAGAACAAACAAAAGATAATTAAAATAAGACTCCGAATGATTCAGAAGGTCGTTCTGAAAGTGAAAATGTAGTTCCGAACCATTCGGAGGGGAGCTCCGAGAATCAAAAAGAAGATAAAGACGATAGAACCCAAAACATACCTGGCACTTTTTAGACTATTCATATTAGTTAGATCATCAGGTATGTTTCATTAGTTATGCTGATTGGATTTTAAGGGGGAAATAAAAGGAATGGTTTCAAAACCTGTATCTTTTTGATAAATAGAATTAACTAGAGGTGTATGTACATAATACTTATTATTATTGTGGCTACTTGGTATCTATTTAAGTAATGCCGTTATTTAACGGGGGATAAAGATGAAGATAATCGTAAAAAGAATTATCATCACCATAATTTTGACCAGCGGATATTTTAATATGGGAGCAGGGGTGGGAACAGCCGAAGCCAATAAGGAAGAATTAACTGTGGCATTGTCTCCGAATGTGATTAAAGGATTCGACCCTTTTCTGTATACAAGGGCAAACGGTTCTCCTTTAATTCAAAGTACTTTATTATCCTTTGATAAGGATATGGGAATTACATATGATTTAGCTGATGAATATCAGGTCAGTGAAGATAAAATGACCTGGGAATTTAAAATTAGGGATGATGCTTATTTTTCGAATGGGGAACAAGTGAAAGCGAGTGATGTAGCTTTTACCTTTAATACAGCTAAGTACAATGGATGGTATGATCTATCTTTGTTAAAAGAAGCCAAGGTGATAGATCAATACACTATCCATTTTCGATTAGAGAAACCCTTGTCAACCTTTAGTTATACAGCTGCTCAGCTTGGAATAGTCCCTGAGAATCAGTATGATGAGTTATTCACTTTGAATCCAATTGGATCAGGTCCCTATATTCTGGAGGAGTGGAATGTAGGAGAGCAGGCGGTTTTTGTCAGGAATGAGCGATATTATGGGAAAAAACCTATTTTTAAAAGGGTCATCATTCTTTTTATGGATGAGGAAGAAGCCTATGCAGCGGCGCAAAAAGGTCTGGTAGATGTCGCTCAAACATCTCCGGCATTTGCAAATGTGGGCGTAATAGATGGAATGGATATCAAAGCTTTTAAAGGTAGTGATCAGTATGGAATCTCCTTTACTACTGCCCCACTAGAATCAGATGCCTCTGGCAAAGAAACTGGCAATGGGGTAACAAGTGAATGGTCCATCCGCCAAGCAATTAATTTAACAGTTAAACGTGATCACCTCATAAATGAAGTTCTTTATGGATATGGAGAAGCAGCCTATCATGATGCTAATCGGCTTCCGTGGGGCTACAAAGAAACAGAGTTTGAAGACAATAATATCGACAAAGCTAAAGAAATTTTGAAAATTGCGGGATGGATTGATAACGATGAGGATGGTGTGTTGGAAAAACAGGGAATAGAAGCGAAGTTTAAGCTTTTGTTTCTGGAGTCTGACCCTATAGCGCAGTCCATGGCGACATTACTTATGCAACAATTAGCTGAAATTGGAATCTCAGTAGAAGTGGTTGGTCAGAATGAGGAGAAAATCAATTCAAATAAGTTTAATAATCCATTCATTATGCGTGTGGGTAATCATAGTCCAATCGATTTGTATCATAGGATTCATGAAGGTAATACTAGGATGAATTTACATATATCTGCTGAAGTGAATCAGTTGGTTGAGGGAGCGCTTGCTAGCGGTGATTTTCAAATATGGCAATCAATTCTGAGGCAGACCGCGAAGGATTTACCGTGGATATGGTTGGTCCATCCAGATCATTTATACTATACAAAGAAAGGATTAAATTTAGGAGAGCTGGCATTTCAATCAAATGAACAGCCTCTATCTTTGTTAAATAATATAGAAGAATGGACTTGGGAATAATAAGGAAAACCTCTCCTGTTACTGGGAGAGGTCTTGTGTTTTTTGTAAGTTGATTTGTTCGTCTGCTCTCTTTGGTCGTTTAACAAAGAAGGCAAGGATAAGAGCCAATACAGCAATAAATGTCGCTATAAAGAATGCATCGTTAATCCCATCTACTGTTGCTTGAGTATAGATTTGTGCCTCCAATTGAGCTATTTCTTCTGGACTTGGTTGACCGGTAAGCTTACTCATTGCTTTTTCTGCCAATTCTTCCGCATGTATTTTCGTACGTGATGTCATAACGGAAACAAGTAAGGCGGAACCAATTGCACCGGATACTTGATTAAGTGTACTGTTCATAGCTGTACCATGTGGATTTAATCGGGCAGGCAATGAATTCATCCCGTTGGTCATAATCGGCATCATGACCATTGACATACCGAACATACGAACAGAGTACATCACAATTAATGTTCCATAAGTAGTTTCAGTTGTTAATTGACTGAAGAAATAAGTTGTAGCGACTGTGATGGTTAAACCGATTATGGCAAGAATCCGACCGCCAAATTTATCAAATAATTTACCTGTAATTGGTGACATAATTCCCATAATGATTGCACCTGGAAGCATTAATAAACCAGAATCTAATGGGGATATACCACGTATATTTTGCAGGTAAATTGGCATTAAAATCATGGCTGAAAACATTGCCATATTCAAAACAATCGATATAGCTGAAGATAAGGAGAACATTGGATATTTATAGACACGGAAATCGAGCATCGGCTTTTCCAGTTGAAATTGGCGAACAATCAACAAAATCAAGCCAATTACACCTGCAATCAGTGTACCGAATACTTCAACATCATCCCAGCCTTTACTACCCGCCGAGCTGAATCCATATAATAACCCTCCGAATCCGACACTTGAAAAAATAACGGATAATACATCCAATGAAGCGTTACTTTTTTCTTTCTTATCTTTTAATTTAAAAATCGATAGTAGTAAAACAATAACGGCAAACGGGATGATCATATAGAACAGATATCTCCATTCATAATGTTCAATAATCCACCCTGATAATGTAGGACCAATTGCAGGGGCAAAAATCATAACAAGCCCTAAAATCCCCATCGCACCACCACGTTTTTCAATTGGGAAGCTCGTTAAAAGAACATTCATTAAGAGGGGCATCATAATGGCAGAGCCTGCTGCTTGAATCATTCTTCCAACCAATAATAATGCGAAGCTCGGTGCAAATCCGGAAAAGATTGTTCCGATTGTAAATAGAATCATCGCGGTTATAAATAAGTGTCTAACCGAGAACTTCTGAATTAAAAACGCTGTTGATGGAATGATAATTCCGTTTATCAGCATATAACCTGTTGCGAGCCACTGAATCGTTGTTGGCTCAACTTTAAAATCCGCCATCATGGACGGAAGGGCAACATTCAATAATGTTGAATTCAATATAGATACAAATGCACCGGCTAAAAGAATGGCTATAATCCCATAATTGGGACGCATTTGTTGTCTTTCTGTTGCTGTCATGTACTTCTCTCCTTTTGATTTATACTATATGTTTAATTATTAGACTCATAATTCATGTTGATTATATTACTCTCTTTCTTTTCGTTTAGCAATTAAAATAATTTAGAATATATAAATTTGTATTTACCCTAAAAATAAGCTAATATACACTCAAATAACTGAAGTCATAGGAATGGATTGAGTTGTTATGAACGTAAGAAAAAAGCAAGTTATCAGCCATGCAAAGAAACTTTTCATTGGAAAGGGATATAGAAATACGTCTATTCAAGAAATTATTGAAGATAGCGGGATCTCCAGAGGAACATTTTATAATTATTTTCCTTCTAAAAGTGAACTTTTCAAAGCTGTATACGATTCCTTCCTTGAAGAGTATCACCAACAGCGAGATGAATTAATTATTGGGAGGGATCTCAGTAATATAGACATCTTTATAGAGCAACTTTATGTACAAAGGAAATCACATTCGCATAATCAATTATTTGCCCTTATTGAAGATGTAATGGTATCTAATGATATTGAACTAAAAGATTATTTGAAACAAACGAGATGGTTATATTTAAATTGGATTCACAACCGCCTTGTCGATATTTTTGGGGTGGAGAAGAAACCGTATTTGTTAGATTGTGCAATTATTCTATCCGCCATGGTCCAACACCACATGCATTTTTATAGTATTGCAAAAGGAGATCTTGATGCGAAAAAAGCAATTCGTTATTATTTAGATCGCATAAAGGTGATTGTTGATGATGTAAGTAAGAATGATGTTGTTTTAATAGAACCGGAAGTGTTAACTATGTTTATTCCGGGGGGTCCAAAAGGAAACAGGGATTTTTGCTACGATTTAATCCAATCCGTTAACCAACTAAAGACTTACCTTGAACAAGAGGTTGTTGATGCTGAGTTTCGTGCGGAAAAGCTACAAATAATCGAATTCCTGCAAGATGAACTATTGCATAATAAAGAGCCGCGACATTACTTAGTTAAAAATATGATTGCTTCATTAAATCATGATTCTATCTTGAGGGGTACTTCCTGCTATGGAAGGTTTAGAGAAATCATCATGGAATGGTTGAATAAGTAATAGAAGAGCCATGTTAGCAAGTAGTTTGCCATAGCATGGCTCTTTTTGGGCGAGTCATTTTGTTATGGGCTATTTTGATACAAATTTAAGACCAATGGCAGAGATTAAAATGAGTAATATGAAAATAATTCGTTTTAAGCTTTTCGCTTCTCCAAATAAAAGCATGCCAATTAATGCTCCTCCACTGGCACCAATACCAGTCCATACAGCATAGGCAGTACCCATGGGAAGTGTCTTCATTGCGAATGATAGACAGAAAAAGCTCCCCGAAAAACCGACAATCAAAAGAAGCAGAGATAAGAGATCCCTATTTTTATTCAATCTATTAATCATGCCGACCCCAAATATTTCTAAAAATCCAGCGATAACCAGTGCAAACCAGGCCATTATTAGTTAGCCTCCTTTTTGGAGGTGTCTTCATCAGTCACTATTTTTAAACCAATCACACCTATTAATAAGAGAAGAATTAATGCTATTTTCTCTATTTTTAACGGTTCATCAAAGAAGAGAATCTCCGCAATAACCGTTCCAGCTGTTCCCAATCCGACAAAGACAGCGTATACCGTCCCAACCGGCAGGTAGCGGCTTGCATCAATCATCATATAAAAGCTGATACAGATTGCAGCAAGTGTAATCAGCCACATCCATATACTGTCTGCATTTTTAAGACCGCTTACCCAGATGATTTCAAAGAAGGCCCCTATAATAACCTTTAACCAATGTCTGTTCATCAAAACAACTCCCTAGTGATATAACAATATAGCAGATTGTTTGTACTGTTGTTCATTTTAGCAATTATAAAATTGGTTTGCGAGTAGAAGAATCGAGAAAGAGTTTGATAAACTAATTATATAAGAAAGGTACGGGGGTGAAATAAGATGGATGATCCAACTATTTCGACCAAGGAATTAGTAAAAAAAATTCGCTATATAGACGACACCTATCCGAAAGAGGAACTTGATCTTCTATTGATTCGTGAGGATGCTATTCCTGAACTATTGAGTATATTAGATTTGGTTCGCAAGGAACCAGAATTGTTTCTTAGTGAACCTGATCGAATTGACCATATTTATGCAGCTGTTTTGTTGGGACAGTTAAACATCAGAGAAGCATTTTATCCATTTTTACAAACATTAAAATTACCGGATGATAATGCATTGGAATTATATGATGATTACCTGGTTACAACGGCTGGCCGTATACTTGCTGATACATATCCCGGTGAAATAGTTATGGATGGAAATATCCCTTCCATGCCGGATTTGGATGCATTATTTGATTTAATTGATGATCAATCTTTGGATGAGTGTATTCGTGCTACTGGAATTCAAGCAATTACATCCCTTGTCCTGCAAAAACGTATATCAAGGGAAATGGTTGAATATTACTATCATGATCTACTGCAGGGGGATTTGGTAGATGAATCAGGTTATATGTATACCATTCTAATTGATTCATGTATGGTATTAAATTTCCGAGATTTATATGATGATATCGCAGAGGTTTTTGCCCAAAAGAAAGTGAATGCCCTTGATATGTCGCTCGATGATGTGGAGGAGCAATTTAGGAACTATGATCCGTTATATGCAGATGATTGCCGGCCCATTACAAATGTTCATGAAGAGTTCACTTGGTGGGCTGGTCATTATCAACCCGGAAATTCACAGGCTTCCAGAAGCATAAAAGTGGGCAGAAATGATTCATGCCCATGCGGAAGCGGGAAAAAGTATAAGAAATGCTGTGGGAAATCTTGATTTATACACTTTATGGGTTTTAGCCCCCGTATGTACAAGTTGGGTTTGTGTACATATGGGGGTATTTTGTATGCGTTAAAAGGGAACTTACTCTACGATTTTGATGGAAGATTAAAGGAGCTATTTACTATAATGCTGTTTCAGGTCTTTGAGAGTTAATATTGTACAATTATTGTAATTTTTCAGAGTTTCAATACGTTCGTCACACTTTATTCCTACATTTAAGCTTATAGGAAAATGGAAGGTTACTATTAGAAATATAATAAATAAACAATTATTTATATATTTGGGATTTTTTATAATATAATTCAACTAAGCTAAAGAAATGTTAGAGAAAGTGGTGGATGAGATGGATTTGAAGAAGTCAGATCGACTAAGTAGCGGTGACAGGATAGCTACTGCCAGTTTTTCTTGGGGTGGGGCAGGAGATCCAGATATTCGCTGGCGTTATCAGATAGGGAAAAAACGGTTGGAGGAGTTTGGTTTAGAAGTTATTGAGCTGCCTCATACATTAAAGGGATCAGAGTATGTATATAATCATCCAGAAGAACGGGCACGCGATTTGATGGATGCCTTTCAAAATCCATCGATTAAGGGGATATTCTCTTGTATTGGCGGAGATGACAGCATTCGAATGCTGCCATACATTGATTATGAGGTAATCAAAAATAATCCAAAGATTTTCCTTGGCTATTCTGACTCTACCGTCACGCATTTTATTTGTTATAAGGCAGGGGTAATGAGTTATTATGGTCCTTCGATTCTGGCTGAATTTGCAGAGAATGTAGAGGCTTTTGATTATACGAATCATTGGGTGAAACGGGTTTTATTTTCTGGTGAACCTATTGGCGAAGTTGGACCGCCATCTGAATGGACAAGTGAATTTATCCCTTGGGAAAAGCAAAACTGGACACGTAAAAGAAAAACATCACCGCATAGCGGTTATGAGTTATTACAGGGAGAGGGAATACATAAGGGGAAATTATTAGGAGGATGCATGGATGTGCTGGAAATGCTTAAAGGGACTGTAGTGTGGCCTGCAATTGATGAATGGAAGGATAAACTGATATTTTTTGAGACATCAGAAGTGAAAGTGAGTCCGGATCTGTTTCTTGGATGGCTGCGAAATTACGCGGCGCAGGGAATTCTGCAAAATGCTAAGGGTTTATTATTTTCCAAGCCATATGATGATTGTTATTACGATGAGTATAAGGAAGCAATCCTTAGTGTGGTACGGGATGAGCTAAAGTTAACGGATTTGCCGATTCTATATAATATGAGTTTTGGACATACGGCTCCAATGAGTATTATTCCTCTCGGGGCTATGGCTGAATTGGATTGTGAAAGAAAAACATTTAGCATACTTGAAGCGGGTGTGAATTAAGGTTCGAGGTTTACACACTCCCGAAGCAGGGACTATGAAGGTAACTAAAGCTGAAATAGGAGTTTTAGAGGTCAATCTTCTAAGAAGGGGGAGGTTGAGTAGCCTTCCTTTTAATATTCCATAGCTCTTCATTGAAAGCAGATAAATATGCCATTAGAGGGTAGGTTAAGAACTTCATAGGGGGAAATGTATGGAATATAGGGGACCTAGTGTTTATGATCAGGAAGATTTTTTTTTGGATTATATGAAAAGAAGAAGTAGGAAAGATAGTCCCAATAATGCTATTGAAACTCCAATCATGTATGAGCTAATACAAGATTTTCAAAATAAAGATATACTAGATTTGGGCTGCGGTGACGCTTCCTTCGGCAAAGATTTAGTAGAACGCGGTGCAGCGTCCTACAGTGGAATAGAAGGCTCTGAACAAATGGTGGAAGCAGCTAAGAGGAACCTATCACAAGTGAATGGAAGCGTGCATCTTCATACGATGGAATCATATACATACGGAGAAGAAAAGTTTGACATTGTAACTTCCAGATTTGCAATCCATTATGTAGCTGATATTGATGCTTTGTTTCAAAACATCGATTTGTCTTTAAAAGAGGAAGGTAAGTTTGTTTTCAGTGTTCAGCATCCTCTTACGACCGCATCTTTTACTAGTAAAAAAAAAGGTGATAGACGTGAAAATTGGATTGTGGATGACTATTTCCTGGAGGGGGAAAGAAAAGAACCTTGGATTGAACAAATCGTGGTGAAATATCATCGAACAGTCGAACAGTATTTTAGAGCGCTTATCAGTTCTGGATTTTCAGTGGTTGATTTGCGAGAAGGTACACCTGTGCGTGATAACTTTACCGATGAGAAAGAATATAAAAGAAGGCTTAGAATTCCAGTTGTGCTGGCATTTTCGTGTATAAAAAATAAAAACGTATGAAACAGAACACCTGGCTGATGTGGGTGAAATTGTACTGAGTGGTTCAGTCTATAAGTGTATAGAGGTTGATCAAAAGTAAAAACTCTTTTTCTCTAAAGAAAAAGAGTTTTTACTTCGCTAATCCAATTCTTTAATTAACTACTCGTTTTGCTCCTACATAACGTTTCTTCCAATAATCGAGATTCATATCTTGTGTTTTAACTCCTTTTGATGTAGCGCCAATGAATTTATTATTGCCGATATAAATGGCAACAAATGATACCTTTTTCCCGTCCGTTTTATAAAATACTAGATCCCCGGCTTTTAATTTGTTTTTGGCAACGGAAGTACCTGTTTTATATTGATCGGCACTGGTACGTGGTAATTTTTTTGCAACGCTTTTTGAGAATACATACTGTGTGAAACCGGAGGCATCGGACCCTTTTGGTGTTGTTCCGCCCCATTTATATGGACTGTTCGTTATTTTTTTGAATAAGCAACCGCCTTTTGACTTTTAGACTGTGCTGCATCAGCATGCATTGGGCTGAAGAAAGTTGAAAAGAGTAGAAGAACGGCTGTTACGACGGCAAACAGAATAGAGGATTTTCTTGCATGTAAAGCTAACGTTAACATCCCTGCTTTCAAAGATTTTTTTGACACAAGGATATCTTATTATTGAGCAGAGCATTTTATGATTCAAATATTACTTTCTTACCTTCCTGCTTAACCTCCCCTTTTTTGTGAAAATAAAAGTATAATAGAACTGTAAACTATGAAATATATGAGGGAACAGCATGATTTTATTGAAAAATACAAGAGTTAAAGGAATTTTACTGGTATTAACTGCCGGTATATTATGGGGAGTATGCGGAACAGTAGCGCAGTATTTATTTCATTATGCCGGATTTACCCCGGAATGGGTTGTGGGTATTCGCTTGCTTGTATCTGGGGTGGTTCTCTTGATTCTAGCCTCTTTAAAAGTAAAGAGTAGGATAGGTGCTATTTGGAAGGACAGGAAAGACGCAATAAGTCTTTTATTGTTCAGCATTTTAGGTTTATTGGCTGTGCAATACACATTTTTTATGGCTATCAATTATTCCAATGCGGCTACAGCCACCGTTTTACAGTACTTAACACCCGTTATCATTACCTGTTATTTTGCCTTAATTTCAAAAAGGTTGCCTACAAATAAAGAAATCCTTGTTGTAGGTTTGGCCATATTAGGGACATTTTTGATTGCAACTAAAGGAAATATGCATAGTTTATCCATTTCGGTTAGTGCTTTGATGTGGGGAATTGGTTCGGCATTCGCTCTGGCATTTTATACTTTGCTTCCGCGTAAGCTGCTTCCTAAATGGGGTTCAACTCTCGTTTTAGGCTGGGCAATGCTAATAGGAGGAATTTGCTTTTCATTTTATAATCCTTCATGGGAGTTTCAGGGAGATTGGAGCTTTTATGCAATACTTGCTGTTATTTTTGTGATTATATTTGGTACGATTGTTCCGTTTATATGCTATTTGGAAAGTATGAAATATATTCGAGCTACAGAGGTAAGTGTGCTGGCATCTGTGGAACCAGTTGCTGCAGCGGTTGTATCCATACTTTGGCTGCATGTTACGTTTGGAATAGCCGAGTGGCTTGGTACAATCTGTATTATCAGTACCGTCTTCATTTTAGCCCTTTTTGATAAACCGGCAGGGAAGAAATCCAGTGATAATCATTGAGTAAAACAAACAGGATCCCAATTTGTTTAAGAATTGGGATCCTGTTGCTGTTTATCGGTACGAATCATGGCTGGGATGAAATAAATGATCTTCCGCGTTTCTTACAATAGAAAAATGTTCTATATTGTAATGGCCATGAAGTGTTTTATTATGATGGTTTATGATTTGTTCCGGGCTTAAAATGTCATTGCCGATTGTGGAATGTCCATCACCAACTAAAGTGACATCGAAGCCATTAATAGTAGCGGTTCTGACTGCACTATCAATACAATGCTGTGTTTCGCAGCCCATTATAACAATATGATTAATTTCATTAGATTTTAAATAATTTAATAGTCCAGTTCCGTGAAAGGAATTCGTTGTTGCTTTGTCAAAGAATTTTGTTTCCACAGGTAGATGAATTTCATCATGAACTTGAAATCCTTTCCCTTTACCTCCGGCTATATCAAGATCTCTTACACAAACTATCGTGGCATTTGCCTCTTTTGCCTTTTTAATTACTAAATTAATATTTTGAATAAGCTGTTCTTTTTTAAAAACAGCCCTCATGTCTTGATTCCCATCTATTAGTTCCTGTTGTGCATCAATAATTAATAATAGTTGATTCAACTGATTTTCCCCTTTCTAATTTGGGGAAGCGCTCTTTTATTTAGCTGTATTCCCCTTGGTTTTTTTTGAGTTGTGATATAGTCCCATATTCATATAATTAACCTCCTTGATAATATAATGCCTAAAAATTAATAAATGTAATTTTCAGACAATTAAACCTTAACATAGCTTCTTTTAAAAAGATACGCAAAAATAAAAAAGCCACCGATCTAGTCGGCGGCTGTATTGCTGTAATGAACGTTGATTAAATACTTTTATTTCGGTTAAACAGATAGCTTTCGCCCTTTTCGTATAGAGCGATGGATTGTCTAATCCATTTTTGTTTAGGAATAATTTTGTGAACGAGCAAAGCCGCACCTATTCCAAGAAGTGCACCTACTAAAATATCAACGGGGTAATGGACTCCTACATAGATTCGGGAAATAGAAAGAAGGAGTGCAAGTGTTGTCCATAAATACCAGAATCGTTTACGAAAGAGGGCAATGGTTATACAAACTGAGAAGAATACAATCGTATGATCACTCGGAAAAGAATTTCCAACCTCTTTTTCAATTAACTTGTTTACATCGGACCAAACGGCAAATGGCTGATGATGTGAATAAATCATACCAATTAACTTGCCCGTTACTTCGGCGATAAAAAAAGCAATAACAGCACTGACAACCATTAATTTATTTCTAGTATTACGAGTTAGCCAGTAAAACAACAGAACCAGTATTAAGCAGTATACTGTATATTCAGCAAAAAAAATAAAAAGTGGATTGATGTCCGGATACTCTTTACCAATGTCATTGACTGCACGAAATAATGTGATATTTGCTTCAGAATTAGTCATTTTTTCATTTCCTCCCAAGTTATTCTATTATGGATAATTTACTTAAATATTTCAAGAGATTCTATATAGTATTTGTATTCTAGACGATATCGTTTAGCTGTATGAAAGGATTATGATAAAATTTAACAAAACTAAGAATAAGAGGAGGCTAAAAATGAAACTGCCATTATCGGGGACGGAACGGAGTAATCTTCGTAAAAACAAGGTTCGAATAGACCAAATACCAACGAAAACAACAGAAGAATTAAAAATCATACTGAATTGTTCTACAAATCGGGCTAAGGAGTTAAAAGGTCTGTTAGACTTTCAGGAAATCCCTTCAATCGGGTTGGGTGCATCTAAAATGATGGTACAAGTACTGGGATTCTATTCTGTAAACGACGTTAGAAATGAAAATCCTGCAGAATTATTCGACCGCTATGAAGAATTGGTTGGATGCCGTGTCGATCCATGTGTGGAAGATCAAATCCGCTGTATTGTTTATCATGCCAATGAATTGAATTGTGTGTTAGTATGGTCTGATTTTACGGACGAGCGGAAGGCATATCGAAATACTCAGGGATATCCTCCTACTCGCCCTGAAAAGTAGTGATCCCCTTGTATGACCTCTTTAGAAGAATCATTGAAAAAGCCCATATAAATAGGAGGCCAATATGAAAAAAATATTTCGCTTGTTACCCCCCTTTTTGATTATGATGGCTCTGCTTGGTTGTTCAAAGGAAGAGAAAAATGACACGGTTGTTAAACAGACTGAGACAGATGAAAAGCAGCCATATGAGATAGAAGTCGTTGCTGAAGGTCTCAATGTACCATGGGAAATGGTTATAGCCGATGATGGACGAATATTTTTTACGGAACGGCCTGGCCAAATAAGAGAAATCCGTAATGGGAAAGTAAGGGAAGAACCTCTCCTGTCTTTGCCAGCGCCTTTTATCAGTGAAGGGGAGGGAGGATTACTTGGACTGGCACTGGATCCTGATTTCCAAACGAATCATTTTATGTATACGTATCACTCCTATGAAGATAATGGTGAAATCAAAAATCGTATTCTTCGTCTTGTAGTAGGTGACAATCAAGCAAGGATTGATAAAGTGATCCTTGATGGAATTGTTGGAGATACAAATCATAATGGTGGGAGAATTAAGATTGGACCAGACGGGATGCTTTATATTACAGCAGGAGATCGGTATGAACCTGACTTAGCCCAGGATAAGACAAGTATGGGCGGTAAAATTTTTAGAATCCATCTTGATGGTTCCATTCCGGATGATAATCCAATTGAGGGGTCGCCTGTCTATAGCTACGGGCATCGCAATCCGCAGGGACTTGCCTGGCATCCTGTTACAGGAGATTTATTCAGTTCGGAACATGGTCAATCAGCACATGACGAAATTAATTTGATTGAAGCAGGGAAAAACTATGGATGGCCAATAATTCAGGGGGATGAAGCAAAAGAGGGAATGGAAACGCCGATTGCTCATAGCGCAACTGAAACATGGGCCCCGTCGGGAATGACATTTGTCTCGAAGGGTGAATGGAAAAACCAATTGCTGATTGCCAATCTGCGTGGCGTGCAGGTTCTTAAGGTAGAGCTTGATGAATCCGGAAAACAGGTGAAAAGCATAGAATCGCTCTTTAAAGATCAGTATGGGCGCATCAGGAATATCATCGAAGCGCCGGATGGAACCTTATATATGATGACGAATAATAGGGATGGCAGGGGGAATCCATCAGACAAGGATGACCGCATCATCAGGTTGATTCCTAAAACGGGTATTTGACTAATCTATACGAATATGGAAAAAGTGAAGATCCTAAGTCAGGAGACCTACCATTCTTTTTTAACACTACAACACCTACGTGGAGATAGGGAGGTGTGAAAAGTAGTAAACCTAAGTTTTAGGGAACGTTTTTTAAGCATTTCTATCTTTTTAGTAGAAGAGGATAGAAATGCTTTTTAGTTTGGGCTTTTTTAGATAGGGGGACTAGCATGTTAAACAGTATTTGGGATATCCGAGAATCGGAGAACCAAGATTTAAGATTAGCACTTCATATTTAAGAAATCATTCTAAAAATGAAGTGTTTTTTGCATTAAAATAGATAAAAAGGAGAGATGGAGAGGGAGTTGAGATGCATCCCACGCTGTCCGGTCTCTTGGTCAATTAAAGACTGATAGAGTACGAGGACATGTTGATTCATAGAATCCAGCTGTTTCAGCACTTTGTTCGATGAAGAAAATTCACTTTTAACATAGAACAGTGAACCTAAGTTTAAATATATCCAGATAAATCCAATTGATAATAAACTCCAGAAGAAACGATGGCCAATTTGCCATTTGAAGACTTTTTTATACAGAGTAACTCACTCTTTCTAATGGGATTAAAAATTATTTCTACAATATTTTACAGTTTAATTATAGGTTATTTTGTAAACTTTTGGATTTATTTATATATCCTAAATGGAGTGCTGTATAGAAGTTACGATATAGTATTCTCTAAATTTTTGGGGAATAAATATACGTTAATATTCGATATATACCATTTTCTTTTATACTAGGTGAATTTGGAATTGATTGTTAATAGAATTCATTATCTGAGGTCAGTATAATAATAAGGTTGCGATTATTATCATATTATTATGGAGAGAAGAATCAGCATGCTTAAACAATATATTCACGATTTGCATAATGAATTTGCCGGCTATAATTCTGAAAAGCTACGCAAAGATATTATGGCTGGTATTACAGTAACCGCTGTTGCACTTCCTTTATCTCTAGCGTTCGGGGTGAGCAGTGGGGCGGATGCGGCTGCTGGATTAATTACAGCGATTCTTGCAGGATTAATTATCAGTATGCTATCAGGCGCGTCCTATCAAATATCAGGACCAACGGGAGCGATGTCTGCTATATTGATTGCTGTTGTTGCCCAGTATGGACTTGATGGAGTATTTATTGCCTGTTTGCTGGCGGGTATCCTACTGGTGATTGCCGGTCTACTGAAATTTGGCCGTGTCGTTTCTATCATACCGATGCCAGTTATAACGGGGTTTACATCAGGAATTGCTATCATTATAGCGATGGGACAAGTAGATAACTTTTTTGGAGTTGAATCGAGCGGAGAGAATCCAATTGCCCAAATCATGTCTTATATAGAGAATGGTTTTAATCCTGATTTTGCTACATTATTAATTGGTATTATAACAGTTGTCACGATGATTGTATGGCCGAAAAAATGGAACGCCATAATCCCGTCATCCTTAGCAGCCTTACTGATTGTTTTAATTATTAATACCGTTTTAAAATTACCGGTTGCGGTCGTGGGAGATATACCGAAAACATTTTTTCCGGAAAATCGACTGGTATTTAGTGATTTATCCCTCGCTAAAATAGAAGCCTTGATATGGCCGGCAATCAGTATTGCGGCATTAGGAATGATTGAAAGTTTATTATGCGGAGCATCTGCCGGTCGCATGGTTGGAGAAAAAATGAATGGGGATCGGGAACTAGTTGCACAGGGAATTGGGAACATGATTATCCCATTCTTTGGCGGTGTTCCGGCTACTGCTGCGATTGCCCGTACGAGTGTAGCGATTAAAGCTGGTATGGTAACAAGATTGACGGGGATTTTCCATGCGATTGGTTTGCTTTTGTCAATGTTTCTCCTCAGCCCAATTATGTCGAGTATACCGATGTCTGCATTAGCAGGTATTTTGATTGTGACGGCATGGCGGATGAATGAATGGGAAAGTATTCATTATATCTTTTCTCACAAATTCAAAGGCGCTATCTTTAAATTTTTGCTAACATTGCTAGCTACTGTTGTGTTTGATTTAACGGTTGCCATTGTTGCAGGAATTGTCCTTTCAGCCATATTGTTTGTTATTAACAGTGCCGACGTAGAAATGAATGTCAGTAAAGTTGATATCGAAAAATTGGAAGGAAAAGGGATAAAATCAAATCAGACATACGAAGATATTCGGGTAGTTTATCTCACCGGTCCTATATTCTTTGCAACGGTGAGCTCTTTGACTGAGCGCCTTGAAGACATTAATCAAGGAGTTATGATCCTTTCTATGCGTGGAGTATCCTCCATTGACGGTTCAGGAGTACAAGCTATGGTGGAATTCTGTGAATTAAAGAAACAAGAAGGTGTAAAAATCATCTTTAGCGGAGTACAGCGGAGAGTTCTTAGCAGATTTGAAAGAGGTGGTATTCTGGATGTTGTTGGAGAAGACAATATATTCTGGAGTACTGACCAGGCGCTTGCAAAAATTAATCAAATACAAGGTTAATATAAAGATGGAAGGAGAGTGCCGAGTAGGCTACTCTCCTTTTTTTGATGCAAGCTAAGATAGCTTTTTACCTAATATTAGATACCGTTCTTTTGTCTTTTCATTAGGGAAGAAGGAATCATCAATGACAATCCATCCTTTTCTAACATATAGATTCCGTGCAGCCAGATTGGATTGTTGGGTTGTTAATATAGTTGTATCAAAAGGTATGTCTTTCATTAGGGAATCATGTAATAGTGATCCGATTCCTTTTTGGCGCACGGATGGATGAACACATAATTCAACGAACTCAAAACAATTTGCCAGCCATTCATTGGATAAGTCAGGTTTCAAATGGCTTGTCAATAGTTCGCGATAATATTGGCCTGATAGAGAAGCATAACCATAGGCAAATCCAACAGGCATTTCCTCTTCATCCAGGCATACAAATCCTCTGAAACCAGCGTAGTCCATGTGCCGCATGAATCGTTCTGTACAGTCGGTATTAATATTCCATATTTGTTGATACAGAGAAACGATTGGCTTAAGCAAATCATCTGTTCGATTCCACTTTACCATTTGTATCATAATTTCTTATTCAAAGATTGAACTGATTTGTTGGATTTCTTCACGGGATAACATAACTTCCAGTGTTTTAAGATTATCAACGACTTGTTCCGGCTGTTTTGCGCCAGGGATAACAACATCAATTGAATCCTGCGCCAAGTACCATGCCAGGACAAGATGAGCGATTTCAACGTCTTTAGCTTTCGAAATCTTTCGCAGTTGTTCTACTTTTTCTAGGTTTTGCTTAAAAAGTTCTGCCTGAAATAATGGATTACGGGAACGTCCATCATTAAAAGTAGAATGCTTTGTGAATTTTCCGGTTAAAAGACCAGAAGCCAGCGGGAAGTATGGGACAAAGGAAATTTTGTGTTGGGCGGTATAGGGGAGAAGCTCTTTTTCAGCATCTCTTTTAAATAGATTGTACTCAGATTGGATTACATCCACGTATCCATCTTTATTGGCTTCTTTTAATTGCTCCAATGAAAAATTGGATACCCCGATCGCACGGATTTTTCCGGCATCTTTTAGTTTCTTTAAGGCGCCGACTGCCTCGTCCTTTGGTGTATCCTGATCTGGGAAATGAATGTAGAAGAGATCTATATAATCTGTACGTAAACGCATTAGACTTTCTTCCACAGTTTTAATAAGGAATGCAGGGGAGTTATCAACTACAACATCATTTTCAATGAATTTATGAGCCCCCTTTGTAGCTATAACAAGGTTTTCACGATTGCCTTTTTCTTTAACAATTTCTCCAATTAATTCTTCTGACCGTTCCGGGCCATAAATATAGGCAGTATCAATAAAATTCACGCCATAATCGATGGCAGTCCGTACGATTTCCCGTCCTGTTTCCTCATCGAGATTTGGGTAGATATTGTGGCCTCCAACTGCATTAGTTCCAAGACCTATCGGATTTACAAGTAAGTCTGTTTTACCTAGCTGAATTTTGTTATTCATAAAAAAACCCCCTTAACATGTAATGATTCAATCATAGCAAAGGTGAGGAAGTATATGGAAATGATAGGGTTTAGAAATAGATAAATAGCTAAAGGCCCTAAGAGATAATCTTAGGGCCTTTATGCAAGAGGGGGGGGATTTATGTTCTATGGCTTTTATGATGTGTTCTACCATTAGTATAATTCAAATGATAACGATTATCAATATCATTTAGATGAAAAAGATATTAAATTTATTACGAATAAGTAACTAAATTTTCGAGGGGGAATTTGAATCAATATAAAAGCAATAAATTTGGACGAATTCATAATCCGAACCGAAATCATTAACTGCTGAACCCAGCAAACCAATGATTAGCTTCTTCCATGTTTACTTGTTACAAATCATAACCTGCTTACGAATGAGCGTTATGTTTGCTACCCTTTTTGTAACTCACTAGAATAAAGGTCATACAAAGGAGGAATAGTTCATGAATGAAAAATACGCTTCTCTTTTTGAAAGCTTTACACTGCCAAATGGCGTTACGCTGAAAAACCGATTCATACTCGCTCCAATGACACATTACTCTTCTAATCCTGATGGTACGATTTCCGATCAGGAGCTTCCATATATCGCGCAGCGTTCTAAGGATATCGGCTTAGTCATCACTGCTGCAACAAATGTATCCGATAACGGAAAGGCGTTCCCAGGACAGCCATCCATTGTACGCGATACATATATAGCAGGTCTGAAGAAGTTAGCAGATACAATAAAAGGCGAAGGAGCTAAAGCAATCATCCAACTTCACCACGGTGGACGGGAATCAGGAGCAGATCTTGTACCCAATGGGGATGTAGTTGCTCCAAGCGCTGTAGAAAAAGAAGGTGCAGCTACACCACGTGCACTGGAAACTGCAGAAGTACAGCAAATCGTTGCTGATTTCGGCGAAGCAACTCGACGTGCTATCGAAGCTGGTTTTGATGGCGTCGAAATTCATGGTGCAAATGGGTATATTATCCAACAATTCTACTCTCCATTTTCCAATCGCCGTGAAGATGAATGGGGCGAGCGCTTGCGTTTCCCCTTGGCTGTCATCGACTCAGTCAGAAGTGCTGTTGATAAACACGGCTCCAAAGACTTTATAGTTGGTTATCGTTTCTCTCCTGAGGAACCGGAAACTCCTGGATTAACGATGAAAGAAACACTTGAGCTGATTGATGCTCTAGTGGAAAAGCCATTAGATTACCTGCATGTTTCTTTAATGGACTTCCATTCCACAGCTCGCCGCGGTGCGGATGCGAGCGCCAAACGCATTGATTTGATCCAGGAACGCATCAATAATAGAATGCCTCTTATCGGCGTTGGATCCTTGTACTCTGCCGAAGACGTGGCTGCAGCCAAAGATACGGGAGTACCATTGATTGCCATGGGACGTGAATTGTTAATCGACCCGGAATTCGTTACAAAGCTCAAAGAAGGACGGGAAGACGAAATCATCCGCCTAATTGATCCTGCCCGTGAAGATCATCACGGCCTTCCGGATCCGCTTTGGAACATCATCCTGCAGACAAAAGGCTGGGTTCCGACAAAAGAATAGCAGGAGATAGCCAATAAAGGGAAAATTCAGCATTGGTACTTATGCCATAAAGAGATTTTGAGTATAAACAGATAGAAGGATTGCTTTTAAAAACCTCTCATATGAGAGGTTTTTTGTAGGCTTTTTTTCTGCTAATTCATGATTTATTTTATTGATTGAGTGAGCTGCAACTAACCTGTCACTTCTCAAATTCAAAGTAAGTCTATCCTCATCAATGTGGTCCGTCTTGAGAATGTTCAGGTCACTTTTACTGCGTCCCATTCACTCATAAAACTGAGAAAAGGCCGATTGTGCTATGGTATATTGTAGTTAAATGAAGAAAAGGATGTTCGGTATATATGCATATAACAATAATTGGATCAGGTATAGCAGGTTCGGTTACCGCATATAAGCTTGCCAAGGCGGGCTTACAGGTAACTGTGATCGATCGTTTTGATAAAGGACAAGCGACAGATGCTGCAGCGGGGATCGTTTGTCCATGGCTGTCCCAGCGTCGAAATAAAGATTGGTACCAGCTGGCCAAAGGTGGTGCTCGCTATTATCCGGAAATAATTGAAGAACTTCGTCAGGATGGAGAAACTGAAACGGGTTATGCCCGTGTAGGTGCATTGAGTCTGCATGAGGATCCGAAAAAACTGGTTGCGATGCTTCAACGTGCTGAAATGCGCAAAACGGATGCACCGGAGATTGGCAAGATAACCCTTCTTAACGAAAACGAAGCAAAACGGTTATTTCCTTTGCTTACTGAAGGATATGGAGCGGTACATATCAGCGGTGCTGCTCGCGTTGATGGCCGGGCTTTACGAAATGCCTTACAACGGGTAGCTGGGAAATACAATGCACGATTCGTATCTGCAGAAGCAAAGCTTTCTATGAAAGCAGAGAGAATCGTTGTGACAGCTGGCAATGAAGAATGGATGCCTGATCAGGTCGTAGTTACTGCTGGAGCTTGGGCCAGTCAATTATTAGAACCTTTAGGATATCAGATGCAAGTCAGCTTTCAGAAAGCGCAGATTTGTCATTTAAAGCAGCACAATGCCGACACACATGATTGGCCAGTAATTATTCCGCCTAACGATCAATACCTGCTTGCTTTTCCGGATGGAAGGATAATAGCTGGTGCTACGCACGAAAACGATGAAGAGATGAATACCGGGGTAACGGCAGGCGGTGTACTGGAAGTACTAACTAAAGCAACTAAGCTTGCTCCCGGTCTTGCGAATGCAGCTTTGACCGAAACAAGGGTCGGCTTCAGGCCTTTTACTCCTGGATTCCTTCCCGTATTCGGCCGCATGCCGCATCACTCTAATCTTTATGTCATAAATGGCCTAGGGGCATCAGGTCTGACGATGGGTCCATTTATCGCGTCACAGCTCTCAAAGTTAATAGTCGGGCAAGAAACGGATATCGATATATCCGCCTATAATCCAGATGGTGCTCTTGCTTAACAAAGGGTCCATGTTTATCATGGACCCTTTGTCATACTCAAAATAGAAAATTATTCGACTCCCAGGTGAACCATCACTTTCTGAAGCTGGCATTTTTATATAGACGAATTGTACGTTCATTAAAAGGATGCTATACTCCCTGGCTTTTACGTGCAAATGTATTTATCATTCCAAATGACTGCTAATAGTAATGTAGTCTAATATGCTCGATTGTTATAAAATGGTAATATGTGATTGGTTGATAAATTTAGAGAGGCAGGAAAAAGTAGTGGAAACTATTTATAGCCATGAAGATTTGCTGAAGATGATGGACCAATTATTAAAAGAAAAAACCAGATTTGACTGGGATCAATTTTATTTGAATCGTGATCAGAATGTACCTTTTTTTTCTAATCAGCCTGATGAAAACTTGGTAGAGTATTTCGATAAGGGCTTGTTTGTTCCAGGGAGTAAAGTATTAGAGTTGGGATGTGGTCCCGGGAGAAATGCAGTCTTTTTTGCTGAACAAGGTTGTCATGTTGATGCCGTAGATTCATCTGAAGAAAGTTTGAAATGGGGAAGAGAGCGGGCCAAAGAGAGTGGATTAACAATTAACTTTATACATAAAAATATATTTGATTTAGCTATTGATGAAGGAAGCTATGATATTGTGTTTGATTCAGGATGCTTTCATCATATAGCACCTCATCGGAGGGGTACCTATAATAATTTAGTTAAAAGAGCGCTAAAAACAGATGGTTTATTTGGCATTACGTGTTTTCTTGAAAATGGGAAGTATGGCGGATCAGATATAACTGATTGGGATGTGTATAGATTTTGGAGCCTAAAGGGAGGTTTGGGGTTTACAGAGCAAAAATTAAGAGGCATCTTTAAGGATCTGAAGGAAATTGAAATAAGAAACATGAGACAAACAGATTCAATGGATGGTGTATTTGCTGAGGAAGGTTTTTTAACAGCTATATTTAAAAAGTAAATTTAAATATTATAAAATATAATAGATTTAAAAGAGTGTGGCATCGTTTAAAGAACTTTGCCACACTCTTACTGCGTTCTCTATTGATGCGCTTTTAACCACATCATTGCCGTATAAGCATGCATGGCGGCACCGGTTGGTAGGATATCTTCATTAAAAACTACCTGTGGATGGTGCATGGGAAGTCCATAATGAGGGTCCTCTTCTTTTGTGCCGGCTCCCAGCAAAAAATAAACGGTAGGTACTTCATAACAGTACGAAGCGAAATCTTCAGAACCCATGCCTCCGCCTTCAAAAGAGATGACAGATTGTTTACCGACTACATCACTCACATAAGAGGACAATTGATTGGCCAAGTCTTTATCATTCGTTAAGGGCGGAACAGATGCAACAATCTCTATTTTAGCTTCACCTCTAAACATTTCAGCTGTTGATGTTACTATTTTCTCCATCCTTTTGTAAATAAAATCTCCTAAATCCGCATTTAAGTAACGAATCGTACCTTCTAATATGGCTTGGTCAGGGATTACATTATGGGTACTTCCTGCCTGAAACTTTCCAATCGTGATAACCACCGATTCGGTTGCTGAGATTTCTCTTGCTATGATTTCATGGATGGAGGTATAGATATGCGCTGCAATATTAATTGGATCAACGCCGGTTTCAGGCATGGCTCCGTGACACCCGACACCTTTAACAGTAATTCTGAAGATTGTACAACCTGCGATTGCGGTTCCAAGCCCATATAATACCGTATTAGTTGGTGTACCGGAATGTACATGTAAGGCCATTGCTGCATCCACTTTTGGATTCTCCAAAACGCCCGACTTCAACATTAATTTGGCGCCTTTGAAGCCTTCTTCATTTGGCTGGAATACGAGCTTAACGGATCCTTCCAGTTCGTTCTCATATTGTTTTAATAATTTGGCAGCTCCTAGTAGCATAGTTGTGTGCATATCATGACCACAGGCGTGCATATTTCCATTTGTTGATTTAAACGGGTAATCTGTCTGCTCTTTAATCGGAAGAGCATCCATATCGGCCCGCAAAAGAAATGTTTTTTTTGCATCAGGTTTCCCTGCCAGTGCTACAATCCCACTTTCACAGATTTCTTTTGGTTCATAGCCAAATTCCTTTAACTTCTCCATTACGTATTTCGTGGTTTGAGGAAGGTGGTCGCCTACTTCAGGATTTTGATGAATTTCTCTTCTATATTTGATTAACTCATCTTTCATAGCCCGTGCATTTTCTAAGAATTGATTCATATATACCTCCTGCATAGCCTTCATAGTTTGCTTCTTTGTATTTTGTGCATTGCAGGCAGTTTATATTAACGTTCTTCAATATAAATTGGAATAAAGTTCATAAATTTAGTAAATGGGGTTAAGAAAATAAATAGAGACCTAAGGAGTCTCTAGATTTGATTAACTTTAAATAGTAAAAGTAAAAAGTGCGGAAAATAACCTAGATTAATTATCAGCATAGCAAATAGAGTTTACTCTAAGCCTTGAATAAACAAGCGAGGGAGACAAATCTAATGGCTAGTCTCTAAATCTGTTAAATAAGCAATGCATCGTTCTGCAAATTCTAGTACATGATTAGGAATTGGGTATAAGCCTGTTTCTTCTGCGGTTTTTTTTCTGATTTCCCAAAACTGATTCATTAATTCCTCATTCCCTTGAAATGTATCATTTGATAGTTTAATTAAATCAGAAGCAATTTGGGCTCCTATTTCAGATTCGGGTTTAACTTTGTTTTGAATACAATACTCAATTTGTTTTAGTAAGAACATATACTGTTGCGTTGTTTTATCATTGCTGCTTAGATTTGGTATGGATTTCTGTAAAAGTAGCTTTTCATCCTGATGGAAGTAATCAATCCATTTTTTTGAGTTATTTTGTGAATTTTGAACCAGTTTTAAAACATCTTCCCATGATAAGGATTCTTGCAGCTCGCTCATATTAATTAATGATGTAGTATTAGAAATGCTTGTTTGAATATTCGTGAGTTGATCTTGTAGATAATTGTAGTGTGAGATGAGAATTTGTTGGAAGGATAGACTGTCTAATATATCGCGAATAGTTTCTAACGGAAGTGAAAGGGATTTGAGAATAATGATTTTTTCAAGTTTGAATAAATCATCTTCTGAATAAGATCTCCTCCCGTTATCTGCTTTATAACTAGGGGTAAGCAAATTAATCTGATCATAATAACGCAGGGTGCGAACGGATATATTTCGCTGCTTAGCTACCTCTCCTGTCGTCCATTGTTTCATTTCATTTCCTCCTGAAAAAAACTTGCAGGTGACGTAACGTCATCTAATATAGTTGGATTATACCATATATAGGGAGAGGGCTATCGGATGAAAATGAACTGGAAAGAACAAGATGATTGGGGGCTAAAGGAATTCATATTATTAATCCTTTTGGAATTTGTGTTTGTAATTGGTTTTGTGAAATTGATATTTAAACCAATTATTACCAATTGGCTCGAGAATGATTTATATTCAGGGACATTAATTGGACTAATAATAGCCATTATTTTAATTTCAGGTGTTTATTATATTGCTCTTAATCCGAAAAAATTATCTTGGAACGAGGTAGGGATAAAATCATTTAATGTGAAAGTTTGGAAGCTTATTATTCTGTATTCAACTATTTTATTAGTTGGTTCGGTGATTATAATCTTGTTTACTAGTCTTATAGGTAATTCGTGGGAGAATAACAAAACAGAGGCTTTACAGCAAAATGTAACTTTATTCACCTTTTTAATTGCTTTTATCTCCGCAGCTATTATATCTCCAATATATGAAGAAATCTTTTATCGAGGATTTTTATATCGCTGGCTGCGTACACGGATAGGATTTGTTGGAGCCATTTTACTTAGTTCAATCATTTTTACGATCGTACATATTCCGACCTATAATGTGATGCCAGTAAATTTCTTCAGTGGTATCATTTTTGCGCTGGCATATGAACGAACTAATTCAATTTGGCCAGCGGTTATCATTCACGGTTTGACTAATGGGATTATGGTTCTGTTGACAAGCTTCAGTTAAGGAGGTTGCTCCCGAGAGTTGAAAGATACCGTGTAATTATCCAGGTTTCCAAAGCTGATACTATTAAGTAATGGCCATTTGAGGCGATATTGAACAATTAATTTAGATTCATAGGGATATATCAACAGGTGAGATGAATGGTATTCATTCAAAAAGGATTAATACCTTTTTATGTTGAATTATAAATGGTAGTAAAAGCTCGAATTTGTAGAGGGAATCTTCGGAACAGGGGAAATTGGAGGTGTGGAAAGTGGTTAATATTTTAAAAGCGAATGCAAGTCATGTTGAGGGGATTGCGAAAGTATGCAGTGATGGGTACTGGGCAACTTATAACGAATTACGATCTGAAGAATATATTAAGAGAGTTATAAAAGAGTTTTATAATCATGAAAGAATTCTGAAGGAAGTAAGTGAAACTGGGGTAGAATGGGGTGGCTATTTTGTTGCTGTTGAGGAGAACAAAGTCATTGGGGCAATTGGAGGCGGTATGATCGATAAGACTTCTGGGGAGGTCTTTGTCTTATATCTTAACCCCAATAGACGTAATGAAGGAATTGGGACAAGGTTATTAGATGTTCTTACAAAACAACAAAAAGAGGAATTTCATGCAACTGAGCAATGGGTATCTGTAGCAAAGGGAAATCAAAAAGGAATTCCTTTCTATGAAGCAAGAGGATTCATTTTCAATAATGAACAAAGAGGATACGGAAATACCAAGGAAGAAAACTATATCTCATTAAGATATTTTCGTAAGATATAACTGTAATTTTTGATGAAAAGGGAAGAATGTATATGAAAAATAAGATTGTGTTTTATATCTTAATCATCAGTTTAAGTATAAACTATTTTAGAACTGCTCAAAAAAGAAAAGCACAAGTGCATCGGCACTTGTGCTTTAATCGTTTACTGCGGAGCGTTAATATATAATAATCCTTCCGCTCTTTCAATCGTTTTATTGCCATAGTCATCTTCTGCGGTTACTTGAACGGCTGCCCCGTTTGCTTTGATATTTTTAGTGGCAGTATAGTAGCCGACATAGTGTCCTTCCGATGTCTCACGCATTGGAAGCTCAAGTGCATTTGAGACGCCAAGGTTTGTGACTGGAGCAAGGATTGAGAAGGTAGCGTCTAGCCCAGGTTCACTATCAAATTCGATTTTGACAGAATCGCCGCTTTCCAATACTTTGTCCTCAGCAGGAAGTATGTTGGAAAGTTCAGGTGCCGTATAATTGGCATCAATTGTGATGATCTTTTTAATGCTGTTGCCTGCTTTATCCTTAGCTTGAACAGTAATCTCATTTATACCTTCATCAAGAAGGATACGCTTGCTGAATTTCCCGTCGCTTACAGTTGCAGTTTGACCATTTACTTTAACCCAATCCAGATTGGCATCAGCAATTGTTCCTGTAACTGTAACGGTTTCTTTATTTGTTTTAGAACCATCTGTCGGTGAAGTAATAGTCAGTTCAGGTTTATCCTGATCAAGTGTAATCGTAACTGGTTCAGATGGGTCTGTTGAACCGACATCAGTTTTTGCTTTAGCAGTCAGTGTATTTGCACCATTTTTCAACTCGACTGCAACTGAGAAGTCGCCACTTGCATTCGTTTCCGTAGTAGCAGTTTGTTCTCCATCATTGAATAAATCAATGGTTGTTTCAGGAGAAGATTTACCCTCAACTGTCACAGATTTTTTATTCGTAAATGCTCCATCTTTAGGAGAAGTGATGGATGGTACTTGTAATTCATAGTTGACGGTCGCACGGATCATGTAGTTTCCTTCAGCCTCTGGTGATTGAGACCATGCACCGCTTACACCTTGCCAGCTGCGTTTAGCATTTGGACCGTCCTCATCAGTTGCCAAGCCAGGTGAATTAGGATTTGCTTTTGTTTGTGTATAGACAATGAAGAAGTCTCCTTCTACCATGATGCCGTGTTCGGCAAGGTCAACATGTGTCCAAGTGCCGTCACGTAAAGCTGTCTCGTTGAAAGGACCTGCCAATTTAGTACCAGGACCGCCGTTTGCACCACTGGCATCATAAACGGATACTTGGAATTCAGTACCGCCTGGGACTGGCCATTCCATATCCCAGAAGCGAAGGAGTGCACCAGTTACTAGAGCTTGATCTTCCCCTTCTTTTAATGACATTTTAACAGCCCAGCTATTGCCTGCCGCATTGAAGGATCTGGCATTTTCAGCTGTTCCATCATCATACTTAATCTCACCTGCATAGCCAATGAATGGACGTAACTCAACATTTTTAACGACTGGTTCGCCTGCTTCAATGGTTACAGTTGTTTCGGAACTGTAGTAGGATGGTGCAACAAATTTTAGTGTGTAGGTACCCTCGTATGCAGTAAGGGAATACTCGCCATCTTCATTTGTAGTCACAGGCGTAATGGCAGCATCTTCCACAAGGTAAACTGTGGCGCCTGCAACAGGATTTCCTGTTACTTTATTTGTAATTGTACCGCTGACAGTACCTTTAGGAATTTCCTGTAGTGTAAAGTTTGCGGTAGCAACTCCACCATCTTCAACACGTACTGCTTGTGTTTGAGATTGGAATCCATATGTTTCTGCTTGAACAGTGTAATCACCTGTTGCGTGCGTTAATTCATAGGATCCATCCTGTGGGTTGGTGTAAACAGAACGGCCAGTTTCAAGAACGGTTACCTCTGCTTGAATTGGTAAAAGCAGTGGTCCCGGGCTTTCATTGCTAGGTTTTTCATTTTTTGAACTATCTTTTTCAGATATTGGTTTGATTTTTGCTGCGTCTACTTTTTCTTTTGCTGCTTTTTTGTCGTCTTTAGGGTCTTTAGCTTTTGTATCTTTGATTTTAGTATCAGTAGCTTTTGTATCTTTCTTCACACCATGTTTAGCTTTTGACGAAGGTTGGATAGGAGTTGCCGATAATTTGACATCATCCAAATACCATCCAGCTTTCTGGACAGACCCATCAGTTGTAACATTGAAGGAAATGTAGATGCGTTGTCCTGCATATTCGCTTAAGTCAACTTCGCCATCAATCCAACCATCGGATGTTTGGTTGAAACGAGCTGCCTGTGTCCAGTTGGTACCATCAGTAGAAATAAATACATGCCCAAAGTCATAGTTTCTTTCTAAATCAAACCATTGTTTGAACTGTAAGTAGCTGGCTCCTTCAGGAAGATCAATTGGTGGCATTTCCAGGCTCATATTAGAGCTGTTTGCATAGTTTCCTGTCAGATTTGTTGCATATACCTTTTCACCAGAGAATGCAGCGCCAGGGCCTGTTGTTGGTACTCCCCATTCCCATGAATTATTTGTACCGTAAGATGTCCATCCGATTGGGTTTTGTTCAAAATCTGTTTCATAGCCAACTGTAATACCCGGAAGTAATTCTATTGGATAAACAGCTGTTTCTTTTGAATTGCCTCCAAAGTCATATGCGATAAATTGGTATTCTGTTGAATCACCGGTTAAATCAGCACCAGGTATGGTTGCTTCGTATTCACCGGATTTATAATTTCCGCTTACACGTTCCGCAGCGACTTCAGTCCAGCTGCCATCTGCTTTTTTATATTTCAAAACGACAGATGTTACGGATACATCGTCCGTAGCGGTTGCGCTAAGAGGAAGGTCCATTTCTTTATAAGAAGTAGTCACAGGCTCTGTTTCAATTTCAGGTGCATGAGTATCATCACCTTCCTTGGAGACAGTTCCTTTAATTTTTCCTAAACCACTAACAACTGAAGAGACAGCATCAAAAGCATTTACCAAACCGTGACCATATCCATAGTTAGGTGACTCTGGATAAGCGCTGTCAGTTAATGGTGTTGCTGTTAAGTCCATAATCTCTTCCATTTGATCGACAGTTAAGCTCGAATCAGCTTGTCTAAGCAGGGCAACTACTGCGGCCACATGAGGCCCGGCCATTGATGTTCCATTATAGGAAGCATAATCGTTTCCAGGTATAGCTGAGCGAATATTTACACCTGGTGCAGCTATATTTGGTTTCATGACTCCTTCATATGGAGAAGGTCCCCTTGAAGAAAAGCTTGCCAAAGCATTATTGATATCTGTTGCGGCAGTTGCGTAAGATTCAGGATAATTGGATGGAGCTGCTATAGTTCCTGCTCCTCCTCCGTCATTTCCTGCTGAAAATTCAGGGAAGATATCCGCATTTTTCCATGCTTGAACCATTGGACGGAACCATTCGTCCAATCCTGGTCCGCCACCCCATGAGTTGTTTACGACATCTGGTGCGTATTCAGGATGTGGAGTTCCATTAGCATCTTTAGGAGCTAATACCCATTCACCTGCTTCTAACAAATCAGCACTCGAGCCTCCACCTGATGCAGAGAGAGCTTTAACCGCTATGAATTTAGCGCCGGGTGCTACGCCGATTTGGTTAGTACCGTTTGAATCTGATCCGACCATTGTTCCAATTGTATGTGTACCGTGACCATTATCATCAAATGCTGCAGGGCGGTTTGTAGAAGTAGCATCAAACCAGCTGAACTCATGGGTCGGGTTGTCTGGATTAGCAGGGTTGTACCCACGGTATTTTGTCTTTAGGGTAGGGTGATCCCATTGCACACCAGTATCTATGCTGGCAACGACTGTTCCAGCTCCATCAATTCCCATTGCCCATGTTTGAGGTGCGCTGATTTTTTCGATATTCCATTCAATCGAGGAGACTTCTGCCTTTGTCTCTGTTTTAGAAGGTTTCTCCTTAATATTGGACTCGATTAGTGGTTTCTCAGCTTTGGATTGTTTAACAGGTTCTACAAGGTGTACTTTTTCATTCGGTAAAAGTTTTTCTACTTCAGGAAATGCGGCAATTTGTTCCATGACTTCTTTTGTAGCCGTAACAGCCATACCATTAACGATGTAGAAGGATTGAATATCTTTAACCTTACCGGCTTTTTCTTGTTTCTCTAAATAGTTTTTTAGCTCATGCTGAGTTTCTTCAGCAGTTGCGCGCAGATTTGTAACGATGGAAGATCGTTTTGTCAAGGTCGTCTTGGCTGATGAAAGCTTTTGTTTTTTTGCAGTAGCAGTAGCTTCTTTTGCTACCTTGGCAGTGTCGACCTGCTCTTTAAGTTTAATTAAGAAGGTGACTTTTTCTTCTTCCTTAAACTCATTTTGAAGATCTTTGGAGATTTTGTTACTGCTATTCTGTATAATCGTAGATTTTGCTGAACTATGGATGGATTCTGAGGAAGCAGTAGAAGATGGTGAAGACGTAAATCCTGTAGTTAAGAGCAATGATGGAATGAGCATAGATGTTAGAATGAGTGACGACAGTTTTTTTCTCTTTGTTTTCAACAAGTATTCCTCCCTATACTAGATTATTAAATTGCCAATATGCCAAGTATTTTTTCACCTCCCTGTTAAGTAATATCGAATTATGTAATCCTGCTGATATTTCTACCATAACGAATTGAAGTAAACAAATGCTGTCACTAAATGTCGCAAGTATACTATGGAAATTGAAAATGAATCATTGGATGTAGTTTGGCTACAGCTGTAGGTGTCATTCTAATTAGGAAATGATTAGAAAAGAATATACTTATACCTGATTTCATATGGAGATAGTTGTATGAAAAAGGAGGGAGGAAGAATTTTAATATACTATTATAATAAAAATAAGCCATCTGACTTATTAAGCTATTTAATTACTAGTCTTTCTTTGTCTTATTCAAAAAAAGACTGGGGATTAAGGTGGGATATTTTGTTACTTATATGAAATAAGGTGAATCCAACTCTCACCTTTATCCCAGAAAAATATTCAGAATCGGTAGTTTTAATTTATTTAGATAAAGAAATAGGCTATGTTTATTGTTGGAAGATGTCGAACTATAGCAGGATATTTAGAGGATACTGACATAACTGATGTAGAATATGGTTTATGTGCTTTTGTCTTATGCTTGTCGGAGGCCAACAGGATGTTGGTCACAAAGACGTTGCCACACGATGTGGCGTATTTAGTCTTTGTTCCTTGATGCAGTCGTTTCAGCTTTTTATTCAATCTAGCTTCAGGGCCTAGGAGCTCGGGACATAAGCAAAGCCACTGCGGGGGGAAGTACATCCCCTACGTGCCTTTGTCTTATGCTCCTCGCTCCTGACCAAGGCCCTTCAGCTTTTTTGTTTTGAATTGCTTGAAAAATTAATGAAATTTGATGATAATTAAATAAAACATGTATACTGGCTACATGCTGATGTTGGTAGAGAATATTTATACGCTTTATATAAGGGAGAAATCATGATGTTAACAGTGACACCCAAATTACCTGGAGAAAATAATAAACATTATTCGTACAGAATTATTAAGAATGGCATTATGTCTCTAGAATTAAAACCAGGACAAGCAATCAGTGAAATTGAGCTGGCTAATGAATTAAGGATTTCTCGTACTCCAATCAGGGAGGTAATCGGAAAATTAAAAGAGGAACATTTGGTTGAAGTATGGCCGCAGGTCGGTTCATACATATCAAAAATTGATTATAAATTGGTTAAAGAGGCGGCCTTTATGCGCTCTGTACTAGAAAAAGAGGTTCTTAAGTTAGCCTGCGAATCTATTTCTGATGAAACATTATTAGAGTTAAAGAAAGTTATCAGTTTACAAGAAAATTTTATAGGAAAAAAAGGAATGGAAAGAACTTTTCATGAATTGGATCAGGAATTTCACTCCCTATTTTATAAAGATCAGGAAAAAGATCATATCTGGGATGCAATAAATCGGTTAAGTACACATTATAATCGAATCCGATTGCTATCTGAAATCGAATATGATTATACAGATATTATTAAACAACATAAAAACATTATTGATATTATTGAAAATAAAAAAGTTGATCAAATAGATGAGGCTGTTAGTCACCATATATTAGGACCAGAGAAATATTGGAATAGTTTGCTGGAACCGGATAGCCAATATGCTGAATACTTTGTAGAATAATCTCATATGTCCTTATCATCAATGGTATATTGGATTATTCGATCAGCCCTTATTCATGGAATAAGGGTTTTTACTGTTTAAAAGGGTAATATAAACTTAAATTGGATGTATGTACGTTTTCCCCCCTTTAAATATAATAGATTGATAAAATTTACCGTTACTTTAGTTTCTCTAATACCCTTGCAAATATAGAGGACAGTTACTATAATCACCGATATAGGAAAAACGGTGAATGTTAGAAGAAAAGTGGGAAAGTTGAGAAATAGGGCGAAATGTCTGAATAATCTTGACAAATGTGTTAAAATGGGTAATGTTATATTAAAAGATGTTAGAATTATTAGAAAATTTAAAATGTTCAACCAGATAGAAACGGAGGGTTTTAATTGGGTAATATGAAGAGTAAATCTACAACACTAGCGATTGGCTTTATGCTCTTTGCCTTATTTTTTGGGGCTGGAAATCTAATATTCCCAGTATTAATGGGACAAATGTCAGGGTCAAATGTTTGGGAAGCTACATTTGGCTTCATCATAACTGGGGTGGGATTGCCTCTGTTAGGAGTATTGGCAATTGGGTATTCTGGCCAAAGCGATTTATATACGATGGCTAAACGTGTACACCCAATGTTTGCTATTATATTTACTACAGTTCTTTACTTGGCAATCGGGCCTTTATTTGCGATGCCGAGGACAGGAACGGTTTCATATGAAATTGGTGTTAAACCTTTAATCGGTGATATGAATAGCACAGTAGCAATGGCGCTTTTCACTGTAATCTTTTTTGCTATTACTTGTTTCTTTGCATTAAAACCAGGAAAAATTATAGATATAGTTGGTAAAATGTTAACACCAATATTATTATTTTTTATCGCTTTATTGATTCTAGCAGCTTTGTTTAATCCAATGGGAAGCCTGACAGCTCCGGCTGAACAATATACAGAAAACGCATTCTTTAAGGGTTTCCAGGAAGGTTACCTAACAATGGATACATTGGCATCCTTCGTATTTGGAATTATCATTATTAATGCAGTTCGTTCAACAGGGATTCATGGCAAAAAAGAAATGATGACAAGTGTTATGAAATCTGCTTTCATTGCAGCCGGTTTACTTGCGGTAATCTATGCAGGGCTAGCATATTTAGGTGCTACCGGTGTGGAAGAGATTGGTGCATTTGATAATGGGGGTGCGATATTAGCAGCAGCATCTCATTATTATTTTGGTTCTTATGGAAGATTAATTTTAGGACTTGCTGTTATTGCAGCGTGTTTAACGACTAGTATCGGTCTTGTGACGGCTTGTGCGGCCTACTTTAATACATTGGCTCCGAGATGGTCCTATAAAACATATGCTATTGTTTTATCGGTATTCAGTGCATTAGTTGCCAATGTGGGACTTGCCGACTTAGTGGCTATTTCAGTACCTGTCCTGACAGCTATTTATCCTTTGGCTATATGCTTGATTTTCCTTACATTCATGCACAATGTATTTAAAGGTTTTTCAGAAGTATATATTTGCAGTTTGGCATTAACCTTTATTGTTAGTTTGTTTGATGGTTTTAATGCAGCGGGTCTGCAAATAGAAGCAATCAATAATTTATTTGCTTATTTACCGCTTTACTCCGTGGGATTAGGATGGATTGCACCAGCCATATTGGGCGCTATTATTGGTTATCCGATTGGTATGATGAGACAGTCTGCTCCCATAATGAATGAAGTTCCAGATATGCAGAAAGACTAGTTAGTACATGTAAAGCCAGCGTGAGACACCGCTGGCTTTTATAATTTACTTTTTTACCAATAAAGAAAATAATCCCGGCTCTATGATGGAGCTGGGATTATCTTTTATTCTACACGCTTAGCAAGGTCGATATGATCGGCAGCAGAATTATGAGTAGAAGGCAGTGGATTCTGTATAAGAGATCCTTCTGATGGCTTTACATAATCATCATAGAAGACAGCTAATGAAGTAGTTATAAAAGGTGCAAGGTATATAGCAATACCAAAGATTGTGATATACCCGATAATCAGGCTTGCCATGCCGCTTAAATATACTCCATCATTTACAGTATCAGCACCAATAGCAATAGATACGATTCCGATAAAAATTAATACGATAGGGATAATAAACCATGGTAAAAAAGATAGGTATAGTACAAATAAATCTTTCTTTTTACCATTCATGATTCGTCGGCTTTCTGTAATCGCTTGAAGAGCGGTTAAATCGGAACGGTCACGCAAGATAAATAAAGTCATAGAATAGGCTAACGCTTTAATGATGCCGGGTATAATTAATAAAACTGACCAGAGTAAGGTAAATAAAAAGATTAAAAAGTTTGTTAAGGCATTCCTGAAATAGTTCAATTTAAAACCATCAAATAGTGTTTCAATAGAAGGATTTTGCTGCCTCTTTATAGCTAAGTGGAACCATTGATATCCTACAGCCAATGGGCTTGATATAAAGAAAAATGCAAGAATAAAAAGAAATGATTCAGCAACTCTGCTAACAAGGAGAGTTATGAAAAAAACTCCTATCGCAATTCCCCAGTAGCCAGTTAATTTTTGTTTGGCTGTGTTTTTAATCAGTTTGATATTCATTTTACAACTCTTTCCTTCTTCCTGTGTGTTTATTACTATTTATAAGAATAATATAATCTGACTGAATTTGTAAAACTATATAAGTATTTGTAATTTTTAGATAATTAGTTGGAATTTAAAAGAGCATCAAGTATAATTGGGAGTAATTAACAATACCTACCGGTCAGTATGTGAAAGGAGTGAAGGAATGGATTTTTCCTATTCGAGTAAGGTGATTGACTTGGAGAGACAGTTAAGTGATTTTATGAATAAGTATGTATATCCTAATGAAGGATTATATGAGGTTCAGTTAAATGAGCAAGAATCACGGTGGAGTCTGGTGCCTCCGATTATGGAAGACTTAAAATCAAAAGCTAAAAATGCGGGGCTTTGGAATTTATTTCTGCCTGAGAGTGAATATGGTGCTGGTCTGACCAATTTGGAATATGCACCTTTATGTGAAATAATGGGACGCTCATTAATCGGCCCTGAAGTGTTTAATTGCAGTGCTCCTGACACAGGTAATATGGAAGTATTAGAAAGGTATGGGTCTGCTGAACAGAAAGAGGAATGGCTTAAGCCTTTATTAGCTGGTGAAATACGTTCCTGTTTTTCAATGACCGAGCCAGATGTCGCTTCATCAGATGCTACGAATATTGAAGCAAGTATTGAAAAAGATGGAGATGGCTATATCATCAATGGCCGCAAGTGGTGGTCTTCAGGCGCAGGAGATCCAAGATGTAAAATTGCAATTGTGATGGGGAAGACGAACAAAATGGCAGATCGGCATGAACAGCAATCTATGATTCTTGTACCTCTTGATTCAAAAGGAGTAAAAATCGAAAGAATGCTTCCTGTTTTTGGTTATGATCATGCCCCTCATGGACATGGAGAAATTACATATGAAAACGTTAAAGTACCCGCTGAGAACATAATTTGGGGAGAGGGAAAGGGATTTGCGATAGCACAGGGAAGGCTGGGTCCAGGAAGGATTCATCATTGTATGAGGCTGATTGGGGCAGCAGAGCGTTCACTAGAAATATTATGTAAGCGCATTCAAACAAGAACTGCCTTTGGGCAGCCGCTATCTAATCAAGGTGTAATAAAAGAGTGGATTGCAAATTCAAGAATTGAAATTGAGCAGGCAAGATTATTAACTTTAAAAGCAGCTTACATGATGGATACGGTTGGGAACAAAAAAGCGAAGGCCGAGATTGCGATGATCAAAGTCGTTGCTCCAAATATGGCTTTGAAGGTTATCGACAGGGCTATACAGGGACTTGGAGCAGCAGGAGTTTCAGAGGATTATCCTTTGGCAGCTCATTGGGCAAATGCAAGAACATTGCGATTAGCTGATGGACCCGATGAAGTTCACCGTGCACAGATTGCCAAGCTAGAGCTTAAAAAATATCTAGGGGAGGAACAAGCTGATCATGAACGTTTTACAAATGTTTGATTTAACCGGTAAGACAGCGATTATCACAGGAGGCGGACGTGGGCTTGGAGCCCATATTGCACAGGGTTTGGCAGAAGCGGGAGCAAATATTGTTCTATGTTCACGCAAGATTGAGGCTTGCACCGAGGTAGCAGATCATCTGAATAAAGAATATGGAGTTGAAACCTTGGCCTTAAAATGTGATATCACGAATGCGGAAGATATTCATAGTGTCGTCTCAGAAACACTAGATAAATTTGAAGATATTGATATTCTTGTCAACAATAGCGGTGCCTCATGGGGAGCTTCTGCATTGGATATGCCGCTTGAAGCCTGGAATAAGGTTATCAATACTAATTTGACAGGTACCTTCCTGATGTCCCAGGCAGTGGGAAAGGTGATGATGGAACAGAAGCGAGGAAAAATAATCAATATTGCTTCAGTTGCGGGGCTCGGTGGAACTCAAGCTGACATGATGGATACTGTTGGGTACAATGCCAGCAAAGGAGCTGTCCTTACTTTAACAAAGGATTTGGCAGTGAAATGGGGGAAACATAATATTCATGTTAATGCAATCGCACCTGGTTTTTTCCCAACCAAAATGTCTCAGGTCTTACTCGAACGCGGAAAAGATGCAATTGAATATATGACACCGCTTGGAAGGCTTGGAAATGATGAAGACCTCAAGGGAGTTGCTTTATTCCTAGCCTCTGCTGCATCCAATTATATAACAGGTGAGGTATTGGTAGTTGATGGCGGAAAACACGCCATGGTTTAAATAAAAGATGAAGGAGATTTGACTATGGAAAATATGAAAAAGAAAGCTTGGCTTACGCAATATCCGGAAGGTATTGCATCTGAAATCGAAATTCCGAACAAATCACTGCCAGACATTCTTCATGAAACGACAATCCATTACCCCACAAACAATGCCCTATCTTTTTTTGGAAGAAAAATGACCTATCAGGAACTTTTAGGGACATCCAATCGCTTCGCCGCAGCACTTCAGAATAATGATGTTAAAAAGGGTGACAGGGTGGCAATAATGCTGCCAAACTGTCCTCAGTATGTGATTGCCTATTATGGAGCCCTATCGATGGGAGGAATTGTCACTCAAATCAACCCCATGTTAGTAGCTAGAGAACTGGAATATATATTGCAGGATTCCGATGCTGAAACGATTGTTGTCATGGATGCATTCTATCAAACTGTTAAAGCGGTTCAATCTACTACGAATCTCAAAAATATTATTGTAGTAAGCCTGCAGCCATCCGGGGCGGAATTTGGAGATGATTGGACATTTGAGCGATTTATCTCTGAAACAGTCATGCCAGTAGAGCCAGTAGTTATTGATCCGAGCCATGATGTTGCTGTGCTCCAATATACAGGTGGCACTACGGGGAGATCGAAAGGAGCCATGCTCACTCATCGTAATTTAGTGGCCAATATCTATCAAACAAAGGAATTTTATAAGCAGATAGTAAAGAAAGGTCAGGAACGGTATCTGACTGTCATCCCATTATTCCACGTATTTGGTATGACAGCCTGTATGAATAATTGCATATTAATGGCGAGTGAAAACATATTGCTACCCCGTTTTGATTTAGAAGAGGTCCTTCAAACTATAAAACAGGAGAAGCCAACTATATTCCCTGGTGTACCAACCATGTACGTGGCGATCAACGCTCATCCTAAAGCAAAGGAATATGGGATTGATAGCATAAAAATTTCCAATAGCGGAAGTGCTCCTATGCCTATGGAATTAATGAAGGAATATGAATCAAAAACGGATTCTAAGATTTTGGAGGGTTATGGTCTTTCGGAAGCATCGCCCGTTACGCATTGTAATCCGGATTTTGGTGTTCGTAAACCTGGAACAGTCGGAATTGCCTTCCCATCTACAGATTGTAAAATCGTGGATGTAGCTACAGGGGTGGAGGAGGTCCCGGTTGGCGAACTGGGAGAATTAATTGTCAAAGGTCCGCAGATTATGAAAGGTTACTGGAATATGCCTGAAGAAACGGCCGTTGCTCTCCGCAATGGATGGCTGTATACAGGGGATATTGCCAGGATCGATGAAGATGGATATCTAACGATTGTTGACCGTAAAAAGGATCTAATCATTGCAAGCGGTTATAATATCTACCCTCGTGATGTAGAAGAAGTCCTGTATGAACATCCATCCGTACAGGAAGCTGTTGTAATTGGAGTTCCGGATGAGTATCGCGGAGAAACAGTCAAAGCAATTTTAGTATTAAAAGCGAATGAGTCAGCTACGGATAAAGAGATTATAGAATACTGTAAAAATAATATGGCGGCCTATCGAGTGCCGACAATAGTAGAATTCCGTGATGAATTACCAAAAACAAATGTTGGAAAAATACTTCGCCGGGCTCTGAGGGAAGAAGTCAAAACAAAGTAAGGGTGACATGAATACACACGAACTGGGGTCTTGATGATGAAACAAAAAATTAAGAACACCAGCATTTCTTTATTTGAACAAAAGGGTTTTGCAGAAACATCCATACAGGATATTGTTGATTCTTTGGGAGTTACAAAGGGAACCTTTTATTACTATTTTGCAAGTAAAGAAGAATTATTGATGAATATTCATCTCGATTATATTAATGGATTAATTGAAAGACAGGAAGCGATCCTAAATACCTTGAGGAAAACCTGTAGACAAAAAATACACGATATAGCGTATTTACTAGTGAGTGATATTCGAACCCAAGGTTTAAGTGCAAAGGTGTTCTTCCGGGAAATGAAACTATTATCCGATGATAAGCTGGAAGAGATTTTGCCAAAGCGTGATCAATTTCGATTTAATATTGAAGATTTAATTAAGCAGGGAATGAAGACAGGAGAGCTACGTTCAGATTTAAATCCTACCATTGTTACATTTGGTATTCTTGGAATTTTGAACTAGAGCTATCAGTGGTTTAACCCTGAAGGAGTTATTTCTGAACATGAATTAGCAGACATGTTTGTAGAGATGATCATGAAAGGAATTGAAAAAGGGGAGTAGGAAATCACGACTCCCTTTTTTTTGAATAAAATTGCTTAATTGGAGCTGGTCGGTGTATAGATTACGAATATCCTCCGAGGCATACAGCAGGGTATAAATATAGCATGGATACTGTAAATGGGTAAAAGGAGGCCGCTATGGAATCAATGGTAACCGTCCGTTTTTCGGAAACAGATGCACTTGGTCATGTGAATAATACAAGTTATTTCATCTATTTGGAGGAAGCTCGTCTTCATTTTTTGAAGGAAATGGAACTGGATTTAAAAATAAGAAATTGGTCATTCATTTTGGCCTCGACTAAATGTGATTTCCTCTCTCAAGCCTATTTTGATCAAATATTAAAAATTAACACGACTGTATCCAGAGTGGGGACAAAGAGCTTTCAGCTTGAACATGATATTTACTGTGCCCAAACCGGTAACCCAATTGCCAAAGGGACTGCCATCCTTGTTCAGTTTAATTTTGACAAACAGGAAAGTGAACCGATTCCTGAAATGCTAAAAGAGAAACTGTTGAGGCTGGTCGAAGCTGTTTAATGAGTCCGATTTTTGAAAGAGGTGAGATAGACATGAACCAAGGAGTTAGTAAAGATACGATTCCCGTACGAAGTGGAGAAGAATTGCACCAGCATGTACTTGAATCATTTCTGCGGAGTAAGATTAGCGATTTGCCAGAAGGAAACCTGGAAATTGAACAATTCTCGGCAGGTCATTCAAATTTAACCTATCAATTGAAAATAGGCACATGGGAAGCTGTTTTAAGGAAACCGCCGCTAGGGCCTGTAGCTCCAAAAGCCCATGATATGCAAAGGGAATACAGCATCCTCTCAGAAGTATATCCTCTTTTCAGTCCGGCTCCAAAACCAATCCTTTACTCAGATGATGAGCATGTTGTTGGGAGTCCGTTTTTTATTATGGAACGAAAGCAAGGTTTTATATTTGATACTTCTGTTCCTGAAGGCATTAAACCTTCCCGTGAACTCTTTCAAAATTTATCAAAGGAAATGGTAGCACGGCTTGTTCAGCTTCATAGCATTTCCTATCAGGAGACTAGATTGAAGGAAATCAGTAAGCCTGATGGCTTTATGGAAAGACAGACAAATGGATGGATAGCACGTTATGAACGAGCAAAAACAGATGATATTCCACATATACAAGAATTAGAGAAATGGTTAGTAGACCACATTCCAGCTTCATGTGATGCTTCAATTATTCATTATGACTATAAATTGAACAATGCGATGTTTAATGAGGATGGGACGGAAATGGTCGGTCTATTTGATTGGGAAATGACGACGGTCGGGGATCCGCTCGCAGATCTTGGAGTAGCTATGAGCTATTGGGCAGAGGGGGACGATTCTGAAGTATTGAAGAAAGGACTGGGGAAGCCATCTGTTACGATTCGAGATGGATTTTATACAAGGGAACAATTTATTTCAGAATATGCAAGACAAAGCGGCCGTGATGTCTCCAATATGAATTTCTATTTAACATTTGCCTATTTCAAATTAGCGGGGATTTGTCAGCAAATCTACTATCGTTATCATAATGGCCAAACAAAGGATCCGAGATTTGCCAGCTTTGATAAGTATGTAAAAACATTGATTGAGCATGCTTATTTACTTACAAGGAATCAATAAGATGCTGAAAGTTCATGTCTTGCTGACCAAGGAAGATATATCACCAGAAAAACTGGCCTCAGGCAACAAGATAGCTGTTGTACTAGATATTCTCCTGGCCACAACCACGATTGTAACAGCTTTGCAGAATGGAGCAACAGAGGTTATTCCCGTTCTAAATCAGGACGAAGCTATTAAAGTAAGCAGACAATTTGAGAACGGACAAGCCTTGATGGCTGGGGAATTACATGCAGAACCAATCGATGGATTTTTTTATCCAGGACCGGTTAAAATTAGCACGCGTATCCATGGTAAAACCTTGATTCTTTCAACTACTAACGGCACAGTGGCTCTACATAAAGCGGCATATGCAAATCTAGTGTATATATCCTCCTTGCTTAATAATGCTGCCGTGGCACAGGCGATACTGAATGATAGCAAGGATGAAACTATTGTCGTGATTTGTTCAGGAAATTCAGGAGAATTCAGCCTAGAGGATTTCTATGGTGCCGGCCATTTAATTGCAAATATAACCTGCAGAACCAATCAAGGGATTGAGCTGAATGACGCTGGAAAAGCTGCATTGGCTTTTTATGACAGCCATTCATCTAATTCATACTCAGTTCTGGCGGCATCCAGAGTTGGATTGCTATTAACCAAATACGGATTAAAGGAAGATCTTCTGTTATCAAGTACAAGTGGATGTTATGAGATTGTTCCTGTGTTTAAAAATAATCGCGTTATATTAACGGTAAAAAAGGAGGTATAGGATGCGATTTCATGAGCAAGTTGCCGTGATCACTGGCGGTGGCAGCGGGATAGGAAAGGCTACAGCTCTGCGTTTGGCTAAAGAAGGAGCAAATGTCATTCTAGTTGGAAGAACCTTAGAAAAGCTTGAAAGTGTTGTTGATGAAATTAATAATCAAAGCCATCATATCCAGGCAACCTGTTTTGCGGCCGACGTTACGAAAGAAGAGGAAGTAACCGCGTTGTTAGATTTTATTGAGGATCATTTTATGGACTTGCATGTGGTCATCAATAATGCAGGTGGTTCAGTGCAATCAAAAATAATGGATACGGCCGTAGAGGCTTGGGATATCGTTCAGGAAGTGAATTTGAAGAGTGTGTTTTTAGTTTCAAAAATACTTGGAAAGTTTATGATGGAGCACGCTAACCGTGGAGGTAATAGGGCATTTGTCAATATAGCGAGTCTATCTGGCCATAAGGCTGCTGCTCATATACCTCATTATAGTTCTGCAAAAGCAGCTGTGTTGAATTTTACGAAGGCACTTGCTTTTGAAATGGCCCCATATGGTATCCGTGCAAACTCCGTATCACCTGGATTTGTTGAAACACCGTTGACAGAATGGTCTTTAACGAATGAAAGGTTTGTTAAATCAATTGAACGCAACACAGCATTGAAAAGAGTAGGAACCAGTGAGGAAATAGCCAATGTTATTGCCTTTTTAGCATCGAGTGAAGCTTCATACATGACTGGTACAGATGTACTGGTCGATGGGGGATGGATGATTACGTAAAAGAGAAAGGGAGATGGATGATGGAACACTTATTAATAAAAGAGATAGGTTCAGTTTTAGTATTAACATTAAATAGACCTGAAAGCTTGAATGCTTTTAGTCCGGAAATGATAACAGGACTAATTAGTGAATTAAAAAAAGCTGATAAAAATCCTAATGTGAAAGTGATTATTTTAAACGGAGCAGGCCGGGCGTTTAGTGCCGGCGGAGATGTAAAAACGATGGGAACCAAATCAGCAGCTACTACCTACGAGTATTTAGGAGTCATAAATGAATGTATTTTAACGATGAAGGAGATTGAAACTCCTATTATTGCTGCGGTACATGGTTTTGCGGCAGGGGCTGGTTTTAATTTGGCGCTTGCCTGTGATTTGATTGTGGCCGCTGAGGGGAGTAAGTTCGCTTTAAGTTTTTCAAAGGTTGGCCTTATTTCGGATGCAGGAGGTTCCTATTTCCTTCCACGCTTAGTTGGTCCGCACTTAGCAAAACAATTTTTCTTTTCAGCTGAACCGATACCAGCAGAACGTTTATATGAACTTGGGGTTATTAATAAACTTGTACCTTTAGAAGCTTTGCGTGATGAAGCGATTCAATATGCGACTATGCTATCCTATGGTCCAGGAAAAGCATATGGGCAAATGAAAAAACTGATTGATTATTCTTTTACGGCCACTATCGAAGATGTCCTGGAGAGAGAACGCATCACTCAAACGATGATGATAGCCACGGAGGATCATCAAGAAGGTGTATCTGCATTTAAAGAAAAAAGAAAGCCGCAGTTTACCGGCAAATAAGAGAAAGGGAGTATGTATTATGAAAGCCATTCAATTTACTGAGTACGGAGGACCAGAAGTATTAAAAATGGTCGAATTAGATAGGCCGAAACCTGGTTCACATGAAGTATTAATTGAAATACATGTAGTTGGTGTGAATTATGCAGATACTGCCAGACGCGAAGGCCAATATGTTGTACCAACCAAGCTCCCTTTTGTGCCAGGAGCAGAAGTTGCCGGGATTGTAGTCGAAACTGGCTCAGAAGTGACGAACGTAAATATTGGAGCAAGAGTGGTCACGCTGATTGAATCTGGAGGATATGCTGAGTATGCTGTTGCAGACGCTCGGTCCGTGATCCTCCTGAAAGGAGAACTGGATTTAAAAGAAGCGGTCTCCCTCCCGCTACAAGGGTTGAGTGCCTACCATATTTTAAAAACAATGGGGCAGTTGCAAGAGGGTGAAACCGTTCTCGTTCATGCGGCAGCTGGAGGAGTTGGGACTTTAGCAGTCCAATTGGCTAAATTAATGGGCGCCGGTAAGGTAATTGCAACTGCCAGCACAGAAGAAAAGCTGGAGCTTGCACGTTCTCTGGGAGCTGATGTTTGTATCAACTATACAAAAGAAGGCTGGTATAAAGACGTGCTGGAAGCGACAAACGGCCGTGGAGTCAATGTTGCGCTCGAAATGGCAGGTGGAAACGTCTTTAAAGATACACTGAAATGTTTAGCTACGTTCGGAAGATTAGTGATATATGGTGTCGCAAGCGGAGAACAGGCCGTAATGCACCCCTCATCCTTAATGGCGAGAAACCAGTCGGTCATTGGATTCTTTCTTCCACAAATTATGAAAAAACCAGAATTGCTGTTGCCGAGCATGCGTGATCTTTTTTCTTTCTTAGAAGAGGGAAAATTAAAATTAATAATAGGTGAAGTCCATCCGATTGAGGAAGCAGCGAAGGTACATGAGTTGCTACAATCGAGGAAGACAATAGGAAAGGTATTACTCCAGGTTCGTCGTTAAGGTGATGACATTCTCGCAAAGCATGCAGTTCTAGCATGGTTGTTATTGTAATAAGAGTAAGTATAAATGTGACATTATTTGATATTGCTATATTGCTATATTGATATGTTTTATATCTATTATAGTGAAGTAAAGAAGCATCATTAAATTTGTATTATGTGCCATTGTTTTTACTAGTTCTTATTTTGTAAACTATTATAGTGAAATAAAAAAATAAGGACTGAAGATAATGGAATGGAAAAACATATATCGTGGTATGTTAATGGGAATCAGTGATTTAATTCCCGGTGTAAGTGGAGGAACCATAGCGTTTATATTAGGTATTTATGATCGCTTATTATTATCAATCAGTGGCTTTTTTAGCCGTGATTGGAGAAGGTATCTGGGCTTTTTATTGCCACTCGCAATCGGTATGGGGTTTACTATACTGACGTTTAGCCGATTGATTGATTATTTGCTGGAGCATCATCATGAACCGACACAATTCTTTTTTGTAGGGTTAATCATCGGTGTACTGCCATTTATTATAAGACAGGCAGAGGTGAAAAAACACTTTACAGGAAAGCATTTTGTGGTTGTCGTTTTGGTCGCGATCATGATGGCAGCACTAGGTTTCCTGAAGCCGAATGAATCTGTTGTTATATCTGATGTAACGCTTTTATCTGGGCTTGGATTATTCTTTTCCGGCTGGCTTGCAAGTATGGCTATGCTGCTTCCAGGTATTAGTGGCTCGTTTATATTATTGTTGCTCGGTGTTTATTCAACTGTTATTTCTGCTTTATCAGATTTAAACTTTACAATTATTATACTTGTAGGGGCTGGAGCAGTGGTTGGCTTTATTGTGAGCAGTAAAGCAATTAGCTTTTTACTGAGGGCATATCCACATATGACGTTTGCAGTCATAATGGGGTTGATTATTGGATCTATATTTGTAATCGTTCCTGGATTGCCAACAGGAATAGGTACTATACTGCTATGTTGTATAACTTTTGTGGCAGGTCTTTTGGTAACGAAAATTTTTACGAAGTAATAATTGACTAGAAAGTATAAGGATTGTCTCGGACAATCCTTTTTTATTTTGTTTCGACTGCACTGTTAAAACAATTATGTGGGATAGATAGGAAAAGGGCGTTTATGCTTAGAATATTAAGACATAAGCAAATGTATAGATTAACTACAATTTTACAATAAAAAGTATTGGAGGTTGAATCGTGCAAAAGGGACTGAGGTTTATATTTTTGGCATGTCTTATTATAGGAGTATCAGCATGTGGAAGCGAAAAAGAAGAGACGATAAATAAGGATAATAAAAAGAATCAAACTACAGAAGATGTAAGTACGGATAATAAAGAAGGTACCGAAGATAAAGAAACAAAAAATGGCGTGGCATCAAAAGGAGAAGAGCCATCTGTATCCTCTGAGGTGTATCAAGATCGATTTACTTCTGGCAATATGGGTGTGAAAAAGATACTATATGAAAATTTAAAAATGTATGACACTAAAAATATTGAGGACGTAATCATTACGTTAGAAGGTATACAGTATGCTGAGATAACCCCATCAGAGGAAACTAAATCAAAGTTCAAAAATTTAAATGAAAGAGACCGTATCATACTTACCATGAAAATAAAGCTTGTGAACAATTTCAAACAACCATTAATATTTAAATCCATTCGTTCTTTTTTAAGAGGGAACGATAATCAAATAACCTATCTGCCAGAAACAAATCTGGAGCCGAGCCAACAAGGAGAAATTGCTGCCGGAACATCTAGTGAAAAGCTTCATGTCTTTTTAATAGACAAGGATTTGTTCTTAATTACACGAAATTTAAAATTGGAGTTTGGGCCATTCCTAAACAGTGAAGGTAAAGATTTATTTAATGGTAAAAAGACAGAATTTGAAATCCCATTACCGAAGTAATAGCTATAAAAAGAACCGTAATTCTGCTTGTCAGAATCACGGTTCAATCCCTGTGTTAAACATGTTGCAGATTGTTAAGAATTAATCAAATCTGGAGTCACTAAGAATGCGGCCAATCTCTTCCATATGGCCTGTTTCATCGGAGATAAGATCTTCTAGTTTGACAACTAATTCAGTTAAGCCTAATTCCTCAGCTTGTTTCTTGCGTGTTTCGTAGCGATCTATTGTATCTTTTTCTGCCTGATAGGCAGATTCAAGCATTACCTTAACATCAGTGGTTTGTTTAACTTCTGCTGGTGTTACAGTTGGTGTTCCACCCAATGTACTGATTTTTTCTGCAAGATATAAAGCATGTCCCTGTTCATCGGCTATTTCACCTTCAAAGAAAGGTTTCAGTGTTTGTCTGTATAAACCAGAAACCATTGCCGCATAGCTAGAATACATGATTGATGCAGCATATTCGTTTGCTAGATCTTCATTTAAACCATCTATTAATTCTTTTAATTTTTTTTCCATTCTATAATCCACTCCTTCTATATTCTATAATTCAAATGTACCCTACTTTACTACATATTAAGCATTTTTTTTGTGGCAGGATTTTGAAATGTTCAGGGAATATTTTTACATAATAAAAAGCCTGATCCGATAAAGGACCAAGCTTGGATTATTAAGTCAGATTAATTTTGAGAAATTAATACGTTTATTGAGAGCATACATAATTGGAGCACCAATTGTCATGACTGCTAATTCTCCAGCTGCGGTTGTTGCCCATGCAAACCAGAAAGGAAGTTTCAAAACAATATTTAACTCTATAGCAATTAAGAACATGGTAAAAGTAAAAACGAATGTATTAATAGCCATCCTTGCCCAAATATTGCGGACAAATCGGAAGGTTAGAATGGTGATTGTTAATGCTAGTATGGATTGGCCAACACCAAATATTAAATCATATGCACCCATTGATGAGAAAAAGAGGTTAGAGATAAATACTCCTATCACAATCCCATACATGTATTTTTTATTAAATACAATCAAGTGATTGAACATTTCAGGTACTCGAAACTGAATGTTCGAAAATGCGATTGGCTGTACGATTATAGTGACAGCAATATATAAGGCTGCCAAAACTCCATTTACAGCAAGCGTTCTAATATTCATTTTTTTCTCTCCCTTAGTTTTTTATCGTGGGATGGTTACGAACCACGTTTAGTATTTCCGAAGACACCAAATAATCATAAGCATAATAAGATGCCTAGTCAACAAAGAATTGTAGTTGCATCATGTTCGAAACATCATCGTATAGTTATGATCGACTGGCATAAATCAATAAAAGACGCCGAGAGAAATCTCGGCGTCGTCTCTTATTTAATCGTTAGTTTAACGACTTGGAGTTAATTTTTTTGTATTGATTGGTTTTATGTCATCCTTTTTGAAGATAGTTTTACGAATCCAGGGAAGAACGTAATAGTCTCCACCGAATCGGCCGGCATTTGCACCTGCTACAAGAATAACCATTCCCAGTATGATGTAGAGCGGGTTAGTAGATACTGTTCCGCCAAATAAAAACATAAAATTCATTAATAATCCAAAGAAGGCAGCTGTAGTTGTTAAGACACCAAGCAGTAACCCAAGCCCAACTAGAAATTCTCCCCATGGAATTAAGATGTTGATTAACCCTACGTTAGGAATCGCAAATTTTTCAATGAATGAACCATAAATCGGATACAGTGCCCCTCCGTCTGGCCCAGTTACAGGATTAGCAACAATATTTCCAAGGAATCCGGATGCATCAAATGCTCCGCCTTTAATTTTCTCAAATCCATGAATCATCCATTCATAACCAAGATACAGTCTTATAATCAATAATAGTCCGGAGGCATATTTATTAGTTCGTAACCAATTCATCATTTTAAATCACTCCCATATGGATTTAACTGGCTCTAATCCGCGGTTTTTAGTTCCAGTAACTTTCTATACCTTATTTATATACCATATGCTTGATAATGTGGTGCATTATCCCTGTGTTTCTTTTTTTGTACAAAAATATGTGAACCTTTTAAGTTAATACTAAAAACAACTTTACAAACGTGATATTGTTCGTTCATTCACAAACTTTTACATAATGAACCAATTAGTGTTGTATTAGAATGAAAAATAACACTCTTAATTAAATGAGCTATTTAAAAATTTATATATAAGAGTAAAATATATTTAATGATAAAAGGTTAGAAAGAGAACATTTAAGGAAAATAATAGTATAGGTGTTTGAAGGAGGAATGGGAATGAGCTTACAATCAGTTATTATTGAAGCATTACATGTTAAACCGGAAATAAACCCTAAAGAAGAAATCAAAGACAGAGTTGGGTTCCTAAAAAGTTACTTAAAGAAGAGCGGAGCAAAAGGATTTGTTCTAGGAATCAGTGGCGGTCAGGATTCTACATTGGCAGGACGTCTGGCTCAGATGGCTGTGGAAGAACTGCGTGAGGAAGGGGTTGCGGCTAAATTTATTGCTGTCAGACTTCCATATGGAGTACAGCAAGATGAAGATGATGCTCAGCGTGCTCTGCAATTTATTAAACCAGATGAAAGTATTACTTTTAATGTCAAGTCTACTGTCGATGTCATTACAGATCAATACAAAGAAGCAACTAATGAAGCATTAACCGATTTTAATAAAGGGAATGTGAAAGCAAGGCTTCGTATGATTGCGCAATATGCCATTGGTGGACAAAATGGACTTCTGGTAATAGGTACAGACCATGCTGCTGAGGCAGTGACAGGTTTTTATACAAAATATGGAGACGGCGGAGCTGATGTTCTTCCTTTATCGGGTCTCTCTAAGCGCCAGGGCAGAGAATTGCTTAAAGAATTGGGAGCTGAGGAAAGACTTTATATGAAAGAGCCGACTGCCGATTTGCTGGATAATAAACCGCAGCAAGCTGATGAAACAGAGCTTGGCTTAAAATATGATACGATTGACGACTATTTGGAAGGCCGTAAAGTCGATGCTGAAGCTGCATTAAAAATTGAAAAACAATATTTAAAAACAGAACACAAACGTCAAATGCCTGCATCCATTCACGATAATTGGTGGAAATAACTAACCAAAAAGTAAGCCTGTGATTTTCATAATCATGGGCTTATTCTATTGTAAGGTGAAATGAATCGTGATTAAGATAACGATATACTGGTATAATTAATTGGAGAAAAATAAAAAACACGAATTGTTTTAGTTAATTTTCTGAGGGTATAGGATATAATCTATTAATATATTTATTTCAAATATGACAAATGTTCCATTTTGCTATCATATTGTATTGAAGATGAAACTTTACCGAAACCGTTTTGCAATCAAATTTTATTACACTATATAAGTTATAAACTATTCTATTGAACAAATTTGTGTGAGAGAACCAGGGAGGGGTCGTATGATGAATAATGAAAATAACTTGATTGAAAAGTCCTTATATAAAACCTTATTAACAAACGATAATGCGGCGAATCCGTTGCTTATAATAAGTGAAGAATTTTTGGCAGAACAACAAAAGGAATTGCCTGAGCTATCAACGCTTAGATTTGCTCAGGGAGAGCTTTATTTCCATTATAAAGACTATGAGACATCCATTTTTAAATGGGAAAAGGTTAGCAATGACCTGGCGCCTTGGGCTATAAAGAATATGGCGGATGCTTACTTTGCAATGGCTATGTATAAAAACGCTGAAGAGCTATATAAATCTATCGAATCAGACTCGATTATATTGAATACCGAAGTTGGATTGCAATTATTTGCTCTATATACGAAATTGGATAAAACTGAACTGGCTGATAAAACGATTAAAAAGGTAGTTAAGTTGAATCCAGATGACTCTCAAGTAACAGAAATAGCACGTTCATTCTTTGAAGAGCAACGTGATTGGAATAGTGCAGTTGAACTTGCAGTAAATGAATCCATCCGTACGGAGTCATTGCTTTGGTATGATGTTCTGCAGTCCTATATTGATCAGGGTGTAACGAAAAATATGGAACCTGGCTATTTTTACCAAGTATTACATAAACTCTATTCCATAGATAGCGGTCAATTTGAACAACTTGCAGTATCTCTTTGGAACAGCTATAAGGGCGAACCGGCATATTTGCAATGGGTTCAGGGATTTAATGATTTACTGCAGGATCTGGAACTTGTTCATCCCGAACCATGGTCAGATTTATCTTTCTTATTTAAAGAGGGTTACTTCGAGTTAATTAATGGACATAAATTATTAAAAACATTAAAGGGCTTATTACCAAGTTTATTACGTAACTGGATTCGCATAACAGATAGGAAGCATGCTCTTTTAGCTTCTTCTGCTATATTGGCATGGAACGATAATTTTCCTGGTATGATAGGTCAAATAGATATTGATCATGCAGAGAGAGTATTAATGCAGGCTGAAAATAACCGGAATGGCTTGGAGGATAGCGTTCGATTATTTGAGGAAATTGATCAATGGGCAAATCAAAATAATTTATCTGTCAGCGAAAGACAAAAATGGATTATTGATGAATTATTAGATGTAAATGTACAGCATATTATGATTGCCGGAACTAGCGGTAGCGGTAAATCTGCCTTAATTCATTCTATTTTAGGAGAAGAGTTATTTGATAAACCAACTTCATCGGCTATCATGTTTAAAAATGCCGAAGAAGAAAGCATAATGGAAGTGACAGACTCTTCGATTAATCCACTAAATTTAGAGGAACTTGAAGATAAGGTTTCAAACAGAAACTTTGTTGATAACAAGCCAAGTATCATTGAATACCATCTTCCGAGTCAATTCTTGGCCGAAAATCAAATAGCAATCATCGATACTCCCGGATTCAGTATTGCAAATAATAAAATCCAGGAAGTACGCCGTTATTTGAATATGGCAGATGGTCTTTTACTTGTATTAGATGTAAATGATCCATTTACAAACAAAGAACGCGAAATTGTTATGGCCCTTCATGAACAAGTGCCAGATCTGCCAATTCATTTCTTATTAAATAAAATGGATCTTGTTCACAATGATCAGGAGGCTATTCGTATAGTGGATGAAGCTTGGTCCAGAATCAGTCCTTACCTGCCAAATGCTACAATTTTTGCTCATTCTGCTCATTATAGAAGCAATAGGCAGCTTTCAGATTTTGCTGAATTTATTAAAATGAATCTAACAAGCAAATATAAGGAAAGCGCTCGTACTGCTAAGCTGCTTCACTTTGTACGTGAGACTATATCAAGCTTGCTGGACCAACGATTGGAAAGGGAAGAAAGCTTGATTGAATCCATTCATTGGAATGAGGACCTTTTAGCAAAACTAAATGGTGCGAAGAATCAGATGGAGGATTTGGAGAAAGAAAAAGCAGTATTGTTGCGTAAGACGTTTAAACAAAGGAAGGAAGCCATTCGCCTTGATGTGGAGGCGGCGGTACCTAAAATTCTCCGAGCCAGCAAAGATTTAATTACAGAGGACAGTGATTTCCGCAAGATTCATATAGACTTAAATGAGAAAATGAATGTACGGATTCAGGAATACCTGGAGAATACGATTTTGCCTAAGTATTTTTATTCCTTAAAGGATTGGATTACCGAAGCGGAAGTAGAGTTAAAAGAGAGTCAGGCTTATTTAAAAGAAATGGCTGAAGGCTTCAATGCCATTTATCAGGAAGAACGAATGAAAATGGAATGTGATTTCAGAGTGCTGGATGACTGGCGCAGGGATGCAAACCGAATGACGAGCGGTGTACAAATGGAGACCATTAATATACTGCTTCGCCACACACCGCAACAATTATTATTGAAGAGTGCAGGCATGTTATTCGGATCGATTGCGAATAAAAGTGTTATGTACAATAAATATACAACGTTGATTGAAACACAGGATTATACAGAGGTTGCTCAATTGATTGCAGATAAATTCCTGCTGCAATTTGATATGTTTGAAAAATCGATTACTCGAGATGTTTCAATGTTCTTTGCAGATCCGACAGAAGTAATGAATGGTGCAATGTCAGATACGAATGAGAAAATTGCTGAACATAATGGCGTACTTGAGAAGATGCGTTCTCAGCCAGAATTGTATCGTGACCCATTAAAGCTATACGAATTGCGATTACGACAATACGAATGGATTTTAATTGGCCAAAAAGAAGTTCAAACTATTTCAAGGTAAAAAAAGGTGATTCAGGATGGTGGTTAAGCCATCCTGAATCACCTTTTTTATGTGAAGTTTAGGAGCTTTAAGATGTTCGCAGTTTATAGAATTTAATGAAATTTTTAACAATAACCTTTACTACTGAATAAGTAGGTATAGCTATGAGAATTCCTATAAATCCGTATAAGGAACCCGCTACAAGCAGCAATAATATGACCGTCAGCGGGTGGATATCCAGACGTTTTCCCATTACCTGAGGTGTAACGAGATGACCCTCAAGCTGCTGGACAATGACTAATAATATCAGAACTTTAAAGGCTGTAAATGGGCTGATTAATAGACCTGATATAATCGCAGGGATGGTTCCAAGGAACGGTCCAAGGAAAGGTACAACGGTCAGTAAAGTTGCAAAAATAGCTAAAATTAATGCGTTCTCAAGCCCAATAATTAGATATCCAATATACATAAGGATGCCATCGACTATTGCAACGATAAATTGACCGACGATATAAGTGGATAAGGTTTTATCAACATCCATTAAAATTCTGTTGCCCTCGTCCTCTACATTAGCAGGGATATGCTTTAATAAAAAGGGTCTGAGTTTATGCCCATCCTTAAGAAAATAAAAAACAATAAAGGGAACAATTAAAAGTACAGTGACTATGCTCGTAACTGTCGAAAATATGGTTACAGCATGATCGGATAATACTTTAGGAAAACTATCCGCATATTCTTTCCCGTATTGAGTGAGCTTGTCTACGGAAAAATAGGTTGAGGCGGCATTCTCATTTATAATTTCCTTTGACTGGGATGTGATTGTTTCTATTCTGTCCGGTATTTTATCGATGAGTTCTTCGCTCTGAGAAACAATGACGGGCCCCAAGAAATGGACAGTAGCATAACCCATTCCGCCGATTACTGCATAAATGAGAAGTATACTGATAGTAATCGGCATATACTTACTCAAAAAATGAACGACCGGCCTCAATATATAATATAAAAGCCCAGCTATTAAAATCGGAAAAAAGATGGTTATAATCAGTTTTTGAAAAGGCCATATAAAGTAATCAATCTTCCCTAATAAATAGATAATGATTAGTATTAAAATAGTGCCGGTTGCATATTTATAAAAAGGTTTATTAAACCACATAGAGCATCCCCCAAATGTATAATCAATGTATTCACAACTATACCCATAATAAGTTTAGTTTTAATCAAATGTCTGGTAAATAGTTGGCACCACATAACCTGAGAAAACAAACAGCGATTATCATAATAATAAAGTGATAACCGCTGTTTAATATTCTAATATATTAATTTGGTGAATTTTTCATCATCGATGATGAAAAATTATTGTTCTTTAATTATAATACCTAATTTAGTAAATGCCTGATTTACGCTGCTTTCTGTTTGGATACATGAAAAATCAATTCCAAGCTGTATGCTTGTTTGTGCCACCTCGGCACGAATTCCTGTCATGATTACCTCTACACCGATTAATTTGAGTGCTTCTATCATTTGAAAAAGGCGGTGTGCTACCAAAGTATCAACGATAAAAACCCCTGATAAATCAATAATTAATTTGGAGATTTGATTGTCTGCACTTTGCTGAAGGGTACTTTCGTTTATAGCTCTGGCTCTGGTGGAATCAATATCACCCACTATCGGCAGTAATCCGATATTTTCAGTCAATTTAATCACAGGAGAACTTAACTCATTGATTAGGTTGGATTGTGAGTGGATTCGCTTTATCAATATGTTTGTATAGTTTTCTGTATAGCTATGTGTAAGTTGATCTATTGTAGAATTAAACTTTTCCTCCCAGAAAAAAATATCTTTAAAGGTAATATCCAAGCTGGTAATATCGATAAATTTTTGGGTGTACTTCCATATAACTCTTCTTAAAAGCCCGGCAGCATTAATAGAATTACTTAGAGGTGTACCGGATTCAAGGCGTACCTCTGCAATAGATAATGTGCGTTCTTTTATTATATAATCTCTCTCTTCTTCTGATTGAAACAAGCTGTTTGCTATTAAAAACAAATATTCTTTAAACTGCTTCTTTAATGCATTAATTGTATGGATAGATCCGTTAAGAGAATAATCTGCTTCAGTACTCTTCGGCATTAGTGAATACCAATCTTCAATTATTTCATCTGAATGAGTAATCAAATAATCATATAAGGCTTTTGATTTAGTTTCCATAATGACCTCTTTTCTTTACCATTCTATATTCAATATTTTGCGTGTATTATGAGAAAAACACAATTAATTAATTACTATTTTTGGAAGAAAAACATGGTTTATTTTAAAGGAATTTGTAGTTTTGACTTTTAGTGTCATAAAATACAAAAAAATCAAAATTAAATTGCGTATTCTTGTAAGCAACCTTATAATGTTATTCATAGACTTTTCTGAATATTTAAAATATAAAACAAGAGGGGGCGTCATTTTGAAAAAGAAATCATTATTTATGTTTATTATGATAGCTATTATTACTGTCATTGCAGCTTGCGGTTCGAAAGAGGAAGAGAGTGCCGGCGGTGAAGGCGGTACAGATAAGACGTTGAGAGTCGTGACTGATGCGGCATATTCACCATTTGAATTCCAGAAGGAAGGTAAATTGGTTGGTTTTGACGTTGATATTGTGAATGCTGTGGCGAAGGAAGCCGGTTTTAAAGTGAATATTGAACATGTAGGATGGGATCCATTATTTGTCGAGATTAAAAACAAAAGGGCAGCGTTTGGGATGTCAGCGATCTCAATAAATGATGAACGGAAAAAAACATATGATTTCTCTGTTCCATATTTTTTATCAACCAATAAAATTCTTGTCCCGGAAGGCAGCGATATTAAATCTGCACAGGATTTAAAAGGGAAGAAAATTGCTGTTCAGGCTGGTACGACAGGTCAATTTGCGGTTGAAAAGGTAGTAGGCAAAAATAATAAAGACATCAAGAAGTTTGAAACAACTGTACTGGCGATTATGGATATGAAAAAAGGCGGTGCAAAAGCTGTTGTAGCTGATAATGGAGTTGTCGAGGAATACGCAAAAAATAATCCTAAGGATAAGTTTGTGGTAGTTAAAGACCCAAATGCATTTGACAATGAATACTATGGCTTAATGTTTCCGAAGGACAGTAAAGATAGGGCTACCGTGGATAAAGCTTTAAAAGCAATTATAGAAAATGGAACATATACTGAGATCTATAAAAAATGGTTTGGAGTCGATCCAGATCTTGAAACATTAAAAGCTCAGCAATCGAAATAATAAAGGTGTGAGAGGACTGCGTATCACAGGTGTTGCTGTGCTACGCAATCTTTGTCTAAGGGGGAACAGATGTGGATTTCAGGTGGGATATTATTGAAATTTATGCTCCATTGTTAATGAAAGGAACACTATATACAATTGGACTCTCAATAGCTGGTATTTTAATAGGTTCGATTCTTGGGTTATTAATCGGTCTTGGTAGATTGACCAAAAGGAAATGGTTATCTATTCCCCTAAATTGCTATATTGCTTTTTTTCGTGGGACTCCAATATTTGTCCAACTCCTATTAGTTCACTTTGGTGTTGTACCAGCATTGACAGGAGAGACAAATGCCATACTCGCAACTATTCTTGCCCTCTCATTAAATTCAGCTGCATACATAGCTGAGATATTTCGAGGAGGCATTCAGTCGATTGATTCGGGACAAATGGAGGGAGCCAGGTCGCTTGGGATGTCTCATGGACAGGCTATGAGGTACGTTATTTTACCACAAGCATTTAAGCGCATTATTCCGCCTCTGGGTAATGAGTTTATTGTATTGATTAAGGAGTCATCTATAGCCGCTGTTATCGCAGCTCCAGAATTAACGTATTGGGGTAGAGCTATGGCGACTGAATATTATCGGGTGTGGGAGCCTTATTTAACATCCGCTGTGATTTATCTCATCCTTACGCTTTCTCTTAGCTTGTTATTAAATCGATTGGAAAGAAGGATGGAGACAAAATGATAGATGTTAGGAATTTGAAAAAAAACTTTGGATCCAATGAGGTATTAAAAGATATATCTATTAGGATTGAACCTCAGGAAGTTGTAGTAGTGATAGGTCCCTCTGGTTCAGGGAAATCCACCTTTCTTCGTTGTTTAAATTTACTGGAGCAAATAACGGACGGACATGTCATTATAAATGGAGTAGATCTTGCCGATAAAAAAATTGATATTAATAAGGTACGAACCAAAACAGGAATGGTATTTCAACATTTCAATTTGTTTCCTCATAAAACGGTACTGGAAAATCTAATGCTGGCACCTACCAAGGTGAAAAAGGTTCCTGATGATGAAGCAAAAAAACATTGTTTGGAGCTCCTTCGAAAGGTAGGTCTATTAGATAAGGAAAATGCTTATCCAGATTCATTGTCAGGTGGTCAGAAACAAAGGGTCGCCATTGCACGTGCATTGGCAATGGAGCCGGAAATCATGTTATTCGATGAACCAACTTCAGCACTTGATCCGGAAATGGTTGGAGAGGTCCTTGAGGTTATGAAAGAGCTTGCGCACGAAGGAATGACAATGGTGGTTGTTACACACGAAATGGGATTTGCGCGTGAGGTGGGAGATCGGGTTGTTTTTATGGATGATGGATATATCGTTGAAGAAAATGAACCGACCAGTTTATTTGAAAATCCGCAGCACAATCGAACAAAGCTGTTTTTGAGTAAAGTTTTATAATGAAAAAGGGACTGCAATAGCAGTCCCTGAGTCGTTATACACCTGTACGTTTGCGTTGGTTGTTTGGTTTCTTTGTCAGTTGGCTTTGCAATTCTTTTGTTTTTTTGACAGGTCCGTTTACATGGCTGCCGGCTTGATTTGATTGTTGCTTAGAAGCAAGTTTTTGTTTAATCGCTTCTTGAAGACTTACTTTTTTAGACATATTATAATGAACTCCTTAAATGGATTTCCTTTATAATATCCCCAATAAGCCATAACATCAAGATTAGAACTCATCCAACTTTCTACCCTTGGTTAATTTTTCGAATTCTTCCATTGATTCTGGTGTTTCATCTTTATTGCTCACATGGTAAGGGTTTTGACTTTGGTTAAATCCGGGCTGCAGGCTGCCGGTGACAACTCCCATTTTAGTAGCTTTAGAATCATTTATGATGGATTCCTGTCTGCCATCTGGATTTGGTTCTGGGTTAACGTGGATTTGATCACTGTTTCTGGGCAATAGGAACATTCCCTTCTTTTTGTGTATTCATTCTATAAGTTCCCTAAACTTCTTTTATTCATACAATTTTATGGAGTAGTCAAGGTTGTTATTTAATGCCATTAACTGAATAATAACCTCAGATTATTGGCATATTATTGGATAAATATTCAGAAGCGAAAGGCAACCTTCAAAATTAGGTTGCCTTTTGATAATTGATATAGTTCAGTAGGTTTTTTAATACTTTATCGTTATAATATTTATATTAGGTTAGATAATGTTTCGGTTGGAGTTGTAGATGAATGGGAATAACTGATAGCTATGTATGGCAATTTTTAATAGCAATCAATTTGATATTTGCTATTACTATAACCTTTTTAGAAAGGCGTAATGTCAGCGCTTCATGGGCGTGGTTAATGGTTTTGAGCTTTTTTCCAATTGGAGGCTTTATTCTGTATATTGTTCTAGGGCAGAATTTAAGTAAAAGGAAAATATTCACATGGGATAAACGGGGCTATGATTACTTAGAGCAGCGTATCGCTGAACAAAAAGAGCACATGAAAAATATGGAAGAACCATTTAATACTTCTATTACACAGAGGTATAAGGATTTAATTTTAATGAATATGAAAACAGACCATGCTGTATATACCAATGATAATGAAGTTGAAATTTTCACAGATGGCAAGGAAAAATTCAATGCCTTATTTCAGGATATTGCTAGTGCCAAAAAACATATTCATGTTTTATATTACATTATCCAAAACGATACATATGGAAACAGGCTTCTGGATGCGTTGATTGAAAAGGCTAAAGAAGGTGTAGAGATACGGCTGATTTATGACGACGCCGGTTCCAGGAGAATCTCTAAAAAGCGAATAAAGAAATTAAGAGAAGCTGGCGGAAATGCAGAAGCGTTCTTTCCTGGGAAATTACCGCTTATTAATCTCAGAATCAACTTCCGAAACCATCGGAAGCTTGTCATCATTGACAGGAAAGTAGGATATCTTGGTGGATTCAATGTAGGTGAAGAGTATTTAGGACTTGATCCGAAGTTTGGTTATTGGAGAGATACCCATTTACGGATCATCGGAGACGCTGTGAATGATTTACAGTCTCGTTTTATGCTCGATTGGGCTCAGGCTTCAGGAGATAAAATGGAATGGACGGAAGATTACTTTAAATATAGCAAGCAACACAACGAAAAAGGGGTTGGGCTTCAAATTGTTACCTCTGGGCCTGATTCTGAGAGGGAACAAATTAAAAAAAGCTATATACGTATGATTTTGGATGCAAAAGAGTATATATATCTGCAGACGCCTTATTTTATACCGGATGACAGTTTGTTGGACGCCATCAGGATTGCATCCATGTCAGGGGTGGACGTCAGAGTAATGATACCAAATAAACCAGATCATTTATTTGTTTATTGGGCCACTTATTCATACGTTGGAGAATTATTAAAGGCTGGTGCAAAGGTGTTTTTATATGAGAATGGGTTCTTGCATGCGAAAACTATGGTGATAGATGATCGATTGGCAACTGTTGGAACAGCCAATATAGATGTACGCAGTTTTCGATTGAATTTTGAAGTGAATGCAATTATATATCATGCAGACACAGCTGTTCGCCTAAGGGATACATTTGCAGATGATTTAAAACAGAGCCATGAACTTACATCAGAAATTTATAATAATCGTTCCCTTTTAATTCGGTTTAAAGAGTCTTTATCCAGATTATTGTCTCCAGTTTTATGAATAGAAGTAAATATGTACTGTTTTTAAAGACACTAGGGCGAGTTAGTGTCTTTTTGTTATGGTAATGCAGTATAATATTGGTATGTTTTTTAAAACATTCTAATCATACTCCTTATTAATAGATAGTAGAGAGTTTGGAACCAGGGGGAGGGGTACACACATGACATTTAAGCAAAAAAATTTAGTGGGTTTTGGCTCAATACTAGTGATTATAATTATATTGATGGTCATAATTGACGGTAGATTGAGCAGCTCTAGAGAAGATTTACTTGAAATAGTGGATGATCGCTACCAAAAGGTTAGTTATATTAATGATATTCAAAGAAATTTTGCGGAATCGGAGCGTACTCTTAATTTATTGGGACAGGATTCGCGTACTCCAAGTAAAGAAGAATTGAGCGCAGCCTCTGAAACAATAGATCAAAATCATATATATATCGAAGACCGTTTTAGAAAATTAGAAAGCATTGCTAATACGGAAAAAGGCGAGGCCTTGTTGGCGGAGTTCCGTGCATCATATGAGAACTATACAAAGCTAGAAACACAATTAATCACTGATATGCAAAAAGGGGTATCAAACTATGATGTCGTAAGGGCAGAAAAAGATAAAGCAAGTGATAATGTACTTGCTGTCATTGCAAATTTCGTTGATTTTCAAGAAAACCTTATGGATGACGCACTGGTGCGTGCCGACGGTAAATATGAACAAATGCAGACGATTATTATCAGTTCTCTAATCGTTACAATTGTTCTAACGTTATTTTTGGCTTATTGGGTAATCATGACCTCTTCACGGGAATTAAATAGAATTACAAAGGTGATCACTAATGTCGATCTAAGTGATACCACGACTATGCCGAGGATTGAAGTAAAAGTAGAGGATGAAATTGGCCGAATTGCATCTGCTTTTAATAGGATGTCAGCTTCATTGGAGACATTTAGTAGAAACGAAAAAGAATATACTCAGGAAATTGAGAATCAAAGCTGGGTGCAAACACAAGTTGCCGAAGTTGCGGAGATGTATCAGGGTATCTTTAAAGTTGGACAGCTTGCAGATGAATTCATTAATAAAATTACTCCAATCATGGGAGCAGAACTGGGTGCTTTTTATTTAAAAAGTGAAACTGAGGATGACCATTTTTATAAGGCTGCTTCTTATGGTGACGGAGGACGTGATGGATTTAGTTTTGGAGAAGGCGTAATCGGCCAGGCGGTTGCTAATAAAGAAGTTGTATTACTTGATGATGTTCCGGGAGATTATAAACTTATTACAACAGGGCTTGGAGAAATTAAACCCAAATCTATTGTCATTGCTCCAGTATTATACGAGAATAAAGTTATTGCTGTTTTGGAATTTGCAAGTATTAAAGGCTTTACTGATTTAGAATTAAAAACGATTAATCATATGCTTGATAATCTTGGTATGGCTATTAAGAGTGTACTGAGCCGGATGGAAGTGGAACAATTACTAAATGAATCACAGGCGATGACAGAAGAATTACAGGTTCAGGCAGAAGAATTACAAACACAATCTGAAGAACTTCAGATGCAATCAGAAGAATTACGTATGATTAATGAACAATTAGAAGAACGCAATCAGGAAGCAGAGCAGAAATCGAGGGAACTTGAGATTTCTAAAGAGGAGCTTGAGGTTAAAAATGAACAGCTCCTTCAAAGTTCAAAATACAAATCTGAGTTTCTTGCGAATATGTCTCATGAATTGAGAACGCCTCTGAATAGTATTTTAATATTATCTGAAATGCTGGCCGATAAAGAGCCTGGTGAATATACAGAGGATGAAAGAGAATTTGCAAAAGTGATCCATACATCAGGTAATGATTTAATGGCACTCATTAATGATATTTTGGATTTATCTAAAATTGAGGCTGGTAAGCTGGAAGTCTTCTTTAATGAAACCAATGTTTGTGAGGTTATTGAGAGCTTAGAACGAGTCTTTTCTCCTCAGGCAGAACAAAAAGGTCTGGAACTGGTTATTGGAAAAGAAGATGACCTGCCTTCCATTTTTTATACGGATGAACAAAGAATGCAACAAATACTAAAGAATTTATTATCCAACGCTGTGAAGTTTACGGAAAAAGGTTCGGTTACTATGAAGATGGAAAAAGTGAGAAATACTCGAGAGAAAGAACTTCTTGATGGTATTACGGAAACCGACTTCTGGATGAAAATTGTTGTAACCGATACAGGTCCTGGTATTGCAGATGATAAACAACAAATTATTTTTGAGGCCTTCCAGCAAGCAGATGGAGCAACAGCCCGTAAGTATGGCGGAACTGGATTAGGATTATCGATTTGCCGAGAATTTTCAAAGTTACTTGGCGGATATGTAACTCTAGAAAGTGAAGAGGGCAAGGGAAGTACATTTACTGTGTACTTGCCGAATCTGCCGGATGGAATGACTAATAAGAACAGTAAAGTGAACGATGACATTATTCATTTGCCAATTGCAAATGATGTAATGGAGCAAATTGCTGTTCAAAAAGAAGTAATAGATCCTGAGGAAGAAGAATTATTAATTTTGGATGTCTTTAATGGGAAAAAGGTATTAATCACGGATGATGACCATCGTAATATATTTGCTCTACAAAAAGCCCTGGAAAGTAAAGGTGTTCAAATCATTGTTGCCCAAAATGGAATCGAATGTCTTGAAATCATTAAGGAGCAAGATGATTTAGATATGATTCTTATGGACATTATGATGCCTGAACTCGACGGTTATGATACGATGAGACATATACGTGCAAATCCTGAATTTACATCGATTCCTATCATTGCATTAACAGCTAAAGCAATGAAGGGAGATCGAGAAAAATGTTTGGAAGCTGGTGCAACAGACTATATCAGCAAACCAATCAATTTAGAACAGCTATATTCAGTGATGTCTGTTTGGTTAACGAAATAGGAAGAAGGGAGCTGCATAGTGTTGGGTTATCCATCATCTATAGAAGAACGCGAGAATTTAGAAATTGATTTATTGCTAGAGGCAATCTACCGGATGACAGGGTACGATTTCCGTGGTTATATGCGTTCATCAATTGCTCGCCGCATAAAAAATCGACTGAATAAGGATCACCTGACAACTGTTTCCGAGCTTCTAGTACGAGTGATTCATGAAGAAGGGTATGTAAATAATCTTCTGAGTGACTTTTCGATTAATGTTACAGACATGTTTAGAGATCCAGATTTCTTTTATGCTTTTCGCAAGAAGATTGTTCCTAGATTGAAGGACCTCCCAGAAATACGGATATGGCATGCGGGATGTTCGACCGGTGAGGAAGTATATTCGATGGCAATCCTGTTGGAAGAAGAGGGATTGGCTGATAAAACAAAGATTTATGCGACGGATATGAATGAAAAAGTTATTGAAAAAGCTCGCCAAGGGGCATTTCCCTTAAAAAGAATGCAATCTTATACGAAGAATTATTTGCAGGCTGGCGGATTGGATGCTTTTTCTAAATATTATAAGACCGATATGCAATATGCATATTTTCGTCCATCCCTATCAAGAAATATAGTTTTTGCCCAGCATAATTTAGTGACGGATGGATCATTTAATGAATTCCATGTGATTATTTGCAGAAATGTCATCATATACTTCACATTGGAATTGCAGGCGAAAGTATTCCAACTATTTGATGAAAGTTTAAGTCCTGGCGGCTTTTTGGGGCTTGGTAACAAAGAATCCCTAAAGATCATGGAGTTGGCTGATACGTATATGGAACTAGATATTAATCAGCGGCTTTATAGGAAAAAATTATATTCATAATAGGATTTATAAAAGGAAAAGGAGATCTTCAAACTGTTCTGACACAGGTTTTTTAGTGTCAGTCGGGTTTAAGGTCCCCTTTTTATCTATATAGCAGCATATAAAAATCCTTTTATTTTGACAGCCGTGATCTTCTGCTATTGCCTTTAGTTCGATAAGAAACTTTTCCAAACGGTTTTTTCCACCGTAAAGTATTCTTCGTGGGAGCATACAGCTAATATACATTTATCGTTATGGTAAAACATAAAGTCTTCTGGTAGCTCAGGACCAATCCAATCAAAAAGGGAATTACAACGTTCTTTCAAAAATTGTCTTGTAGCATTATTCATTTTAAAATAAAAAACGTATGCTGTATCTTCAGAAAGTCTTGTGATTTCTCATTCTTTTTGTATTCTTTTTTCGATTATATGTTCTTCAATGTCGGTTACCAAATTATCAATGAGAGTAAATCTATTTATTGCTTATAATCTTTGCCCTTTATATTTTTATTTACCATTAACATATTAATCTCCCCTAAATACTATATCTGCTTATTTACTACTCTTTACCTCTCTCTTACGGGGTATTTTCGGATGAAGCACTTGATATATTTATCGATTGACATTAATAGTTGGCTTCAAAGCTTGGTGATTTAAAAACAAGTGTGTAAAAAGGTTGATGTTGTCCGTAATCATCAATTAAGCAATAACAATTCCTGTATATGGTCTTGTCATCAATCCAAAAAGAGGACATTTTGATCTTTTGTCAGATGAGAATGCTTATATCAAACAAAAGATAAAGAACAGACTCCATTAGAATCTGTTCTTTATCTTTTTAGAAAAGTTGATTTTTATCCCCTTACAAGGATGACACACATATCATCATGCTGATTTGCCTGTTTCTCCTCAGGAAGGATAACATTTAAAGGAGCCACTGCTTCTTTTTCTGACCATTGATACTTTCCTATTTCTCGCAAATGTGCCAAGGCTTTAGTTTCATCATTATCAATAGCCTCCGCCACACCGTCAGTATATATTAAAGCCTGAAAACTATCAGTATAAGGAATAGTTATTTTATTTATATGCATTTCCTCGAAAAATCCAATTGCTGTATTTCGCTGTCCCATTTCAATTAAGTCTTTCCCATCGATATAAAGGTAGCCCGGTGGATGGCCGGCATTGACATATTCAATCGTCTTTGATTTCGTATCTACCAATAAATAAATACCTGTTAAGTAGTAGGATGTTAACTTTGTTTTTTCCTCCAGTAAAGTCATACAGCGATTCAATTCGAGAATGACTTTTTCAGGATCAACCACATTCCGTACCGCTTCACGAAGGATAGAGGAGATATACATACATACTAATGATGCAGGTATGCCATGCCCCATCATATCAAACATAAATATGGCATAGCGATCCTGATCAATCTGCTGCCAATAATACATATCACCTGCGAGATTAGAGGATGGCTTATAGGACCTCGTTATTTTGATTTGATTATTTAATATGGGCTCACTTAACAAGCTTCTCTGCACCTTTGTAGCGAGATCAAGCTCATAGCTTATTTTTTCATCCTGATTTTTATGCCAATCTTTCTCCTCTTTTAAACGGAGAGCAGCGCGTATCCGAGCCAATAGCTCTACCTTATTAATAGGCTTCATTAGATAATCTGATCCACCGGCATCCAGTGCTTCCGCGAGTTTATGGGTATCACCTAATGCGGTCACAAAAATAACAGGTATATCTTTATATTCCTCCGTTGCAGTGATTCGCCTGCAGGCTTCGATTCCATCAATTTCTGGCATCATAATATCCAAAAGAATTAAATTAAAGGAGCTTCTGCCGTGATTTTTACTTAAATCTTCTTCTAAAATATGAATCATTTCATTTGCTGATTTAGCCAGCTTAATAGACCTGTATCCTGCCTGCTTTAAGATGGTCTCAATTACAAATAAATTCACTTTATTATCATCTACCACAAGTATTGACATACTTTCTTTCACCCATCTTCTAAAATACTAAATCTTATATTAATTATGGTATGTCACTTTAACTTAAAATACAAATAGTTGAAACTAGGGAGTAAATGGTTAGGTTATTACACTATTAAAAATGATAAATTAAAGTCTGCAATTAAAGAATGAATAGAAAAAAGGACTTATCGCCAATGGATAGGATTCTATTCAAAAATAATTATGTCACCGGTGTTAATTTTTTGTTTTTTTTCAATAAACCCATTAATCCTGCTATCAGTAAAAGGATTCCCGGAAGTATATAGAAAGCCGAAGTGCAAATAAATCCACCAATAGCCGCAATAAGCATAAAGGAGCTTCCTAATTTAGGGTTGCTTTTGACAACAACTAATCCAATGATCGCAAGAATAGAACAGTTAACCATCCAAGATTGATGGTTGTACAGAATCTAAACCCCAACAAATAATGCTATACCAGCTGCGAAAATCCCCAAAATACCATCAAGTAAACCAAGAAAAAATTCTGTAGTTCTGCTCTTTTTGGAAACCTCCATTTTTTACCCACTACCTGATATTCTGAAATATTATTTGAAAGAATTAGATTGTTGATTTTTTTGGATACTGAAAACTCTGTTAAACAATTAAATGTACTAAATCAGTTTGTATGCTCATAGCCTGAAAGGAAAATGAATTTTAAAAAGGATGGTGTAGCTATGACTGAGCAAAATCGGCCTGAAAAATCGCACATGAAATCTTATACACCTTTTCACAGTCGATTTGATCCGTGCAGACCAATTGGTAAGAAGTATTATTCTACTCCTCCTAATCTATTTCTCGGATTTCAACCGCCTAATTTGCCTCAATTTTCACCAAAGGAGGCATTATTCAAGGGCACACTCTGGCCTGTATTTTATGACTTTTATGAAAACCCCTATGAACATAAAAGGAGGGATTCTCAGTGAAGCCCCAATTACCTGATGAATATTATCAGCTATTAGAGGAAATTCAGGCAATCGACTTTGCTTTAGTGGAGCTAACCCTTTATTTAGATACTCATCCCAATGATTTAGAAGCCATGCAGCAATTTAACGAATTCTCTCATCAGAGCAGGCAGCTTAAACAGCAGTTCGAAAAGAAATTCGGCCCACTTCAACAATTTGGTAATAGTTATACAGATGCCAATTGGAGTTGGGGAACTACTCCGTGGCCTTGGCAAATATAAAAGATGAGGTGATTAAAGAATGTGGTTTTATGAAAAGAAATTGCAATACCCTGTTAGAGTCAGTACCTGTAACCCGACTTTAGCCAAATATTTAATTGAACAGTATGGAGGGGCAGATGGAGAGTTAGCAGCCGCTCTTAGATACCTGAATCAACGATATACCATTCCTGATAAAGTGGTAGGCTTGCTAAATGACATAGGCACAGAAGAATTCGCGCATTTGGAAATGATTGCCACGATGGTATATAAACTCACAAAAGATGCTACTCCAGAGCAGATGAGAGACGCTGGTTTGGCAGACCACTATGTTGATCATGATTCTGCTCTTTTTTACCATAATGCAGCAGGTGTACCATTTACAACTGCATACATTCAGACAAAGGGAGATCCTATCGCAGATTTATATGAAGATATTGCCGCTGAGGAAAAAGCAAGGGCTACCTACCAATGGATTATCAATATGTCAGATGATCCAGATTTAAATGATGGCTTACGATTTTTAAGAGAAAGAGAAATCGTTCATTCTCAGCGATTCCGTGAGGCAGTACAAATTATTACAGATGATAGGGAAAAGAAGAAGATATTTTAAACGATTTATCAATAATAAAAAAACCTGTGTTGGCTGTACAACACAGGTTTTTCTTGAGGCCAACAGGATGTTGGTCACAAAGACGTTGCCACACGACGTGGCGTCTTTAGTCTTTGTTCCTTAATACAGTCGCCTCAGCCTTTTAGTCAATCCAGCTTCAACGGCTAGAAGCTCAGGACATAAGCATGACCACTTCGGGAGGAAAAAGCGCCTCCCTACGTGCCCCTGTCTTATGCTCCTCACGGGCCAACAGGATGTTGGTCATGAAGACGTTGCCACATGACGTGGCGATTTTAGTCTTCGTTCATTAATCGAGCCCTTCAGCCTTTTAGTTAATCCAGCTTTAACTCCTAGTCCCTCGAGTCATAAGGATAGCCACTGCGGGAGGTTAGGGCGCCTCCCTGCGTGCCTTTCCTTATGCTTGTCGGGCCTGACCAGTCGTCTCAGCCTTTTTAATCAATCTAGCTTCAGGGCCTAGGAGTTCGGGACATAAGCATAGCCTCTGCGGGGGAGGAACGTCCCCTACGAGCCTCTGTCTTATGCTCCTCACTCCTGACCAAGGCCCTTCAGCTTTTTAGTGGGCGTGGCCCCAAATCATGGTTAGGATGGTTCCGAAGATGACTGCGTGTGCGACGAATAGAGCATAGATAATGTTTAGATAGATTGTTCTCTTTTCTTTAGATTCATTAACATGCATGAATAAAAAGAGTTGTACAGCTGTTTGAATAATGGCGGTTATGGATAGGATCACCATTCCGGCCGTAAAGGAAATATCATAAAAGGCTACGGATAGCGCAATGATGGTTAGAATTAATGATATGACATAACCCAAAACATGTTTAAGTGGAAATAGTTGTTTTATCATCCTATATCAACTCCTTCAAATAAACGAAGCTAAAGATGAGAATCCAGATTACGTCAAGGAAATGCCAGTATAGGGAATAGATAAAAGATTTATTGGCTGTTTCTGCCGTAAATCCTTCTCGTATGACTTGAATTAGTATACATAATCCCCAGAATAACCCGAATGTTACGTGGGCTCCATGCGTACCGAGCAGCATGAATAAGCTTGATAAAAATCCGCTTGTTTGCATGGTTGCGCCTTCTTCGATATAGGTCATAAATTCAAAAATCTCTACACCTAGGAAGACAAGACCAAGCAGCATGGTAATAATAAAAAATGTAATCATCGGTTTTTTCAAATTAAGTCTCATACTATGAATAGCTAGCCCGCAAGTAAAGCTACTTGTTAAAAGGACAATCGTTTCAATAATGACGCCTTTAATTTCAAAAATTTCTTTTGCTGTAGGACCATCGCCCGTACCATTAAAGAGGGTATAATAGGTTGCGAATAACATAGAAAACAATGCAATCTCAGCTCCAAGGAATAACCAGAAACCAAAGATTCTTAATTGATTTTGTTCTGTACTGTATTCCAGTGGAAGGGAAGAGTCTATCTTCATAGTTTTTCACCTCGCAGTACTTTTTCAGTTCCTTCTATTTCCTCTACAGAAACATAATAGCCAGGATCTCGTTCAAAGGATTTAGCAGCCATTGTGATAAATACACCAATCCCAAATATAATAGCTGGAATCCACCAACTGAATACTAGGCAAAAACCAGAGAGAAAGAAGAATATACCCATAATGGCTGGTTTTCCTGTATTGCTTGGCATGTGAATAGGCTTTATTTCATCTTCGTAAAGCGGTTCATTATTAATTTTGGAATACCATAAAGGGTCGACGTCCTTAACGTTTGGCATAACCGCAAAATTATAGAATGGTGCCGGACTTGGAATTGACCATTCCAATGTACGTGCATCCCATGGATCCGCATGTTTGTCACGAGGACTTTTGAATGCACTATAGATGATATTATAGATAATTAATCCAAAGCCGATTGCTAACCCTACGGCTCCAATACTTGCAGTGAGATTCAGTGGGCCATAGCCTGTCGCTTCAGAATAGGTATACATCCGGCGCGCCATACCATCCAGACCTAAATAGAATAGAGGCAGGAATGTTACATTAAAGAATATCGCAATCAGCCAAAAACTAATTTTTCCGATTTTTTCATTTAAGCGGAAACCGAAAACTTTCGGGAACCAATAATAAGTACCTGCAACCATTCCAAAGACAGTACCCGGAATTAATACATAATGGAAATGGGCGACTAGGAACATTGTATTATGGTACTGGTAATCCGCACTTGACATTGCGAGCATAACGCCCGTTACACCACCGATTGTAAAAATCGGTATAAAGGCCAGCGAGAATAGCATGGCTGTAGGGAATACAATTTTCCCTTTTCGTAGAGTAAACAGCCAGTTGAAAATCTTAATACCGGTTGGTACAGAAATAGCCATCGTAGCAATCGCAAATATGCTATTAACCGTTGCATTGTGGCCCATTGTATAGAAGTGATGGGTCCATACAAGGAATGATAGCAATGAGATGGCAATCATACTGTAGACCATTGATTTATAGCCGTATAGATTTTTACGTGCGAAAGTAGAAATGACATCGCTGAAAATACCGAAAGCTGGCAATATAACAATGTATACTTCAGGATGTCCCCAAATCCAAAAGTTGTTTGCCCAAAGCATATCCATACCGCCATTGGTGATTGAGAAAAATTGTGTTCCAAAAAGTCGGTCAAACATCATTTGTGCAAGTGACACAGTAAATGTCGGGAACGCAAACAAAATAATGATACATGTGATTAATGCAGACCAAGTGAACATTGGCATTTTCCAAATAGACATACCCGGAGCTCTCATTTTGATAATGGTTACGATAAAATTAATGCCCGTCATCAATGTACCAAGACCGGATAATTGAAGAGCAATTGCATAATAATTGTGTCCGACAGTCGGACTGAATTCATTACTTGCCAAAGGGAAGTAGGCACTCCAACCTGCATCTGGAGATCCGCCAATAACAAACGATAGATTGTAAAGCATAGCTCCGACAAAGAATAACCAAAAGCTGATAGCGTTGAGTGCCGGAAAGGCAACGTCACGAGCTCCAATTTGTAAAGGAACAACGATATTCATGACTCCCAATACAAATGGCATAGCCATAAAAAGAATCATAATAACTCCGTGAGTAGAGAAAACTTCATTGTAATGCTGTGACTCCAGGAATGTCATATTTGGAGTTGCAAGCTGCAAACGCAGCATTAATGCGTCAACGCCACCGCGAAATAACATAAGGAACGCAGCAAGGATATACATGATCCCAATACGTTTGTGGTCTACTGTAGTTAACCATTCACGCCACAGCCATCCATATCTTTTGGTATAGGTCAGATAGATAATGATTGCCAACATGGCAACAACAATGCTAACCATAGCACCATAGATAAGCGGATCGCCTGTAACAAAGAATTCATCCCATTTCATGGTCTAATCCCCTTTCCTGATTTATTCATGATTATGTTCGTTCGTTTCTGTATCTGTTCCATCTGTAGCATCATCATTGCTTTCATGGAATGGCCATACAGGAGCCGGACTGAAATCAAGGTGTGTGGAAGAGTAAGTGGCTCTGCCCATTACTTCCATATCAAGCAGTTTGTTAAATTCCTTCTCAGTTAAAGGTTCGGCAGTTTTTTGGACCTCATCTACCCAGCTATCAAATTCTTCTGGAGACATGGCTAATGTTTCGAACTCCATTTGTGCAAAGCCTTCTCCACTAAAGTTGGCGTTTCTTCCAAAATAGGAACCTGGTTCGTCTGCAACGATTCGTAATGTAGTTACCATATCGCTCATTGCGTATTTTTGACCTGCCAGCTGGGGAACCCAAAAGCTAGTGATTGGTCCAAAAGAATATAAACGGAATTCAATCTCCCGATCTGTTGGAATGTTGACATAATTGACTGTTTCAATTCCTTCTTCGGGATAGCTGAAATGCCATTTCCAGTTGGAAGAAGATGCATAAATCACTAAAGGCTCTTCGTCTTCATATCCAGCTGGTGTACTTTCCACTTGAAAAGTGGTGATGACCGTAACAACTGAAAGTACGACTACTATAATGATAGGGATGGCAGTCCATATAATTTCAAGCCACTTATTTCCTTTTTCATATGGCGGTACATAGTCTACGGGCTGTTTAGATGCTCGATATTTCACAATCATATAGATAAAAAGAGCGTAAACAACCACTAAAATAAAAGCCATCACGATCATAGAAAAAATAATCGTATCGGATTGAATTTTTGCTTGTGGCCCTTTTGGATTCAGTACCATTAAAGGGTTACAACCTGCCAGTGCGAATATAGCAGCAAAAGACATACTGAATAAAGTCCATTTCTTCTTCATGATAGTCTCCTTTCTTGAAAATTATTTATATTATATAAATAAAGTATTATACTATTATGATAAAATTTAAAATAATGAAAATTCAACTGATAACCCTCGTTTTTAATAAGTTTTTATATGAATTTTTGATATGAAATAGAAGTTATATAGAATATTATATTTTTTTGATATAGTGATGGGAAAGAGAGGGTTAAAAGGTAGGTTTTGGCCTTGGAGTGTTTAAGTGAATGCTGATTCCGATAAAGAATAAATGGGTAAATATAAAAAGAACAAAAAAATAAGCTACCAATCGGGAATCGGTAGCTCGGATAATTGAGTCAATTATTTAGTTTCCGGTGTCCATTGCTTACGGACTTGTTCATAGGCTAACTGTCTGATTTCTGATTCATCAGTGTCTCTTGGTGCAAGGACATTTGTTTGATAGTTTTTCCCCATGAAATCTATTAATACTGTAACATTTACCATATAAATCTACTCCTTTTGTTCGTTTAATCAATAGTTAATAGACGCATTAAATGCATCATTTTTGTTCATCTAAAATTGGTTTTCCAAGGTTTTAGAGTAAAAGTGAAGTGATGTTTTTCTAATGGACGGTATGTTGTTGAGAGGATGAATGTACTATTCCCGTTTTTTGAAAAATATAAACTTAGCAATTGGCAATTGGAATAAATTGAGAGGTTAAAGGAATTATATAATAAAATTGGCAATAATTCCATATGTTTTTTGTTTATAAATAAAAATAAAAATAAAAAAATTGGAGGGATTTTTTTGTCTGTATTGTTATTTGATCTCGATGGTACATTAGTTGAGACAACGAGATTAAGTATACCTATTATTCAAGCGGAAATCAAGAATTATCCACACCTAAAGGTCCCTAATCCTAAAAAGATTCAATCTGCGTTTGGTTTACCTCATAAAGAGTTTTGGGAGCTTTTAACACCTGATGCCACCGAACAGGAAGTAAGAATGATTTCTGAGCGTTCAGAGAAAGAATTACTAGAAAGCTTAAAAACTGAAAATGTACTGCTTCCCTATGCCAGAGAAGTGTTAACTGAACTAAAAAGAAGAGGGCATATTTTATCAACAGCAAGTAATTGTTCAACTGCATATTTAAATGAAATACTAAATTCACAGCAAATTAAAGATTTATTTTATGAGCCTTTGTGTATTGAAAGGGTCGGCGGCCGTAAGAAAAAGGATATTTTGTTAGCGCACTTTCAACATTTAAATAAATCTGATGCTTTTATGATAGGAGATCGTTCGTCTGACATTGAGGCGGCAAAAGCGCATCATGTACCAGCTATAGCTTGTCACTTTGGATATGCTGAGGATGGTGAACTGGAGGATGCGGATTACCATATTTATTGTTTGAAAGATTTATTAGAGATATTCAACTAAACATATATAAATAAAGGGCAGTTTATTACAATACAATTTGCAGTATACATTCGATACGAAAAGCTTAAGTGACTTGACTTTAAGCTTTTCGTATATTAAAACTCATCATAATTCTTGAATCAGTTCTATCCTGTTCCCAAACGGATCTCTAAATTCAAATCGTTCAAAGCCTGGTATGGGTATACCCTTTATTAGTTGAATGTTTTGTTCATGTAACACCTGTTCCCAATATGATAAATCCTCGACTTGATAGGCTAAATGAGCCTTTGTTTTTAATCGGTCAATTCCATCTTCCGTACCTACATGTACATCCTGATCTCCAACCGATACCCAAAATCCCCCACGTCCCCTTAGTGAAGCAGGCTTTTCTTTTTCAACCAGACCGAGAATCCTACAATAAAAATGTTTCCCTTCTGTTTCATATCCTTTTGGAATGGTAATCTGAGCATGGTGTAATCCCAAAATCATAAAATCGTCCCCCTTTTGCAATAAACTTTTCACCTTTCATTTTATATCTTCAATTACGAGCTTGGAAATTCGGAGTCATTATCGTTTCTGATAAGCTTTACTTCATGTTTTATAGGTCTTGCCTTCCTAATCTAAAAATAATAAAAAACGCATTGAAATTCGGATGGAATTCAAATGCGTTTCATGGTCAATCTAATATGAGCTTTTTTATTTATTTGAGATTAGTTTTGCCACAGGTGTACTTTTCCATAATCTTTTTGCAGAAGGGAGAATTCCTTTTGCCTGATTGATGGGATAATTAATGGCGCTTTTTTTATATTCAACATCACTCATGATTGCTTGTTGCTTTCCTGTTAAACGATCTGTTTCATGTTTAATGCTATCCGTTTGTTGTTGTATTCGCGTAACAGTTGCTTGTATCTCATTAATTGTAGGTGTTGATTCTTTGAACGTTCGAAAAGCATATATACCGAGATATACAATTGATCCAACGATAATAGCTAAACTAATCCAAACGATGATCATGCACAGTCCTCCTTTGAAATATTCCCTTATCATAACTATATCTTACCCATTATTGAGCGTTTAGTAACTAATGACTTAGAAAGAAAAAGGATTAATAAGTGCTTAAGCGGGTATTGAACCCATATATTAACTTTTAGAGAGGGGATGATGGGAATGGATAAAAAAGTAATTGGTGTTTATGATAATGGTCAGGATGCTGTACGGGAAGTGGAAAGATTACAGAAGCAAGGGTATCAAAAAGAAGATATTTCCGTAGTAGTGAAGGACAAAGAAAAGGCAGATAAAATCACATCTAAGACTAATACAAATGTTGACAGTGGTCTTGCAGCTGGGGCAACTACAGGTGGAATCTTAGGAGGATTAACAGGATTATTGGCAGGTGTCGGTGCACTGATAATCCCTGGTATTGGGCCAATTGTTGCAGCAGGGCCGATTGCTACAACATTGGGAGGAATTGCAGCAGGCGCTGGAGCTGGTGGATTGACCGGTGCGCTGGTTGGATTGGGTATTCCTAAAGATACAGCTGATAAATATGCTACTGATGTAGAAAAGGGGAAGATTCTTATATTAGTCGACTCCGAATCACAAAAGAAATATGCAGCTCGCGATACGTATGAAAGATCTGATGATCCATTAGTGGGAGCACAGCGCGAAGTGAAAGTAACAATAAATCCAGCCACGGGTGGAGATCCCAATTTAAGAGGAAAAGATAGTTATAAATAATATATCTATAAGTGGAAGTCATCGATTCCTTGATGGCTTCTTTCTTTTTATGCATTGAAAAACGAACCAAGCATCTGCCTGATTCGTTTTAAAATAATTTTGAAATGTAAGTAACAACTTCTCATTTATTAGTATTCGTTTATGTGTGTGATGTAAATTGCCGCGGTTATCTATTCCACTTGGACGTTTTTACTTAGACGATATAAGCCCTACCTCTCTTATATCCTTACGGCTCCGAAGCCGTTCCAGTGTGAATAAGTGTTCCGAAAAACATAAATTGCAGAATGCCATATTTATTTACATATCTATGTGTAAGTCACTACTTTAAAATTATATCTTCTAAGTATATACTTTATAATTTCGTTTGTCAAATATGTTTTTTACAGAACGACGTCCGAAGATAACCACGATACTTGTTTAATCGCTATTTCTCATATACCCAAATAAAAATGATAAAAAACCTGTAGGTTATCTTACTTAGGTAGAAATTGTTCAAAGGAAACACGCATAGGATAGGTCATAAGGAAAAATGGGGAGGTTACATAATTGAGACAACAATCGATGAATGATTTAGTGAAACAAACCCAAAGGGCTATTAATGGAGAGTACAGTGCTATACAGTGTTATGAAAAATTAGCCCGACTAGCACCAACAGAAGATGAACGGCAGCGAATATTGGAAATCAGAGAGGATGAGATTAAACATTTTAAACAACTGGTACTACTATATACAGGCATAACAGGGAGAGATCCAAAGCCAAAACAGACAGAACCTTGTGAGGATGATTATTTACGGGGGCTTGAAGCGGCTTTAAAAGATGAGCAGCGTACCGTGGATTTTTATCTTTCAGTTGCAGACGGAACCATTAATTTAGCGGCAAAGAAGTTGTTTAATCGTGCAGCTAAGGATGAACAACAGCATGCAGTATGGTTTCTTTATTATTATATGAAGAATAAATGAAAAGGGCTAAATTGGAATTAGAACACATAATTTAAAAATGTCCTGCATAAGAGTCCTCCTATTCGGGAATAAGGTAACTGTACTAAACTGAATGGGAGGATGAAATATGAAAGCAGTCACATACCAAGGGGCCAAAAAAATTGAGGTTAAAGAGGTTGAAGATCCGAAGCTTGAAAAGAATGATGATATAATCGTCAGAATTACTTCTACGGCCATATGTGGTTCTGATCTTCATATCTATCAAGGGAATATGCCGATTAGAGAAGGATATATAATTGGACATGAACCAATGGGAATCGTAGAAGAAGTCGGTCCTGAGGTGACAAAAGTCAAAAAAGGCGACCGGGTAGTTATCCCTTTCAACGTATCCTGCGGGCAATGCTATTACTGTCAGCATGAGATGGAAAGTCAATGTGATCATACCGAATCCAATCCACATCAGGATACAGGCGGATATTTTGGATATACAGAGCGATATGGGAATCATCCCGGCGGACAAGCAGAATATTTAAAGGTTCCATTTGCGAACTATATGCCGTTTGTCATACCGGAATCCTGTGAATTAGAGGATGAGTCATTATTATTTATGTCTGATGTTTTGCCTACAGCTCTTTGGAGTGTGGAGCATGCGGGGGTAAAACCGGATGATACTGTGGTCGTACTTGGCTGTGGCCCAATTGGTTTAATGACACAAAAATTTGCTTATATGGCTGGTGCTAAAAGGGTTATAGCTGTTGATCACTTGGATTATCGATTAAAACAAGCTGAGAAAATGAATAAAGTAGAGACGATTAATCTTAATAATTATGATGATACAGGGAGCTATATAAAAGAAATTACACAGGGTGGAGCTGATGTGGTCATCGATTGTGTTGGAATGGATGGTAAGAAATCAGCTATTGAAAAAATTGAGCAAAAACTAAAATTGCAGGGAGGAACGTTAAGTGCTATTCAAATTGCCACGAAGGCGATAAGGAAATTTGGTACTTTGCAGCTTACCGGTGTTTACGGATCTGTTTATAATATGTTCCCGCTAGAGAAATTTTTTTCACGCAATATTACGATGAAGATGGGACAAGCTCCTGTTGTTCATTATATGCCTCGATTATATAAAATGATTGAAGAAGGAAAGCTCGACCCTACTGAAATTGTAACTCATAAGTTACCACTTCTGGACGCAGCGAAAGGGTATTCGTTATTTAATGAACATGAAGATAATTGTACGAAGGTTATATTAAAACCATAACTAAGATAAAACAAAGCATTCCTCCAGCAGTAATAGAATGCTTTGTTTTATTTTAAGGTATAATTTTACATAAAAAGGGAGACTGACATGAAAATTGGAGTGATTGCTGATATTCACGGGAATGAGCCTGCCTTAAAAGCGGTACTATCTAAGCTTGATTGAAGGAGGGATATTGAACATATCTATTGTCTGGGAGATATGATTGGAATCGGACCGAATACCAATGACGTTTTGGATATTCTATTTACAAGAAATGATGTATCCATGATTACGGGAAACCATGATGAAGCGGTTTTAGCACTTCTAAAAGGAGAGGAACATCCACAAAGCCACTCCCATGTAAAAGAGCATCATCAATGGATAGCAGAGAGGATGGATAAGCAATTCATCCGGAAGTTGGAAGGGTTGCCTAGGGCAATCAATTTAACTGTCGAAGGGAATTCAATTTTGTTTATTCATTATCAGATTGAGCCAACGAAGCTAAATGACCATATAAGCCAAGACCCTTTTAGCAGAATTGTTGAACCAAGTCTTAAGAATATAAGGACTTTATTTAAAGGATGGGAAGAAAAGTTAATCTGTTTTGGTCATCATCATCCACTTCATTTCTTCAGAAGTGAACGTACTGTCTTTCTAAATCCAGGCTCTTTAGGTTGCAATTCAAAGCCTACTGCCTAGATATAGCGGGAGACAAGGTGGTTATCTCTAACGAAGATGCTACCTATGATAACTAATTCCTTGCCTATGCCAAGGCTAAGGCAGGGGGTAAAGAGTATAAAGTAAATAAAAAACCCGTTAACCAGGATGTAAATATCCAAAGCTAACGGGTGTTTAAGGTATAGCGTCGTTACATTAAAATACTTTAGTTGTCCAAGATTCACAGTTCCAAACATCTGTAGCTATGTCCTGATAGAAGTCAGGTTCATGGCTGATCAGTAGAATACTTCCCTTAAAGGCCTTTAATGCGCGTTTTAATTCTTCTTTAGCATCCACATCAAGGTGGTTGGTTGGTTCATCGAGAACAAGTAAATTGTTTTCACGATTGATTAGTTTACATAAACGAACCTTCGCTTTTTCTCCACCGCTAAGTACTTCAACTTTACTTTCAATATGCTTGGTAGTAAGGCCGCACTTCGCCAGAGCAGCACGAATTTCTGCCTGATTATAGGAAGGGAACTCCTGCCAAATTTCTTCGATACAGGTATTATTGGATGTTTGTTTTACTTCTTGTTCAAAATATCCCATATACAAATGTTCGCCAAGCTCAACCTGGCCAGAGATTGGTTTAATTTCACCGAGAATACTTCTGAGCAAGGTAGTTTTTCCAATCCCATTGGCACCGACGAAAGCAATTTTTTGTCCACGCTCCATACGTAAATTTAATGGTCTGGATAGAGGCTCATTATACCCAATGACAAGATCCTTTGTTTCGAATATAAGTTTACCGGATGTACGTGCTTCGCGGAAATGGAATTCTGGTTTCGGTTTTTCTTTCGCCAGTTCAATGATATCCATTTTTTCAAGCTTTTTCTGACGGGACATGGCCATGTTTCGAGTAGATACACGAGCTTTATTACGTGCAACGAAATCCTTGAGGCCGGCAATCTCTTGTTGCTGTCTTTTATAGGCGGCTTCAAGCTGTTGCTTTTTCACCTCATACACTTTCATAAAATCATCATAATTTCCAACATAACGGGTCAATTCCTGGTTCTCCATATGATAAACAAGATTGATAACACTGTTTAAGAATGGAATATCATGTGAAATTAAAATAAAGGCATTTTCATAATTTTGAAGATAACGTTTGAGCCACTCGATATGCTGCTCGTCAAGATAGTTGGTCGGCTCATCTAAAAGTAATATATCGGGTTTTTCAAGTAATAATTTTGCGAGAAGGACTTTTGTACGCTGGCCACCGCTTAAGTCCTGAACATCGCGCTCAAGCCCAATTTCATCGAGGCCCAATCCTCTTGCTATTTCCTCAACCTTTGCATCAATGACATAAAAGTCGTTGTTAGTGAGGACGTCCTGCAGTACACCTGATTCCTCAAGTAAGACTTCTAATTCCTCAGGAGAAGCTTCCCCCATCTTAGCAAAAATTTCGTTCATTTCATTTTCCATATCAAAAAGATACTGAAATGCTGTTTTCAGTACATCGCGTATGGTCATACCTTTTTCAAGAACAGCATGCTGGTCAAGGTAACCAGTACGAACTTTCTTAGACCATTCAACTTTCCCCTCATCAGGCTCCAGCTGTCCGGTTACAATATTCATAAATGTAGACTTTCCTTCCCCATTTGCTCCGACAAGGCCAATATGTTCGCCTTTTAATAAGCGGAAGGAAACTTTGTTAAAAATGGCTCGGTCACCAAAGCCATGGCTTAAATCTTTAACGGATAATATCATTTATCTATACTCCTGCCTCTTAATTGTTTGTAATTAATGGGTCTATACGCATTTAATAGTACAATATTTCACGATAAAAGCATAGATAATCAATTGATTAACAGTAATTGTAAAATTAATGGGTTCATACTTAGAAGGGGCAGTATTTACGAATGCTCACATAAGTTGTATGATGTTTAATGCAACAATTAGAATAATTCGAAAATAGCGAAAAGAGGGTAAGAGAGTATGAAAAAGGGATTGTGGTTATGCAGTATTATGGCCTTGATGCTTGTTATCGTCATGGGTTGTTCATCAAAAGAAGAGACAAAAGAGGAAGTGGGCACTAAAGAATCAGCGGATGTAAAAAGTGACTTATTAGATTTCTATCTTTCCATAGTGAATGTGATTAATGGAAGTGATCGTGATTTAAATACCTATGAGGGAGCAGAGAATCCTTCTGTCTTAACAGAGGAAGATAAACAAAAAGCTGCTGCTTCAGCAAATTCTGTTGTGGATGCTTTGGAAGATGTGAAAGTTCCTGATAGTTTAGAAAAATATAGCAAGGATTTTGAAAAGGCTATAAAGACTATTTCTGATTCATATAGAGAAAAAGGAATTCAATTGTCCGGTACAGCTGAACCCAATATGGATAAAGCAAATGAGCACTTTAATGCTGGAAGTGAAAAAGTTAACGATATTTTTAAAGCAGAGGATCTTATCGCGCCTAATTTAGCTGCTGAAGTAAATGGTTAATAAACGCAGGCACCCAGTCGATTGTTTAATCGGTTGTTTTTTTGATTCGCTTGGGAGTGAAAATTCCCAAGCGAATCAGTTTATTTCCTGGATTTAGCGCGTGCATCAGCTGCTTTTGATCTGGCTTGTGCAACGAGATCATCATGATCAGCTAATGCCTCAGAAAATTCTACATCTAATCCGTCAGATTTTATGGAAGGCGGCGTGTTTCCACTTGCCATCCTGTTTCTGCCGTGAAGTAAGTTATGGTTATATCTGCCCATTTTTGATTACCTCCCAAATGAAGAATATCTTCCTGATTAGATTGCAACAAAATCCAAGCCATTATTCTGGTAAATAAAAGGTTAGTTTATGGACGAATTCCTTTAGATCCTGTAAACCCAGCCGCTCGATCTGCTGCTTTAAATTCCCTTTTGTAACGAACTTCTTGAGTAGAGGTCAGGCGATTTTTCATTTGATCTCGCTTTTTCTTATCCATGAACATTCTCCTTTTCAAAGTAGTGTCATTCCTATAATTTCCATAATTAAATGTTTTAATTCATTTTCTAAAATCAAAGAAAGGACTAAGATAAGGATATATGCTACATTAAAAGAGGAGGCGAGCTAACGATGCCACTTATCTCAAAAATTGAACAACAAAAAAAGAATAAAAATCGTTTTAATATATACATAACAGAAGAAGGACAGCCTGAAAGATACGCATTTAGTGTGGATGATGACTTACTTGTCCGCATGCGGCTATCGAAGGGGATGGAAGTCGATGAATTATCCATTATGGAAATTCAGTACCGTGACCATATCCAAAAAGCATTTCAGTCTGCTGTCAATTATCTATCTTATCGTATTCGTTCAGAGCATGAGGTTATTTCCTATTTGAGTGAAAAGGAATGGGAACAGGCGGTTATTGATGAAGTAATTCATAAACTGCGTGAGTATAGATATGTTGACGATGAGGAATATGCGAATGCATTTGTACGAACCCAAATGAATGTCAGTAAAAAAGGACCTGATGTCATCCGGACAGAGCTGCTCAATAAGGGAATCTCAGAAAAGGATCAGCAGACTGCATTAAGTCAGTATACGAATGATTTGCAAAGAGAAAATGCTGAAGAATGGGCCAGTAAGACATTAAAAAAAAGTAAGGGTTCCATGAAAGAAGCAAAACAGAAAACAATCCAATTTCTTGTACGGAAGGGTTTTTCAATGAGCCTGGCCAAATTGGTGACTGAAGAGTTAGCGGTTGATGATAAGAATGCTGAATGGGAAAGTCTTGTAAAAACAGCGACTAAATTTCACAGAAAGTATGCTCAACTGGATGACTATTCGTATAGTCAAAAAATGAAAACAGCTCTATTTAGAAAAGGTTTTGATATGGACTTAATTTCTCGTTTTGTAGAACTGGGCAAAGAGCGAATTGATAACGGAGATTTTGAATTGTACTGAGAGGGGTAAAGAAATGCAGGAGAAAAAATTCAGTGAGATGTCAGAGCATGAGCTTAGACAAACAATCGCAGATTTAAATGAAAAAGCAAGAAAGGCTGAGCAGCTTGGGATGGTTAATGAGTTTGCCGTACATAAAAGGAGAGCCGTTATGGCAAAGGCTTATACATTAGACCCGGCTGATATTATAGTCGGTGAAATGTATGGTATAGATGGAGCGCCTGGAGAATATTTTAAGGTGGAGTATTTAAAAGGTGTGTTTGCCTGGGGGTATCGTCTTCAACAAAATGAAGAAGAAGGGCTGCCTATTTCCTTGCTAATGAAATTAAAATAAAACGAGAAAAAAAGAGCTTTCTGTAGAAAGCTCTTTTTGAATTTATTTAGAATCCCGTTCTCCAGAGGCATGCATTCGCTCCTGTGGACGAGTATTTGTAGTGCCATCTGCTCGTTTTGAAGCATACTCTGGTTTGGCTCGGGGTTCCCCATTAAATTTATTATCATGCTCATAAGGAAAGCCTTTTGCTTTATTTCTCAAGATTCTCTCACCTTTCATTCTGGGATGATGGATGCCTTATTAGTATTCTAAAATGGCTCCCACCCATTCATGAGAAAGCTTTCCTGATTATCCAGTAATCATATTTAGTTTCTTTTGAAGCTTTTCTTCTGTAAAAACCCAGCCAGTAAATGAGTTGATAATAGTTAAATCATCATCTAAATGAACGACAGCCACAAAGGGATATCGTCCTCTGCTCCGATAACGTAAATCAATGAATCGGACAATGTGCATTCCCTCCTGATAGTCCATTTCCCATCGGTATACCGGAGAAAAAGATACAAAGGCAGAGAGATTCACATCCTTTAGAGCAGCATCCAGAATTGGACTTTCCGGTAAAGGAATACGATCAAATGTATCGTAAAATTGTATTTCACGATTTTCAGCTACCCCAACATAATATTTATCAGGCGTTGTAACAGCTACCTTCCAGCGGTGATAACGCATGGTTGGGGAAAGCGTAATTCGCCGAGCGTCAGGGATTTGTAAACGAATTCGAGCTTTTAAGCTTCTAGATTCTGTAATCCGAGCGATATAATAACCGATAATAATTACATACATTATTAAGAATATAGTTCCTGGATTAAAGCCGAATGTCCATAAAATAAGACCTACAATATGAATTCCAAAGATAAAGGGATCAAATGTATTAATAATCCCGAGCGCGACCCATCTTGAGGACAGGGGGCTTAGAGCCTGTGTACCATAGGCATTAAATATATCTACAAATACATGCAAAAATACAGCGAAAAAGGTCCACAACCATAAATGTAAGGTATTCGCTTCAGGAATAATAAGGGCAATAAGAGCCGTAATTAATATAGGCCAGAGAATTACAAATGGTATGGAATGTGTCCTTCCGCGATGATTGCGTATATATACTGCATTATTTTTCATTTTTAGAACTGTATCTATATCAGGTGCCTGGGAACCAAGGATTGTACCGATCATAACGGCCGTTGCTGTTCCTGTGTGGGAGGCGACCTCAGGATCCAAGGTGGCTAACCCGCCAAGTGCTATACCCATTACAAGATGAGTACCGGTATCCATAATACATCCTCCTTTTCTACTGACTTATAAAGGAAACCACTATTTTTATCCAATATTAATTACTTTTCATACCAGTCATGTTGTTTTAAAATGAAGGGAATCAAAAAATCATGGGTAAACCTACTCAGTATGATTACTTAATTTATTCCCTATTCCATTAATTTTTAACATAAACAGGAGGAAACGTGAAGACACTTGTAAGTTGCAATATAGAACAATTCAGAAAAGATCTTATAGATTGGTTTATTCAGGAACAAAGACAGCTCCCATGGCGATTAAATAAAGATCCCTATCGTGTCTGGGTTTCTGAAATTATGCTTCAGCAAACTCGTGTTGATACTGTTATTCCTTATTACGAACGTTTTATGGAATGGTTTCCGACGCTTGATGATTTTGCTGATGCTGATGAGGAAAAATATTTAAAAGCATGGGAAGGTCTAGGCTACTATTCTCGGGTTCGTAATTTGCATAGTGCAGTTAAAGAGGTAAAGGAAAACTACGGCGGAATTGTGCCAAACACTCCTGAAGAAATTAAAAAATTAAAAGGTGTCGGTCCATACACTGCCGGTGCAATATTAAGCATTGCTTATGGTGTTCCGGAGCCTGCAGTTGATGGAAATGTCATGAGAGTCATTTCCAGGATATTAGAAATATATGATGACATAGCAAAGCCTGCCACCCGCAAACTATTTGAGTCAGCTGTACGTGAATTAATTGATCCCGAACATACGTCAGAATTTAATCAGGCATTGATGGAACTTGGCGCTCTTATATGTGTTCCCGGTAAACCTGCATGCTTATTATGTCCGGTAAGAGAGCACTGCTGGGCATTTGATAAAGGAATCCAACAGGAGCTTCCGGTAAAAACGAAAGCTAAAAAGACCAAAATTGTTCATTTATCGGCAATTGTGATAAACGATGAAAGTGGAAGAATCCTGATTAGGAAGCGGCCGGAGACAGGTCTTCTCGCAGGGTTGTGGGAATTCCCAAGCTATGAAACAACAGGAGATGTGAAAGAACTTAAAGAAATGATTGCGGAACAGAATCAAGTTGAATTAAATCAATTAACTCCAATCGGTCATATCAATCATGTATTTTCACATTTGACATGGGAAATTGATATCTATACAGCCACTGTGAATAATTTGGAGAACTTTAAAAGCAATACACATAAATTAGCATATGTGAAAGATCATGATTTTCAACAGTATGCTTTACCTGTATCTCATCAAAAAATTTATGAAACATATGTATTTAATGGTTAAAAAATAACCCGGCATCAGCTACCTGCGAAAAGATAACAATCTTCAGGTATAGCTGATGCCGGTTCTATTTTAATTAATCGTAGGAAACACGCGTTCCTTTTGTCCAGGTTGCTTCCTGTCTCTTCAGGCCGCCTCTTCTTTCAATTTCCTCAATAATTTCTCTTTGAATGGTATGTCCCTCTATATTTAAATAGGGCATAATCTGCTGAAATGAATGATGGTAAAATTCCAGTTCATCTTCCTTCCATTCACTTTTAGGAATCATGGATAACTCTGACATATCTCTTCCTACAAACATAATAAAGCCTCCTCTTTTCCTGTTTTAAATTTCTATATAGGATGCACTTATATAGTGAAGCAAAAACAAGGAAAAAAATAGAAACACTCTTTTTGTATATGAAAACCTCTGTTGGATACATTAATAGGTGTGGAGGTGATATTAATGGCTAACAACAGTTCAAAAACAAATGCAAATCAAGTGAGACAACAAAACGCACAATCTGCAGGTCAAAGCCAAGGTCAATTTGGTTCTGAATTTGCAAGTGAAACTGATGTGCAATCTGTGAAACAAGCAAACGCGAAAGCAGAGAAAAACAAAGCTAAAAACTCCGGTAACTCCGGACAACAATAATGTAAAACCTTTAATTAAAGCACTTGCCCGTAGCGGGCGAGTGCTTTTTAACGGCTCGACAAAACCTCTTAGAAGGCTACAGAAAAAGTCAAAGGTATTTTCTGCTTATTAGAGAAATGTATTATTATACTGATTTTGGGTGGTGTAGAGCATGAAGAGTTTTGAAGAGTTAGTTAATGAACAAATGGTCATTATGGATAAGCTTTTACATATGCAAACAGAACTTGACCGTTATATGGAGCTAGAGGAGGAACTGAGGAATCGAAAGAATGATGAAGATTTACTATGTGTCCAGGACGATATAAGTGAGATGAAAAGAGAATTAGATACAATCCAAACGATATTTATGCAATTAACAGAAAAAGTGATTGAAAGCTATCAGTCAAAATCTGCCCCGAAACTATAAAATATAAATACAATTCTTCATTATTTAGGGCATCTCTATAGGTGTTCTTTTATTTTTATTCTCCGCTTCTGTTTCCTTCATTCATTATGACTCATGTTTGTAAACGATTAATTTTGGTTATAGGATTAATATTTCACTCTAAAAAAGAGCTGGTTAATGGCGATTTGTTTAACAATTTATAGCTTATCCGCTTTTCATGGTGGCTCTTTGTTTTAAAATTGTATGTGAATCGTTATAATAATAGAAGAATACGGAAAAAAGCATCTTAATTTAACGGTTAATATATTGTCAATTTGAACACAGAGACGGTATATAAGTGCCCTGCCCTATAGGGAGAGAAAGTAGGTAATACAACGTGCGAGTACCGAGAGAAGGAGAAGAAATCCAAATACACAGTTACAAACATAATGGACATATACACCGGGTTTGGCAAGAGACGACCATATTAAAGGGTACCCAATTTATTGTAATTGGTTGCAATGATCGGACTCTTGTAACCGAATCTGATGGTAGGACATGGCTCACAAGAGAGCCAGCTATTACCTACTTTCACTCACAGTATTGGTTTAATATCATCGGCATGCTTCGTGATGACGGTATTTACTACTACTGTAATTTAAGTTCTCCATTTGTATTTGATGGGGAAGCGGTTAAATATATCGATTATGATCTTGATATAAAGGTATATCCCGATATGACATATAACCTGTTAGATGAAGATGAGTACGAAGAGCATAAACTTCAAATGGGTTATCCGAATGTCATTGACCATATTCTCAGGAGAAATGTGGAAAAGCTGATTAGTATGATTCGAGCGAAAAAAGGGCCGTTTTCTCAGGAGTTCGTTCATAATTGGTATAACCGATATTTAACAATTAAAAGTTGAAAAGAAGCCTGTCTCTTTTATGGACAGGTTTTTATGCTTGATGGGAGAGACATTTGATGAATAGTATAAAAAGATATATGAGGTTTGTAAGGCCTTATAAGTGGCAAATCATTGTGACAATCCTAATCGGGATAGTTAAATTTGCGATTCCTTTGCTGACTCCTGCCTTATTGGCATATGTGATTGATGATATAATCGGTGCCAATGCTTTGCAAAAAGGAGAGCAATTAAGGAAGCTTTATATGTTAATGGCAATCATGTTTTTCATTTTTGTGGTAGTTCGGCCTCCAGTAGAATATTACCGTCAATATTTTGCCCAATGGACAGCAAGTAAAATCTTATTTGATATCCGCGATAAAATGTTCAGTCATATACAAAAGTTAAGCTTTAAATATTACTCTAATGCAAAAGCAGGAGAAATTATCTCCAGAGTGATTAATGATGTTGAAGAAACTAAGAATTTTGTTATAACCGGCCTTATGAATGTTTGGTTGGATCTAGTTACAATTTTAATAGCAGTTGGAATTATGCTTACCTTTGACGTAAAATTGACCATTGTATCGTTGCTTCTGTTACCGCTCTACTCATTCTCCATTAAATATTTCTTTGGTAAATTAAGAGAATTAACCCGAGATAGATCACAGGCGCTTGCTCAAGTACAGGGCTATTTGCATGAACGTGTACAAGGGATGTCCGTGATTAAGAGCTTTGCGATTGAAGATCATGAGCAAAAGCAATTTAATAAAGTGAATGGAAACTTCTTAAAAAAAGCGTTAGCTCACACAAGCTGGAACGCTAAATCGTTTGCAGCAGTCAATACAATTACAGATATTGCTCCTCTAGTTGTCATCCTATTTGCCGGATACCAGGTCATTAATGGGAATATGACATTAGGGACTATGGTTGCCTTTGTCGGCTATATCGATTTATTGTATGGACCTTTGCGTAGATTGATGAACTCATCTACCACATTAACGCAATCACTGGCATCAATGGACCGTGTGTTTGAATTTTTGGATGTTCCGTATGATATTGAGGACAAGCCTGATGCACGTCCATGTAAAGATGTACAAGGGACCATTACGTTTGATCATGTATCATTCTCTTATGGAGAAGATGAGACTCAGGCACTGAAGGATATTAATCTTGAAGTGAAAAGGGGAGAAACAATTGCGCTTGTCGGGATGAGCGGAGGAGGTAAATCTACTCTGGTTAGCTTGATTCCACGATTTTATGATGTGACACAAGGGCGTATACTATTGGACGGAGTGGATATCCGAGATGTTCAGGTACGCTCACTTCGGGACAATATTGGAATGGTGATGCAAGACAGTATTTTATTTAGTGAATCGGTTCGTGAAAATATTTTACTGGGTAGGCCAGATGCGACAGATAAAGAAATCTATGAAGCTGCCAAAGCAGCAAATGCTCATGATTTTATCTGCAAATTACCAAGTGGATATGAGACAAAAGTAGGCGAGAGGGGCGTCAAATTATCAGGAGGTCAAAAGCAGCGTATTTCTATTGCACGTGTGTTTTTGAAGAATCCATCCATTATTGTGTTGGATGAAGCAACCTCTGCTCTTGATTTGGAAAGTGAGCATCTTATTCAGGAAGCACTTGAAAAGCTCTCCCGTGACCGTACTACATTTATAGTGGCTCACAGATTATCTACCATTACACATGCTGATCGAATTGTTATGGTTGAACATGGCCGTATAATAGAAGTGGGAACACACCAAGAATTAATGGCTAAACAAGGAGCTTATTATAGACTCTTTCAGGTTCAACAGTTGGATGCCTAACGGCTCGTTGGAAACTGATCGCTTGCGGGCTAACGAAATTGGATAAAAATATATTTACAGGTTACACAGGAGGTTTCTTCAAATTGAGGAACCTCCTTTTTGAATTTCATGTAAGGTGCTGTCATCAAGAATGCAAGAACAAATAAGCTTTTATGAGAGAAGTGATTAGTGGATAGATGAAAAGTGATCCAGTAAGGTTTTATAGAAGGAGAGGAAATGGGAGAAATGAAGAATGTAGGTGAAATAAAGATTAACAAGCAGGTTTTTACTTAATAAGAAAGGGCATCCTAAAGCCTTTTTACTGGCTTTGGAATACCCTTTAAACGATTTTTTATAATTGATCATCATCATTTATCTTGATCGATTTGTTCTCTGATTTGTGATAAGAGTGAAAACTGTTAACAAGCATTTCTAGATGCTCTAAGTAGTCACCATATTCAAGCATAGATGAAATTAGTGTAACCATATGGTAGTGGACGGGAGAATCCTCGTCTGTATTTAATCGAAAACCTTTAACAATATCAATCAGCAATTGTTTGTTATAAGTGTCCGTAGATTCCTCAAGCATTAGTCCCGGCTTTACTTTACCTATAAATTTCAGATGAATATGTTCATGTTTTCTCAACAACAAATCCAGTTGATGATGAACCTGGATTTGAAAATCCTCAGGCATTTGATGGAATTCGTTTTCAAAGCGATGTAATCTTTTTAAGATATCCAATGATCGTTTGTTTGTTGCTATCATATAACGGTAGATTACGAGTTTACGGGATTTGGCAACCGTATTTTTCCTGAAAGTTTCACGCTCTTCTTTATATAGAGCGTACAAGCTATCGGCCTTTGTGACATTCTCTTTAATACGATTAATGTCCTTTTTCATCATAATATGTTCAGTTGAGCTTCTAGAACCAATTCTGATCCATTGTAGAATATCGTCTGTGGTTGTGCTAATTCGTTTATAAAGCTTTGTCTCATACTTTGGAGGAAGAAAGACAAGGTTAACAATAAACGCTGATAGAATACCGATTAAAATGGCAGCAACTCTCCAAAAGGCGAATTCAGTAAAATTACCGTCTTGTTGCTCCATAATCAAGATTAAAGTTACAAGCGAAATTGTCAGTTGATTTTCATTTTTCAGCTGTAAGTTGATTACAATTGTTATAATGGCTGCCAAACCAATTAATAAGGGATCATTACCAAATAATAATACAAACGATATCGCGATTAGAAATCCGATAATATTCGCTTGTATTTGATCAATTAATGTCCTGTACGAACGGTATATGGTAGGCTGAACGGCAAATACAGCCGAAATCCCGGCTAGTACGGGAGCCGGTATATTAAATGCTGTCGCAACATAGATGGCTATCACAATGGCTATTCCCGTTTTAAAGACTCGGGCACCAACCTTCATAAATAATACCTCTTCCTTTTATTCATAGTTGTTTACGAATATTTATCTATTTTTATCTCGAACATGACTGTACTATACAGGGTTTCGTCTTCATGTTCAAGATATACAGGCAAAATACTTCTTTTGTTTACTTTCCCCTTTAGACTAAAAGGCATGCATTGAATACGATTTTTTCAAGATTCATCAGGTATACGCTATATGGAGAGAAGGAATATATAGATTTTTCAATGAAAGGTTTATGTGTTCATAAAATATAAAAAAGAATTGAGAACGGCTTAATAGAAAATTAAGAAATGAAAAGAAAAGAGGCCGCCGCTTTAATAAAGCGAAACGGTCTCTTGAGGTTCGAAAATAATGTATCATCCTGATATAAATTGATATATGGCCCATAACTGACCACCAGTCGCCTCAGCTTTACTCGTGTATTCTAGCTTCAACTCCTAGCCCCTCGAGTCATAAGGAATAGTCACTACGGGAGAAAAGCACTCCCTACGTGCCTCTTCTCTTATGCTTGTCGGGTCTGGGCAGTCGTTTCAGCCTTATTCTGTAGATACAGATGGGTCGGCTTGGGTTTTAACTGGGACGATTTGGAGGAAGTGCTGGCTTGGGTTGCCTAGCAATTGGGCCAGTTCTTCCGCTTCAGCCTGTTGACCATTTTCTCTAAGAATAGTTGTATAGCGTGTAAGTAGTTCAGTTACATCATTTATACCTGTTTCATTTAATTTTTCAACAGAGACGAGGGCTCCTTTTGCAATTCTGCGTTGGAGCGCATCTTTTGTAAGGCCTCGTTCAGGCAAATGACGTTGATAAATGACACCGCCTGTCATTCCTGCGCAAATCCATGGACCTGGGTCTCCAAGAACAAGTCCTCGGCCGTTTGTCATATATTCGAAGGCAAAGCCCTTAATATTTGAATAAACGCCAATGTTTCCATGTTCTTGTACAGGAATATCCCGTTTTAAAGAACCTCCGACAATCATGTCAGCACCAGACAGACGGATACCTGCGCGCGCATCAGCGTCACCCTGAGCAATTAATAGACCTTTTTGTGCACCATATCCAAAGCCTTTTCCGACGGAACCATTATAGAATTTGTCATCCTTGCCGATTCCTTTAAGAATTGCAATTGTTCCTCCAAATGAGGTTTTGCCGGTGCCATCCTGAGAACCGCCATCAACTGTTATCGTAATGCCTTCTGTATTGTATGCACCAAGTCCATTTCCAGGTATGGAACCTTTATAGGTTAGATTAACAGGATCCATTTTGACATAGGAACCATCTAATCTGCCTCTTACCCGGTGGCAGGAAACACGGCTTCCAAGTACGCGCTGAATAGAATTGATATTTTTAAATTGTCTGGATTGAAGCAGATCATTTACACTTGCATCCAGATATTCTGCACCGACTGCGGCCATTTGGACGATTAATTCGTCCTTTGTAGCAGCAGCTTCGAGATGTGTGATTTGGCCAAGCTCAATCGTTTTAAGTAAGTATTTTAAATCCAGCATTTCTTTTCCTTTTGTTTGTACTAATAAATCGGAACGCCCGACAGCTTCCTGGAGATTTGTGATTCCAAGTTCAGCCGCAAGTGTTTTTAATTCATTGCCAAAAGCACTGAATAGGTTGATGATTCCCTGGACGGCTAAATCAAATTGTCTAGGAACAAATCTCCTTAAGCCATGTTCCTTTGCTTCCACTTCAGAATCAATTTGAGTAGCAATCCCTACATGGCATGTATCCAGGTGGCAGCCTCGACATGTTGTACAGCCAATAGCAATCATAGAGAGGGTTCCAAAACCTACACGGTTTGCTCCAAGTAGCATAACCTTCAGTACATCCTTTGCACTTTTGAGGCCACCGTCAGCCCAAAGCTCAACATCCTGTCTTAGACCAGCTTCAAGCAAGGCATTGTGAGCAGCTTTAACACCAATCTCCACTGGTAATCCAACGTTTTGAAGGGCATGGATACGAGCGGCTCCGGTACCACCGTCAAATCCACTTAGCGTGATAATATCAGCTCCAGCTTTTGCTATCCCGACAGCAATTGTCCCGATATTTGGAACAACAGGTACTTTAACAGCCACCCTTGCCTGATCATTGGCTGTCTTTAACTCATGGATCATTTGAGCTAAATCTTCAATAGAATAAATATCATGGTTGTTTGAAGGTGATATTAAATCGGATCCAATCGTTGCATTACGTGCTTCGGCAATTTTTGATGTTACTTTGGATCCAGGAAGATGACCGCCTTCACCCGGTTTAGCGCCCTGTCCGATTTTGATTTCAAGTAAATTAGAGGAATTCAGCAATTCCGCATTTACACCAAAACGACCGGAGGCAATTTGCTGACCGCGAGTTCGCGGGTATTTACCAAGCATATCTTTAATTTCTCCGCCTTCACCATTCATGCTAATCATATTAAGGCGATCGGCACCTTCTGCATATGCGCGAAAGGCTGTTTCATTTTGTGAGCCGAACGACATTGATGCAATTACAAATGGTAGACTGTGATCGCCAACACCAATATTCACTGTTTCTGGATCAACTTTTTGTTCGGTTTTCTTGAAATCTGTTAAATGGCGAATAGTTGTGGGATTTTGTTCTTCCTGTTCAGAGATTTTTTCTCCAAAGGCCTGATAATCTCCAGTTGAAGCCACCTCACCAATTGCTTTCCAGATTCGCGGGAACAGATGAAAGGTCTTGCCAACACGTTCTTTTTCATTGGCATAATCAATTGCACGCTGTTTCGCATCTTCCTTCAATTTATCAAAATTATAGATTAATTGATTGGATCCAAAGAAGTTCACGATTTGAAGGATGTCTGCTATTTCTTCCTGTAGTCCAATCGAAGAGAATAGTCGTCCATATCCGCGAAGTTCATGAATTCCAAGTGTTGAAATGACCTTTTCTAATCCTTTAGATAAAGAGTTATATAAATTATTTACTGGTTTCGACTGCTCATCTGATACGGTACGGAACATATAATATGGATTAATCAAATTAGCTCCTAATCCGTAAATCACCACAATGTCATGCAAGTTACGAATGGCAGCAGAGCGAACTAAAATGGAACAGTCTCTTCGTTTTTCTGCTTTTACTAATGCTCTATCGACTGCTGCGACTACAAGGGCAGGATCCAACCATAATTGCTCAGCCTGATGGGATAGTTCATCATCTAGGCAAAGTAATCCACAGCCGTCAGTAACAAAGGTAAGAGCCTCTTTACTGATACGATCTAGAGCTTCCTTAATCGTTTCACCCTCCGTGAATGTCATAGATATCGTTTTCAATTCTTCTGTATCCATAAATAATTGGTGAATTTGTTCATAAGAAGGTTGTTTTGCAAACTGTGCACAAGTGTGTCCAGCTTTTCCTTCAGCTAATAGAGGCGTTAATAGCTCAATCACTGTGTTTACAGATTTTTCATCTGTAAACAGAGAAGGGCGTTTACCGATAATGGTTCGGGTCGAAAAATGTTCCATTTCTCGGTCGCGATCTATCGCAGGGTTTGTAACAACTGCAACACTTTCTTTAATAAAGTCTGCAATATTCTTACGCTCAGGATTGAGTGCTGCCAGTGGAGCATCGTGACCAAGTGAACGAATTGGTTCTGCACCTTTTTCAGCCATTTGTTCAATTAGTTGAATATGGTCACGTTCCCATCCGAAAGCTTTATATTGTCCGTTTTGGATTTTGTCCTCTTCCTGTGCAAAAGTATGCTCTTTTACATCAGGAGGATTTAAGCGATTACGAGATTCTGTAAAGTTAAGTCTCTTGTTAAATCTTTTGAATACTTCTTCCTGATAAGTGATATATTCATATAGTTCTATTGAATCGCCATTCCACTTTAATCCGACCTTTTCTCCTGGACCAATTGGTTTAGGATTGGCTACATATTCTGTTGGTGAAATAACACCTGGTTCAGAGCCAAACAAATAAGAGGTTGAAGTTTCCATCATCCATAAAGGACGTAGACCAAGTGCATCTACAGAGAAAGCAGCTTCATTGCCGTGGCGGGAAATGATTCCTGCCGGACCTTGAGCGAAATGGCCCCAGCTTTCACGCAAATACGTATATAGATCCTGAAGATGATCAGGATATTCCTTCATTTCATTAATGATTGGAGGGAAGACAATATCAAGTGCTTCAAATAGAGAATACCCCTCACGGTAGATGAATGTTTCCAATGTACGACTTAAATCCTGTGAGTCACTGCCGCCGTTTACTAATGGAACACCAACCATTTGCGCTTCATCGCGTAATTTGGCGATTGTATTGATTTCACCATTATGTCCAAGGACGCTAAATGGTTGTACGCGAAAAAAGCTGGATAGTGTATTAGTGCAATAGCGGTTATGTCCAAGTGTCATCGTTGATGCGACGAGTGGACTTGCAAGGTCTGGATAGTACTTAGGTAGAATATCGCCGGCTCCCATCACTTTGTAGATGGCATGATATTGGCTAAGCGAAGATACGTGGATGTGGTCATTTTTTTCAATTGTAATTGTGAGATCAAATAACAGAGATGAAAGGTCAGTTTGTTTTAAATCTTCTTTTGCTATAAAAGCAACTTGAAGAAATACAGGGTTTTCCTGTAATGCTATTGGTCCCAATGCATCGGTGGAATAAGCTTCATCAGATACATAAATTTCTTTTAAGTCTTTTTCGTTTGCCAGTTTGATTATTTCCTCAATAGTTTGTTGTTTCTCAGCCTCACGTTTAATAAAAAAGTGGCCCACTACAAAATGGTTATGATCCGCAAGGTCTGTATCAGCACCAGAGTTCTTTAGCTTCTCCTTCCATAATTGACGGGGGATATCTATGTGAATGCCGACACCATCGCCTTCGCCGTTAATAAAACCGGCCCGATGGTTCATGGTAACCAGGGCATCAATACACGCAAAAATATTATCACGGGTAGGTATTTTTTTCTTTTCAATACATGCAATAATTCCGCAAGCATCATGTTCTGATTCGTGGTAATTCATAAACGTACTAGGATTCCATCTTTTGTTCATACGTTGGGCAACTATAAGCTTGCGCCTATTCGATGCCGGTTCACCTCCTGCTTTAAACTTGTGGTTTTTTAGATTACTTTGGAAAACGAACGAGGAAGGAAATACAGTTTTGAGGGTAATAAATAATCAATACTAGTATGATTTATATTATCATTAGAATTTTCAGAAATCAATTAAATATACATTTTAGTTTTTTTGGAAAATAAACATTATCTGGTTATTAAAATCAAAATATCTTAATGTAAACGCTTTCAACAACGTTAAAACATCAATTCTACCGTGATTAGTAGAATTGATGGTATGCATAAATATTCAAAAAAATGTATTTATAATAATTTGAATGCTTGATTTACAGCTTTAATAGTAGTTTCTATGTCTTCTTCTGTATGGGCTGTTGTTAAGAACCAGGCTTCATATTTTGATGGAGCCAAGTTAATCCCTTGTTCCAGCATAAGCTTAAAGAATCGGCCGAACACTTCGCCATTCGTAGCTTCAGCTTGAGCATAGTTACTGATATCTTCCTTAGCATCAGTAAAATAAACCGTTAATGCACCTTTTAATCGATTTACTTTAATAGAAACATGATGGTCTTCCGCTGCCTGAAGGATTCCTTGTTCCAGCATCGCCCCAAGTTGATCTAGTCGTTCATATACTCCTTCTTCCTTCAATACTTCAAGGCAAGCAATACCAGCTAGCATGGAAGCGGGATTTCCGGCCATCGTCCCTGCTTGATAGGCTGGGCCGAGGGGTGCGACTGTTTCCATAATCTCTTTTTTGCCACCGTAAGCACCAATCGGTAAGCCGCCGCCGATGATTTTTCCGAGCGCCGTCATATCAGGCTCAACACCAAGAAGGTTTTGTGCACCACCGTACATAAAACGGAAGGCTGTAATTACCTCATCATAGATAACAAGTGCCCCTGCTGCATGAGTAATGTCATTAATTGCTTCAAGAAAACCAGGGTTTGGTTCAACAATCCCGAAATTACCGACAATCGGTTCAACTAAAACGGCCGCGATTTCATTTCCCCATTTATTGATTGCTTCCTTATAGGCATCTATATCATTGAACGGCACTGTAATGACTTCCTGAGCAATGCTTTTTGGTACACCGGCGGAATCGGGAGTTCCAAGTGTGGAAGGGCCTGATCCGGCAGCGACTAAAACAAGATCGGAATGTCCGTGATAACAGCCAGCGAACTTAATAATTTTATCCCGTCCTGTATACGCTCGTGCTACACGAATCGTGGTCATAACCGATTCAGTTCCGGAATTTGTAAACCGTACTTTGTCCATGGATGGGATGGCTTCCTTAAGCATCTTGGCAAATTTAACTTCAAAAGGAGTAGGTGTTCCATAAAGAACGCCGTTTTCAGCTGCCTTTGTAATTGCTTTGGTAATATACGGATGGGCATGCCCGGTAATTATAGGTCCGTAAGCGGCAAGATAATCAATATATCGATTGCCGTCAACATCCCAAAAATACGCGCCTTTTGCTCTTTCCATTGCAACTGGAGAACCCCCTCCAACAGCTTTGTATGATCTAGATGGTGAATTGACACCGCCGACGATGTGCTGCATAGCTTCAGCATGCAAACTTTCAGATTGAGCGTGGTTCATTTTATTTCTCCTCCTTCGTATGTAACTGCTTCATTTTAGCACTGGAATTCTTTGTTTGTACAACATGGTCACCTAAGCAATGGATTCGTGTACAAGCAATCATAGGTATGCCTGTAAGAGCGTATATATTACAAATGCGGTTGTAATAAAAAGGGGTGCTACCTTTGTTTTATATTATCCTTGCTGCGGTTGTTATCACGTTACTAATGAGTTTGAGAGGATTATTGATGCCAACAGACCCAACCCGGGCTGAACGGATATCACTCGATTATCTTTATTGGATCATTACGGTGTACTTCACTTTTTTAATAGGTTTCGGAATCCTATACGTATTGGTTGAAATGAAATTTGGAACGCTTATTCATTTGAATGGTTTACCTATTGAGGGAGGTTTGTTTCAAAAGCTTGCCTCTTCCTTCTATTTCAGTACTATGACTCTTCTCTCGGTAGGGTATGGAGATATGGTACCTGTAGGATTTGGCAGATGGATTGCATCAATGGAAGCTTTAATTGGATATGCGTTACCGGCAGCTTTTGTCGTAAGGACTGCCATAGACTTTGAACATGCAAAAACAACCCGAAATTAGGTATAGTAATAATAGAACGAGCTGTTCTTAACTATTTTTATCTAACAGGGGAGTGAACTTTATGAGTAGTATAGTTGGTGAGAAGGCGCAGGATTTTAAGCTTCAGGCAAGTAATGGAAAAGAGGTTACATTAGCTGATTTTAAGGGGAAAAATGTAGTTCTCTATTTTTATCCAAAGGATATGACACCGGGATGCACGACTGAAGCATGTGACTTCAAGGAAAATCACACATCATTTGCAGAATTGGATACAATTATTGTTGGCGTTAGTCCAGATCCGGTTGAAAAGCATGAAAAATTTAAAACGAAATATGATCTTCCTTTTATCTTGTTGTCAGACCCAGAACATACATTGTCAAAAGCGTATGGAGTATGGGTATTAAAAAACAATTTTGGAAATGAATATATGGGTACGGAACGTTCTACATTCGTTATCAACAAAGAGGGTATAGTGGTAAAAGAGTGGCGTAAGGTGAGAGTGAAAGGGCATGTGGAAGATGCCTTAGCATTTATTAAAAATGAATTATCATAATTTAGATCGTGAGCAGGCATGAAATAATGCCTGCTTTCTTTATAAATAAAAAGCTCTCTGAAGGAAAAATATGTATATTAATAGTAGGTGTTTAATAAAGAGAACAGGGGAGATGACGTATGAAAGATCCACGAATTAAAAAAATGGCAAGACAACTGCTAACCCATTCTGTCCGGTTAGAGAAGGGGCAAAAAGTGTTGATTGAAGGTCACTACATAACGAAACCTTTGTTGGTAGAACTTGTCAATCAAACGTATGAGCTAGGAGCATACCCATTTGTACAAATGCTCGATGATGAGATTCAAAAATATATGGCAAAAGGGTATAGCCGGGAACAGTTGGAAATCATGGCTAATTGGGATTTGAAAAAATTTGAAGACATGGATGCTGTCATTATTGTGATCGGAGAAGAGAATGATGCGGAATTTGCTGAGATTCCGTCAGAGAAATTTCAGCTGAGCGGAGAAGTAATGAAGCCAGTCGTTGATTACTATATTAATAATTGCCGTTGGGTATTATTGAACTATCCGACTAAATCACTTGCTCAAAAAGCAGGGATGAGCACAAGTCAATTTGAAGATTTTCTGCTTGATGTTTGTACAATTGATTATGCCAAAATGCAGAAGGCAATGGAGCCATTGAAATCTCTAATGGAGCAAACAGATCAGGTCAGAATCACGTCACCGGGAACAGATCTTTCTTTTTCTATAAAGGGAATTCCGGCAGTGATGTGTTTCGGAGAAAGAAATTTACCTGATGGAGAAGTATATACAGCCCCCGTTAAAAATAGTGTAAACGGAACGATTACCTTTAATACGCCTTGTCCTTATCAAGGGACTACCTTAAGAGATGTCAGTTTAACGTTTAAAGATGGAAAAATAATTGATGCAAGAGCGGATCAAGCGGATAAAATCAATAAAATATTTGATATAGATGAAGGTGCCCGTTATATTGGAGAATTTGCCTTAGGCGTAAACCCGTTAATAACAAATCCAATGGGAGATATTTTATTCGATGAGAAAATCTGTGGAAGCCTGCATTTCACACCGGGATTAGCCTATAAAGCAGCCGACAATGGAAATATATCATCTATTCACTGGGACATGGTGCTTATCCAGCGAACTGAATTTGGCGGAGGAGAAATCTATTTTGATGGTCAATTGATTCGAAAGGATGGATTATTTGTACTACCGGAGTTAAAAGGATTAAATCCTGAATCACTTTTATAGTGATTGTTTTTAAAATCTATGGCAAAAGACCAAGCATAACAAGCTATTTTGAATAAGATAGAATCAGGGAATACCTCCTCATACAACTATTTGAAGGACAGCCGGAACTGGCTGTCCGTTTTTTTATTTAGTTTCTGCTTTTATGTGAGCTAGCTTAAAACGCTCGAGACATAAGTGGAGTTGCTGCGGATGCCAACAGGATATAGGTCACAAAGGCGTTGTCGCAGGACGTGGCGAATTTAGTCTTGGTTCATTGAACTAAGCCGTTTCAGCTTTTTATGTAATCCGGCTTCGACTCCTAGCTCCTCGAGACATAAGTGTAGGCATTACGAGAGGAAAGAACGCCTCCCTTCTTGCCTCCTCTTATGCTTTTCGAAGCTGAACAGTCGTCTCAGCACTTCATACTGGTAAAAGATGTTATTATGTTAGTGATGTGTGGATGAAGGGGGTATATGGATGAAGGTTGTTTCTGCAATTTATCCTCCGGGGGAAATTAGGAAACGTTTGATTGAGTCATACAAAGAGCATGAGTTTCATTTTTGTAAAGGTATCAAAAATGCAGGTTCTGTTATTAAGGATATGGATGTGCTCATAACATATGGAGAAGATGTGGATGAGGAAACAATCGACCAGGCGTTACGCTTGAAATGGATTAGTGTAATGTCAGCTGGGATTGAAAAATTGCCTTTCGAAAAAATTAGAGAAAGAAATATCCTGGTAACAAATGCGAGAGGGATTCATGCGATACCTATGGCAGAGTACGCCATGGGGATGATGCTTTCATATATAAAGCAATTCCCGATCATGGCAGAGAATAAAGATAAACGTATATGGGACAAGAGGCTACCTTTCGGTGAGCTGAATGGGAAAAATCTTCTTATATTAGGTACTGGCGCAATTGGAGAAGAGATAGCTAGATTAGGAAAAGCCTTTCGGATGAAAACGATTGGGATGAATCGCAGCGGGGTTTCCGCCAGTTCATATTTTGATGATATTATTACGATGTCTCAAATTGAGGGTGCTCTCCCGAATGCAGATTTTATTATATCTGTACTACCTAGTACATCAGAAACTAAGGACCTCTTGAAATACAAACATTTTGAAATGATGAAAAATATAGCTATGTTTATCAATATTGGTCGTGGAGATTTAATTAAAGAAGACACGATACATGAGGTGTTAGAAAATCAAGTTATAGGTCATATGGTGCTTGATGTTTTTCCGAATGAACCGTTAAATGAAGATAATAAGCTATGGTTATATCCTAATTTGACTATCACACCGCATATTTCTAGCGTTTCAAAAAATTACTTGCCACGCGCATTTGATATATTTGAGCAGAATTTTCAGCGGTTTGTTAATCATAAGGATGATAACTATGTGAATAAAATTGATGTAGGAAAGGGGTATTAGAATGAAAATTTATACAAAAACCGGAGATAAGGGTCAAACCTCTCTTGTTTATGGTACGCGTGTATCCAAAACTGACCAACGTGTAGAGGCGTATGGAACATGTGATGAAGGGAATTCTATGATTGGACTTGGGATAAGCTATTTAAATGATGTAGAGTTCTCAGGGAAAGATAAGTTATTAGAGGAGTTCCATAAAATACAAACTGATTTATTTCACGTTGGTGCAGAACTAGCTACTCCATACGGCAAAAAAGTTGGCTGGGTTATAAAAGAAGAGTCGATTGATGAATTGGAAGCCTATATTGATGAACTTAATGAGGAATTACCTCCATTCAAGAATTTTATACTTCCAGGTGGACACCCAGCTGGAGCAGCTTTTCATGTGGCGAGAACAGTGATACGTAGAGCTGAACGAAATTCAGTTGCTCTCGGAGAAGAGGTAAATCCTTTAGTTATAAAATATTTGAATAGGTTATCCGATTTCTTGTTTATTGTTGCCAGATATGTAAACTATAAATTAGGAAAAATGGAACCAACTTTACATAATTCTTGAGACAAGAGTTTCCAACACCCTGGATATAATATATCTGAATGAGGTGCTGGAAATATTGACAACTCAACCAATCATCAAGTAAACTTATTGTAACAATTACAAAGTGAGAATAATATAAAAAAGGAGTGCATGACGGTGTCTCAACCACAACTTAAAGAAGCGTTAGATACTTTGAAACAAACTGGTGTCCGCATGACTCCGCAACGTCATGCCATACTCGAGTATATAATAACTGCCCATGCGCATCCAACAGCTGATGATATATATAAGGCGTTGGAAGGCAAGTTTCCTAATATGAGCGTAGCGACAGTATATAATAATTTACGTGTGTTTAAAGAGGTTGGCTTAGTAAAAGAGTTGACGTACGGAGACTCATCCAGTCGATTTGATTTTGTGTCATCAGATCACTATCATATAATTTGTGAAAAGTGCGGAAAAATAGTTGATTTTCATTATCCAGGTCTTGATGAAGTGGAACATCTTGCATCACATGTTGCGGGATTTAAAGTAACACATCACCGAATGGAGATTTATGGTGATTGTCCGGAATGTTCTGCTAAAGAAGTTCATTAAACCAGATAGGGAAGTTAAATAAAAAGAAAAAGCTGGACGTTTGCCAGCTTTTTCTTTTTATTTATTTTTTAACTTTTTCTTATTGTAATCCTCGTTAAATTCTTTACCTTCCAAGTCTTTATCAAGTGTTAATGGTTCTTTACAGTACATACACATATCCACTCTGCCTAATATTTTTGTATATTTATTACAATTTGGACAAACAACTTGAACAGCTTTTGTGGAGAGCATACCTATCCAGAAATAGACGGCCATACTTGCAAAAATAGCTAATAGCCCGAGTACCATAAAAATAGTCATAACCAGTGGTGAGTTTCTAAAGAAAATACCTCCGTACATTATGATAAAGCCTATAAAAATTAAGCTGAGTGCAAATGTTCGTATTTTATTTATCTTACTTGAATACTTTGCCACCGTTTTTCCCCCTTTTATCTTCTATAATATACCATAATATCCAAAGAATTTAATAACAATAGATATTAAAATAGTGGCAGGAGTCTGTCGAATATTGTTGAATAGATAAGGAGAGCGAATTAAATTGTGGAGGAATGGAACATGGAGGATATCCTAAGACCCGTTTATCAAGAAAGAGCCAGCAACCCGGATACAAAAGGAGTTTTATTAATTGAGAAGAACTCTCCTGAGAGTTCAATTACAGATACATTTGATTATATTTTATTAATCATTACAGATAGTAAGGATAAGCAACCGGTCTTTATTAAACATTATGCTTACGAAAATAAAAAAGCAGCACTCCACATGGTAACAGATGAAAAGTTAAACGAGTGGAGGTTATTAGGATCCAATAAAAAAATTATTGATTGGATATACCATGGGAAAATTGTTTTTGACCGTAATGATTATCTTGCCTCATTAAAAAGAGAATTAAATGAATTCCCTTTCTATGGAAGGAAAGTAAAAAAAGGTATAGAGTTTGCGCGTTTAATTAGAAGTTATATGGAAGGTAAAGAATTGTTTGATCAAGGGAACTCTCTAGATGCGTATAATCAAATAATCCATGCACTCCACCACCTTGCAAGATTAGAGATCATTGAAAAAGGGTTTCACCCAGAAGTAACTGTATGGAATCAGGTGAAGCAAATTGGTCCTGATATTTATAAATTATATGAAGAGCTGGTTTTTAGCGAAGAAAGTCTTAATCAAAGACTAGAACTTCTTTTCCTTGTTAGTGACTTTTTTATTCATACAAGAACAGAATCCGGGTCTGGGCATATATTAGAAATTATAGGTGAAAGAGGAGAAGAGTACTGGTCATTTGATGAGCTGTATGGACATCAAGAGTTATGCTATTACGGAGAGGACTTAAGGATATTAATTGAGTACTTGATTGATCGTGGCTATATTGATGTTGTACTAGAAAACACTAAGGGAGCAAAGCTTTTTCATAGGTTTTATAAAATTCATAAAGAAATTTAAAAAATTATATTGACCAAATGATTTTAGGGTGGTATATTAATAAACGTCGCCGCTGAGGTAAACAAAACGAAGCGAGACGGCAAAGAAAAAATGAAAAAAGTTGTTGACTTACGATTCTAACGATGATAAGATAAGAAAGTCGCTCTTTTACAAACGAGCTAGAAATGTTAGTAAATTACATTAAAAGAAATGCTTGACAACAAAAAGTTATCTTGATATAATGTGAAAGTCGCTAACACGACAGATTGTTCTTTGAAAACTAAACAAAACGAAACGCCAAGCAAGTCTAAAAACAAGAGATTTTTAAAATCTCGTCAATTTGCTTTAAAATTTAGCTAGATCAAACATCTTTCGGAGAGTTTGATCCTGGCTCAGGACGAACGCTGGCGGCGTGCCTAATACATGCAAGTCGAGCGAATCTGAGGGAGCTTGCTCCCAACGATTAGCGGCGGACGGGTGAGTAACACGTGGGCAACCTGCCCCTAAGATTGGGATAACTCCGGGAAACCGGTGCTAATACCGAATAGTTTCCAACACCTCATGGTGTTGGAAGGAAAGTTGGCTTCGGCTAACACTTAGGGATGGGCCCGCGGCGCATTAGCTAGTTGGTGAGGTAACGGCTCACCAAGGCAACGATGCGTAGCCGACCTGAGAGGGTGATCGGCC
>NZ_VEMV01000005.1:0-489448 GCF_006346415.1 Bacillus sp. D386 | reverse complement strand
ATACAAGTGTTTTATTCAATGACCTTATATAATTTAAGCGAGCATAAAAAAGCTATGGAGTTTTTACTAAAATGCTTGATAGATACCACAACAGACTCTGAAATACTGAGTTATAAAAATGCAATTAATTTCTATACTGATAAATTAGATGAAATGTGGAAATAGCAAGTGAAAGGTTGTACTTAAACAAACTGGGCATTGATCCAAAAAGAAGGATTAATGCCTTTTTGTGTTGAACTTCTTATTTTAGAAACGGGGCAGGTTAGCGGAGGAAGGAATATTAACAAGATAGATTGAATCTAATAATATAGGCGGGATGAAATATAGAAAGATTTATCGACTTACGACAACCGAGTAGATAATGAGAATTTCGTCTTTTTGACCTAATGCACAGGTTACTCGCAAGAACGTTAATGGTTTATTGTTTATCTTACAGGAGGTATCTAAATGCAAGATAACAAAGGTACGGCGATACTTATTCTTTTTGTCATAATTGTAGTTATAGTTGCTTCAAATTTTTTTAAGTAACGAATGGAATAGCAGAAGAACAGAACAGCCGTAGTTCCAGCTATCTCTTATGCTACTAACGGGGCAGGTTAGTGCAAGAAGGATTTATTATCATACATACCGAATTATAGGATTATTGTCTTAAATGGGGAGGGTTAATTATGAAGCTGTTGACGACTGTTATTATTATATTTTTAGTGGTTTTTTTTGTGGAAAAATTAATAGAAAAATACTTAGGTATAAAGAGAAAATTTATTTCGGAAACCCCTGGAAAAAGAATTGATCGATGGGGACGAACGATAATAGTAGTTATCTTTTTGTCTTCTTATTTTTTTGCTCTTACAAACGAGGTTAATGCAATTCTAAAATGGAATTGGGTTCTATTTTTCACAGCACTAATGGGGCTACAAACTATATTGGAGTGGAAGTACATAAAAGAATCAAAACAATATATTTCAACACTTATCAGTTCGATGATCATTATTAGTATCTTGTCGCTCCTTGTTATCCGCTTTTAAGCTATCGGGGCAGGTTAGCTCTATAAGAAATATGCTACAATATCTCAAAAAAAGTAGGCGATTTTATGAAATATACCTGTTCGTGTTGCGGCTACAAAACATTAGATGAATCGCCAGGCGGTTATGATATATGTAAGATTTGTTATTGGGAAGATGATCCCGTACAGAATGAGGACCCAGACTTTGAAGGCGGAGCTAATGTATTATCTTTGAGACAAGCACAAAGGAATTTTAAAATTTACGGAGCAAGTGAGGAAATGTATAAAGACTGTGTTGTAGAAGCAAGCCTTGGAGGATACGAGAAAGATGAAAATTTTAAACCTCTCTAGGGTTTTTAAGGATATTACCATCATTAATTAGTCTTCCTTATTGCACTGGGGGCATTGATCCAAAAAAGATTAATGCCCTTTTCTATTGAATTCCTTATTGTAGAAACGGGGGCAGGTTAGAGAAAAAAGGTATAATCAATTAATCAAGAATATGAGTAACACGGGGTGAAAAGTAATGTATCAATTCCAACACGAGGTACAAAGAAAAGAAAAGATATATAAGGTATATGTCATTTTATTTATTATATCCGTATTAATAAATGTAGTTTTATTCTTTGTAGATGGTAGTATCCTTCGTGGAATAGTCAGTCTCTTAGTTTTTTCTATTGTCCTTCACTATGGTTTACGAAAAAAAGTCTGGGCGGGATTAATCGTAAAATCTATGGTATGGATACATATAGTTTTATTGTTTATTATGTTTCTAACTATGATAATTAAAGTTATACAGTAAGTACCTTTCTCAACTAACGGGGGCATTGATCCAAGAAGAAGGATTAATGCCCTTTTCTGTTGAACTCCTTATTGTAGAAACGGGGCAGGTTAGTGGAACAGTATCATATGGAAAACTTATGAGTGCTAATAATTGTTTTGAAATTTTATCACGGAAATATATGGCATAAAATAAGGGGGGGAAGTACACACGTCGCTGCTGTTAGTTAATTATCAATCTTACTCAAATAATTCTGATGAAACTAACTAAATGTGAAATGGGGGATGTTAGGTGGGAATTGCTTTTCATAATGAGGAAAATCGAAATACTTATACAACTCGAAATGCCGATAATTCGTGGATTGACGCTATTAAAGACCTTGTACCAATCGAAAATATAACCAAGGCATTGGATATAGGATGTGGCGGTGGTATTTATTCTAAGGCACTGTCTGATATGGGGATATATTCTGTTACTGGCATCGATTTTTCCGAAGCAATACTTGAAGGTGCAAGAGAAAACTGCAAAGAACACCAAAATATATCTTTTAAGCAAGGTAACGCTTTTCATACTGGATTAGAAAGTAATAATTTTAATTTACTGCTTGAAAGAGCATTGATACATCATATAGATGATTTGCAAAAATGCTTTAAAGAGGCATATAGATTATTAAAACTTAAAGGATATTACATTATTCAAGACCGAACACCTGAAGATTGTTTATTAAAAGGTAATGATAGTCATATTAGAGGGTACTTCTTTGAATTATTTCCAAAATTAATTGAAAAAGAGACTAATCGCAGACACAATAGTCAATTAGTAATAGAAACACTTAAAGAAGTGGGGTTTCTAGAAATTGAGGAAGTTAAGTTGTGGGAAACAAGAAAAGTGCACATTGATAAAAAGCAATTACTAAAAGACTTAAGCGAGAGAACAGGAAGAAGTATTTTACACGAATTAAACAATAAAGAATTAAAATTACTGGTGAATTATATAGATGAATCATTTTCTACTGAATGTAACATAGTTGAAAAAGATAGATGGACTATTTGGAAAGCAGTTAAATAATTGGATGGCTTGATTTAGCTTGTGAAAGTATGTACTTAAACAAACGGGGGCTTTAGTTCAATAACAAGTACAGCCACTTCCTATCTGGAGGTGACTGTTTTTACATATTAGATAAAATATAGCAATAGCAACACTCCTTACAAAAACAGCATATTATTAAAACCTTTTGACCTAATTTATATATTCAACAATTGTTTCTTCTTAGCCGTAAATTCTTCTTCTGTAATAACTCCCATATCTAGGAGCTCTTTATATTTTTTTAACTCATCAGCAGTTGAAATAGATGATGCTTGTTCCTGATTAGTATGAGAAACGCTTTTTGCACTATCTATTACTTCGTGGATACGGCTGTTAATAGAACTTGCTGATCCCGCGTTTAATGCCACATTGAATTTTTCCTGAGGTGTATCAATTGTTAATATCCCAAAAACCAAGCCTTTTTCAAACGTAATATCATTGATTTTTTCAAGGGATATAGATTTAAATTTTTCGCCTGTGATAGATTTTTGCCCATATATAATGCGTTTATTTGTCACAGCATATGCGTAATTATTATCGTGCTTAGTTGTTGATTTGTAATTATGAAGACCAATAAATGTCATTAACACCTTTTCATCTTTCATTATGTTATCTTGCAAAATTTTAAAGTGTTTAAGTGCCCATTTATCGGTAAACCCTTCACCAAAGTTATTTTCTTTGCAATATTGATACATACCTTCAGCAGTAGACATTGGATCATCTCCAAGCCGTTCTTTCTTTTTATCTAAAATCGTCTTGATGTCCTCAATAGTCACCTTACTAACATTAATTACTGATATACCTCCAGCTTCTGATATGCAGTCTGGACAGACCCAGGCATTAGATTTTTTTACTTTATAACGATTTAATCCAACTTCCCTTCCACAAACACCACATATCACTTTACGGTCAAAAAAGCCCATCATCCTCACCTCTCAAGAATATTTATCTATATTAATTTTAACACCTAATAGTTTGTTAGTATAATTTCACCTATAAAAAGAAAACCCGCCTCAAAAAAAATCTTATTGTAGAAACAGGGGCTTTAGCGGAATAACAAGAAAGTCACTTCTTTTTGGAAGTGGCTTTTTCATCTAGATAAATGTAAGAGAATGGAAACGGAATCTTTAAGAATGCAGCCTATTGCTTACCAAATATCATGAACAATTGTACGTAAACTATGAGGGCTTTAGTGAAACAAGGAGACAGTAAAAGTTGTCTCTCTTTTTTTTCTAATAGTAACAAGTTACGAAAAGAGATTATAAAAAAGAAAGGCAGATAGCCTAATGCAGCAACCCTGACCACAATAGGTAGGGTTGCCATGCTATCTGCTTTTATTTTTTCTTAAATAGAATGAATCCGCCAATGAGCATTAAAAGAACAGGCCAGTAGTGATTAAAGAAATCAACAAAATGAACCAAGCCCAGTATAGTTAAGATTCTCTCATGGAAGATAAAGATGATAGAAACAACGAGGAATAAAATCCCCGGGCCTTTACCAACTCCCTTTTTTAGATGAAGCAATAACAGACCCAAACTAATAAATAAAAATAGGGCTGTATGCTCAGCTGGCCAGTTTTCCAAATGGACGGCTATGTATTGGTGTAAACCGAATCCAGTGAGCAAGATTCCAGGCAGTATAAAATCAGAATGACTGCCAAACCTGCTTTCAGCAAGAAAGGCTAATCCGATAATAATACAAAGAGATCCCCATGAATAATAAGGTGACAATAGGGAAAAGTTAATTGATTTTAAAAAATAAAAAAGACCAAAGCCAATCAAAATAGTGCTTGAAAAATAACGATATTCTTTCATATGTAGTCTCCCGGTTTATTATTATTGATAATTATTCTAATCTTTGATAATGTACAATTAGTGATTTAATTTACACATAATACTGTCAGAGAAACATTTTGGCAATTAAGATTTAACCTATTATACATTAATTATATCAGGTTTTTATTTCATGAGAATTTCTCATTTACATGTTTAATTGATATAGAGTTACGATAATGTTCACAATTTGTGGAAAATTTTTCATATACACCAATGATATACTTGCAAAAGAATATGCTCAGATGGGGGTGTGACAGGGGAAATGCATATAATTGTTGTCGGTCTTAATTACAAAACTGCTCCTGTTGAAATCCGTGAAAAAGTCAGTTTTGAATTGGGACAGCTGCCGGAAGCGATGAAATCATTAAGTAAGAAAAAAGTATCCTTGAAAATATCATTGTTTCCACCTGTAATCGGACAGAGGTTTATGCAGTAGTGGATCAGCTGCACACGGGCAGATATTATATTAAAGAATTTTTAGCAGAGTGGTTCGCGGTTGACCAAAATGAACTTTCCTCCTATTTATATGTTTATGAGCAGGACGGAGCAGTTAATCATTTATTCCAGGTTGCCTGTGGATTGAACTCCATGGTATTGGGAGAAACTCAAATACTTGGACAGGTGAAGAAAAGCTTCCAGCAGGCACAGGAAGAAAATACCGTCGGAGTATTGTTTAATAATCTGTTTAAACGGGTGATTACGCTTGCCAAAAAAGCTCACTCTGAAACGGAAATCAATAAAAATGCGGTATCAATCAGCTATGCAGCGGTTGAGCTTGGTAAAAAAATCTTTGGTTCGCTTCAGGATAAGAAAATCCTCGTAGTCGGTGCCGGGAAAATGGGCCAGCTTGCCATTGAAAATTTATATAGCAATGGTGCCAATCAAGTAACGGTAATTAACAGAACCTTGGAAAAAGCCGAAATATTGGCATCTAAATTCTCTGGACAGGCAAAAATGCTTCAGGAATTGCAATGTGCCCTGCTTGATGCAGATATATTAATCAGTTCGACTGGATCAAAGGAATATGTAATTACAAAAGAAATGATGGAAAATATCAACATTTTAAGAAAAGGCCGTCCGATTTTTATGGTTGATATTGCCGTACCGCGTGATTTAGATCCTAAACTAATGGAACTGGACAGCGTCTTTCTTTATGATATAGACGATTTAGAAGGTATCGTTCAGGCGAACCTGGCAGAAAGAAAAGAAGCAGCAGAACAAATTATGATCATGATTGAAAGTGAGCTGGTTGAATTCAATCAATGGATCAAAATGCTTGGTGTTGTTCCTGTGATTTCTGCATTGCGCGAGAAAGCATTAGATATTCAGGCAGAAACAATGGAGAGTATGCAGCGTAAATTACCAGGCCTAAGTGAAAGAGAATGGAAGGTTATTAATAAGCATACGAAGAGCATCATTAATCAGATGCTTAAAGATCCGATTCTTTATGCAAAAGATATGGCAGAAATGAAGAATCCAGAGGCTGCTTTACAGGCATTTGTCTCGATCTTCAATATTGAGGAGCTTGTAGAAGAACAGGAATTTAAGGCGGCAATGCCATTCCAATCTAAAACATCGGTCCAGCAAAATAGACCTGTCTTGAAAGTGGTGTCACAACCATATTAAGCAAGGATGGGATATATGATTGATATTAATTTAAATAGATTGCAAGAAATTACAATTATATTATATGGACTTAGTGTCTTATTCTATTTCATAGATTTTTTACAAAATAATCGGAAGGCTCATAAGGCAGCCTTCTGGTTTCTTTCGATTGTTTGGTTGATGCAAACAATTTTTTTATGTCTATATATGTTTGAAGTGGGAAGATTCCCGGTTCTTACCTTATTTGAAGGATTATATTTTTACGTGTGGATATTGATTACCTTTTCACTCATCCTAAACCGGATAATACGGACAGATTTTTTTATGTTTTTTACAAATGTAATAGGGTTTGGTTTGATGGTCATTCATATATTCTCAACATTAGAATCCTATTCTACGGCAGAAGCGCAAACTAAGGTGTTATCTGAGCTATCCATGATTCATATTACAGTTGCCATTCTATCTTATGCAGCGTTTGCTCTTTCCTTTGTCTTTTCAATTTTGTATCTAATACAGTACGATTTATTAAAGCGAAAGAAATGGGGGAAAAGGCTGAACAGGCTGGGAGATCTGGCGAAACTGGAACAGCTGTCTTATATACTGGTAGCAATCGGTGTACCTCTGTTATTATTATCATTAATACTAGGTCTTGAATGGGCCTATATAATCGTTTCGGATATTAATTGGTATGATAGTAAAATTCTTGGCTCATTTGCCTGCCTAATTATATATGGAATCTATTTATATCTTAAAGTTAACAACCGGATTTATGGGAAATCACTCGCTTATTGGAATATTGGTTCATTCTTGTTAGTGCTAGTGAATTTCTTCTTTTTCGGCAGCATATCAGCATTTCATGTCTATTGATGGAGGGTAAATCATGAGAAAAATCATTATCGGTTCACGTAGAAGTAAATTAGCATTGACACAATCTAATTGGGTTATTGACCAGCTGAAAAATCTGGGATTACCGTTTGAATTTGAATTGAAAGAAATTGTGACAAAGGGTGACAGGATTTTAGACGTAACTCTCTCTAAGGTCGGAGGAAAAGGTCTTTTTGTAAAAGAAATCGAACAAGCCATGCTAGATGGGGAAATTGATATGGCCATTCATAGCATGAAAGACATGCCGGCAGAGCTTCCAGAAGGGTTAACAATTGGCTGTATTCCAGAGCGTGAGGATCATCGTGATGTGTTGATTTCAAAAAATAATCTAACGCTTGCAGAACTTCCGGAAGGTGCGATTGTCGGTACAAGCAGCTTAAGAAGAAGTGCTCAATTGTTGGCAAAACGTCCGGATTTAACAATCAAGTGGATTAGAGGGAATGTGGATACACGTATTCAAAAATTAAAAGATGAAGAATATGATGCAATCGTATTGGCGGCAGCAGGTCTTTCGAGATTAGGCTGGAAAAAGGATGTTGTCAGTGATTTCCTTGATGAAGATACTTGCATACCTGCAGTTGGCCAAGGGGCGCTGGCGATTGAATGCAGAGCAGACGATCATGAGCTATTGCAGGAATTAGCTAAATTAACTTGTCAGGATACAAAAGAAGCTGTTACAGCGGAGCGTGTCTTCCTCAATAAAATGGAGGGTGGCTGTCAGGTTCCAATTGCAGGTTTTGCATATAAAGACGAAAAAGGGACCTTACAATTCCAGGCACTCGTCGGAACGCCTGATGGGCGTACCATTTATCGTGAACAAATTTCAGGAGATGATCCTGAAAGCTTAGGTATAACAGCTGCCAATCGCCTAATCGAACGGGGAGCAAAGACTTTAATTGAAAAGGTTAAAGAGGAGATGGAAAGCTAAATGAAGCATTCCTTGTTTCTTTCGGGTAAAGGCGTATTGGTTACAAGAGAAGAAGCGCAGGCCGAACAATTGTGTGCCATGATTGCTGAGCATGGAGGGGTACCAATTAAGGTGCCTCTTCTTTCGTTTCAAAAGGTTGATGCAGATAGGCTTGAATCAGTAAAAGAAAAGCTGAGCAGGCTGGAATCTTTTGATTGGATCGTTTTCACAAGCAAGCCGGGTGTTGATCTATTTTGTGAGATGCTGAACGAAATGGAATTTGAAGGAATCTATCCTAAAATAGCAGCCATTGGTAAAAAAACGAAAGCAGCCTTGCAGGAACATGGTCTGCAGCCTACTTTTATCCCACCGAAATATGTAGCTGAATCTTTTTTGCCTGCGTTTCTGGAAGTAGTGGATACGAGCGAATCTGTGCTCATTATAAAGGGTGATTTGGCGAGAGATTATCTATTTAATGGGCTGATAGCTGCAGGTATACATACAGAGGAGTCCGTTATTTACAGCAACCGTATGCCAGAAGACAGTGAACAAGCCTTGGTGGATGTACTTACAAATAAAAAGATAGATATTCTATTATTTACGAGCCCTTCGACAGTAAATCATTTTATGAAGACCGTGAAAAAACATCATTTATTTGACTGTTTGATAGATAAAGTGACAGTTGCAATCGGACCGGTCACGAGGAAAAGAGCCGAAGAACTGGGCGTGGCTGTCACATTATGTCCGGAGCAATATACCGTAGATGAAATGATGAAAGAATTAAGGCAGTATTATTCGTAATATAGGAGGACCTTAAAATGGCCAATATTGAATTTAATCGACACAGAAGATTAAGAAGAAATGAATCTATGAGAGCGCTTGTGCGTGAAACACATTTACATGTAGAAGACTTTATTTATCCGATTTTTATTACGGAAGGTACAAATGAAAAGAACCCCGTTACTTCTATGCCAGGAATCTATCAATTTTCCATGGATCGTTTGAAAGAGGAAATGGATGAAGTGGCTTCACTTGGTATCAAATCTGTCATTCTCTTTGGAGTACCGGATCAGGAAAATAAGGATGAATGTGGGACAGGTGCTTTTCATACACATGGGATTGTCCAAAAAGGGATTCGTTTTGTAAAAGAAAACTATCCTGAAATTCTTGTTGTAGCTGATACATGTTTATGTGAATATACAAGCCACGGTCACTGCGGTATGGTTGAAAATGATGAAATCTTAAACGATGAAAGTCTGGAGCTTTTGGTTAAAACAGCTGTCAGCCAGGCGGAAGCAGGAGCGGATATTATTGCTCCTTCCAATATGATGGATGGATTTGTGGCTGCGATTCGCCAGGGTCTTGATGAATCAGGCTATCAGCACATCCCAATCATGTCCTATGCCGTTAAATATGCATCCGCATTTTATGGTCCATTCCGTGAAGCAGCAAACGGAGCACCTCAATTTGGTGATAGAAAATCCTATCAAATGGATTATGCCAACCGTATTGAAGCCTTGCGTGAAGCTGAATCAGACGTTCAGGAGGGAGCGGATTTTATCATTGTGAAGCCAGCTCTTGCTTTCCTCGATATCATTCGCGATGTGAAGAATACAGTAAATCTGCCTCTTGTAGCTTATAATGTAAGTGGAGAGTATTCCATGGTTAAAGCAGCTGGTGCAAATGGCTGGATTGACGAAAAAGCTATTGTGATGGAAATGCTAACTGGTATGAAACGTGCCGGTGTAGATTTAATCATTACTTACTTTGCAAAAGATGCAGCAAAATGGTTAAAAGAATCAAATTAATTCCATATATAAAGGAGATTGCAGCATATGCGTTCATATGAAAATTCTAAGAAAGCATTCCAGGAATCCATCAATTTATTGCCGGGCGGCGTAAACAGCCCTGTCCGTGCTTTTAAATCTGTAAATATGGATCCGATTTTTATGGAAAGAGGAAAGGGTTCAAAAATCTATGATATTGATGGCAATGAATATATTGATTATGTTCTTTCCTGGGGACCGCTGATTCTTGGCCATGCAAATGACCGGGTAGTAGAGGCGATTAAAAAGGTTGCTGAAACTGGTACAAGCTTTGGTGCTCCAACTTTAATGGAAAATAAATTGGCACAGCTTGTAATTGATCGTGTCCCATCAATTGAAATGATACGGATGGTTTCCTCCGGTACAGAAGCAACCATGAGCGCACTTCGTCTGGCACGAGGATATACAGGACGAGATAAGATCCTTAAATTTGAAGGATGTTATCACGGACATGGAGATTCATTGCTTATCAAAGCAGGTTCAGGAGTTGCTACACTTGGTTTGCCAGATAGCCCTGGTGTTCCAGAGGGCGTTGCGCGAAATACCATTACAGTTCCATACAATGATCTTGAGAGTGTAAAACTTGCTTTTGACCAATATGGCGAAGATATAGCAGCTGTAATTGTAGAGCCAGTTGCGGGAAATATGGGAGTAGTCCCTCCACTGCCAGGCTTCTTGCAGGGATTAAGAGAAATTACTGAAAATCACGGTTCTTTATTAGTCTTTGACGAAGTTATGACCGGTTTCCGTGTTGATTATCAATGTGCGCAAGGTCATTTCGATGTTACTCCAGATTTAACTTGTCTAGGAAAAGTAATTGGCGGAGGACTTCCAGTAGGAGCATTCGGCGGTAAAAAAGAGATCATGAGCCAAATTGCGCCAAGCGGTTCCATCTATCAAGCCGGTACATTATCAGGAAATCCGATTGCGATGACAGCCGGTTATGAAACGTTAATCCAGCTTAATGAGGATACGTATAAAGAGTTTACTAAAAAAGCAGATCTCTTAGAGGCAGGGTTTAAGGAAGCAGCTGAAACCTACCAAGTACCTTTAACGTGTAATCGAGCAGGGTCTATGATTGGCTTCTTCTTTACTAATGAACAGGTTAAAGATTACGAGTCTGCAAAACAATCAGATCTTCAATTTTTTGCGAATTATTATAAAGAAATGGCGGAAAATGGTGTATTCTTGCCGCCTTCTCAATTTGAAGGAATCTTTCTTTCAGTTGAACATAGTAATGAAGATATTCAAAAGACTATACAGGCTGCCCAAAAAGCGTTTAAAGCAATTAAACGATAAAGTGAAACAATGTCCGTTGAGGAATTACTTTCATTCCACACGGAGCATTAGTTGAACTAATCGACTTCTTACTGCTGCTTACCTTTGTTTTAGGCGAGAGTCCATGCTCCAATTTGAATGAGATAAAGTGATTAGTAGATTCCCCCGAGTATGCTCTCGGGGGAATTTTTTTATTCTCCAGACATACGTTTAACAAAGCACATATTTTCTGTATCTGCAGCATAGGCTGATAATGGCATTTAGATGAAAAGGGCTGAAGGGAGGAAATTGGGTGTCTGAGGATCATGCATCGTCATTACGATTTTCATTAGAAGAGAGTGTGTGGTTTCAAAGGGGACAGGAAGTTGAGGAACTGTATTCCATTTCGCTTGAACCAAATGTTTCAGCTCATCAAGTAGAACAGTATGTGATTCTTAAAGGGACTCTGGATTTAATGGGGGAATATAAGGCCACTGAGGCAACAGGACAGGAAGAAGGAGCAGAAGATCCGTTTCGGCGCTATGTTTCTGTAATCGAACAAAGGGAGCATCATTTATTTGAATTCCATCAGCAATTTCCTGTAGATATAACGATTCCTGCAGAAAGAGTTCGGGAAATGGATGAGCTTAATATAGGTGTGCATACCTTTGATTATAAGCTGCCAGAAAAGGGATATCTGCAAATTAGAGCAGATTTATGGATTGGTGGAGTTTACGATAATTTGCCTGAAGAGCAGACGCAAGTGACAGAGACAGAGGAACGGGAAGAGACTTCAAACTATCAAAATGGAACATCCGGGCGATTTCAGGAAGAGCATCATACTCATACATGGAATAAAATCAACGAAGATTTTGAGGAGTCAGCAGAGGAGATTACTATTCAGGCAGAAGTCCATAATGAGCAAGAGGAAGAACAGATAGAGGTGCATTTATATCGGGAAAATTCTGAGGATGAGGATCAGGAGCAGGAGGATTTGGCAGATTCGCCTGAGATTTATCTCAAGAACCCAACTTCTTATATAGAGAGTAATCATAACCAGGATGACCATTTTTATGTTGAAACTAAATTGTCACCCCGACTGCATCAACCAGCCGATTATGAAGAAACACAGCCGAATGATGAGTCAGATCATACAGACAAGGACTATAGCCCTTTTGCTTTTGAACCGGACCAATTAGTTGACAGACAAAAGCAAAAAGATGAAAACCAATCTTTTTCCATTCCATATGATAATAGATTTGATGAGGGTCCTCCGGAATTAATGGAAGTCGTTCCTTTTACTGCCGAGTATGGAAAAGAGGAAAGTTCAGAATATGAAAAAGAGGAAAGTTCAGAATATGAAAAAGAGGAAAGTCCTGAATATGACAGAGTACAGCCGCACCAATCTCAAGCGAATGTAGCACCAGATTTGAATAAAGCTGCAGTAGAACCGGAAACAAATGTTTCTCGCATACGTCAACAGAAAAAAGAACAAACATCCAATCAGTATGTAGAGAAAAAGTATCAATCGTCTGATTCTAAAAGAAAGAATGGGAAGGAGAACGAAGATCAAACTGAAGGTAAGTCTAAATCTTTGTTATACGATTTATTTACAGAGGAGGAAGAATCACAACAATCAAAAGTAAGAGTCTGTATTGTCCAAAATGGAGAAAATATTGATGTTCTGGCAGATCGATATAAAACGAGCGTTCAGCATATCGCGAGAATAAACGGGTTGGAATTAACATCCGATCTAAAAGCTGGTCAGGTAATTTATATTCCTGAAGCTGCTGCTTCTTATAAATAATAGGTCTAGTTAACAGCAGAGCACAGCATTATATGCTCTGCTTTTTTAATAGGAATAGTACAATGCAATTTAACTGTGAGAAACATGGCTGCATAGCTCATTAAAAAATAATGACTTATGATAGGGCAGCTGAAATAGATTTCATTGGTTTCCAAAAAGGGCACATGCAGAAAGGGTGCCAGAGGAATGTTAAGAAAAGATCAGGAGTGGATATCTGAGTTTCTAAGAAACTATCAATTGGAACTTGAATTTTACGAGGATTTTGGAAAAGTAAAAAAAGTATATACGAACAATGGTATATTTGCGATTAAAACCATCCCGGCAACCAAAGGCATTGATTTTATCAAAAATGTGCAGAACCTATATCAAAATGGATATAACCGAATTGTTCCGATTTTTCCAACAGTTGATGGCAGATATGGAGTATTAACTCATGATAAAATCAGTTACCTTATGCCTTGGCTGCCGGATGAACATATAGAGGAACGGGCAGAACGACACCAGCAGATGTTCAGGGAATTGGCAAGAATGCATACGCTATCTGGCAAAGAAATTAACATTACGAAAGAGGAACGGGAAGAGTATTATGAAAAAACAGTCAAGGAGTGGGAGGAGCAAAAGGAATTTATTCGTGAAATGGTAACAACCATCGAAAAGAAGTGGTATATGTCTCCGTTTGAGCAGTTGTTTAGTATGTGCTTTTATGACTTGTCTCAGGCTCTGACGTATTCCTTAAATAAACTGAAGGAGTGGTTTGACCTAACAAAGGAAGAAGAAAAAGTACGCAGTGTGGTGACCCATGGAAATATCTCAATTCATCATTTCTTATATAGTGAAAATGGTTATGGCCATTTTATCAATTTTGAACAGAGTAAAACCGCACCTGCCTATTTCGACTTATTGCCTTTTGTCGTTAAGCAGTTAAAAACTTATCCAATCCAGGGTGAAGAAATAGTTGAGTGGATCTATCTTTATCTGAAGTATTTTCCCTACAAGGAGGGTGAGCTGCGTTTATTCTTATCCTATTTAGCCTATCCGGCTAATTGTATCAAGGTAGTAGAACAATACTCCAGAAAAAAAGGTAAACAGGATGAAATACAATTTTGCCGAAGATTCCAAAGGCAGTATTGGTTATTAAAAAACATTGAATATATTATTATGAGGATGGAACAAATAGAAGAAAGCAAAAAGGCGAAGGAAGAGAAATAAAAGATATGGCATCAACATAATAAAATGATAGGCTGTATCAAACAAAAACCAGGCAAACCTACCTGGTCTAAATGAATAGTTATAAAAGATTACAGAATATCAAAGTGGAAGGCTAAAGCAAGACCAATCAGTAATAATAGCAGAAATAAATCAAAAGTGGTCGGAAAAAAGAATGTCCGGATTCCTTGAAAAACGGCAAAGGGAATGGAGAATTGCTGTAAGACATTTCTTGTATTTCGAATCCACGGAGGCATATTGTATTGAGTTACCTTTTTTCGCATGTAAATTCCCCCTTTATGCTAGAATATAAAATTACCCCTGAATGGGTGTCTGTACAGCATTATTTAAAGCGTCTAAGAATGAGAATTGACGATGACACCTTGGACATAGGCTTGAATAAAATATAGAAAAATGGGAAACAATGATTGACGAGTAGATGCATACTTATGTATGATAACAGTATTAAAAAATGATTTCCGATTATGAGAAACCAAAATAACAATGAAAAGCTTTGAATGGGAAGAGTATGTGATTAAGACTGTAAGAGAGAGGAATCCATCGGCTGTAAGATTCCTTCAGTAACCGTAATCGCAGAAGGTCGCCCGGGAGCTGTTTCCGTGAACGTCAATAGTAGCGGATAACCGGTGAAGAGCCGTTAACGAAATGAAGTGCCGATACAACAGTTATTTGTATTGGAACAAAGGTGGTACCGCGAGACATACCGTTTCGTCCTTTTTATATAGAGGATGAAGCGGTTTTTTTATTGCGTTTTTCACCAATTATGAAAGTAAAGGAGAATGAAAAATGGAGCAACAAACGGATATTGGTATGCCAACCAAATACGATCCTCAATCAATCGAAAAAGGACGCTATGATTGGTGGTTAAAGGGTAAATTCTTTGAAGCGGGACAGGATAAACAAAAAGAACCTTATACGATTGTAATTCCTCCTCCAAACGTAACGGGTAAACTGCATTTAGGTCATGCATGGGATACTGCGCTTCAGGATATTTTGACAAGAATGAAGAGAATGCAGGGTTATGACGTATTATGGCTGCCAGGTATGGACCATGCGGGAATCGCAACTCAAGCGAAGGTAGAAGAAAAACTGCGCAATCAAGGTGTTTCACGTTATGATTTGGGACGTGAGAAATTTGTTGAAGAAACATGGAAATGGAAAGAGGAATACGCATCTCATATCCGTGAGCAATGGGCAAAAATTGGATTGGGCCTTGATTATACTCGTGAACGCTTTACTCTAGATGAGGGACTTTCAAAAGCTGTTCGTGAAGTGTTTGTAAAACTTTATGAAAAAGGCCTTATTTACCGCGGTGAATATATTATTAACTGGGATCCAAGTACAAAAACAGCGATCTCTGATATTGAAGTAATTCATAAAGAGGTTAAGGGTGCTTTTTATCATATGCGCTACCCACTTGCAGATGGCAGCGGGCATATTGAAGTTGCGACAACTCGTCCGGAAACAATGCTTGGCGATACAGCAGTTGCAGTTCACCCGGAAGATGACCGTTATAAGCACCTGATTGGAAAAACGGTTATCCTGCCAATCGTAGGAAGAGAAATTCCGATTGTTGGCGATGATTATGTAGAGATGGATTTTGGTTCCGGCGTTGTAAAAATTACACCAGCACATGATCCTAATGACTTCGAGGTAGGTAATCGTCATAATCTTGAACGCATTCTAGTTATGAATGAAGACGGAACGATGAACGCGAAGGCTGGCAAATATGAAGGTATGGACCGTTTCGATTGCCGTAAGCAAATTGTGAAAGATCTTCAGGATCAGGGAGTGTTGTTCAAAATTGAAGAGCATATCCATCAGGTTGGACACTCTGAAAGAAGCGGATCTGTTGTAGAGCCTTATTTATCTACACAATGGTTTGTTAAAATGGGACCATTGGCAGAGCGTGCAATTGAAATGCAATCCACTGAAGGTAAAGTAGAATTCGTACCGGAACGCTTTGAGAAAACATATTTGAATTGGATGGATAATATCCATGACTGGTGTATCTCCAGACAGCTTTGGTGGGGTCACCGCATTCCGGCTTGGTACCATAAGGAAACAGGCGAGGTACATGTAGGAATGGAAGATCCTGCAGATATCGAAAACTGGACGCAGGATACAGATGTATTGGATACATGGTTCAGTTCTGCGTTATGGCCGTTTTCCACAATGGGCTGGCCTGATACAGATTCAGAAGACTTTAAACGTTATTATCCAACAGCAGCTCTTGTGACTGGATACGATATTATTTTCTTCTGGGTATCAAGAATGATTTTCCAGGGACTTGAATTCACTGGAGAGCGTCCATTCAAAGATGTATTGATTCATGGACTTGTACGTGATGAGCATGGCAAGAAAATGAGTAAATCTCTTGGTAATGGTGTAGATCCAATGGAGGTTATTGAGAAATATGGTGCGGATTCATTAAGATATTTCTTAACAACTGGAAGCTCACCAGGTCAGGATTTACGTTTCAGCTATGAAAAAGTAGAATCTGTTTGGAACTTTGCCAATAAAATTTGGAATGCATCCCGTTTCTGCTTGATGAATATGAATGGGCTGAAATATGAAGAGATTGATTTAACAGGCGAAAAATCAGTTGCGGATAAATGGATTTTAACTCGTCTAAACGAAACGATTGAAACTGTAACAAGACTGGCAGATAAATATGAATTCGGTGAAGTTGGCCGTGCATTATACAACTTCATTTGGGATGATTTCTGTGATTGGTATATTGAAATGGCGAAGCTCCCTCTATATGGAGAAGACGAGGAAGCTAAACTTACAACACGTTCTATCCTTGCGTACGTATTGGATCAAACGATGCGATTGTTACATCCATTTATGCCATTCATCACTGAAGAAATTTGGCAGAACCTTCCTCACCAAGGGGAGTCCATCACAACAGCATCTTGGCCTGTTGTAAATCCGGACTTAACGGATGAAAAAGCTTCTGATGAAATGAAATTGCTTGTCGAAATCATTCGTACAGTACGTAATATTCGCGCAGAAGTGAACACGCCGCTCAGCAAAAAAATCAAGCTTTCTTTGAAGGCGAAAGATGCAGAAACACAAGCTGTTCTTGAGAAAAACAGCAGCTATATCGAGCGCTTCTGTAATCCAGAGGAATTAACAATTGGTACAGACATCCCTGCTGATGATAAAGCGATGACAGCTATCGTAACGGGTGTTGAATTAATTCTTCCATTGCAAGGTCTATTAAATATTGAAGAGGAACAAAAACGTCTTCAAAAAGAACTTGAAAAATGGAAAAAAGAAGTAGAAAGAATTGAGAAAAAGCTATCCAATGAAGGCTTCATGAAAAAAGCGCCTGAAAAGGTGATTGAAGAAGAAAAAGCGAAGCTGGCAGACTATGTTGAAAAACGTGAGGCTGTACAAAGCCGCCTGAAGGATTTAGAAGAATTGGCTTAAGACATTTTATTGCGCCCTGTTCGAAGCATTTGAACAGGGTGTTTTTGTTCAATCATGTCATACTAATACATAGCGCAATGGTTGAGGAGTGAAAAAAATGATACAGGATTATCAACAGGCAGAGAAGTTTCTTGCAGACCGTACAGCAAAACTTGGGATGGATTTTGGCCTGGAAAGAATGGAAAGAGTCTTACGTAAATTGGGAAATCCGGAGCGCAGCATTCCTTGTATACATATAGCAGGCTCAAATGGCAAAGGTTCTACGCTTACATTTTTAAAACATATTTTGGTGGCAGAGGGCTACCGGGTAGGTACCTTTACATCTCCCTATCTTGAAAAGCTGAACGAACAAATTATGATTGATGAGGAAATGATTTCGGACAATAAGCTAGTTGAATTATTAAATTACCTCCTCCCTGTAATAAATGAATCAGAGCAAAAAGGGGATTATCTAACTGCTTTTGAAGTAACGACTATATTAGCTTTTCTGCATTTTAAAAATGAGCAACCGGATATTCTTATTATTGAAACCGGACTTGGGGGGAGACTTGATTCCACTAATGTAATTGAACCGCTTTTGGAGATCATTACCAGCATCTCTTTAGAGCATACCAACATTCTCGGAAATTCTTTGGGTGAAATTGCAACAGAGAAAGCAGGTATTATCAAGAATGGAACATCAGTTGTTACAGGTGTAAAAGATGAGGAAGCATTAGAGCCCCTAACAAAACAGGCAGAGAAAATGAATGCTGCTTTATATACGCTAGGAAAAGAATTTAAGATTTTGAACCGCTCTCACCCTAAAAATCAGGAAGTTTTCACGGTTAAATGGCGAGAATACTTACTGGAGAATTTACATATTAGCATGCTTGGAAGCCATCAAGTTGAGAATGCAGCGCTTGCTGTCATCAGTTCAATATTACTTAGTGAAACGTATCGCTTTTCGATTCGGGAAGAAAGTATCAGAAAAGGACTGGCATCTGCCAGATGGAAAGGGCGTTTTGAGATTGTGTCGAACCAGCCGCTAATCATCCTGGACGGCGCACATAATGTGTCAGGTATAAACTCTCTGCTTTCAACGATTGATGATCGTTACCCAAATTGTGATATACATATTTTGTTTGCGGCCTTAAAGGACAAGGATTATACAAAGATGATTCAGATGATTGAACAAAAGGCAGCAAGTATAACTTTTACGGAGATTCCATTAGAACGAATGAATGAGGCAGAGGAGCTTTTTAAACATAGCCGACACCCTCATAAGGATGTAAAAAAAGATTGGGTAGAAGGAATAAATGAGATATTAGCCAAAATGAAAGACAGAGATATGCTATTGGTCACAGGCTCTTTATATTTTTTGGCGTCTATTCGTCCATATATCGTCAATGAAATTAATCGAAAGTCATAACTAAATTCATGTAAAAGTAATGATGTTCATGACAATCCTCCATAAGACCTGTTTTTGTAAATACTTGTGTGACAGATGTCAGAATTTTTGATAAAATTTGACATAAGATGGATGAAATTCCTGAACGGAGGGGCGGTAATGGTTACAAAACAAAAACGCTTCATTATTTGGATACTTTGGTTATTGATCGTCCCTGCAAGTTTATATATTTCATATACGGAGTATCCTATTTTAGGAAGCTTTTTTTCGATTGATATTCTTCTGTTCCTATTACTGCTTTGTATTATTACGTATTACCCTATTATGATAAATGGATTGCCAATTTTTCTCCTTCAGGGTGTATCCTTGGCTCTATTCCTTGAGTACGGATTATTTGTTGAAATAATCCTTTCGCAAATCGGAGTAATAACATTGCTCTATAGAATAAAAATAAGCAAGGATGAGCTTTTCCGCATTCCGATGAATTCTTTAATGTTTTTTATTAATTCATTAACAAGCGGATTAATCTATTATTTGCTTGGCGGTCAGCATTCTAATTTGGACTTATCGGATATAAGTGTATTTTCATTAATTGTAATCCACCAAATTGTCTGGTTCTTATCTAATTTTATTTGTGCTTTACTCATAGATGTGTTTGTATATAAGGCAAAAGTAGAGTTTGTTGCAAAAGATCAGGTTGCGGATATCGTATCCAGTATTATCATCTTTCCAATCGGTTTATTATTGTATTCAACCTATCAGGAGCTGGGGGTGGTAGCCATTATTATTGTTGGCGTACCGCTTGTGAGTTTGGCTCTTGTGATGAGACTGTATTATCGGGCTGACCATATGAATGAAGATTTGCAAAAAGCGAGCCAAATTGGTCACAGATTGACAGAAAGATTAGAAGTCAAGCAAGTACTGGATTTATTTTTGGGTGAAATTTCAAGGATTTTCCCAGTGGACGAAACCTATATTCTTAGTGTGGATAGCAAAGCCAATAATCGCCTTCGTATGGTTCGTTATGAAAGTAAAAATGAGACTGGTATGCCCCATTTGAATTTAATCTCGGCAACAGACAGCTTGTTAGGAGAAGTATGGAAATCAAAAAAAACATTGCTGATTCAGAGCTCTGCCTCCCTGAAGAAATACGAAAACCATGGTATTCCTGATTGGGCAGAAAGCGTCTTGATTGTTCCGGTTTTAAATGCAGAGCAAATGGAAGGGATTGTCCTTCATATATCTTCGAAAAGAAACTTTTTTGAAAACAGTCAGATAACGATTGCAGATATTCTTTCTACATATCTGGCTTCAGCTATTGAAAATGCGAAGCATTATGAAGAAACAAAAGCCAAAAGTGAACGCTGCTCTTTAACAAATCTATATAACAACTATTTTCTGGAAGATTACTTAAAAGAACAATTTATCCTGATAAGGGGAAGAAAGCTGGATACATTAACTCTTATCTTAATAGACTTGGATCACTTTAAGTCAATAAATGACTCTTACGGACATTTGGGTGGGAACGAAGTTTTATGCCAGGTAGCAGAACGTTTGTCTTCACTCGTACAATTTAAAGGGATTGCAGCCAGATATGGCGGTGAAGAATTTGTGCTTGTCCTCCCTGGTGCAGGAGTGGAGGAAGGCTATAAATTTGCCGAACTGGTACGTCAAAAAATTGGAACAAAGCCGTATGAATTAGTATCTGATTTAGGTAGTGAAAGCAGGAGGGTTCATGTAAGAGTAACTGCATCAATTGGAGTTTCAACCGCTCCAATTGATGCGGATGATCCTCACTCATTAATCCGTCATGCAGACCGGGCTATGTATACAGGAGCAAAACGCGCCGGACGTAACAAAGTGGCGCAATATATTAAATAAAAGAGACGTATTCCGACTACTAGAGAGGAGGAATACGTCTTTTTTGTTCAAGAGAAATAGACTAAAGCTACTTGTTTGGAAGTGAGTTTCATATATGGAACAGCTGATAAAAGTTTTGAAAGAGAAATCGAAGTAATTCAAGGATTTATTACTATTTTGATAAAAAGATGAGGTTAAATCTACCTATCTCTGTAAATCAACAATATCCTATAAGATTAATATTTATAAATAGAGCAGATAATTTATTGAAAAATATACAATATAATGGTAAAGAATGTATAATAAGTGATAATATAGGTAATTTGTATGAGTGAAGAATAGATTCTATTTAAAATACAGGGTAGAGGGGTGGGTATATGAAAAGACGGCTAAAACTAGCAATTGCTATTATTATTTTATTTCCAACGGTATTGCAGGCTCCTAACGTAACACATGGAGCGGAAAGCACTCCAAAAATAAGAGTTTTGGAGATTTACGATAATAAAAATTATTACCCGACAAAGCTTGAGGATCTTTTAGGGGATACCCAATATGAATATACGTCAATGCCAATGAAAAAATTTGTAGCACTTCGAGAAGAATTAGATGGAAAATATTACATGATTGTAATGTTTACTCTCTATCTCTTAATCTTCCTCACCGGTCTCATCTTTGGTTCATTTTATAATGTGGTAGGTTTGAGGATTCCAGCGAAGGAATCGATTGTGGCTCCGAGGTCGGCTTGTCCGGCCTGCGGCCATACATTGACACCGATAGAGCTTATCCCTGTATTGTCTTACTTGTTTCAAGGGGGGAAGTGCCGTAAGTGTAAGGCGGGCATTTCACCTATTTATCCGATGATGGAACTGACAACGGCTATTCTATTTATGGCAGCTCCGATGCTGCTGGGCTGGACTGCTGAATTGTTTGTGGCATGGGCACTTATTTCCCTGCTGATCATTATTTTTATATCGGATATTACGTACATGCTTATACCGAACAAAATTCTGCTGTTTTTTACAGTTGTTTTTTTGTTTATTCGGGTATTTATTCCTTTGGACCCATGGTGGGACGGTATAGCTGGTGCTATTGTCGGGTTTGGAATCCCATTTTTTATCGCTGTAATCAGCAAAGGCGGCATGGGTGGCGGAGATATTAAATTATTCGGTTTAATTGGATTTGTGATGGGAGTAAAGGGAGTTATTCTCGCCTTTATATTCTCAACCTTTTTTGGAGCTGTCTTTGGAGTCATTGGGATGTTAATCGGTCTTGTGAAGCGGCGGAAGCCGATTCCATTTGGACCGTTCATCGTCGTTGGTACACTGGTGGCCTACTTTTTTGGGGAGTTCTTGCTAGACTGGTATTTACAATTTTTGTGATTGATTTGGAAGGGAGAAGTTATAATGGCTTTTACTTTATTTTCAGGCAGCAATCGGGTTGTGAACCTGGTATTAAAAGACCATGTGATTCGTTATGTAGAACTTAAACAGCTGGACCCACCGATTGTTCATAAATGCGGTGAGCATTTTTTACCTGCCGGTGTTATAAAGGACGGCATTATTACTGATTTTGACCTTCTAAAGGATATTTTAGGTGATTGTGTTGTTAAATGAAAAATACAGAAACGTCAGGTGCGGTTTTTAGTACCAGACTCCCGTTTGGTCATTCGTAAGGTTGCCATTCCAAAGGATATTAAAGATGATGAAATCAAGGGCTACTTATATTTGGAAATGGGAACGAGTATACATCTTCCATTTGAGGAACCCATTTTTGATGTGGTTCTGTTGGAAGAGACGGAGGAAAAAAGGAAATTCTGTTATTCGCTGCTGAAGAAGAGGTGGTATCGGAGTACGCCACTTTGCTTGAAAAATCTCAGCTTTATCCTATAGAAGCAGATATTTCGCCTTTGTCGCTGTACAGGCTGTTTTTTCATGCAGGAAAAAGAGATTCGAAAGACCATCTCTTACTGATTGAATTTAATTTGCATACCGTCAACACAAGTGTTTTTGTAAATGATAAGCCGATCTTTATGAAAAATATCCCTATTACAGGGCAAAGTAGTGAATGGGAACTATTGCGTATAAATGAAGATCAGCAAATCATGGAATATTCCAGTGACAAAGAAGATTATATGCAATTGTTGGAGGATACTTATACAGAAATTGATCGGGTGCTAAGCTTTTATCAATATTCCTTAAGCCATGAGCAGCATCAGGTCACTAAAATAATCATAACCGGTGATCATCCTTATCTAACTGAAGTGATCACTGACATAAAAAATAGATATGATCAAACTGTGGTGAGTATTCCAAAGGGATATATACAAACCAATAAGGAACCTGAATTGCCGGAGTCCTTTTTTTAGCCGGGGGATTGGCTCTTAAAGGAGTGAGATGATGCTTGTAGAAATTAACTTGCTGCCAAAAAAAGAGCGCAAAAACCGTGGTGTACTCCTGATTATCTTATCTGCAGTGTTTCTCGGTATTCTCTGCGGGATCCTTTACTTTTGGCAATATCAGAGCAATCAAAGCCAGTTGAATGCATTAGAACAAGAATATGAAATGACTGCTCAAATGATTGAAGTGGAACAGCAGAAGGTTGTATCTCAGGAGAATAGCAATTCTGTTGCTCAATTAACAGAAAAGGTTAAATGGGCAAACCAATACCCTGTTAAAACAGTACTTCTTTTAAAACATTTGATTGGATTTTTGTCGGAACGAGGATTTATTGAAACCTTTTCTTATGCGGAAAATGGTGCTATTAAACTCGAAGTACGGTTTGATAAAGCAGAAGAAGCGGCCTATTATCTAAAGGATTTATCATCAACTGAAATCATAACGAATGCGATTAGATTTGCAAAACCAATTGCCGGATATAGAGGTGCCTCCTCCAGCTAATAAAGATAATCCATTAAGCATTGCACCGGATGTATATGAGGATTCAAAAAAAGATGATGAGTAGTTTAATAGAAGCATTCAGGTTGTGAGTTAAATGATAAGGAATATAAATAGGAAGTCTAATGAAAATGGAGCTACCTTAATTGAGTTATTGGCGGTTATTGTCATATTGGGTATTATAGCTTCAATGGCTGTCCTGGTGATTGGTGATGTCATCCAAAAGGCGAGAAAGCAGGCCTTCGTCTCTAAGGCCTATATCATGCGTAATGCCAGTACGGTTTATTATAAGAATAAAGAATTCAATAAAGAACCGTTAGTAAATCCAGTAACATATAACGAACTTGTTACCTCAGGTTTTTTGGATGTCATCATTGGTCCGGATACAGGAGATAAATGGGGATTAAATCATACAGATTCCTATGTACTATTTAAGGATGGGAAAGCGGTATCCATCTGTTTAATTGGAATGAAACGTAAATTATGCGGTGAAAAGCAAGGTGAAGGTTATTTGCCGTTGCCTCTTGATCAAATACGTGAAGAGAATGTTGAGGATAGAGAATCCTAGAAATTTGGCGAAACCTTTTTGGACAAGACGACAAGAGTCTTGTTCTTTTTTTTTTACGGAATGATAAGATGAACAAAAAACGCGGAGGCAAAGGAATGGATAAGCCAACCCGGGAACGAACAATCATCGTAAACATAAATGGCGAAAAAAAGGAATACAAATGGATTCCAAGTGAAGATCCAGATACTTTGGATACGATCCAAGAAATTGCCAGCACGGTTGAGGATGAACAAGAACCGTCTCTTTGGGCAGTACCCGAAGAAAAATCTGTTAAAAAAAACGAGGCAAAAACAAAGCTGGCACAAAAAACGGCTTTTCTTGACCATGTAAAAATGAATAAATTACCAGTTCTTGCAGCGGGAATTCCTGTATTGGTAGCACTTATAATCGGGACATTATTTGGAGTTGTAATATTAAAAATTGTCCTATTCGGCGGCGGAGAGGAAACTGTTAAAGTACCGGACTCTGTTCCTCTGCTTGGTTCCAATAAACAAGCGCCTCAGGAGAAGCAAATGGTCAAGGATATGAATGCTTTTGTCGTCCAGGGCGGCGTCTACTCGAGTAAACAGGCTGCAGAACAACGTGCCTCGCTTATTGAAGGGGATGGAATTCCTGCTATCATTCTTAAACAGGAGGATAAATATTTTATTTATATAGGAGCAGCGGCTACGTTGCAGGATACAAAGAAATTGGCACTTTTATATAGAGGAGAAGGTGTCGATACGTATTGGAAGGAAATCCGTTTTCAGGGCCAAACAAAAAAAGCTTACACACCAAAAGAAACAGAGGTCATCCATAATATGATTCACAACACCGGTCAATACACACAATTGGCTTCAGAGGGCCTATTACAAAGTGAAACGAAAGAAAAGCCAGATATAAAGTCTATTAATTTGGAGAATATTCCGAAAGAATTGCAAAATCTCCATAATTTAAGTGAAAGTATGAATAAAACTTGGTCTACCTATCAATCTAAACCAGAAGAAGCATCCTTAATGCAGCTTCAAAAATGTATACTTCAATTTTTTGATGAATGGTATAGATTATAATGTATTTTCCGGGAAATAAAAAATACATTTTGTGTTTAAAAGGGTACTTCACATTTCGGGGTACTCTTTTTTATTTTGTTTTAAGAATTGAGAATGGTGTCGTATTCTGTTAGGATGAATATGTATCTCCCTATCTATATAAATTCTTATGGCAGGTGGCGAAAAGGATTGGATTTAATCTTGGCTTCTTCTTCCCCAAGGAGAAAAGAATTGCTTGAAATGCTGAACATACCATTTCAGGTGAAAGTAAGTTATGCAGACGAAACCTATCAGGATGGAATGGAACCTCACGAAATAGTGATGGAATTAGCACGCATAAAATCAACTGTTATCGCTGAAACTAACCGTGATTCCGTTGTGATAGGCGCAGATACGATTGTAGTAATGGATGGTGACATCCTTGGTAAGCCGAAAAATAAAGATGAAGCAATTTCCATGCTGAATCGTTTATCCGGTAATGTACACCAGGTTTATACAGGAGTTGCCTTATTAAGAGGGCAAGATTCTATCTTGTTTTATGAAAAAACAGATGTAGAATTTTGGCCATTAAAAAAAGAAGAAATTGAACAATATGTATTGACCGGAGAACCGTTTGACAAAGCGGGATCCTACGGGATACAGGGATTTGGTTCCTTGCTGGTGAAGAGAATCGAAGGTGACTACTTCTCAGTTGTAGGGCTCCCGGTTTCCAGACTTAAGAGGGAACTTGAAAAGTTAGTACATCCTTAAGAACAGCCTCACTCCGTCAATGGAATGGAGAATATGGATGGATACAACGCAAATCATGATAAGAGACTATCCAAAGGATGATCGCCCAAGAGAACGGTTTATCCAATTTGGACCGGAAAGTCTGTCAAACCAAGAGTTACTGGCACTTCTTTTAAGGACTGGAACAAAGGAAGATTCAGTGATGAATCTGGCTAACCAACTTTTGGCTAAGTTTGGCGGGCTGCGTCTTTTGAAAGAGGCAAGTATTGAAGAAATGACTAGCATTAAAGGTATTGGGGAAGCAAAAGCTGTGCAGCTTGCTGCAGCTATGGAATTAGGAAGAAGAATCAGCAATTTGACGAATGAAGAGAGGTACGTGATTCGTTCGCCAGAGGACTGTGCCAATTATTGTATGAATGATATGCGTTTTTTATCACAGGAACATTTTGTATGTATATATTTAAATACGAAAAACCAAATACTCCATAAACAAACAATCTTTATCGGCAGTTTAAACGCCTCAATTGTCCATCCCCGTGAAGTCTTCAAAGAAGCTCTCCGCAGATCAGCAGCATCTATAATATGCTTGCATAACCATCCTTCAGGAGACCCCACTCCAAGTCGAGAAGATATAGAAGTAACCAAACGTCTAGCTGAATGTGGGAAAATTATGGGAATAGAACTTTTAGACCATTTGGTTATCGGAGAGAAAAAATATGTAAGTCTTAAAGAAAAAGGATATTTATAATACTAGGAATTCACATGAGGATGAGCTATAATATTACGTATGCTTTTTAAAGAATTTATTTTTCATTACATTACTGAAGAACTTAACTTTATGATATGAAAAAGAAAATAAAAAAACTCGTACCTAATATGGAATATGTTTCAGAAAGGGAGATATTAAAAGATGCTTGGAAATAGAGATTTAGGAATTGATTTAGGAACCGCCAATACACTTGTTTATGTTAAAGGAAAAGGCATTGTAGTACGTGAGCCTTCCGTTGTTGCATTTCAAACAGATACAAAATCCATTGTTGCTGTCGGTAATGATGCGAAAAATATGATCGGCCGTACACCTGGTAATGTTGTGGCTTTGCGCCCTATGAAAGATGGCGTTATTGCTGATTATGATACGACTGCAACCATGATGAAATATTATATGAAACAAGCGTTAAAAAACCAAGGTTTATTTGCACGTAAGCCATATGTAATGGTATGTGTTCCATCCGGAATTACAGCTGTTGAAGAGAGAGCTGTTGTTGACGCAACTAGACAAGCCGGGGCACGTGATGCTTATACAATTGAAGAACCGTTTGCAGCTGCTATTGGAGCAAACTTACCTGTTTGGGAACCAACAGGCAGCATGGTTGTAGATATCGGTGGCGGTACAACTGAAGTCGCGATTATTTCTTTGGGCGGTATTGTGACTAGCCAATCTATTCGTATCGCAGGAGACGAAATGGATGAAGCGATTATTAACTATATCCGTAAAAACTACAATTTGATGATTGGTGATCGAACTTCTGAAGCTATTAAGCTTGAAATCGGTTCAGCTGGTGATCCTGAAGATATTGAAAACATGGAGATTCGCGGCCGTGACTTATTAACAGGCTTACCAAAAACAATTGAAATCACTGCTGATGAAATTGCAAAAGCTCTTCATGACACAGTGTATGCGATTGTAGATGCGGTTAAAAATACGCTTGAAAAAACTCCGCCTGAGCTTGCTGCTGATATCATGGATCGCGGAATCGTTCTAACAGGTGGTGGCGCATTATTACGCAACCTGGATAAAGTGATCAGTGAAGAAACAAAAATGCCTGTTCTAATTGCTGAAAATCCATTGGATTGTGTAGCAATTGGTACTGGTAAGGCACTTGATCATATTCATTTGTTCAAATCAAAAGTAAAAGATTCAAGATAATATAATAGAACGCAAAAATCCTGAAAGAGGATAATAATGATAGAGGAGCAAGGATATGCCACAATTTTTCTTAAACAAAAAATTGATTATCTTGCTGATTAGCATCATCTTTCTGGTGGCTTTGATTGGGTTCTCACTTCGGGAAAGGGATGAATTGAGCTGGCCTGAACAGTTTATGAAGGACTCGGCCGGCTTTGTTCAAACAATTTTCCATAAGCCCGCTTCTGCTGTAGCGGGCTTTTTTGAGAATCTTTCAGATTTAAGGAATACATATGAAGAAAATAAGAATCTTAAATCACGCCTGGAAGAATATGTGAAGTTGGAAACAGAGATATATGATTTGAAAAAAGAAAATGAGGAATTAAGCAATATACTTAAGAAAAAAGAAGATTTAAGTGATCATACAGTTTCTCATGCAACTGTCATTGGCAGAGGTCCGGAGAGATGGCATGAAACATTGACGGTCTCGAAGGGCAGTGTAAATGGGATTGAGAAAAATATGGCTGTAATTACTGCTGAGGGATTGATTGGAAAGGTCAAAAGTGTTTCTCAATTTACCTCTACAGTACAATTAATGACGGCTCTTGATCCGCAAAACCGTATTTCAGCAATGGTGCAAAGTAAAGAAAAATCATATGGATTTATCCAAGGATACGATGAAGATAAGCAAGCCTTGCTATTAACAGGTCTCCATTATGATGCTAAAATTAAAAAAGGTGAGAATGTGACAACATCCGGGCTTGGAGGGGTGTTCCCAGAAGGTTTAGTCATAGGTACGGTTAAGGAGGTCGTTATCGATCAATACGGATTAACCCAAACAGCTTTGGTTAAGCCGGCAGCTAATTTCTATGATTTGAATAACGTAATGATTGTAAAACGTACAATGACTACTGTAGATACAGATAGCACTGAGGGGGATGACCTGTGATAAGGTTTAAAATCTTCCTTTTAGCTGTCCTTGTTTTTATATCTGAAGGGATTTTTGTTGAAATATTTTCGGCGAAATTATATACAACACCCTACATCTTGGTGCCAAGGTTTATTATTATCTTTCTAGTGTTTTTAGGGGTGTACGGAAAAAGGAACATGGCAATCATATATGCTTTTGTTATGGGAATCTTCTATGATGTCGTCTATACAGAAGTATTGGGTGTTTATTTATTCACTTTGCCGTTAATGGTGTACTTCTCAACTCAACTGATGAAAGTACTGCAAATTAATCTTGGGATAGTCTCAACTGTATGTTTGCTTGCTATATCTATTTTAGAAATTATCGTCTATGAGGTGAATACCTTAATTGGTTATACTTCATTGACGTTCATTGAATTTGCACGTATGAGATTGCTGCCTACCTTAATTCTGAATCTAATCTTCCTACTCCTGTTCGCTTATGTATTTGCTAAGTGGATTAAAAAATGGACTGTTGAAGAAGATAATTAAACGGTATTGATTCTATAAAAAAAGGAATTGTCAGCGCTCATGTCGAATTAAATTGCATTGAGGTGAGCACGACGTCATGGGAAAGAAGAATATTCAGCATGTTATGATCAAAGGAAGTAAACAAGGTTTAACGATTGTGATTGATGATCATTCATCTATTTCTGAAGCTTTAAGAGATTTGGATGAAAAATTGTCTATTCATAATTCAACGATTGAAACAACATCAAGTATTCATGTCACCATACATACCGGTAATCGTTATTTAACGGACGAACAAGCGAAAGCTTTGGTCGATTTAGTAGAAAAAAAGGGATACATGGTTGTAAATAATGTTGAATCTAATGTTATTTTGCATGAAGAAGCCAAAAGATTGGCTGAAGAAGTGGCTGTGACAAAAATCGTGAGGATTGTCCGTTCGGGTCAAGTTTTGGAAGTGAAGGGTGACATGCTCTTAATAGGAGATGTAAATCCCGGTGCGACCGTTAAAGCCGGCGGTAATATCTTTATTATGGGTACACTGCGGGGGAAGGCGCTGGCAGGTATACACGGCAATAAAGAATGTGTCGTGTCTGCATCTGTGTTTAAGCCATCCCAAATCGTTATTGGAGATGTTTTATATAACTCTTTTGATTATGATGAGCAGGATGACCACAAAATGGAATGTGCTTATTTAGATCAATCTGGTGAGATGATTTTTGATAGATTACAAGTTTTATGTAAAGTGAGACCTAATTTATCCTTATTTGAGGAGGGCGTATAGCCATGGGAGAGGCCATAGTAATAACATCCGGTAAAGGTGGAGTAGGGAAAACGACTACTACTGCCAATGTCGGAACTGCCTTAGCGTTAATGGGGAAAAGAGTCTGTTTGGTCGATACTGATATAGGTTTGAGAAATCTGGATGTAGTAATGGGCCTTGAAAATCGTATTATCTACGATTTGGTAGATGTGATTGAAGGAAGATGCAAAATCCATCAGGCGCTTGTGAAAGATAAGCGTTTTGATGATCGTCTTTATTTAATGCCTGCAGCACAGACAGCGGATAAAACCTCCGTAAATCCAAAACAGGTCAAGCAGTTAATTGATACTTTGAAACAAGATTTTGATTATATCATTATTGATTGTCCAGCCGGTATCGAACAAGGGTACAAAAATGCAGTGGCTGGCGCTGATAAAGCAATTGTTGTAACGACACCTGAAACATCTGCAGTCAGAGATGCGGACCGGATTATCGGGTTATTGGAGAAGGAACCAAATGTCGAATCTCCAAAACTAGTCATCAACCGTATTCGAAATCATATGCTAAAAATGGGCGATATGCTAGATATTGATGAAATTACTACTCATCTATCCATTGATTTGATTGGGATTGTAGTTGATGATGATGACGTAATTAAGGGTTCAAACCAGGGAGAGCCGATTGTGTTTGACCCGAATAATCGAGCATCTGTTGCCTATCGAGACGTTGCGAGACGTATTTTAGGTGAATCCATTCCGCTAAAACCACTTGAAGATGAGAAAACAGGAATGTTTAAGCGGATAAAAAAATTATTTGGTGTTAAGTAATAGTAAGTGAGGACCTCTAATCAAACTGATTAGAGGTCCTTTTTTGTATGTATGCATGGCATAGCTTGGACCGACTATACATATCTTTTAGAAAAGAGCTGTATAAGAGAGGTGAAAGGATGGGCAGCCAAAGTAGCTCAGAAGTTCGTAAGCGCATTGCCGAGAGAAGAAAAAATCGGGAAAGAATGATGAATGCCAGTAAGAGGAATGAAAGACCGACATGGCCGGAAATGGAAGATGAGAAAGAATGGGGTTCTGAAAATGTTTTCGTATATGAAGAAGGGGTGAGTGAGCATAAAAAGCCGCCTATTATAAACAAAGATTGGATCTTATTTCGTATCCTTGCTTCTGTTTGTTTGGTTTTGTGCATGGCCATTATTTATCGAACTTCTGCTCCATGGACCCAGACAGCGAAAACTACCCTTGACCAAGTCTATCAGAAGGAATTTCAATTTGCGTCAGTATCTAGCTGGTTTGCGGATACAGTCGGAAAGCCATTTGCTTTTTTGCCTGAGGAATCGGTGAATGAATCTAAAAATAATAATGCTGCTGATAATCGTTTTGCCACGCCGGCAACAGGCACCATTATGAAAAGCTTTGTGAAGGATGGACAGGGGGTCTTAATCAAAACATCCAATAATACATCGGTTGACACGATTAAAGAGGGGGTCGTTATCTACGCAGGTGAGAAGGAGACACACGGAAAAACAGTTATTGTCCAGCATCCGGATAAGAGTGAATCATGGTACGCTCACCTGCAGGAGATAAACGTCAATTTGTATGAACAAATTAAGAAAGGAACGAAGGTAGGAATAGTATCGCCGTCGGATGAGCCGGACAAGGGGGAGTTTTACTTTGCATTGAAAGCCAATGGAAAGTTTATTGATCCTAATGAGGTGATCTCGTTTGAATAAAATATGGCCTGTGCTTACGAAAATACGCATTCATCCATTAACCTGGTTGTTACTTGCTCTTGGTGTGTTGACAGCCAGGTTTACTGAATTGCTTTTAATGTTTGCAATCGTATTATGTCATGAGCTGGGTCATGCTATTGCTGCGCAGTTATTTGGCTGGAGGATAAAATCAGTTACACTTTTGCCTTTTGGCGGAGAGCTGGAGACAGATGAGCATGGAAACCGGCCATGGCATGAGGAATTAATTGTGTTGGCATCCGGTCCTTTGCAGCATGTTTGGATTTTGCTGCTGACTTATCTTTTTTACACAATTGGCTTTATATCAGATTATATCTATACAAGTTTAATTCTATATAATTTTATTGTTTTATTTATAAATTTAGCCCCTATCTGGCCCCTGGATGGAGGAAAAGCGTTGTTTGTTTTATTAAGCAAGCGGATGCCCTTCCTGCATGCGCACCGTCTAATTATTATCATTTCCGGTGTCAGTCTGTTTCTTGCTTTAATCGGATTGGTCGTTGTAAATCCGCTAAATATGAATTGGTGGATGGTTGTTGGCTTTCTGATCTTTTCTTTATGGAAGGAGTGGAAACACCGTCAATTTGTATTTTTACGCTTTTTGATGGAAAGACATTATGGACATAATAAGGATATTAGAGCGATATCACGGCTGGAAGCGGAAAAGGATATAAAGGTTTATAAAATACTTGAGGATTTCCGTAGAGACAATAAGCATATTATAATCGTGAAAAACAAGGATGAAGAATTAGGAAAGCTGGATGAAGCGGAGGTTTTACATGCCTGTTTTACATCAAAATTGGCATATCGGCCTATTGGAGAACTTTTGTATCCTTATTGACGCTCCTCTCCTGACTCGTTAAAGTAAGATTAATGAGCCAACGAGAGGATTTTTTTAATGAAAAAAATAGTGCTTGATTTTCAAGGAACGGAACGACGTCTCGGTTTATTGCAAGATGATAAGCTGATGAGGATACATATTGAAAGAGAAGGGCAGGGCCCATTTGCCGGCAATGTTTACATTGGAATTGTTCGTGAAATTGTACCGGGTATGAACGCAGCTTTTGTGGATATTGGGTTTGATAAAAATGCCTATTTGCCATTTGAAGAAACGCCGAACTACCATTTAGACCCTGAGGCAAAAACATATGTAAAGCAAGGTGAAAAGCTGCTTGTACGCATTCTGCGGGATCCAGAAGGAACGAAAGGCGCTAAAATAAGTGCGTTAATTGAAGTTTCTTCGCCGGAAATTGTTTATATAAGGGGTGAACATTTTGTCCGTACTTCTAAAAAAGCAGATAGGAAGACTGTTCAGAAGTGGAAACATATAACAGCCAAGCATCTGCAAAAAGATGAAGGTGTGATTGTTCGTACATCATTCTTGGATGCGGATGAAGAAGCCTTTATCTCGAAGCTTAGCGAGTTGCGTGAACGTTATGAGCAATTACAAAGAAAAGCGTCAAAAAGTAAAGCTCCAGCGCTTATAAGCGATCAAAATCGCATTCTGAATCTGATAGAAAGCTGGACAACAGGGACAACTGGGGACCTTTGGACTAATTCTGCAGAAGGAATGCAATTACTCCGTTCTGTACTACCTGAAACATGGGAAGCAAAGCTTCAAAAGGATAAAGTGGGTCTGTATGATTCCCACGGCGTTACTGAAGAATTGGAGAAAGCAGTCAAAAAGGTAGTCTGGCTTTCGAACGGATCGTATTTACTTTTTGGAAAAACAGAAGCCATGCATGTGATAGATGTAAATACGGGTAAGTTTACTGGAAAGCACGACATAAATAAAACAATTTTGGATACAAATATACTCGCCGCAACAGAAGTAGGAAGACAGATGATTCTGCGCAATTTATCCGGGATTATTGTAATTGACTTTATTAATATGAAATCCCCTGAGCATCGTCATCAAGTACAGGCAGCAATGGAAACAGCCTTAAAAGATGATCCGCTGCGTTCTGTGGTCATTGGGTTTACCGAACTAGGACTCATGCAAATAACACGAAAAAAAGAAGGTCCGGATTTATATGAAATTCTTCAAGAAGACTGCTTGGAATGCAGCGGAACAGGATTAATAAAAAGCCGTCAGAGCGCGATATATGAATTGGAACGTCAGTTAGAGGCATTAAAATACAGCTTGGATGATTCTGTATGGGTTGTGGTTGATTCATCCTTTTACACGTATATCAAGGACAATATTCATGCGGTGAAAATACATATCCTGTCAGGCACTAAAAATATATTTGTGACGGAGGGAAGAATGACAGGGGCCAATCGTTTTGAAATTCGAGCCCTCGGAAATAAGAAGGATCTTGAAGAGCGTTTGAAGCGTACAGAGGAAGGAATAAAAAACAAGCCTATTATCCGTATGTTAGTAAATCATGATTGACAATGTTTGTCTGATTATGATAGTATTTTTATGTTAAGTTTGTAGCACCCATGCTACAACCGCACACGTCAGGTAATAAGTCCATTATGGCGCCTGCCGTCGGCGAGTCTTAGACAATTAAGGAGGTGCAGGTATGTACGCAATTATTGAAACTGGTGGAAAGCAAGTGAAAGTAGAAGAAGGTCAATCTATCTACGTTGAGAAAGTGAACGTTGAAGAAGGTGGCATCGTTACTTTCGATAAAGTTCTTTTTGTAGGTGGAGAAGATGTGAAAGTTGGAAGCCCTGTTGTTGAAGGCGCTACTGTAACAGGTAAAGTTGAAAAACACGGCAAACAAAAGAAAATCATCGTTTTCAAATACAAAGCGAAAAAGAACAACCGTAAAAAACAAGGTCACCGTCAGCCTTACACAAAAGTAACAATCGAAAAGATTAGCTTCTAAGGCGACGCGTATGATTAAAGTAAAGGTAGTGCGAGCTGATGAGCGAATTTCTTCGTTCAGTATATCAGGACACGCCGATTTTGCACAAAAAGGTCAGGATATCGTTTGTGCAGGGGTATCTGCAGTAGCTTTTGGCTCTGTAAATGCCGTGATGAGTTTAACTACTGTTGAACCCATCATTAAACAGGCAGGTAAAGATGGCGGTTTTCTTGAAGTCCATTTTCCGGAAACGGATAGCGATGACAAGGTACAATTGTTACTCGAAGGCATGCTTGTTTCCTTACAAACGATTGAACGTGACTATGGTAGATACATGAAAATTATTCTTAGCTAACAGGAGGTGGAATACATGTTAAGATTGGATCTTCAGTTCTTCGCTTCCAAAAAGGGAGTAGGTTCTACAAAGAACGGTCGTGACTCCATTTCTAAACGTCTTGGCGCTAAACGTGCTGATGGACAATTCGTAAGTGGTGGTTCTATCCTTTACCGTCAACGTGGTACAAAAATCTATCCAGGTTTGAACGTTGGCCGTGGTGGAGACGACACTCTTTTCGCTAAAATTGACGGAGTTGTTAAATTTGAGCGCTTGGGTCGTGACAAGAAACAAGTCAGCGTTTACCCAGTAGCACAAGAAGCATAATAAGTAACAGTCAAAAGAAGCTCTAACCTTGTTGGTTGGAGTTTTCTTTTTTAGATATGAGTTTTTTTGGTTAAAACCATTATACTTCCGTATGTACCCCAAGTTATTTACTGCTGGCGAATATATTCCTCTCCTGAAACTCCGCTAAATTTGTTATACTGTAATAGATGATTTGCGATTTTTCCAGGACCTCATTATTCCAATCCGACAGGAGAATGTATTAAGATGGAAACAAAATGGACGACTGTAGAATTACTGAGGCATGCACGTCATGATTGGTTAAACAAAATACAGCTGATTAAAGGAAATATGGCATTAGGTAAAATGGATAGAGTATCTGGTCTTGTAGATGAAATTATTATTGAAGCACAACAGGAAGCGAAAATCTCAAATATGAATATGCCGATGCTTTCCGAACTTTTATTGACAGGTAAGTGGCTTCATTACAAATTCCATATTACATATGAAATTATGGATGATATAAAAGGCTATCCGGAATTGGATGAATTGATAACCAATTGGATGAAGAAGTTTTTCAATGAAGTGAATAGGCAAATAGAAGCATTAGATATCCTGCATTTAACCATCCTGCTCAGCAAAACAGATGAGGATTCATTAAAGATTGGTTTTGATTTTCAGGGACCAGTAAACAATAAAGAAGAATTAATAAAAATGTTTCAGGTAAAAGAGCCTTTAAAAATATCGGGCATTACAGAGGATATTAATTCTTTTTATTTTGAAATAACGGTAAGATAACAATCAAAGAGTTGCAAAAGCAGAAAGTAGGTGTTACCACCCATGTTTGTGGATCAAGTCAAGATTTACGTTAAAGGTGGAGATGGCGGCAATGGAATGGTCGCTTTCCGAAGAGAAAAGTATGTACCTAAGGGCGGTCCGGCCGGTGGAGACGGAGGCCATGGAGCAAATGTTGTATTTGAAGTAGAAGAAGGACTTCGCACACTAATGGATTTCCGATATAAAAGGCATTTTAAAGCACCCAGAGGGGAACATGGAATGTCTAAAAATCAGCATGGTAAGAATTCAGCTGACATGATTGTCAAAGTTCCTCCGGGCACAGTTGTTTCAGATGCCAATACTGGTGAAATTATTGCAGATTTAACCGAACACGGCCAGCGTGCCATTATTGCGAAGGGCGGACGAGGCGGACGTGGTAATACTCGTTTTGCTACACCTGCAAACCCAGCTCCTGAACTATCTGAGAAGGGTGAACCAGGGGTTGAACGTGATATAATTATGGAATTGAAATTACTGGCAGATGTAGGCTTGGTTGGATTTCCGAGTGTAGGTAAATCCACATTGCTATCGTCTGTTTCAGCTGCCAAGCCAAAGATTGCTGAGTACCATTTCACTACGATTGTCCCTAATCTAGGTGTGGTTGAAACCGGAGATGGACGCAGCTTCGTCATGGCAGATTTACCTGGACTGATTGAAGGGGCTCATGAAGGTGTTGGGCTGGGTCATCAATTCCTGCGCCATATTGAGCGTACGCGTGTAATCGTCCATGTCATTGATATGTCCGGTCAGGAAGGCCGTGATCCTTATGAAGATTATGTGACAATTAATAAGGAACTTGAAGAGTATAATTTACGCCTAACGGAAAGGCCGCAAATTATCGCAGCAAGTAAAATGGATATGCCTGATTCTGAAGAGAATTTAAAGGCTTTTAAAGAACAGCTAGAAGATGATGTACCAGTCTTCCCGATTTCATCGGTTACTCATGAAGGCTTGCGTGAATTACTGTTTGCTGTTGCCGATAAAATTGAGGAAACTCCGGAATTCCCGCTTGAGCATGAAGAAGAGACAAGCGGTGTTCATCGTGTTCTCTATAAACATGAGGCAGAAAAAGCAGAATTCGTTATTACACGAGAATCGGACGGTACCTTTGTTGTTACTGGCGATAAGCTTGAAAAACTATTCAAGATGACAGACTTCAGCCGTGATGAATCTATTAAACGCTTTGCCCGCCAGCTTAGAGCAATGGGTGTGGATGAAGCTCTTAGACAGCGCGGAGCAGTTGACGGAGATATTGTTCGTTTAATGGAATATGAATTTGAATTTGTAGATTAAGCACAAAGTTTAAGGATGGTTCCAAAGAGGGTGAACTTGCTTGCATAATAAAGCTGATAAGAAATTTTATTTAGTCAGGGAAGATGTATTGCCCGAGGCGATGCAAAAAACTTTGCAGGCTAAAGAAATGATTGAAAGAGGAAAGGCTGTTTCTGTTTGGGAGGCTGTTAGAAGCGTCGATTTAAGCAGAAGTGCTTTTTATAAGTACAGAGATACAGTTTTTCCTTTTCATTCAGTGGTAAAAGAAAAAATTATTACGCTATTTTTCCATTTGGAAGACAGGTCAGGCACGCTTTCTGAATTACTCGGTATCGTTGCATCCTCGGGATGCAACGTGCTGACCATCCATCAAACCATTCCGATTCAGGGACGTGCAAATGTAACCTTATCGTTAAATACAGGTGAGATGCATATGGAAATGAACGAATTTATAAACCGTTTAAAAAGGCTTGAATTCGTGGATAAGGTTGAAATATTAGGCTCAGGAGCTTGAAAAATAAATACATAGATAGAGAAACAGAGAGGTTTAGAGCAGGGGGAGAACACTTTGGACATACGTATTGCCTATCTAGGGCCAAAAGCTACATTTTGTGATTTGGCAGCATCAAAATTATTTTCCTATGGACAAAGGCAGGCATTTATGACAATTCCTGAATGTATGGATGCTGTGGAAGCTAAGCTGGTTGATTATGCGGTTGTTCCATTAGAAAATGCTTTGGAGGGATCAGTCAATATCACACTGGATTATTTGATTCATGAAGTCCCGATTCCGATAGTTGCAGAGTTTTCCGCCCCTATTCGCCAGCATTTAATGGTTCATCCTTCTCATGTCAATGAGTTAACCAGGATAGATCGGATTATTTCGCACAGTCATGCGATAGCCCAATGTCACAAATTCCTGCATGGGGATATGAAAGGCGTACGATGTGAAAGTATTACCTCCACTGCTGCAGCCGCTCACTATATTCAAGAGCATCCGGATGAGTTGACAGCAGCGATTGCAAATGAAATGGCTGCTGAAGAATATGGACTTTCGATTGTTAAATGGGATATACACGATTATTCTCATAACCGTACACGATTTGTTATTCTGGGCCATAAGCCGTTATCGGAAAAAATGATCCCTATTCAACAAAAAGGAGAAAAAACAACGATTATGGTATTGCTTCCAGCTGACCATGCCGGAGCTCTCCATCAAGTGTTATCAGCCTTTTCGTGGAGGAAGCTTAACCTTTCCAAAATCGAGTCCAGACCATTAAAAACAGGACTTGGCAACTATTTCTTCATTATCGATATCGAACAAAAGATGGATGATATTCTGTTGCCGGGCGCCATTGCCGAAATGGAAGCCTTGGGTTGCCAAGTCACGGTTATGGGCAGTTATTATAGTTATTAATTATCTCTTAAGATTAAACGAAGGACCCCTGCTATATTCAGCAGGGGTCCTATTTATATTGTTCTTTTTCAGTTTGTACATAACTAAAACTGCGCAGCATATCTTTTTATTCTTTCAAAAAACCTGCATTTCTTAATGCCTGTACTGCTTGCTCGAGCTCCGCTTCACTTGCAGCTTCAATGGTATGAAGATGTAAACCATTTGTTAACTGGGACAAGAGAGAGGCATTTGTATTTTTTAGATTGGCGATAAACTGCCGGACATCTTGTCTGGTGCTGACCATAATGGATGCTGTTAAGTCACCGTACATGGGATGTTCCACTTTTACATCCTTCACCGTAACACCGCAGTCCACTAAAAGCAGTAGTTCCTCTTCTGCTTGTTCAGGTGCATGGAAACTCGCAATAATCCTTGTTTTCCGTTCCAATTTTGGATCGATTTGATGTATATAAATGTACCCACTTGGCGTGGCTATAATTGGTTCATTCCGTGCTTTAAGCAAGGTAATATCTCCAACTATGATTTGGCGGCTGACTGAGCAAATAATAGAGAGCTCACTTCCTGTAATCGGTTCATGACGTTCTTTTAAAATGGATAGGATATATTTACGCCGTTCTTCTGTTGTATATTTTTTCTGGGTCATCACTTATGCCCTCCTTGCTTAGGTGTTATTTTAAAATACTGGTTGTCTTTATTGTAACATAGAGGGATTTCCTTCATAAACCAGAATAATTCCGCATAAATTTTCTTAAATCAATAGCAATCTGCCCAATCAATCATAGTATATATGGACATATGCGTAGGGAGGGATTATGCGTGAAAATACACATCGTCCAAAAGGGCGACACACTATGGAAGATTGCTAAGAAATATGGAGTGAATTTTGAAACATTAAAGAAAATGAATTCACAGCTCAGCAATCCGGATATGCTGATGCCTGGCATGAAAATTAAAATACCCGATAATACGTCTCCATCTGTAAAAAAAGGAGGCAATACAAAGATTAATTTTGGAACCGTAAAGGAAGTTCCTATTTCAGGTGGGAGTTCAAATGTGAAGGAAAGTATAAAAGCAGAGACCGAGACAGTTCCGAGTAAACCGAAAGAGATGCCGATTGTGTCACCACCACCAGCAGTGAAGGAGATGCCAATACAACCGATGGATATTAAAAAAGAAAAGCCTGTTAAAGAAATGCCTAAAATGCCGTATGTCGCCCCACAGGCCATTGTAAAACCTGTTGTACCAGAAATTGATATCAACAACTATTATTTAATGAATATGGCCAAAATGGAAATGCAAACACCTCCTCCTATGCCTATTATTAAGGAGGTACCTAAAGTTAAAGAGAAGCCAGTCATAAAAGAAAAGCCAATCATAAAAGAAAAGCCGAAGAAAATGGAAAAACCAATGCCGAAGCCACAGCCCATGCCAATGCCGAAACCGCAGCCAATGCCGCAGTATATGCCGGAATATTGTCCGCCTATGATTCCATATTATGATCCATGCTGCCCGCCAGTTATGATGCATCCATGCATGGCCTATCCAACGCCTTATTTTAATCAGTCATATATGACTGGACCGTCTTATCACCAACCGTATTTCCACCAGCCTTACTGGGGTCATGGAGACGGAATGGAAGACAGTTCATGCTTTCACCATGGGCACCACGAATCAAGCCATATGATGGGAGGCCACCATGGGGATTATTATCCGCAGCAGCAAGGGTATCATCAAGGCGGAACGATGTCCCCGTATGGCCAATTCCCTGTACAGGGAACACAAGGCTACTATCAACATCCAGGATTTGGGCATTATGGGTTTGAATCTTCACACTATGGAATGGAATCGTCAAGCCATATGATGGATCATCATTATCAACAGCAACAGCAACAACAGCAATATATTCCGTTTGATGGGTATATACCGAAAGGCTGCGGCTGTTCTGATACAGGAGCACAGGGGTCTTTTTATCAGCCAATGAATCAATATGACCAACAAGGTATGAGTCATTCAATGGGCAAGTATGGTCAACAAGGTATGAGTCAGCCAATGGGTCAGTATGACCAGCAAGGTATGAGTCAATCGATGGGTCAGTATGACCAGCAAGGTATGAGTCAATCGATGGGTCAGTATGACCAGCAAGGTATGAGTCATTCAATGGGCCAGTATGACCAACAAGGTATGAGTCAGCCAATGGGTCAGTATGACCAACAAGGTATGAGTCAGCCAATGGGTCAGTATGACCAACAAGGTATGAGTCATTCAATGGGCCAGTATGACCAACAAGGAATGGGTCAACAAATGGGTCAGTATGAACAGCAAGGCATGAGTCACCCTATGTATCAGCATGCTGCTCAACAACCGTTTTTTCAGGATTCCCAATTTCATCAAAGGTATGGGGGTCAGCAGTTTGAAACAGGATCTCCTTCCTACAATCCCGATGGCCAGCATGTGATACCGCATATCGAGCCGGCAGCATTTGATATGCCAAGGACACAGGAAGAAAGCAGTGAGCAAGAAGGTCAATCATGATGAGGGAGCAGGAGGGAGGCAGTCTAAAAGACTGCCTCCTTGCTTATTTAAGTCAACAAAATATCGTAGTTTATGAGATGAAAGCTATCAAACCAAGATTGATTAAGGTTAGTACAAATAAGGGTATATTTATCGCCAAACAATTTGTAAATCAAAAAAGATTACTCATGCAACTCGAATTTTTAAAAAAGCTGCGAAAAGCAGGGTTCAATGGAGCTTATGTGTTTTCCGATGAAATTAAACCGTTTGGATGCAAAGGTAAATCAATCGGTTTTATAGAATATTTAACGAAGCATCCAAGAAGCTTTACGTATGAAAATTATTCGGAGCGATTAGAAGGTTTGACATTGTTAAATAAGATGCATGAGGCCTCTGCTACGATCATCAATGATTTGACAGTGGAAAAACACACTTTTTCACAAGTGTCAAAATGGAGAGAACGATTAGGAGAATTTACATCTAATAGGAATATGCTCAACAGAGTTATTCCCGACTCGATGCTGACCGAGTATTTAAGAATGGGAGAATGGGCATTGGATAAGCTGGGTTCATACGAGCTTGAGGAAGTGGATGAAGATCCTGTTATCATTCACGGCGACCTGGCACATCACAATTTTTTTAGAAAAGATGATGGTGAGCTTCTCCTTATTGATTTTGATTTGATGGCTGAAGCACCGCCTATGATAGATTATTTACAGTATGCCAACAGATTGCTAATTTTTAATAATTGCTCATTGAAAGAGATTCTTACTTTTCCTCAGTTTAAAAAATATCGGGATAATCCTTTCTTTTTGATTGGGCTTAGTTTTCCAACAGATATTTATAGAGAATGGAATCGCATCTGCCGTGATCAATTATGGAGTTCCAACCGTCGTCTCGACTCCCTTTGGGATATTACCGTGGAAGATTTACCAAAGAGAATCTATTTTTTTAGAGAATTGAAGTCGAAGATAGGGCTTTTGTAAAAATTAATCGTGCAAAAATGTAAGGAATAGTGAAATAACCAATAGATAATTGAAAGATGAGCGTCGTGGATGTTCATCTTTTTTGTCATGAGCTTGGAAAGAAGCGATATCTGTCTGAAGGCTAAGGATACTTACTAATGAATATGAGCAGAAAAGACCGCAGTAATCAGCTGAAATCAGTATAATAAACCAAATGATTAGAATAGATAGAGGAGAACGAATCAATATGAATATACTTTCGATCGCTGATATACACGGTAACAGAAACATCTATAAACATATCATAGAAGTCATAAGAGAAAAAGATGTTGATGTGTTAATTCTCCCGGGTGACTTATATCCAAAACCATTTAGTGTCACTTTTGAGATGTTTAAAGCAATCCAGGAGGAATCTGCCCAAGAAATCTCGAGTCTTTTTAAACATTTGGATATTCCAATATATTATGTGTTAGGAAACGATGACTGGGTAGACTCGGAAATAAAGAGCGGCATAAATTTACACGGTAAAGTCGTTGAGCATATGGGTATTCACTTTACGGGCTTTGAATATATCAAGGAAACACCTTTTTTCACAAATCGAGAGCTTTCTGAGGATCAACTGAAAATAGCATTTCGTAAGCAAATAAACACCTTACAACTAAAAAGTAAAGAACCGTTGGTTATCGTGGCTCATACTCCGCTATTCGAGAAACAGGACAGAATAACAGGAGGGGAGCGAGTGGGAAGCCAGTCGTTACGCATGGAGATAGAGAACCTGAACCCCCTCATTTATTTAGGTGGTCATATTCATGAAGATTTTGGAGCGGACAAATTAGGTGACACCTATGTATTTAATTGCGCTTGCTCTCATGAAATAGATTTGTTAAGAGGTTATGTAATTAGAATAAAAGAAGGTCAAGTAACTTACGAAGATGTCATTCGGTAACATATAAACAAAGAGCGGACCGCTCTCTAGAAAACAATAGTCACAAAGATTTTGCTGCAGGACGTGGCGTTCTTAGTCCTTGGTCCTTAGTGCAGTCGTCTCAGCTTTTCGTGAGATCCAGCTTCGGCTCCTAGGCCCTCGAGTCATAAGTATAGCCACTTCGGGGAAGGGACGTCCCCTGCGTGCCTCTTACTTATGCTTGTCGCTCCTGAACAGTCGCCTCAGCTTTTCGTATTAATTTCAATTTTTTGGGGATACTGGTGGAGAGTTGATTTACATCTTAGTGAGGTGGGTTAGATGAATGGACGGTACTTTTTCCTGGTGGCTTGTTTGTTTTGTTTAATAGTCATTCCAGGTATGAATGATCACGTAGGTGTTGCGGTTAGAAACGATGCCGGTCAGGATAGTCCGGTCCTTGGAATTGCTCCAATCCAGCGAACAGTCATTCTTCAGCGAGTATATTTGGATGGAGAGATGAGTGAAGAAAAAATCGAGGAAACGATTATTTCCATGGATGATTTTTGGAGAAAATATGATAAGTGGCTATTGGTGGACCAAAACGATCAGCAGCTTGTATTCCAAACGTATGTTGATGATATTTCTCCCTTATTAAAGGGAAATGGGTATTTTGGGATTAAATCTGATGGAACGATTACTATTTTTAACGGCAAGCCTGCCAGGGATCAAATCATTCAATCTTTCTATCAAATTGATTTAAAGAAGCTGGAATCCACTGAAAAATCGGAATTGCAGAATGGTGTTAGGATCGTAAATAAAGAAAGATATCTTAAGTTCTTGGAAGTTTATAAATCTTATTCAACACCGACGTCTAAAACGCTTCAATAATTTATAAAAGAGCTGATCGTTTGCCTGCGACAGCTCTTTTGGCTGTTTTCTTAAAAATCAAAAAATCAAACATTTGTGCTGGTAGTGTATAATGGTTAAATGTAGTATGGTACAATGGTTTACAGTCGAATTAGAGGAGAGGTAAACGTTGTACGATTTTATAAAAGGTCGGATAGACTATGTCTGTCCTGAATATATAGTAGTCGAGAATAACGGGATTGGTTATTTAATTCATGCGCCAAATCCATTTGTATTTTCCGGAACGAACGAGGAAAAGAAAATATACGTACATCACTATGTACGTGAAGACTTACAGGCACTGTACGGTTTTAGTTCAAGAGAAGAAAAGAAACTGTTTATAAAATTATTAAATGTCACAGGTATCGGGCCAAAAGGTGCGCTTGCTGTACTCGCGAGTGGAAGAGTCGATCAGGTTGTGGAAGCCATTGAATCTGAGGATGAGAAGTTTCTTGTTAAATTTCCGGGCATTGGAAAGAAAACCGCAAGACAAATGATCCTTGACCTAAAAGGGAAGCTTGAAGATGTTTCTCCAGATGCATTCCCTGATTTATTCCAAACAGCAGATGGAAAAGAATTGAGCTACTCCACCAAGAATATTGCATTGGAAGAAGCATTGCTTGCTTTGCAGGCACTTGGTTACTCCGAGAAAGAAGTTAAGAAATTGGTGCCGAAGCTTGAAAAAGAGGAGAAAACAACGGAAGAATATATAAAAGGTGCATTACAGCTTATGTTGAAATAGGAGGTGGACAACTTGGAAGAGCGAATCATGGACCTGCATGCACAAAATCAGGATGAGACGTTTGAATATAGTCTGAGACCCCATTCACTTGAACAATATATTGGGCAGGATAAAGTAAAAGAGAATTTACGTGTATTTATTGAAGCAGCCAAAATGAGAGAAGAGGCGCTTGACCATGTGCTGCTGTATGGCCCACCGGGACTTGGTAAAACGACATTGGCCACAATCATTGCGAATGAAATGGGAGTGGAAATTCGGACTACATCTGGACCTGCTATTGAACGCCCTGGCGATTTAGCTGCTATCTTAAGTTCTCTTCAGCCTGGTGAGGTTTTATTTATTGATGAAATCCATCGACTGCCAAAATCTGTTGAGGAGGTATTGTATCCAGCGATGGAGGATTTTTGCCTCGATATCGTAATCGGTAAAGGACCGGGAGCGCGTTCTGTTCGATTGGATTTGCCTCCTTTCACCCTTGTGGGAGCCACAACAAGAGCAGGTGCTTTATCAGCACCATTACGTGACCGTTTCGGTGTCATATCCAGGTTGGAGTATTATACTGAGTCACAGCTGCGGGAAATTGTGACACGTACAGCCCAGGTACTGGATACGGCTATTGAGGAATCAGCGGCGAGCGAAATTGCCCGCAGGTCCAGGGGCACGCCAAGGATTGCAAATAGATTGCTTAGAAGAGTGCGTGACTTTGCACAGGTACGTGGCGACGGAGATATTCAGTTTGGTTTAGCTGATTATGCTTTGGAATTAATGCAGGTTGATAAGGTTGGACTTGACCAGATTGATAGAAAGTTATTGCTTGGAATTATAGAGAAGTTTAAAGGCGGACCTGTAGGGCTGGATACGATTGCAGCTACAATTGGGGAAGAATCCGGAACGATAGAGGATGTGTATGAGCCCTATTTGATGCAGATTGGATTTATGCAGCGTACCCCTCGCGGCCGGATTGTGACTGAACATGTGTATCGCCATTTCAATTTGGAAGTGCCAAATTCATGAATCATTTACCAAAAACGATTATGATGATAGGTGTGGCCATTTTTGTGGTTGGTTTTTTAATGCAATTCATTAAAATTGGACGGCTTCCGGGTGATATTTTATTAAAAAAAGGAAATACTACATTTTATTTTCCTATTATGACGTCTATTATTGTCAGTATCTTATTATCAGTATTTTTTTATATCATCAGCCGTTTTAAATGAATTAAATGTTGTCGTCATAGATAGAGATGTAAATTCCGCCATTTGAGTGTGCTGCATGATTACTAGTTAAAGAAATGGAAGTGTCACCATGAAAGTAGATTTATTTGATTTTCATCTGCCTGAGGAATTAATTGCGCAAACTCCGCTTGAAAAACGTGAAGAAAGCAGATTGATGGTCCTTGATAAAGAGACAGGTGATGTGAATCATACGCAATTTAAGCATATTAAAGAATTCTTGAAACCTGGAGATTGCCTCGTTCTAAACGATACAAAGGTATTGCCGGCCAGGTTGCACGGCGAGAAGAAGGATACAGGTGCTCATATAGAGCTTCTTCTTTTGAAGCAAATTAAAGGGGACGTATGGGAAACGCTTGCCAAACCAGCGAAACGTATTCGCGTTGGAACAGAGGTTGTGTTTGGTGACGGCCAGCTTACAGCTGTTTGTGTAAAAGAGATGGAGCATGGCGGCAGGGAATTTGAATTTAAATATGACGGAATCTTTTATGAAGTATTAGAGGAACTTGGCGAAATGCCTTTGCCTCCGTATATTAAAGAGCGGTTATCGGACAAAGACCGCTATCAAACTGTATATGCACGGGAAGAAGGTTCAGCAGCTGCCCCTACAGCCGGACTGCATTTTACTGAAGAACTGCTTGCAAAGATTAAAGAAATGGGTGTACATTTAGCTTTTATCACGCTTCATGTTGGACTTGGAACCTTCCGACCTGTCTCATCCGATACAATTGAAGGGCATGATATGCATTCTGAGTTTTATCAAATGAATGCTGAAACAGCTCAGCTATTAAATCGGGTTAGAGCAGAGGGTGGTAATATATTCTCGGTGGGAACTACCTCCACACGTACTCTTGAAACGATTGCCCGCGATCACAATGGAAGCTTTGCTGAGGCAAGTGGATGGACTAATATTTTTATCTATCCTGGATTTGAATTTAAAGCTATTGATGGAATGATTACGAATTTCCATCTTCCTAAGTCCACGTTGATTATGTTGATTAGCGCTCTTGCTGGGCGTGAACATGTATTAAATGCATATAATACTGCCGTTCGTGAAAAATATAGATTTTTCAGCTTTGGCGACGCAATGTTTATTAAGTAAGATTTTTGAGAGGAGTATCACGATTGACAGCAATCCGTTATGAATTAATTAAAACATGTAAACAGACAGGAGCCCGACTGGGACGGGTTCATACACCTCATGGAACTTTTGAAACACCCGCGTTTATGCCTGTAGGAACTTTGGCTACAGTTAAAACGATGTCACCAGAAGAATTGAAACAAATGGGTGCCAATATTATATTAGGCAATACGTATCATTTGTGGCTGCGACCAGGTACAGAGGTCATTAAGGCTGCAGGTGGGTTACACAAATTTATGAACTGGGATCGTGCAATTTTAACTGATTCCGGCGGTTTCCAGGTTTTCAGTCTGAGTCAATTCAGAAAAATTGAAGAAGAGGGCGTGCATTTCCGTAACCATTTAAACGGTGATAAATTATTTTTATCTCCTGAAAAGGCTATGGAAATCCAAAATATTTTAGGATCTGACATTATGATGGCATTTGATGAATGCCCTCCATATCCAGCAACACATGAATATATGAAAAAATCCGTTGAGAGAACATCCAGATGGGCAGAGCGCTGTCTGAATGCGCATGAAAGACCAAATGATCAAGGGCTATTTGGAATCGTACAGGGTGGAGAATATGAAGATCTTCGCCGCCAAAGTGCCAGCGATTTAGTATCTTTGGATTTTCCGGGATATGCTATTGGCGGATTAAGTGTAGGGGAGCCGAAGGATGTCATGAATCGTGCTCTTGAATTCACTACTCCGTTATTGCCGTCCAATAAACCACGTTATTTAATGGGTGTTGGTTCTCCGGACTCCCTAATTGATGGAGCAATCCGTGGAGTTGATATGTTTGACTGCGTATTGCCAACGAGAATTGCCCGTAACGGTACACTGATGACTTCTGAAGGAAGACTAGTCGTTAAGAATGCCAAATATTCTATGGATTTTGGTCCATTGGATCCGAATTGTGACTGTCATGTTTGTAAAACATATTCAAGAGCGTATATTCGCCACCTTATTAGATGTGACGAAACATTCGGAATTCGCTTAACCTCTTATCATAATCTATATTTTCTGCTAAACTTAATGGAGCAAGTTCGACAAGCCATCAGGGAAGACCGGCTTGGAGACTTTAGGGAAGAATTTTTTGAGAATTATGGGTTCAATAAACCAAATGCAAAAAACTTCTAACCATTCTTACTAATGTAATGAAAGGAGTGAAAATAATATGGTATTATCCCAATTTTTGCTACCGATTTTGCTGTTGGTGTTTTTCTACTTTATCTTAATCCGTCCTCAGCAAAAGAGACAAAAAGCAACTGAACAAATGCAAGCTGCCTTACAAAGAGGAGATAAAGTCGTGACGATCGGCGGTCTTCACGGAACTGTTGATTCTATTAATGAAGGTACAGTAATTATCAAGAGTCCAGACGGTTCTCGTCTAACATTTGATAGAAGATCTGTTTCTCAAGTAGTTGAGAAAAAAGAAAGTCCAGTAACAACAACGAAAGAAGATTAATATGAAAAAACCTAGCCGAATGGCTAGGTTTTTTTAGTTTCGTGATCCGCCGTTCATATTTACCCCCAGTACTCCACCCATCATAGCCGTGATAATAAAACAGCCATTATAGATTAGCTGCGTGGATGTAAATACGGTCTCAAGCCCCAGATATTGATAGAGGAAAACAATTAAAGTATAGATTAGGCCTGTACTGCCTCCGAGCAGCCATCCTTGTTTTTTCCCCTTTCCACCGGATATAAATCCCCCAATAAACAAAGTTAAAAAAGAGAGAGCCATGATGATATACGTTAGAGAAGATTCAGAAATGCTGGTGAATCTAAGTAGCAAAGAAAATAATAAGCTGAACAAAGCAGCCATAATAAAGATGGTTACAACTCCGTACAAAATGGCAGAACCTATGTTTTTTGTTTCGATTATGGTCAACCTCCTTATCTTCTATTGGATCTCTATAAATAATTTATTCTGTTTATTTTTATTTAGAATGTATTTTTGTACAACCAGTCAATCAAATGACTATTTTTTTCTATTTAACAGCAAACTAACAGATGTATTTGATTGGAGGGAATATAGGTTGCTTGAATATTTGGAAATTATAGGGCGTACTAGCCTTTTATATGTTATTATTTTGTTGGTTTTTCGGATCATGGGGAAACGGGAAATAGGAGAGCTAAGTCTTCTAGATTTAGTCGTTTTTATGATGATGGCGGATATAGCTGTTATAGCTATTGAAAATCCTGATGATAGTATGTGGAAAGCGATTTTGCCGATAGCAGTCATATCCATTATTCAAATTATACTTGCCTTTATATCACTTAAAGTGCCATTCATCCGCAAACTGATTGATGGAAAGCCATCTATTATTATACATAATGGAAAAATTGACAAAAATGCAATGAGAATGCTGCGTTATAATTTTGATGATTTGCTTATACAGTTACGCGATGAAGAAGTAGAAAAAATGAGTGATGTTGAATTTGCCATTTTTGAGCCTTCCGGGAAATTATCGATTTACAAGAAAAAATCAATTAAAAAAAATAAACAGCCAGGTCCAATCTTTGCTCTCATTCAAGATGGAGTGATACAAAAGCAAAATCTTAGAGAGATTGGAAAATCAGAGAGCTGGCTAATTCAGGAATTAGCTAAAAAAGGTTATACAGACGTAAAACAAATTCTGTTTTGCAGTTTAGAAGATGACGACCTATATATTAATAACAGTGAGTAGTTCATTGTTATGGAAATAATGCAATCTTGGATAATAGAGGGCCAATAATAGGAACTCTCCTGATTTCCTTTTTTCGTATTAAGCCTGTCAATAAACAACCGATTGCGAAAACAATTACGATAACGGCTATCGAAATAATCAAACGCTGAATCATAGGGATTCCGATTAACCATTGTTCATAGAGCATGTGTCCGATTAATCCGGAGATGGACATGACGACAAGAGCCATGATGTATTCATGCAAGTAAATGGTTAAGTGGATTTTCTTCATAACAGTAGCGAAATGTAAAAGAGTAACAAGCACAGTAGATACACAGATGGCAATAGCAGCTCCCATAATCCCGATATTCGGCTGTGTTACGAGTGTGAGGATTAAGATGATTTTTGTTATTGATCCAATTAGACTGTTAAACATAGCCGCTCTGGCCATATTAAGAGCCTGCAACGTAGCCTGAAGAGGACCTTGAAAAAAGAAGAGCAGAAAAAAGGGTGCCATAAATCGTACATATATGCTGGCATGGTCATTATGATACATGACCTGCATGACTGGTTCAGCAAGTACATATAGAGTGACCACGGCTAGGGAGCCACTTAAAAAAGCAAATCGGAGCGACTGCTGCAGCCGGTGAATCACTTGTTTGATATTTCCTTTATAATAGGCTTCACTGACAGCAGGGACTAATGATGTACCCAGTGAATGGGTGATAAAGGAAGGAAGCATAAGTAATGGTACGGCATACCCTGCCAGTTCACCATATTGTGCAGTAGCGACGCCAGTCGCAACCCCTGCTGCCAAAAGACTCCTTGCCACAACAATCGGTTCAAAAAACCAAGTAATAGATCCGATCATCCTGCTTCCTGTAGTAGGAATGGCAATGGATAAAAGCTCCTTTAATGTATCTTTACCAGATGAAACATAGTTGAAAAATTGTTTTCTCATTCTGAAACTCTTTTTAAATTTAAACATCAACATTAAATATAGCAAAGAGGCAATTTCTCCAATGACTGAGGCTACCATGGCACCGGCAGCTGCATATTCAATTCCATAGGGCAAAAAGGCTTTCGTCAATGCGGCTATCATTGAAATACGTACAATTTGTTCAATAATATTTGAAATCGCATAGGGCTTCATATTTTGTTTCCCTTGAAAGTATCCGCGCAAGACAGCTGAAACAGCCGTTATTGGTACAATTGGTGCAATCGCCAATAAAGGCAGTAAAGTTCTGGAGTCTGTGAATACATGAGTTGATAAGTATGGAGCAAACATAAATAGTAATGGGGTGAAAATTAGAGAAAGACTTCCGGTCACACATAAGGACACAACCAGTATTTTCTTTGTTTTATGATGATCCCCTTTTGCTGCTGCCTCTGCCACAAATTTTGAGATTGCAATGGGCATTCCAAGCTGAACGATTGCAATCACTAGATATAATGATGGCAATGCCATCATATATAGACCGACGCCCTCTTCACCGATAAAGCGGGCAATCACAATTCGATTAATAAATCCTAAGATCTTCGTAATGAATCCTGCAATCAATAAGATAACAGTTCCCCTTATAAACTTGGACATTCAATTCCCCTCCTTCTCAAACAAGCAGCAATCATATACAATTATCTATATGCATGCAAATGGACTAACCATGACAAGCTTCACAGAAAAAGTGAATATCTATGAAAAATGAGGGTTGGAGGACGATTAAATTGGACAGACAGCATCCGTATGAGAAATTTCGTTCAGAAATGTTACCAGCTTTAAAAAGTAAACAAGAAGAATTTCAATTGTTAGGTTATCCGGAGGTTCAGGGAAACGATATTTGGATGTATTTAACGAATAAAAAATGGAAGAAACCTAATCCTGAAATAAGGGCATATGAAATTTTTCAAGATATTATGAGTGTCAAAGTGGCACATTATATGAATTATGCGACAATAGAGGCATTAAAAGAAGGTGAGGCTATGAAGAAAAATATGGCTTCAGGGCTTGAAGAATTCAAAGATTTATTTTCATGATTTTATAGAAATATAAGCGGTATATATCCATGCATTAATTTCCAATTCATATGAAATCAAATTGACACTTTGTATTCTATCTTTCATAATAAGAACGGTAAAATCAAATTTTAAAAGATTGAAACAACTGGAATAAAACATAGGAACCGAGTAAATCGGATAATCACGTTTTATTAAAGTAGCGTCCTTCCATGCTGCTTCAATCGGGATATTATGATTAGGGGGCTATTTACATAATGGTTAAGAGAAGTAGAATCCTGGCTTTCTTCCTTATTGTAATCGTATTAGGAGTTACCTTTGTTGGTACAACATCTAATATCATGCAAAACATTAAGCTGGGCCTTGATTTACAGGGCGGGTTTGAAGTTCTTTATAAAGTGGAGCCAGCAAAAGATGGACAAAAAATTGATGAAAAAGCAATGGCGGCTACTGCCAGCGCATTGGACCGAAGAATTAATGTTCTCGGTGTCAGTGAACCGAGCATTCAAGTTGAAGGCAATAATCGGATCCGTGTACAGCTAGCAGGCGTAGATGATCAGGAGAAAGCAAGGGAACTTCTATCAACGCAAGCCAATCTAACTTTCCGTGATGTGAACGATAAAGTAAGAATGGATGGCGGGGATTTAAAAGAAGGAGGAGCCAGCCAATCTTTTGATAGCCAAACCAATCAACCTATTGTACAGGTCCAATTAAAAGATGCAGATAAATTTGGACAAGTTACAAGGGATATTTTAGCCATGGCGCCAGAGAATCAACTAGCTATTTGGCTGGATTTTGAAGAAGGAAAAGATTCCTATAAAGAAGAAATCACAAAAGAAGATCCTAAATTTATTTCAGCACCAAACGTGAATCAAGTGATCAATTCAGATACAGCCGTTATTTCAGGTGACTTTACTGTAGAAGAGGCTAAAGACCTCGCTGAAATTTTAAATGCAGGTGCCCTGCCGGTTAAACTGAATGAGATCTATTCAACATCTGTAGGTGCTAAATTCGGTGAAGAAGCATTAAATAAAACGCTATTAGCTGGAATTGTTGGGATCCTGGCTATCTTTATCTTTATGGTTGCTTATTACCGATTCCCAGGCGCGATTGCAGTTGTCTCATTGTCTGCCTATATTTATTTAATCATTCTCGTATTTGATTGGATGAATGCTGTTCTTACATTGCCAGGTATAGCAGCCCTCATACTTGGGGTGGGGATGGCAGTCGATGCGAATATTATTACAAATGAACGGATCCGGGATGAAATTCGTAAGGGACGTTCCATTAAGGCAGCCTATAAAGAGGGGAATAAGCACTCCTTGTCTACAATAATGGATGCCAATATTACCACTTTACTTGCAGCAGCTGTTCTGTTTTATTTTGGAACCAGTTCAGTCAAAGGCTTTGCGACCAGTTTGATTGTCAGTATATTAGTCAGCTTTATAACGGCTGTGTATGGTACAAGATTGATTATGTCCTTATGGGTGAACAGTAACTTCCTTAACAATCGCCCAGGCTGGTTTGGGGTTAAGAAAAGCGACATTCATGATTTAAACGAATTTAAAAAGGATAAATATTTACCTACGAAGTTTGATAAATGGGATTTCATTAAGCCTGCAAAGAAATTCTTTATCTTTTCTATTATATTAACCATAATTGGAGTAGGATCCTTATTTGTAAATGGTTTAAATACAGGTATCGATTTTTCCAGTGGGTCCAGAATTCAAATCAATGCTGATAAAGAACTATCAGTAGATGAAATCCAAAAAGATCTTACTGAAAACGAAATTGATTCGCAAGATATCGTTATGGCAGGTGAGGGTAACAAGTCGGCTGTTGTGCGGACGAAAGATGTCTTTTCAAAAGATGAAATTGCAGAGCTAAACAATTACTTTGATTCCAAGTATGGGCATAATCCGAATATAAGTACGGTATCCCCGACAATAGGTAAGGAGTTAGCCAAAAATGCGCTGATTGCGGTAGCGATTGCTTCAATTGGTATTGTTATTTATGCGACCCTACGCTTTGAGTGGAGAATGGCTCTACCTTCTATATTGGCGCTCCTGCACGATGCGTTTATGATAATAACGATATTTAGTATTTTTAGAATCGAAGTGGATTTAACCTTTATAGCCGCTGTATTAACCATCATTGGGTATTCGATCAATGATACAATCGTTACGTTTGACCGTATTCGTGAGAATATGCAAATGAAAAAACGCATTAAGACTCAGGAAGAAATTAATGAGATTATCAATATCAGTGTTCGCCAAACAATGGTCAGGTCTATCAATACTGTTCTAACTGTGTTAGTTACTGTGTTGGCGATGATGTTCCTTGGAAGCGAATCAATCTTTAATTTTAACCTTGCTCTATTAATCGGTTTGGTAACTGGTATGTATTCTTCTATTCTGCTTGCAGCCCCTATTTATGGAATCCTAAAAGGCAAAGAGCTGAAGAAGAAAGGTGTTATCAAAACATATAAAGAAAAGCGCGTAAACAACGATCAACCACAAGTTTAATGATGTTTCATACAAAACAGCCCGGTTCTTTTTCTTGAGAAGCGGGCTGTTTTTATGGTAGCTTACACCAGTTCACAAAAAGACTTTATGTGTTATAACTGATTATTTTGTGTGCTTTTTTTGCTGTGTATGCAAGATCTAGTAAAGGTAAACAATAGACTAACAAACATGGAGTACGTTTTTTCTTTGTAAGATAAGGGGATTAAGACTATATACATGATTTATTAAAATTTTTCATAATACTTTATAAAGGAGTAGGAATATGAAAAAACTTCAGTGGTACGTGATTCTTGGGATAGTATTTGCTCTTATCGTTGCTATTTTTGCTGTTGTTAATGTGGATAAGGTGGATGTTAATTATGTATTTGGAACGGCTCATTGGCCCTTGATTTTGGTTATTTTAGGATCTGTTGCCATGGGTGGAATCATTGTTGGTTCTGTAATGGCAGTCCGTATTATCTCTCTGACTAAGCAGATAAAAGAACTAACAAATGAACGGATCGCTTATAATGAATTGGCTGACAATGATCTTAACACTCACCCAAAATCATAAATATTTAGAATCACTCATTGAACCTTTGATAGATATTTTTTATAATAGATAGGTCAGGGGTGACAATATGTTACAATCAAAAACACGTTGGCTTTTAAAAAAAGCTGATGAAACCATTATAAATCTATTCATGCAAGAACTTGAACAGCCTCGTATTGTGGCTACATTATTGGTCAACAGAGGAATAAAGACCGTAGAAGAAGCGCGGTCTTTTTTGTATGCAGCCCAGCAGGATTTCTATGATCCGTTTTTACTATCAGGTATGGAAGAAGCTGTGAGACGGATTGTGAAAGCTGTAAAATACAACGAAAAGATTACTATATTCGGAGACTATGATGCCGATGGGGTCAGCAGTACGACCATCTTAATGCTCACGCTTAAAATTATGGGAGCAGAACATGTGTCATGGTATATTCCAAATCGCTTTACAGAAGGCTATGGCCCAAATGAAGAGGCTTTTCGATTCATAAAAGAACAGGGAACTACGTTGCTTATCACAGTAGACTGTGGCATTTCGGCCATTCATGAGGCTCAAGTGGCGAAAGAATTGGGAATGGATTATATTGTGACGGACCATCATGAACCGGGTCCTGAGTTACCGCAGGCATTAGCTATCCTTCATCCCAAAAAGCCGGGTGAAACTTATCCGTTTTCAGAGTTGGCAGGTGCAGGTGTGGCAATGAAATTGGCCCATGCTTTACTTGGTGAGTTGCCTGATGAGTTGATTGGCATTGCTGCAATTGGAACAGTAGCTGACTTGGTTCCTCTTCATGATGAAAATAGATTAATTGCGATTAAAGGGATTCAGGCATTAAAGAAATCAACGAGACCGGGAATCCTTGCCCTTTGTCAAAAAGCAGGTATTCAGCGCGATTCCTTAAATGAGGATTCCATTGGATTTGGATTGGCACCGAGAATAAATGCTGTAGGAAGATTGGAATCGGCAGATCCAGCTGTAGAGCTTTTACTTACAGAAAGTCAGGAAGAAGCTGATTCGATAGCCGACGAAATAGATTTATTGAATAAAGAGCGGCAATCAATCGTAAAAGAAATGACCCAGGAAGCGATTGAGGAAGTGGAGAATAACTATCCACCTGAAACCAATCCGGTCCTAATTATTGCCCGTGAAGGATGGAATACTGGTGTAGTAGGGATTGTAGCCAGTAAGCTTGTAGAAAAGTATTATCGTCCGACGATCGTATTAAGTATTGATCGTGAGAAAGGAACAGCAAAGGGTTCTGCACGCAGTATTCCAGGATTTGATCTTTTTCAAAACTTATCTTTAAACAGAGAACTGCTGCCTCATTTTGGGGGCCATCCTATGGCTGCTGGTATGACATTGAAAATAGAAGATGTTGAGGAATTGAGACAACGATTGATCAATCAGGCTAATGAAATTCTAACAGAAGAAGATTTCCAGCCTGTTACTGAGATAGATAGCTTAGTTGCGATTGATGAAATTTCATTAACGCTTATTCAGCAAATGTCTCAGCTTGCACCGTACGGGATGCAAAACCCAAAACCGCGGATTTTGATTGAGGATGCCTCAATAACAACTTCCAGGAAAATTGGGGCAGATAAAACTCATCTTAAACTTCAGCTCGAACAAAATGATGCTGGGTTAGATACCATTGGGTTTGGATTAGGAGAGTTCCTTGATCATTTATCTCCGCAGGCCAAGGTATCTGTAATTGGGGAATTGGCGATAAATGAATGGAATAATATAAAAAAGCCCCAATTGTTTTTACAGGATCTTTCTGTACCAGGGTGGCAGTTATTTGATTGTCGCAGCGATAAGGGGAAAATACATGTTCAGACAGTGCCGTCTCCACGCAAAATCATCTTATTTCAGGAAGAGAGTAGGGTGTGGCTGACGGAATTTACTAAAGAGAATGATCAAATTATCCATATTACCTCTTTAGAAGCAGCTCAACAGGAAACTTTAGACGGCTATCATGTAGTTTTAGCAGATTTACCTTCACAAAAAGATATATTTGAAGCACTTTTTATTGGAAAATTGCCTAAAAGAGTGTATGTTTACTTTCGTACCACTCAAAATGATTATTTCTCAGCGTTTCCAACAAGAGACCAATTTAAATGGTATTATGCCTTGTTGGCAAAAAAAGGACCTATTTCATATAAAGAACTGCGTTCCATGCTGAATATTCATAAAGGCTGGTCAAAAGAAAATATTGATTTTATGACAAAGGTGTTTTTTGAGCTCGAGTTTGTTACAATAAATAACGGACTCATTGATTTGGTAAGGACCAGTATGAAACGGGATCTCCAAGAATCTAAGACCTATCAAGAAAGACAAGCAAGAATGGCGTTGGAACAAGAGCTTCTATACGCTTCATTCAATCAGCTTTATGATTACCTTGGCAAGTTGATTCGATCCCACATGGAAAACAAGGAGGAAACTGAGCAATGGATTTAAAACAATATATAGCGATCGTAGAGGATTGGCCTAAGCCAGGGATTAAATTTAAAGATATTACCCCACTTATGGATAACGGGAAGGCATATAAATATGCAACAGATCAAATTGTAAAGTTTGCTAAAGAGAAAGAAATTGATATTATTGTAGGACCGGAAGCACGTGGATTCATTATCGGCTGCCCTGTAGCTTATGCAATGGAAGTTGGCTTTGCGCCAGTGCGTAAAGAAGGCAAGCTGCCTAGAGAAACCTTTAAAGTTGAATACGGTTTGGAATACGGTAAAGATGTGTTAACCATTCATAAAGATGCAATCAAACCAGGTCAGAGAGTATTGATTACTGATGACCTATTGGCTACAGGCGGAACAATGGAAGCGACTATTAAATTGGTTGAAGAGCTTGGCGGAGTTGTAGCAGGATTAGCTTTTTTAGTTGAGTTAACGTACCTTGAGGGCAGGAAAAAACTTGCCGGCTATGATATACTCACATTAATGGAATATTAAGCATATAGTAATGGCGTTCTAATTATTAGAGCGCTTTTTATATTATCAAATTGCGAATAATAGCGAAACAACAGATTAAATCTTGTTCGTTACTTTACAAGAAAACTTTTTTTGATGATAATAGAAACAATCCTCTTTTTAACGATTAACCTATATGGTTTAACATAGATAACGATAAGCAAAAAACGTGGAAATACGGAGTAAAAGGTGATTTCATGGCAAATGAGCAAATTTATACCGCTGAGCAGGTCTTTGATAAAGCAAGAAACTATATGAATGATAAAGATGTGGCATTCTTAGAAAAAGCGTATGAATTCGCCAAAGAAGCTCACAAGGAGCAATATCGTAAATCCGGTGAGCCGTATATTATCCATCCAATTCAAGTTGCTGCCATCCTGGCGGGCTTAGAGATGGATACATTTACAGTAGCGGGCGGATTTTTGCATGACGTTGTAGAAGATACTTCCGTAACACTGGAAGACATTAAGGAAACCTTTAACGAAGAAGTAGCCCTTTTGGTTGACGGTGTAACAAAGCTGGGAAAAATTAAATATAAGTCAAAGGAAGAGCAGCAAGCTGAGAATCACCGTAAAATGTTTATCGCAATGGCTAAGGATATTCGTGTAATCATGATTAAATTAGCTGACAGGCTGCATAATATGCGTACTCTGAAGCATTTACCTGTTGAAAAACAGCGTAGGATTGCGAATGAAACGCTCGAAATATTTGCACCGCTTGCGCATAGACTCGGTATTTCAACGATTAAATGGGAACTTGAAGATACAGCTCTCCGCTATTTAAATCCTCAGCAATATTATCGAATTGTAAATTTGATGAAAAAGAAGAGGGCGGAGCGAGAAGAGTATCTATCAGATGTCACCGACCGAATGAAGGAAAAGCTGAAGGAAGTTTCTATTCAGGCTGATATATTTGGACGACCAAAGCATATATACAGTATCTATCGGAAAATGGCTCTTCAAAATAAACAGTTTGAAGAGATTTATGATTTAACGGCAGTCCGTATTATTGTAAATAGTATTAAAGATTGCTATGCAGTTCTTGGTATCATTCATACATGCTGGAAGCCAATGCCTGGTCGTTTCAAGGATTATATAGCTATGCCGAAAGCAAATATGTATCAATCTCTTCATACGACCATTATTGGTCCAAAGGGTGAACCTTTGGAAGTACAGATTCGTACGACAGAAATGCACCGAACAGCTGAATTCGGGATTGCGGCACACTGGGCTTATAAAGAAGGCAAAGATCTAACATCGACACAACGAATGGATAAAAAGCTGGATTGGTTCAGAGAGATTGTTGAATTCCAGGATGCCTCTACCAATGCAGAGGAATTTATGGAATCTCTCAAACTGGATTTATTTGCGGATATGGTATTTGTTTTTTCACCAAAAGGTGATGTGTATGAGCTGCCAAAAGGATCTGTACCGATTGATTTTGCCTACCGCGTCCACTCAGAAATCGGCAATAAAACGATTGGCGCTAAAGTAAACGGCAAAATGGTTACGCTTGATTATGTGCTGAAAACCGGCGATATTATTGAAATATTAACATCTAAACATTCCTATGGCCCAAGTCAGGATTGGCTGAAGCTGGCAAAAACTTCACAAGCGCGAAATAAAATACGACAATTCTTTAAAAAGCAACGCAGAGAAGAAAATATAGAAAAAGGCAAAGAATTAGTTGATAAAGAAGTCAAGGCAATGGAATATGATGTGAAAGAAGTTTGTACTACTGAGAACCTGAGGAAAGTCGCTGAAAAATTCAATTTTGCCAATGAAGATGATATGTATGCAGCAGTGGGCTACAACGGAATAACAGCTGCTCAAATTGCGACAAGGTTAACAGATAAGCTTCGTAAAAAGAGAGAAAAAGATCAGGAAGTAAGCTTGCTTGATGCAGTCTCTGAGTTGCGTATGATTCCGAAAACGAAGAAGAAGGATTCCGGGGTCCGTGTAAAAGGGATTGACAATATGTTAATCAGATTATCACGCTGCTGTAATCCTGTTCCTGGTGATGAAATAGTTGGGTACATTACAAAAGGACGCGGTGTTTCGGTCCATCGGGCAGACTGTGTCAATGTATTGGATGAAGAAAGTAAAGAACGGATTATCCCGGTAGAATGGGAAAGCAGTTAGAGCGTTCGAAAAGAATACAATGTTGATATCGAAATAAATGGATTTGACCGGAACGGCTTGTTAAATGAAGTGCTTCAAGCTGTTAGTGAAACGAAGACCAATATCACGGCTGTATCAGGTCGTACAGACAGGAACAAAAGTGCGACAATTACCATGTCTATATCAATTTATAATGTAAGTCATTTGCATAAAGTAGTTGAACGGATTAAGCAAATTTCCGATATTTATTCTGTCAGAAGAATTATGAGTTAGGGGTAAAAAAATGAAAGTGGTATTGCAACGTTCAAAGGCAGCATCAGTGCGTGTCGATGGTGAAACAATCGGCGCCATTACCTCCGGGTTTGTGTTATTAGTTGGAATTACTCATGAGGATACGGAAGAGGATTGCCGTTACCTTGCTGATAAAATCGTTCATCTGCGCATATTTGAAGACGAGAATATGAAGATGAACCATTCCTTGCTTGATGTGGGCGGTGAAATTTTATCGATTTCCCAATTTACCTTATATGGTGATTGCCGCAAGGGAAGGCGCCCAAACTTTATGGCAGCAGCCAAGCCCGATGAAGCTGAAAAATTGTATGATATGTTTAATGAAATGCTGAGAGAAAAAGGGTTGAAAGTGGAAACAGGCAGATTCGGGGCGATGATGGATGTCGAGCTCATTAACGACGGACCTGTGACGCTTATTCTCGAAAGCAAAAACTAAAAGTTAAGCAGCGCAGTAGCTTTCTTTAAAACCGTACACCTCCATATATCTGAGTTATTTCAGACATATGGAGGTGTTTTTTTGTAAATCAATAATTAGTGATCTAGCTGAATTTATATTTCAGGTTTGAAATCAGCTAAACTGAGCGATTTAGCCGATACAGAGAAAAACAGGCCGAACTGAGCGATAATCCAGCCAGAGCAGAAAAGAAAGGAACCGAACTAAGTCATACAGCCGGTACATGGGGAAAATCCGCCGAACTGGGCGATAATCCAGCCGATTCTACCAATAATCCAGCCAAACACACCAATAATTCAACCAGCCAATACCTCTAAGTAATTTACATTCTCCACCCAAAGAATTATCCATAAAAAACTCCCTTTATGCTATCAATTAAAAGCATAAAGGGAGGATCCAAGTTATTAAGAATAAATCTGTTGATCTTCACAACGTGTTTCATAAATCATAGCTTTTCGGGACGCTAAATTTCTAAATCAGAAAAGTAGGCAGCTAATCCATTTACAAGACCATCTGTGATGGTCTCCTGATAGGATTCTGTTTGGATAAGAGCTTCCTCAGCAGGATTATTTATATAGCCTAATTCCAATAAAACAGCCGGTCGAAGATTTTCTCGTAAAACGTGCAGGTTGTCCTGCTTTACTCCCTGGTCATTTAACGGTGTCTCGTTTTGCAATAAATATTTTTGAATAGTTAAGGCTAGTTGCTTTTGATAGGAATAATAATAATATGTTTTAATACCACTTTTATCTCCATTCTGATTACTATCATAATGAAAACTGATAAAGGCATCGGCTGTATTCATATTTGCAAGATTGGCCCTTGCGTGTAACGCTACATACCGATCGCTGGAACGAGTCATGACCACGTTCGCTCCGGCTGTTCGTAACTTCTCGTATGCCAGTTTAACGGTCTGAAGCGTTAGATTTTTTTCTAAAGTGCCATCTGGTCCGGATGCTCCGCCGTCAGTGCCTCCATGACCGGCATCCAGGATAATAGTTTTCCCCATTAATGACTCATTCCTTTGAAGACTTGAATTCTGTTCACTCTCTGATTTTGTATACCAACTTGGGATCCATCCTTCTTTTTTAGATGGAAGTTCAATTTTAAGCATTTTTCTATTTTTTTTGAGGACGGTATACTCCTCATCTTTTTTTACTGTTCCAATGATTGAAGCATCTGGTTTATCCGATGCTCGTACATTTAGTACGGAAGCTGTTATACGGATTCTCTTTGAGGGTTTTTGTAATTGATGTCGATGTATGTAGTTGCTGTGGATCCAGCCTATATGGTCCTCATAGGTGAAAGAAATCCAGCTATCCTGTTTCTCTATTATGTGAATTACTGTTCCGATAGGAAGATTGCCGAGTACCTTAAACTCTGTGCCTGGGCCTTTTCGAACACGTAGACCGTCTGCAGTAACAATACCGGAATCGGAGGTAAGATCCGCTTCTTTATAGCCTGTAACGAGCCAGCTGGCTACCCATCCTGTTTTTTTGTCACTGAGCTTTAGTTTAATCCAATCTTCATCTATTTCCAGGACATCATAAACACTCCCCGCCTGGATTTCATCGATGATGGATGCCTTTATATTTGCCTCCTCCCGGACATAAATAGATGGCTCATTAACCACAATTTTATCGATCGTTGCATGTGCGGTTGTTATAGAATTTTTCATCGGCGCAAGCAGTAGGGTTACACATAGAAAAACCAAAATTTTTTTTAGCAAGATAATAATCGCTCCTTCTTTAAAAATCAGGGCCAGGCGTTTGTTAAAGAAAAAATATTTTTTATGAAAGATACTTTACACAGTCGGGAATACTGATTAAGACAATCTGTAGTTTAAATAAATAAGGGGTGTTCATGATATGAGATACAGTGAAAAGGGATTAATCACACAAAATGCCGGTAAACAAATATTCGGAGTGGATTTTCATGATTTTTTGGTTAAAGAACAGAATAATTCCATGGTGGAGCTTGCTTCGGAATTTGGCCTGTCCGTCAGAGACGTGAAACAACTAAAAAAGAAACTTGGACGTTCTTAAGGGTTGACAACTAGGAAGTTACTTCGTAATATTAATTAAATAAAAATACATATTATATTCCAATGATGGTGAAGAGTAATATAGATCACACATGATCAGAGAAGAAGTGTCTTAGGCTGAAAACACTTCTGCATGTGCCCATATGAACGAACACACCGTAGGTTTCGCCCTGAAAAAACGTTAGTTTCTAGTAGGGGATGAACGTTAAACAGGCGTTAACTGTAAAAGTGGGAGCTTTTTATGCTCCAACTAGGGTGGCACCGCGGGTAACAACTCCCGTCCCTTGCATATGCATGGGACTGGGAGTTGTTTTTATTTTACCTAAAATTACCAAGCCGTGCCAATTGGAAATGGTTATAGATTGCATTTTAAGGAGGAATTTTGATATGGCCGTTCAAATACCAAGGGGAACCCAGGATATCCTTCCTGGTCAATCAGAAAAGTGGCAGTATATCGAAAACGTAGCAAAAGAAATTTGCTCAGTGTATCAGTATCAAGAAATACGTACACCAATTTTTGAAAGTACCGAGTTATTTGAAAAAGGTGTGGGAGATACAACAGACATTGTACAAAAAGAAATGTATACATTTACGGATAAGGGAAACCGCAGTTTAACTTTGCGTCCGGAAGGTACGGCAGCGGTAGTTCGTTCCTTTGTGGGAAATAAAATGTATGGGAATGCTATTCAACCTGTTAAGTTGTTCTATATTGGGCCTATGTTCCGATACGAGCGTCCACAGGCAGGGCGTTTCAGACAATTTGTACAGTTTGGTGTGGAAGCTTTAGGGAGTTCCGATCCGGCAATTGATGCAGAAGTAATTTCATTAGCCATGAATATATATAAAAAGTTAGGGTTAAAGAATCTGAAGCTAGTGATCAACAGTCTTGGAGACAAGGAAAGCCGTGCAAAACACAGAGAAGCTTTGATTGCGCACTTTAAGCCCCGGATTGAGGAATTCTGTCCAAATTGTAAAAATCGCTTAGAACGTAACCCATTACGAATACTAGATTGCAAAGAGGACCGTAATCATGAATTAATGTCTGGCGCACCGTCCATTATCGATTACTTAAATGAAGAGTCTACCGAGTATTTTAACAAAGTAAAAGCGTACTTGGATGCGATCGGAATTGCTTATGTTGTGGATCCAGGCTTGGTTCGCGGACTTGATTATTACAATCATACAGCTTTTGAAATCATGCTCGATTCTGAAGGATTTGGGGCAATTACTACTCTTTGTGGAGGCGGCCGTTATAACGGACTTGTTCAAGAGGTGGGCGGTCCTGAAACCCCTGGGATTGGATTTGCTTTAAGTATTGAAAGATTGCTATCTGCACTTGAAGTCGAAAATATTGAGCTTCCGATTGAAAAAAGTGTGGATTGTTTTATTGTTTCACTTGGCGACGAAGCAAAGGATTACTCTGTGAAACTGGTAGATGAGTTGCGCAGCAACGGAATTTCAGCTGAAAAGGATTATTCCGATCGCAAAGCAAAAGGCCAATTTAAGGCGGCGGATCGTGTAAATGCCAAATTCGTGGCTGTACTTGGAGAAGATGAGCTGAAAGAAAATAAAATTTCTTTAAAAGATATGCAAACCGGTGAGCAACAGCAAGTGGGGCTCGCTGAGTTAGTAACAGAATTAAAAACTAAACTGGGAAGATAATAGGAGGAATTACAGTGTACGGAAGAACATATTTTTGCGGAGAAGTACCGGTAACAGCAATCGGAGAAGAAATCACTGTCAAAGGGTGGGTCCAAAAAAGACGTGACCTTGGCGGGTTGATTTTTATCGATTTAAGAGACCGTACAGGCATTGTCCAAGTTGTATTTAACCCAGATTTATCACCTGAAGCCCTAGGTCTAGCTGAAAAAATCAGAAGTGAATATGTATTAAGCGTACGGGGAAAAGTGGTAGCGCGTGAAGAGGGAACGATAAACAAAAACCTTAAAACAGGTAGTATTGAAGTTCAGGCAGAAGAGGTAATCATTATCAATGAATCCAAAACACCTCCATTTGCGATTACAGATAACGAAGAAGTATCTGAGGACCTTCGTTTATCTTACCGATATTTAGATCTTCGTCGTCCGGTTATGTTCGAAACGTTTAAAATGAGACATAAAGCGACTAAAGCAATCCGTGACTTCTTAGATGGAGAAGGATTCCTTGATATTGAGACACCTATTTTAACTAAGAGTACTCCAGAAGGTGCGCGTGATTACTTGGTACCAAGCCGTGTGCATGAAGGTGAATTTTATGCATTGCCACAATCACCGCAAATCTTTAAGCAATTATTGATGGTTTCCGGAATTGAACGCTATTATCAAGTGGCACGTTGTTTCCGTGATGAGGACTTACGTGCAGACCGTCAGCCTGAGTTTACACAAATCGATATTGAAACTAGCTTTATGAGCCAAGAGGATATTCAGGATTTGACTGAACGCATGATGGCTAAAGTGATGAAGGAAGTCAAAGGAATCGAGCTTTCTTTACCACTACCGAGAATGACGTATGATGAAGCGATGAGCCGATATGGTATTGATAAACCTGATACTCGTTTTGCGATGGAATTAATTGACGTTAGCAATATCGTTAAAGATTCAGGCTTTAAAGTCTTCACAGGTGCAGTGGAATCCGGCGGACAGGTTAAGGCATTGAATGTAAAAGGTGCTGCTTCTAATTACTCCAGAAAAGATATTGATGCATTGGGTGAATTTGCTGCCCGCTACGGTGCAAAAGGGCTTGCATGGATGAAGATGGAGGAAGAAGGTCTAAAAGGACCAATCGCAAAATTCTTCCAGGATGAAGACGGAAAAGGTTTAATCGAGGTTACTGGTGCTGAAGCTGGAGACTTGCTGCTCTTTGTTGCTGATAAGAAATCCGTAGTCGCAGACGCATTGGGTAATTTACGAAATAAATTAGGAAAAGAATTAAACCTAATTGATGAAAGTAAATTTAATTTCTTATGGGTAACTGACTGGCCGCTTCTTGAATATAAAGAAGAAGATGGAAGATATTATGCAGCTCATCACCCATTCACAATGCCTGTTAGAGAACAAATTTCTTTGCTTGACGAAAACCCTGGTGAAGTAAAAGCAATTGCTTACGACCTTGTGTTAAATGGTTATGAATTGGGTGGAGGAAGCTTACGTATCTTTGAACGTGCTATTCAGGAAAAAATGTTTGAGGTCCTCGGATTCACACCAGAAGAGGCTAACGAGCAATTTGGTTTCTTAATGGAAGCCTTTGAATATGGTACTCCACCACATGGTGGAATTGCCTTGGGATTGGATCGTTTAGTCATGTTACTTTCCGGCCGTTCAAACTTACGTGATACGATTGCATTTCCTAAGACTGCAAGCGCGAGCTGCCTGTTGACAGATGCACCGAGTGAAGTATCTGAAAGCCAGCTTAAAGAGCTTAGTCTAAAGGTCTCAAAAATGGAATCGGGCTTGAAAAAGTAACCTGCTTTTGATATGATTAAATCAATTAATAGACGTCCTGAAGTGTACGTTATGCATCCTTTTTGTTTTGACCGAACATTTCTTTTAACGGGAGTCCGGAGTTTACCGCTTGCGCAAATGCCTTTTTCGTGAAGGACTTGCAACAAAGTGGAACAGGACACCCACCTGCCGAGGGCGGGCCAAAGCACTAGGCATCAAACGGCACAATTTGGGGCGTCTATACTTATGAAGAATTGTTATAACTCATTGCAGCTGCTGCAATGAGTTTTTTATTTTTATCGATGAAAAATATATCCTTTCATTCCTAGTAGGAAAGTATGGTATCATAAATCGAAACGACGGAACAGCTAATGAAGAAAAGGTACATAATTTTAGAACGATACAATACTGCAGTGGCTGTTAATCAATGGTTTATCTCAATTGTCTAAGCGAAAGAATAGCAAGTAAAGGGATTGGTAGATAATCGTGGCCTGCTGCTGAATCAGCTGAAACTGTATTTTACATCGATAAATGCTTTCGTTTAAAATACAATCAAAGAGTTAAGCGCGTATAGATGAACAGAAATGTTTAGGAAAATAAAAATAGGTAATTACATTTACTAACAAAATGAAATTGGAGTGGAGCTATTCATGTTGCATCAATTCTCACGTAATGAATTGGCTGTCGGGAAAGATGGCTTGGAAATATTAAAAAATACAACTGTGGCGATTCTAGGTATTGGCGGAGTGGGTTCTTTTGCCGTGGAAGCTTTAGCGCGATCCGGGGTGGGCACGTTAATCTTGGTAGATAAGGACGATATAGATATAACAAATGTGAATAGACAAATTCATGCGTTATTATCCACTGTTGGAGAGCAAAAAGTAGATGCTATGAAAAAGCGTATTTTTGACATCAATCCAGATTGCGAAGTAATTGCTTTAAAAATGTTCTATACAGAGGAAACATATCAGGATTTCTTCGCCTATAAACCGGATTATGTAATCGATGCCTCCGATACGATTATTTACAAAATTCACTTGATGAAAGAATGTTTGATAAGGAATATTCCTATCATCTCAAGCATGGGCGCAGCCAATAAGATGGATCCAACCCGCTTTCAAATCGCGGATATATCTAAAACACATACAGATCCATTAGCTAAAGTGATCCGTACAAAATTAAAGAAAGAAGGCATTCGAAAAGGGATTCCAGTCATTTTCTCCGATGAGAGCCCAATTGTGCCTTTTGATGAAGTGACAAAAGTGGTGGGCAACCAGGATGCAGATATTCGTAAGGCTAAATTCCCGCCTTCATCTAATGCGTTTGTACCATCTACGGCAGGATTGATTGCAGCAAGCTGGGTAGTAAGAGAAGCATTGAAGGAAATTAAAATCAAACGAGTGAATGATTAACGTTATGGGTGAATTGTTACCTGCATGTAAAAAAGATTGGCTAATAGAAGCCAATCTTTTTTACTGCTTATTTTTAAACTGTTCCAGTCTTTCATATATAGCAGCTAATCGTTTCTCCTCGCCGGATTCAATCGGATCATAGTATTTTGTTCCCTTTAAGTTGCATGGGAGATAATCTTGTTTGACCCAGCCACCGAAAGTGCCGATAGGGTAGTCATGCGGGTATTTATAACCAACATGCCCGAGGTCTTTTGAGCCTGAATAATGGGCATCACGTAAATGCTTAGGGATATCCCCGACTTTGCCGCTTCGAATATCCGAAATGGCTTGATCCAATGCCTTATAAGCAGAATTTGATTTGGAGGATAGACACATTTCCACAACAGCCACTGAAAGCGGGATACGCGCCTCGGGAAGACCGAGACGTTCACTGGCGGTAACAGCTGCCAACACATTATTTCCGACGGAGGGATTTGCCAGTCCGATATCTTCATAAGCAATCACTAAAAGTCTCCGATTGACTGCAACCAGATCACCAACCTCAAGAAGGTGAGCTAAATAATATAAAGAAGCATGAACGTCGCTTCCTCTTATGCTTTTTTGCAGGGCGGATAACAGGTTATAGAAGTTTGAGCCTTTTTTATCTCCATAAACTCCTACATTCCCGCCTAAATCGTCAATGACTTCATCTTCTATGATATACGTATCCTCATCCCTGGTTGATGAGAAAACTGCTGATTCCAGCAGCGTTAACGATTTTCTTGCATCTCCATTTGAGTGAAGGGCAATTTTTTTTATTTGTTCCTCGGTGATTTGGATATCCATTTTTCCCAGACCATTTTTTTCATCAGAAAGGGCTCTTTGGAGCAGTGTGATGGTTTCTTCGACAGATAAGCGGGTAAGCTGCTTGATTTGGCCGCAGCGGCTCCGAATAGCTGGATTGACATCATGGAATGGGTTTTCCGTTGTGGCACCGATTAAAATGATATCGCCTCGTTCTACATGTGGCAGAAGATAATCCTGCTGAGCTTTATTGAATCGGTGAATCTCATCAAGAAAGAGGATAACCTGCCCGGTCAGACGTGTTTCATCAACAACTGCTTCGATATCCTTCTTCCCGGCTGTAGTTGCATTTAAAGCAATGAACGGTATTTTGGTGGTTCCCGCAATTGCATAAGCAATGGATGTTTTTCCAATGCCAGGTTCACCATATAATAACATAGAAGGGACATGCCCGTTTTTAATCATTTTATATAAACTGGTTTGTTTGCCGATGATTTCGTTCTGGCCAATAATTTCATCTAAGTTCTTAGGTCGCATTCGAAATGCGAGTGGTTCAGTATTCAACTAACTAACCTCCACAAATAAGCTTCAGGATGCTTTCATTATATCGATAAACGCTTCACATTCCTATATTTTCGTTTTTGCGTAAGAGCTGCGAATTTTATCCTTTCATGAGATTTCCTGTAGTCGAAACTGGTTTTTTTTACTATGATTAAATAGAAAATAAAAAATTAAGAAGAATTGTACTGAGTCATTGAAAATAGGCAATGATTTAATGTATGGTATACTTTTGTAGACTAAATGTAAGGCTGAGGTGCTAAGTAATGAAAATATCTACCAAAGGAAGATACGGACTTACCATTATGATTGATTTAGCTAAGAAACATGGAGAAGGTCCTACTTCCCTAAAATCGATAGCACAATCAAATAATTTGTCCGAACACTATTTGGAACAATTGGTTACCCCCTTGCGTAATGCAGGACTTGTTAAAAGTGTAAGGGGTGCCTATGGCGGCTATAAACTAACGAAAGATCCACATGAAATTACAGCAGGTGATGTGATCAAGGTGCTTGAAGGCCCAATTACACCGGTTGAAGGCATTGAGGACGAAGAACCTGTTAAACGGCAATTGTGGATTAAAATCAGAGATGCTGTAAAGGATGTTTTGGATAATACAACTTTGGAAGACTTGGCATCCTATGAAGAAGAGGACGACTCCACTCAATCATATATGTTCTACATTTAATATAAAGTAATTTTGTTTAGGCAAAGGAGGTATAGGCCATGGAACGGGTTTATATGGATCATGCAGCGACAACGCCTATGCATCCAGAAGTTATTGATGTGATGACGGAGGTTATGAAGAAGACTTACGGAAATCCATCAAGCATTCACCAATTCGGCAGAGAATCGAGAAAGCTAATTGATGATGCAAGAAGAGTGCTGGCTGAAAGTATTGGTGCACAAATAGATGAAATTATATTCACGAGCGGTGGTACAGAAGCAGATAATGCCGCAATCTATAGCAGTGTACAAGCTATGAAGAATAAAGGCAAACATATTATTACGTCAGAAATTGAACATCATGCCGTATTGCATACATGCCAGGCTCTTGAAAAAGAGGGATACGAGGTTACGTATTTGCCTGTCAATGAAGAAGGACAGGTAACTGTGAGTGCTGTTCAGGAAGCATTACGAGATGATACAGTTTTAGTGACAATCATGTTCGGAAATAATGAAGTGGGCACTATTCAGCCTATTCAGGAAATTGGCAGGCTTTTGGCTGACCATCAGGCATTGTTCCACACAGATGCGGTACAGGCATACGGAATCATTCCTATATCGGTTCATGAGTTAGCTGTGGATTTCTTAAGTGTGTCTGCACATAAAATTAATGGTCCGAAAGGTATTGGCTTCTTATATGCGCGAAAAGGCGTACCATTTAAGCCATTGCTACTTGGCGGTGAGCAGGAAAGAAAACGCCGGGCAGGAACTGAAAACGTGCCTGGGGCAGCAGGCTTTGCAAAGGCGGCTGAGCTGATGTCTAACACACGTGAGGAGAAAGCGAAGCAGTATAGAGCCTTTAAAGAAATAATGCTCCATGTATTTGACGAAGCAGGTATTAATTATTCCATCAATGGAAAGCTGGATGATTCACTGCCGCATGTATTGAATATTAGTTTTCCAGGAACGAGTGTTGAGGCTTTCTTAGTCAATATGGATTTGGCAGGGGTGGCTGTTTCAAGCGGTTCTGCCTGTACAGCTGGATCGATTGAACCATCGCATGTTCTTGTCTCGATGTTTGGAAAAGATTCAGAGCGGACAAAGAATTCAATTCGCTTCAGCTTTGGGCAGGGCAATACGGAACAAGAAGTAGAAAAAGCAGCGAAGATTGCTGTAAATGTGATAAATCGATTAGTGAAGTAAATAGGTATGAGGTGAAGTGTATAATGAAATCCCCGGCGGAAACTAGAGTTGTTGTCGGAATGTCCGGTGGAGTGGATTCTTCTGTTGCAGCTTATCTTTTAAAAGAGCAGGGCTATGACGTTGTAGGAATTTTCATGAAAAACTGGGACGATACAGATGAAAATGGTGTTTGTACAGCTACGGAGGACTATGAAGATGTCATCCGTGTCTGCAATCATATTGGAATTCCCTACTATGCAGTCAATTTTGAAAAACAGTATTGGGATAAAGTGTTTTCTTATTTCCTTGAGGAATATAAAGCGGGACGTACACCAAATCCCGATGTGATGTGTAATAAAGAAATTAAATTTAAGGCATTTCTTGAGCATGCCATGGATCTAGGTGCAGATTATTTGGCCACAGGCCATTATGCGCGTGTGGCTTACCAAGACGGAGAATATAAAATGCTTAGAGGGTTGGATAATAATAAGGATCAAACTTATTTTCTAAACCAATTAACTCAGGAGCAATTAAGCAAGGTTATGTTCCCGATTGGTGAGTATGATAAGCCAAAAATTAGAGAAATTGCCTTGGAGGCTGGCCTGCCAACGGCTACTAAAAAAGATTCTACAGGCATTTGTTTTATCGGCGAGCGTAACTTTAAGGAATTTCTTGGGCAATATTTGCCGGCTAAACCTGGTGAGATGAGAACGATGAGTGGTGAACTGAAGGGTAAGCATGACGGCCTTATGTATTATACATTGGGACAGCGTCATGGACTTGGAATTGGCGGAAGCGGTGAACCGTGGTTTGCGGTTGGGAAAGATTTAGAAAACAATGTTCTATTAGTAGAGCAAGGTTTTCACCATGACAGCCTCTATTCTGATTCTATTATCGCTGACAAAATGAACTGGATTTCCGAAAGGAAACCAGGTGATACTTTTGAGTGTACAGCTAAATTCAGATATCGCCAGGCAGATAATAAGGTAACAGTGAAAGTATTGGATGACAATCAGGCAGAAGTAATTTTTGCTGAGCCAATCAGAGCGGTGACTCCTGGGCAAGCTGCAGTATTTTATGATGGTGAAGTCTGCTTGGGTGGAGGTACCATCGATAAAGTTTATAAAAAAGGTTTAAAACTTGATTATGTTGGGTAAATAAAATAGCCAATTGAATGTGGATAGTCTGTTTCGTAGAGAAACAGGCTATTTACGTTCTGTAAAATATACATATGCAGGTGATGAAGATGGATGTGAAGAAGTACGATTATTCACTTTCCAAGAAAGAGGTATTAAAAGTATTTGAAACTGATGCAGAAAGGGGGATAACGGAAAAAGAAGCCGAAGCGAGATTAAAAGACTATGGAAAAAATGAATTCGGAGTGGAGCAAAAAAATTCATTGTTAAAAATGATTGCTTTACAAATACATAACACACTTAATTACATATTGATGGTTGCCGCTTTATTCTCATTTATAGTGGGTGAAGTGAGTGACGGTTTAATTATTACATTTGTGATTATTATCAACACCATTATTGGTGTAGTCCAAGAGAAAAAGGCAGAAAATGCATTGGACGAACTAAAAAAGTTAGCAGCACCGAAAGCCTTGGTAAAAAGAGAAGGAAATGTCAGGGAAATAGATGCATCCTTGCTCGTACCTGGTGACTGCGTCTTACTTGAAGCCGGAAGGACAGTACCGGCTGATATTCGTATCATTCAATCCCATTCCTTGAAAATTGAAGAGTCTGCTTTAACGGGGGAGAGCCTTCCAGTAGATAAGGACGAGAATTGGAATTTGGAAAATCCTGATCAGCCACTTGGTGATTATCTTAATATGGCATTCATGTCTACTCAAGTTACAAATGGCCGAGGGATTGGAATTGTGGCTGCAACCGGGTTGAATACAGAGGTTGGGAAAATAGCTGAAATGCTTCACAGCACTGAATCCAGCAAAACTCCTTTGCAGAAAAATCTTGATCAGCTTGGGAAAAAATTAAGTTATTGTGCCATTATCGTTTGTGTCGTTATGTTCATTGTAGGATTAATGCAGGGACGGAATCCTGGAGAAATGTTTATGATTTCCACAAGTCTTGCTGTTTCGGCTATACCTGAGAGTTTATCGACAATGGTCATAATTGTTTTAACGCTAGGGGTAAGGCGCCTCATTAAGCAAAAGGCAATTATACGAAGAATTCCGGCAGTTGAAACTTTGGGTTCGGTTAGCATGATTTGTTCAGATAAAACAGGAACACTGACTTTGAACAAAATGAGTGTCGTTGAGCGTTATGTTAATTTAAAAGTTATAGAGGAAGATGTACCATATTCTGCGGATGACCAAAGGTTGATTAATCAATTGGCATTATGCTCGGATGCCACTTATGAACCGGAAGAAACCGGCGACCCGACAGAAGTGGCTTTTGTTAAAGCAGCACATGTGAATGGTTACACAAAGTCTGATTTAGATAAAGAATTTCCGCGTGTAGCCGAAATTCCGTTCGATTCAACGAGAAAAAGGATGACTACCATACATAAAGATGGCGATGGATACATTGTACTGACAAAAGGTGCAGTAGATATCCTGCTAGAGAGAATAACCACTATTCAACTAGATAGCGAAATAGTAAAAATGACGCCGGAATACATAACTGAAATTAATCAAGCTGTGATGCAGATGTCCAACCGCGCTCTTCGTGTAATGGCTTTGGCGGGAAAAAGAGTTTCGGCCGAAGCGATTTCTGAATTGAATGAAGAAGAAATAGAGAATGGTTTGACGTTTTTTGGAATGGTAGGCTTGATGGATCCGCCTCGACCGGAGGCAAAACTTCAAATTGAAAGAGCTCATCGTTCAGGAATTGAAGTAACGATGATTACAGGTGATCATCCGCAAACAGCGATTGCGATTGCGCACCGTTTAGGGATAACGGAATCCGATAAAGTTATCACGGGTGCCGAATTGAATCAAATGACACCTGAAGAATTGAAGGAAGCAGCAGTCGATACTCGTGTATTCGCCCGGGTATCACCGGAGCATAAAGTCCAAATCGTTCAGGCCTTCAAAGAAAATGGGCATATTGTTTCAATGACCGGTGATGGTGTTAATGATGCTCCTTCCTTAAAAACAGCTGATATTGGGGTTGCTATGGGACAAACTGGGACAGATGTTGCCAAGGGTGCCTCTGATATGGTTTTAATGGATGATAATTTCACCACGATTATAAAAGCGGTTGAAGAGGGTAGAAATATTTTTGCTAATATACGAAAATCTGTGCTTTTCCTTGTTACAAGTAACTTTGGTGAAGTTCTAGTGCTCTTTTTTGCCATCTTGCTTGGCTGGCCGACACCGTTACTGACCGTCCATATTTTATGGCTGAATTTAGTTGGTGATTCTATTCCAGCCTTTGCGCTTGGTGTAGATAAGAATAAGGATGTTATGCTGGATAAACCAAGGCCTAAAAAAGAAGGGATTTTCACGAGGGATTCAGTCATCTTCCTGATTTTAAATGGTTTGTTGATTGGTGTAGCTTCTCTCCTAGCCTTCCTAATTGGGTTGAAATGGGCTGCTGGAATTGATTCCATATTCGATTTACAATTTAATCAGCTTACAGACCATGAACTGAGAGTCGGACAAACGGTTGCCTTTATGGCACTAACCTTTATTAGCTACATGCAAGTATATAATGTCAGACATTTACGTAAACCAATCTGGAAAACAGATGTATTTAGCAATAAATATTTAAATTGGTCTGTCATAGGTGTCATCTTGTTACAATTGGCAGTTGTTTATATCGAACCTTTTGCCAAATTACTCAAGATTGAACCGATAGGCTTAAGGGAATGGATCCTAATCTTCTTCTGTACAATTGGAACCATTGTCGTAAATGAAATTGTTAAGGGCTTCTTAAGATACTATGAAAAAAGAAAGGCTATGGATTAAGCTCCATAGCCTTCTATATTTCTTCGCTGATTCGATTAGCAATCAGGCGATATCCCTTGTCATTTAAATGGAGGCTATCACTGAAATAGTCTTTTTTTGTTTTATCCTGAAACAAATCATCTGTTGGTACGAAGGTGATAGATGAGTAGTTACTGACCGTTTCTTTTAGATCGTGATTCCAGTCATCTAGAATTTCGTCAAGGCGGTCGTCATTAGGAAATGGATTATATAATCCAACAACAATAAAGGGGACATCATGGTCAACCATGCGAATGCTTTTCAAAATGTCATCTACATTATCAAGATAATCTTTTTTCCCTTTCTTTATAGCGGCTTGATTGATGGTTTGAAAATCACCGCCCAAACTTGTACGCAAATCATTAGTGCCTATAAATAAGATAATATAGTCAGCTTCATTCACTTTCTCACTTATTGTAGGATTCGCTAATTGTTTGATAACTCCCTCTGACTCCTGACCCGGAATTCCATAATTATTGATTTTATAATTTTTATTTGAGGATTCGCTTTCTGAAATTTTTTCAAGCTGACCGACATAGCCTTCCTCATGGCGATCGCCCACCCCATAGGTTAAGGAATCACCTAAAGCCATAATGACATGTTCCTGATCGGCTTTTATCTTTTCATCTAAAAAGAAGGTATATCCGATATAAATCAGTCCGATTATTAGTAAAAGTCCAGCTGCATAGTGTAGTTTCTTCATATCTCTCACTCCCATAGATATACTTCTACCCTAAAATCAAAGAATTTTAACAAAAAGTGTAATATTTTAATCTATATGATTAAGAGAGTAACCTAGTCATAAATAGGAAGGTAAACTGGTGGGATTTACTATAACTTATAAATGATGGCGCGCTGCTAGCCCAGATGCTTGTCTCTGGGACAACGGACTATCACTTTGTGGTATACTATTTCCATTCAGTTAGGAATGTAGGAGTGAATAGTATGGATAAAAATAAATTAGGTATTCAATATATGGAACAAGGAAAATGGGAGGATGCTGCAAAAGTATTCACCGAAATGATTGAAGAAAATCCAAATGACCCAGTAGGGTTTATCAATTTCGGCAATGTATTGGCATCGATGAACGACAATCAACGTGCGATTAAATTTTTTGAAAGAGCTATTGAACTGGATCCGGAAGCTGCGACTGCCTATTATGGATTGGGCAGCATTTATTATGAGCTCGATGATTTAGTGAAGGCGAAGGATCAGTTTGAGCTGGCTATCAAAAAAGGAATTGAAACAGCAGATGTGATGTTTATGCTGGGATTATGTCTGCTTCATTTAGACCAGCCGAAGCTGGCATTACCTTATTTCCAAAGAAGTGTTGAATTAAATCCGTCGGATGCAGAAGCTCAGTTCCATTATGGACTGGCTTTGGCAGGTGCTGAAATGTATGATATGGCGATTGATGCATGGAATAAGACGCTTGAAATTGATGAGTCACATGCAGATGCGTATTTTAACCTGGGTGTGGCCTACGGTGGGATTAAGGGAGATGCAGATAAAGCAATCGCTTATTTTGAAAAAGCGGTTGAAATCCAGCCTGATCACATCCTTGCTTTGAATGGGTTAAAACAAATGAAAGAACTGTTATAAACGGGAGGTGCTTCTTGTGGAACAAGAGTCGTTCGTCTTCTCCGACAATGACAAACCTTTCATCAAAGGAACACATTTGGTTACCATTTTTCATAATGAACAAAATTTATACTCGGTTGTACGAATCAGAGTGAAAGAAACGAATTTGAATTACGATGAAAAAGAAGCTGTTATTACCGGGTATTTCCCCCCTATTCATGAGGAAGAAATATACACGTTTTATGGGAAAATGAAAGAACATCCCCGTTTTGGGATTCAATTTCATGTAGATACCTTCCAGCGTGAAGTTCCTGAATCAAAGGAGGGTGTGATTGCTTATTTATCCGGATCTCTTTTTAAAGGGATTGGTAAAAAGATTGCAGAATCGATTGTCGAAAAACTTGGCGAAAAGGCAATCTCCAAAATTTTAGCGAATCCATCATTGCTCGATCAAATTCCTAAGCTAAGCGGTGAAAAGGCAAAGCAATTGTATGATACTCTGGCAGCCAATCAGGGCCTGGAGCAAATCATGATTAATTTATCCAGCCTGGGGTTTGGACCTCAGCTGTCGATGAAAATTTATCAGGCTTATAAAGAGGACACGATTTCCATCATTGAGCAAAATCCATACCAGCTAGTCGAAACGATTGAGGGAATTGGATTTACTCGCGCAGATGAAATCGGACTGCAGCTCGGCATTGGAGGAAGCCATCCATCCAGGATTAAGGCAGCGATTCTCTATACACTTGACAGATCTTGTGTACAGGACGGGCATTCGTATACCGAGGCTGAGGAACTGTTGATCAGCGTAAAAACTCTCTTGGAACAAAATCAAAATGTGACCATCACTTTTGAGCAAATTACGGAATCACTTATCCAACTCGGTGAAGAGGGAAAAATCATTGGAGAAGAGAAAAGGTTTTATATGCCGTCCCTCTACTTTTCTGAAAAAGGGATTGTAACGAATATTAAACGGATTATGTCTCAGGACTCATATGCCGATCAATTTCCTGAATCTGAATTTTTATTGGAGCTAGGCAAACTAGAAGAGCGAATTGGGATGGAGTACGCTGAGGAGCAAAAGGATGCAATCTTTAAAGCCTTACATTCTCCGATGCTGATCCTGACAGGAGGTCCTGGTACCGGTAAAACAACCGTTATTAAAGGAATCGTTGAATTATACTCAGAATTACATGGGTTGTCCCTTAATCCAAAGGATTATAATAATGAAAATCCATTTCCATTTGTTTTAGCAGCTCCAACAGGACGCGCGGCAAAAAGGATGAAGGAATCCACAGGGCTTCCCGCCGTAACTATCCACCGTTTATTGGGCTGGAATGGGTCGGATGTTCAGCGTGATGAAGATAATCCAATCAGCGGAAGGCTTTTAATTGTAGATGAGATGTCTATGGTAGACATTTGGCTGGCCAATCAGCTTTTTAAAGCATTGCCGAATGATATGCAAGTCATCCTCGTTGGTGATGAGGATCAGTTGCCTTCAGTTGGACCAGGTCAGGTATTGAAGGATTTACTTGCCTCTTCCGTTATTCCTGTAACCCGTCTGGAATCGATATTCAGACAGGAAGATGGTTCTTCCATTATTCAGCTCGCGCATGCGATAAAAAACGGACAGCTGCCTCCAGATATTCGGAAACCGCAGGGCGATCGTTCATTTTTCTCTTGTTCCACTAATCAAGTAGCAGATGTGATTAGGCAGGTTGTAACCAATGCCCGCCAAAAAGGGTTCCCAGCCCGTGATATTCAGGTTTTGGCTCCAATGTACAGAGGGAGTGCCGGAATTGATTCCCTCAATGTCCTCCTGCAGGGCATTCTTAATGATAATCGCGATAAGAAGAAAAGGGAATTGACTTTTGGGGATGTGGTTTATCGGGTTGGAGATAAGGTTCTCCAATTAGTGAATCAGCCTGAAAATGGGATTTACAATGGTGATATGGGTGAAATTATTGCGATTATCTATGCAAAGGAAAATGAAGATAAGCAGGATCAGATTTTTGTTTCATTTGATGGCATTGAAGCGAAGTATACACGCCAGGAGCTCAATCAAATAACTCATGCTTATTGTTGTTCCATTCATAAATCCCAGGGAAGTGAATTCCCAATCGTCATATTGCCAGTTGTTAAGAGCTATCACCGCATGCTAAGGAGGAACTTAATTTACACGGCTATAACAAGGAGCAAACAGTTCCTGATTGTATGCGGTGAAGAGGAAGCCTTACGATACGGCGTCGGTCGCAGTGGTGAGGAGGAACGGCGAACAACTCTACTTGAAAAACTGCAGGAAGGGTTCCGTGATAAGGAACTTATCTCCAAACCTGAAAATCCAGTTACTGAAAATGAAAGTTCCAATGAAGACGGCTTGACGTATGAGCAAAAAATATTCCAAACAGATCCAATGATTGGGATGGAAAACATTACGCCTTATGATTTTATGATACGCGGTTAAAATACAAATGTCGGTCTTTAAGCTGAATGAATTCTGCATACAATGGACAAACTGGCAATTACAGAGATATTTTTTTATGAGGTGATTGCTATGAAATGTCCGAATTGCTCCAGCAAAGATATCGGCAAGATTGGCGTGAATCAATATTATTGCTGGAATTGTTTTGTGGAATTATCTATCCAAAAAGGAATTATGCATGTCCATCAGGTGGAAGAGGATGGAGTGTTAAGTTCTTTAGATGATTTGTTTAGCGAAGAAGACCGACAGATGAGTCTTTGATTCGTACTTCCTAAATTATGAGGTGAGTTGCTATGAATAAAATGGTTTCGTCGTTAATAACCTTAGGAGCGGGAATGGCGATCTATCGGAGTATGTCCAATAATGGAATGCTATCCGGCCGTAATATGAGAAAGATTAAACGAACAATCATGAAGTCATTTTGATTGGAAGTTAAGGGTTTAAAAGGTAGGTTCTCTGCCTTTTAAACCTTTTTTAGTGTATGCCTGCAGAATCCCCATACATATTTTCTTTTAACATAAAGAAAATAGTACAGAGGTGGGATTTTTGAACATACAGATAAAGTGGTTTTATCGACTTGGATTTCTATTATTATTATTTATCGTATTATTTGTGTTTTACTTGCTCAGACCAATATGGTTTCCTGTTATACAGGTTTTTCTAACTGCATTATCACCATTTATTGGAGCCGCTCTTATTAGTTACCTCCTTCATCCCCTGGTGGAAAAAGTTCATCAGAAAGGTTTGCATAGAGGTTTGGCAATCGGTTTGATTTATCTGGTGTTTTTTGGGGCAGTCGGCTATGGATTGTATAAAGGAATTCCAGTATTCATTAACCAAATGATTGATGTTGCAGAAAGAGCACCAGAAATGGCAGAGTTATATCGAGGTTACATAGCTCGTTTTCATTCACAAACCTCAAGCTGGCCGTTTGGTCTGCATGATCGTTTGGAGCAAATCATCAGCTCTATAGAAATGAAACTGAGTTCTTCTATAACTGTATTAATAGAAGCGCTAAGTGGGCTGTCGGATTTTTTCATCTTTGTGTTACTCATCCCTCTCATATCCTTTTATTTACTGAAGGATGCTGAAAAGATTATTGATTTTGGTTTAAGATTATTTCCTAAAAAAAGCAGAGACACAACGAAAAAGTTCTTGAAGGATATCGACCATTCTTTGGGCGGATATCTTCGCGGACAGCTCTTGGTCTGTACGATTGTGGGATCCTTTGCCGCTATACTTTTCTGGTTATTTGGTATGAAGTATCCTTTATTGCTGAGCCTTTTTATTGGGGTAACGAATATTATTCCCTATTTCGGACCTCTGATTGGAGCGGTTCCGGCATTGCTCGTAGCGATCACTATGTCAACGGGCATGGTCATCAAGGTGGCCATTATCATTATTGTGATTCAATTTCTGGAGGGGAATGTCCTTTCACCAATTATCATGGGGAAAACGTTAAAGCTGCACCCGCTTATTATCATTTTTGCTTTGCTTGTCGGTGGTGAGATTAGCGGAATACTAGGCCTGATTCTTGCTGTCCCTATTTTAGCCTTTTTGAAGGTTGCTATTACTCATAGTAAAATATTAAGGAATAACCCTTAAACAATTCCTGAAACATTGACAAAGAAAACACTTATGACTATAATCCAACTTATAACGGAATATATTGAAATATGTTGATGGACCGAGTATGTTTAAGCCCTTCCGAATGTAAATCCTATTTACATGAAAGAGAGAAGTCTCCATGGCTGAAAGAGACTTTGGAAGAAGAGAGACAGAAAGCTAGTCCGGAGTGCGGGCAAAAACCCGCCGTTTAAACCGCGTTAAGGTTTCTGAGGTGACGAAACTTTTTAGATGTTTCGTAATCAGGGTGGTACCGCGAGTCAAGCTCTCGTCCCTGTTTTTAGGGATGAGGGCTTTTTTGTGTATAAAAAAGGAGGATTCAATCTTATGAAGTACATGACTGGGGCAGAAATTCGCCAAATGTTTTTAGATTTCTTTCAGGAAAAAGGTCACAGAATTGAACCGAGTGCATCGTTAGTACCGGTGGAAGATCCGACACTGTTATGGATTAATTCCGGAGTTGCAACATTAAAAAAATATTTTGATGGACGAGTTATTCCTGAAAATCCAAGGATTACGAATGCCCAAAAATCGATTAGAACAAACGATATTGAAAATGTTGGAAAAACAGCTCGACACCATACTTTCTTTGAAATGCTGGGTAACTTCTCTATTGGAGAATATTTCAGAGAGGAAGCAATCAAATGGGGATGGGAGCTATTAACAGATGAACGCTGGTTTGCTATGCCAAAAGACAAGCTTTATATCACATACTATCCAGCAGATACTGATACCCTTAAGGTATGGAAAAGCTTAGGCGTACCGGATAGTCACTTAATTCCGCTTGAGGACAATTTCTGGGAAATTGGTGAAGGCCCATCCGGACCTGATACTGAAATTTTCTTTGACCGCGGTACAAAATTTGATCCTGAAGATATCGGCATTCGTTTAATTGAAGAAGATATCGAAAATGATCGTTATATTGAGATCTGGAATATCGTATTGTCTCAATTTAATGCAAATCCAGAAATACCGCGCAGTGAGTATCCTGAATTACCGAAGAAAAATATTGATACAGGGATGGGATTAGAGCGGATGGCATCCATTTTCCAAAATGGTGACACGAACTTTGATACGGATTTATTCCTGCCGATTATCCATAAAACTGAAGAAATTTCAGGTCAACAATATAGAACAAGTGCGGATAAAGATGTAGCATTTCGTGTTATTGCTGACCATATCCGTACGGTTGCGTTTGCAATAGGTGATGGAGCACTTCCTTCCAATGAAGGACGCGGATATGTTTTACGCAGATTGCTGCGCAGAGCTGTTCGTTTTGCTAAGAAAATTGGTATCAATAAGCCATTTATGTATGAATTGGTTCCAGTTGTGGCGGATATCATGGTAGATTATTATCCAGAAGTTAAACAGAAACAGGACTTCATAGCGAAGGTTGTTCGTAATGAAGAGGAGCGTTTTCATGAAACTCTTCATGACGGGTTAGCTATACTTGCGGAAGTTATTGAGGCTGAGAAGAAAAGGGGCAGCGATATAGTAAACGGATTTGATGTATTCCGTCTCTATGATACCTATGGATTCCCAGTTGAATTAACAGAAGAGTATGCTGAAGATGAAGGCATGAAAATCGACCGTAAAGGTTTCGAAAGAGAGATGGAAGCTCAGCGGACACGTGCACGTGCTGCTCGCCAGGATGTAGACTCCATGCAAGTACAAAGCGGTATTTTAGGTGACATAAAAGTACAAAGTAAATTTGTTGGATATGAAACCCTTGAATGCCCGGCAACAGTGGAAGTAATCATTAAAAATGGTGAAAAAGCGGACGATGCCATGGCGGGAGAAGAAGTTCAAATCATTTTTGACCAAACACCTTTCTATGCTGAAAGCGGCGGACAAATTGCGGACAAAGGATTCTTTGAATCTGAAGACCTACGAGTATTCGTGAAGGATGTTCAAAAAGCTCCAAATGGCCAAAACCTGCATACAGTTATCGTAGAATATGGATTACTGAAGGAAGGTGCGTATGGGAAAGCGGTTGTAGATGAAGCAAATCGCCGTAAAATCATTAAAAACCATACGGCAACTCATTTACTGCATCAAGCATTAAAGGATGTACTGGGCACGCATGTCAACCAAGCGGGTTCTTTAGTAAGACCGGACCGACTTCGTTTTGACTTTTCTCATTTTGGACAAGTTACAGAAGAAGAGCTAGAACAGGTTGAGCAAATCGTGAATGATAAAATTTGGAAGAGTATTGATGTAACGATTGAAAATAAACAGATTGAAGAAGCAAAAGCAATGGGGGCAATGGCTCTATTCGGTGAAAAATATGGCGATATCGTACGTGTTGTCCAAGTGGGAGATTATAGCCTTGAGCTCTGCGGTGGCTGCCACGTTCCTAATACTTCTGCTATCGGGCTGTTCAAAATTGTCTCTGAAGGTGGAATAGGGGCTGGTACCAGAAGGATTGAAGCAGTAACGGGCGAATCTGCGTATCTTCAATTAAAAGAACAAATTGGTGTTCTTCGCCAAGCAGCAGCTAAAGTTAAAGCTAATCCAAAAGATTTGCCTGTTAAAATTGATTCCCTATTAGGCGAATTAAAAGACGCACAAAAAGAAAATGAATCATTAGCAGCCAAGCTTTCCAATATCGAGGCAGGAAATATTCAATCCAAAGCTGAAACAATTAATGGTGTAACGGTTTTATCAGCGAAGGTAGAGGCTCAGGATATGAATAATTTAAGAAATATGGCTGATGACTTAAAGCAAAAGCTAGGGTCCTCCATCATTGTCCTTGGAAGTGCGCAAGGAGAAAAAGTAAACTTAATTGCTGCAGTTACAAAAGATTTAATAGACCAAGGATACCATGCCGGTAAAATCATTAAAGAGGTAGCGGCACGCTGCGGTGGTGGCGGAGGTGGACGTCCTGATATGGCTCAGGCCGGCGGTAAGAACCCTGCTGATTTAGAAGCAGCACTTGAACTGGTAAAAGATTTGGTTAACAAATAAAAACGGGGCAAAGGATTTGCCCCCCTTCTTTTTGAATCTAATCATTTTGGCATGGATAGTATTGACTAGCCAAAACTATCATTCGAATTTTATTATTAGGTTTAAGTAGTGTACAATAAGAGGAACAATGGAAATATAGCTTTTTGAATGAAAGCGGGGTGCGTTGGAATGAGTTCATTTGATAAAACAATGAAATTTAATTTCCCGGAGGATTCTTTTGAGCATGACGTTAGCCATGTTTTAATGGAAGTCTATAATGCTCTAAATGAAAAAGGTTACAATCCTATTAACCAGATTGTAGGTTATCTTTTGTCAGGAGACCCTGCTTATATTCCGCGTCATAATGATGCACGAAATCTTATTAGAAAGCTTGAAAGAGATGAGATTATAGAAGTTCTGGTCAAATCTTATTTAGAGCAGCAACGAGAGGGATAATATGCGAATTGTAGGTCTTGATGTGGGTAGTAAAACTGTGGGAGTCGCCATCAGTGATGAAATGGGCTGGACTGCTCAAGGTTTGGAAACCATAGCAATTGACGAAGAAAAAAATCAGCTTGGCCTGAAACGTTTAGATGAAATCCTTAAACCTTATAAAGTCGATAAATTTGTCGTAGGTTTGCCGAAAAATATGAATGGAACTGTAGGTCCGCGAGGCGAGGCAAGTCAGTATTATGCATCAAAGCTTGAAAAACGATATAAGGTTCCGGTCGTTTTGTGGGATGAACGTTTAACCACAATGGCCGCAGAACGGGTTTTATTAGATGCAGATGTAAGCCGTAAAAAACGCAAAAAAGTTATAGATAAAATGGCCGCTGTCTTAATTCTGCAAGGATATTTAGATAGTGGCGGCAAATAATTTAGAGGTGATCAGACATGGAAGAAAATATGATAACAATTGTTGATGAAGATGGTAACGAGCAGTTACACGAAATATTACTTACGTTCGAATTGGATGATTATGATAAGCAATACGTTGTATTTGCACCAGTAGGAAACGAAGGCGAAGAAGATGAAGACCTCATCCATGTAGCTTCTTATATTCCTGATGAAACAGGTGAAGTCGGAACATTAAATGATATAGAAGATGATGAAGAATGGGCTCTAGTTGAAGAAGTCATTAATACATTCTTCGACGAAGAAGAATAAACTGAAAATATAGCTCTCCCGGTTTTATCGGGGGAGTTTTTTTATGTGTAGATTTAAGTATTGTGGAATAATGATGAAATGGTTTTACAAGGAATGGTGAAAGGATGATTATTCAAGAGATTTTAGGTAAATTCTCCGAAAAATAGAGCATGTTATAAAAAAGTAATGGTCAATTCATGAAATTTATTATATAATCAAGCGGTTTAAGAAAAAGTTTTATGATAATCATTGACAGATTCCGCTAATGTTTGCAATAAATAAAGAGGGCTTGTAATAAAATGCCTTAGGGGGGCATCACTTTTGGATAATGATAAAAATTGGAAGAAAGAGCAAATGAAAATAAAGCTACTTGAAAGACAGAGTGAAGCTAGAGTGGTACGGAAAATTGTTACTGTTTCGTTAGTTGCTGTCATCCTTGTCATGACGCTTGTTGGACTTGGTGGGTATTTGTATATCTCCTCCGCATTAAAACCTGTTGACCCAGATAATAAAGATGCAATCAAGGTGGAAATCCCTCGTGGTTCAGGAATTAGTTTGATTTCTCAAACATTAGAGGATAATGGAGTCGTTAAAAACGCGAAAGTATTTAAATACTATGTCAAGTTTAAAAATGAATCTGGTTTCCAGGCTGGAACCTATAATTTATCACCATCTATGACAATTCAGGAAATCATCGATCAAATCAAAAATGGAATTGTAGCTGAGACCTATCGAATTACTATTCCGGAAGGAAGAGATCTGGAACAAATTTCAGAAATTATTGCCAAGAAAACAGGCAAAAAGTCAAAAGATGTCTTAGCCGTTATAAATAAAAATGGATTTATTAAAGAAATGATGAATAAGTATCCTGATTTATTAACGGATGATATTCTTGCCAAGAATGTCAGATATCCATTGGAAGGATATTTATATCCAGCAACGTATTCATTTTATGAGGAAGATCCAACAATAGAGTCAATTGTTAGCGATATGGTAAAAAAAACCAATGAAATCTTAGCGAAGTATAAGGATGAAATGTCCAAGGATAAATGGACACCGCATACACTATTAACAATGGCATCCTTAATTGAAGAAGAAGCAACTGAGAAGGTGGATAGGGATAAAATATCTGCTGTGTTTAAAAACAGGATGGAGAAGGATATGCGATTGCAAACTGATCCAACTGTTCTGTACGCATTGGGAGAGCATAAAGATCGGGTGACATACAAAGACTTAGAAGTCGACTCACCATATAATCTTTATCGACATAAGGGGTTAACCCCTGGACCAATTGCCAATGCAGGTGAAACCTCTATTCAGGCGGCATTAAACCCTGCAGATATTGATGACCTATATTTCCTTGCTACTAAATCGGGAGAAGTCATCTTTAATAAAACATTAGAAGAACATAATAAAGATAAGGCAAAACATATAACGAATAATTAAGCATTTGGAGGGGAACTATGGAAGAGAAGAAACGTTTCGCTTCTTTCCCCTAAATATGCTAAAATATTCGAAGTGCATAAAAATAGTGTATGTATTTAAAGAAAGCCACCTGGCTTTCTCATTTTTTTGAATTAAGCAAAGTACAGGGTTTGGAGGAATAAGGATGAATAAGAATCTTGATCACTATTTACAGACTCTTGTACCTTCCCGAAATGATTTATTAAGTGAAATGGAAGAGTATGCAAGGGAAAATGGTGTTCCGATTATGGAATTAACCGGTATGGAGTCTATGTTACAGATTCTAAAAATCCAAAAGCCGCGAAAAATTTTAGAAATTGGAACAGCAATTGGTTATTCTGCTTTACGAATGGCGTATACGCTGCCAGAAGCTTCAATACTGACAATTGAAAGAGATGAGGAACGTATTGAAAAATCTCATCATTTTATTGAAAGAGCGGACATGAAGAGTAGAATAAAGATTATAAAAGGTGACGCCCTTGAGACAGAATCAGCTGTCTCTCCAGAAGGACCTTTTGATTGTATATTTATCGACGCAGCTAAAGGACAATATAAACGTTTCTTTGAAATATATGAAAAGTCTTTGGCAGAGGGAGGAATTATCCTTTCCGATAATGTTCTCTTTAAAGGCTTGGTGGCTCTTGAACAGGAAGAGATTGAATCTAAACGAACAAAAAATTTAGTTAATAAAATAAAAGGCTATAATGAATGGCTCATGAATAAGGAAAACTTTGATACTGTCATTATCCCTGTCGGGGATGGTTTGGCTATCAGTATTAAACGAGGTGAAAAGGCATGAAAACCCCTGAGCTATTACTAACACCTACTAAGGTTGAAGATATCATCCCATTAATTGATGCAGGTGCAGATGCATTTGTTATAGGGGAACAACGTTATGGACTGAGACTGGCTGGAGAATTTAACAGAGAGGCTGTTAAAGAAGCAATCCAGCTAGCCCATTCAAAAGGAAAGAAAGTATATGTGGCTATGAATGCCATCTTCCATAATGAGAAAGTGGACGAGCTGTCCGATTATTTGCGTTTCTTAGATGCCAATCAAGCTGATGCTGTCATCTTTGGAGATCCAGCTGTTTTGATGGCTGCTCGTGAAGCAGCTCCGAACCTGCCACTGCATTGGAATACAGAAACAACAGCGACCAACTGGTTCACGTGTAATTACTGGGGAACAAAAGGAGCTAAGCGTGCAGTCCTTGCCCGGGAAATTAATATGGACGCTATCATTGAAATTAAAGAACATGCCAAAGTCGAGATTGAAGTACAGGTGCATGGAATGACAGCCATGTTTCAGTCAAAACGGACGCTTATCGGGAATTACTTTAATTACCAAGGCCGCAATATGAAAGTGGATAGCCTGGAGGATCAAAAAAGCTTATTCCTGCACGATCCTGAGCGTAACGCTAAATACCCAATCTTTGAAGATGAAAACGGCACTCATATTATGAGTCCGAATGATATTTGCATTATTGATGAATTGGCAGAAATGCTCGATGCTGGGGTAGACTCCTTTAAAATTGATGGAATCTTAAAGGATTCTGACTATCTTATTGAAGTAACCAAATTGTATCGCGAGGCAATTGATTTATATGCAGAGAATCCGGATCTATACGAAGATAAGAAGGAAGAACTGCTGCAGAAAGCTGAAGAAATTCAACCGGCAAACAGATCGCTGGATACAGGCTTCTTTTTCAAGGAGACTGTTTATTAACAGGGAATGGAGGATGACCGAATGTCCGTGTCAGAAAATAAAATTTCCGAGATTATTGACGGAAAACGCGTTATTGTAAAAAAACCGGAATTACTGGCTCCTGCCGGTAACCTGGAAAAATTAAAAATCGCTGTCCGTTATGGTGCCGACGCAGTATTTATTGGCGGTCAGGAATATGGATTGCGCTCCAATGCCGGAAATTTTTCATTGGCAGAAATGAAAGAAGGCGTGGAGTTTGCTAAACAATACGGCGCTAAAATATATGTGACCACTAATATTTTTGCTCATAATGAGAACATCGATGGACTTCCGGAGTATTTAAAAGGGATTGAAGAAGCTGGAGTAACAGGTATTATAGTAGCTGACCCGTTAATAATTGAGACCTGTAAAAAGGCTGCTCCAAAGCTGGAAATCCACTTAAGTACACAGCAATCCTTATCAAACTGGAAAGCTGTACAGTTTTGGAAAGAAGAAGGGCTGGATCGTGTTGTTTTGGCACGTGAGACGAGTGGAGAAGAAATCAAGCTAATGAAAGAAAAGGTTGATATTGAAATTGAAACCTTTATTCATGGGGCGATGTGTATTGCTTATTCAGGGCGCTGCACGCTATCTAACCATATGACAGCCCGTGATTCTAATCGAGGCGGCTGCTGCCAATCATGCAGATGGGATTATCATTTATTCGCTAATACGGAAGATGGTGAAAAACCATTATTTGAAGATGAAGACCAACCGTTTGCGATGAGTCCTAAAGATTTGAAACTGGTTGAATCCATCCCAACTATGATAGAGATGGGAATCGACAGCTTAAAAATCGAAGGCCGTATGAAATCCATTCATTATATTGCAACAGTTGTCAGTGTTTATCGCAAGGTTATAGATACTTATTGTGCGGATCCGGACAATTTTGTTTTCAAAGAGGAATGGATTACAGAGCTCAATAAGTGTGCGAATCGGGAAACAGCTCCCGCATTCTTTGAAGGTGTACCAAGCCATAAGGAGCAAATGTTTGGCAATCATAATAACAAAACAACGCATGACTTTGCCGGGCTTGTCTTATCGTATGATGAAAATACATCTATAGTCACGTTACAGCAAAGAAATTACTTTAAACCGGGAGACGAAATTGAATTTTTCGGACCTAATATCGAAAACTTTACGCAAACAGTCGGAACAATCTGGGATGAGGACGGCAATGAATTAGATGCTGCAAGACATCCGCTTATGACTGTCCGCTTAAAAGTCGATCAACCGGTTCATCCATATGATATGATGAGGAAGGAGAACAACTAAAAATGACTAAGCCAATTGTAATTGGGGTTGCAGGTGGCTCGGGTTCAGGGAAAACGAGTGTAACAAAAGCAATCTATGAAAAATTCAAGGGTCATTCCATCATGATTCTAGAACAAGATTATTATTATAAGGATCAAAGCCATCTTCCTTTTGAGGAACGACTAAAGACAAACTATGATCATCCATTGGCTTTTGATAATGATCTATTGCTGGAGCATATTAACAAATTGCTTCGTTATGAAGCAATTGAAAAGCCGGTTTATGATTATGCTATGCATACACGCTCTGAGGATGTAATTCCTGTTGAACCTAAGGACGTTATTATTCTCGAGGGAATCTTGGTACTTGAAGATGAGAGATTACGCGATATAATGGATATTAAACTATTTGTTGATACCGATGCAGATCTTCGTATAATACGTCGTTTAATGCGTGATATAAAAGAACGGGGCCGTTCAATTGATTCAGTCATTGAACAATACACATCTGTGGTACGTCCTATGCATAACCAATTTATTGAGCCTACTAAGCGCTATGCGGATATTATTATTCCTGAAGGCGGACACAATTACGTGGCTATTGATGTAATTGGTACTAAAATCCAAACGATTTTGGAGCAAAAATCCCTTTTATAGGAATATTTTGTTTTTACACCAATTTCCATAAAAATAACAAAAAAGTTACTCATTTTTGAAAAAATTTTGATAAAATTAATAGACAAATCGATAAAAAGAAATTAAGCTAACAATGAGTGTAAATTGCGCGTTCGATTGAGAACGCGCAATTCCTATACCAATAAAGGTATATACATAGTTATTAAGTGCATATATATACACATGATCACATGGAGCGGTTGGTGCTGCATGGTGAAAGTACAGAAGGAGTGAAATTTTTTGGCTACTGAAAAAGTATTCCCAATGACTAAAGAGGGAAAAGAAAAATTAGAGAAAGAATTAGAACTTTTAAAAACGGTTAAACGTAAAGAAGTTGTAGAACGAATTAAAATTGCACGCAGTTTCGGTGACTTATCCGAAAACTCTGAGTATGACTCTGCTAAAGAAGAACAAGCATTTGTTGAAGGAAGAATCACTACACTTGAAAATATGATTAGAAATGCACAAATTATTGAGTCAGGTGCATCTCAGGATGGAACGGTTACATTAGGAAAATCCGTAACATTTAAAGAATTACCTGATGGTGAAGAAGAAACTTATATAATTGTCGGTTCTGCAGAAGCTGACCCATTTGAGTATAAAATTTCAAATGATTCTCCTATTGCCCGCAGTTTAATGGGAAAAAAACCAGGTGATGAAGTAACGGTTTCTACTCCAGGTGGAGATATGGAAGTCGTAATCGTATCCGTTCAATAATTTGAAATTTAAGAAAGAACCAGCAAGGCGCCTATTTTAGGTGCCTTTTTTATTTGTTCAATTATAGTTTGAAATAGGCAAGCCCCGTCGAAACTGGTAACAGTAAGGGGTGTGTTAAATGAAAAAAAGAATATTGGGGACAGGAATTATTTTTCTATTTCTGTTTACTTTATTAATAGCCAAGCTGGTACATATACAGATAGTGAAGCCAAAGGAATATTCCAAACACCGGGTAAATTTATTAGAGAATAGTGTGAGACAAAGAATTGACGAAATCACTTTGGATGATGGGAGAGGTGGATTTCTTGATAGAGAAGGTAAGTCGATATCCTATCAGGACAAATCGGTGTTAGTACTCTTTCCATTTGTTAAACATTTAGATTGGCCTGCAGATAAAGTGGCAGACATTCTTGAGATAGAGAAAGAAATACTACTACAAAGGCTAAAGAGTGAAGAGGAACCATTTATTTATGAAAATAAAGGTATAACAGAATTAACAGATAGCCAAATTGCGCAAATTAACAATCTTCATATTCCAGGTATTATAGGTGTAAAGAAGAGAGAGGTTATAGCAAATCCTTCAGCAAGCCATCTTCTAGGGTCCCTGACATTAAATAAGAATGAAATAGATGAAGCTAATAAAATAGGCTATACACCGGTTGATTATCAAACAAAAGTAGGGAAAACAGGATTGCAAAAAGCCTTTCAGATCTTCCTGCAGGGTAATGGCAGTAAAAAACTAGTTTATCACAAAGCAGCCAATGGACTGCCAATGTTTGGAGTGGATATCCGTTATTTGGACGAAGGTCAATCTGGTGAAAGAATTAATATACAGACTACTTTGGATCAGGACTATCAAAAACTTGCAGAACAAGTTGCTGATGATAGTGGGCTGAAAAAAGGCGGAATCATCATTTTAGATGTTGAGACTAATGATATTCTGACTATGTTTTCCACACCGCTTGTAAATAAAGATGTAAACAATGAGGGTAACCATAATCAAATGATTACTCCACAGACTCCTGGTTCCGTATTTAAAACGGTTATAGCAGCTGCTGCCATAGAAGAAGGCCTAAACCTGAATGGAAGAGAATTTAACGGTAATTTGGATCATTTAGGGCGACCTGTTGATAAAAATACAGGAAGATTGCTAGGAATGGTTGATTTTAAGCGAGGGTTTGCATTAAGCAGCAACCAAGTTTTTGGAGTTCTGGGAAAGGAATTGGCAGATAAAAATCCGAATCTTATTGAAGAGTATGCTGAGCGGCTTGGCTTAATTCAACCAATTGGGTGGAATGGAAGTGTATTCCATACATCTCTCATTAAACAACTGCCGGAAGAAAAATCTGGGGTCATATGGACAGAATCCTCCATGAAGAAGGATGAGAATTTTGTGGCGAATACATCGATTGGTCAACTAAATGTAAAAGTAACTCCGCTTGCCATCGCCAATATGATGGCCACGATTGCCAGAGGCGGTGAAAGAATGATGGCTAGAGCTGCCACTAAAGCGGTCGATGATGACGGATTAACCATTGCCACCTTCAAAGAGCAGCCTATAGAAGGTAAAGCCATTTCAAAAATAACAGCCAGCAAGCTACAGCAATTATTAAGAGGAGTAGTAACAACAACAGGGAAATATGCCACTGCGGGTAATCTACATACAGCCAAGTACGATGTTGCTGGTAAGTCAGGAACAGCAGAAATTGGGGCCAAGGAAGATAAAACAAAACAGATGTACAATAAATGGTTTGCAGGTTATTTTCCTTTTCAAAAACCTAAATATGCGATGGTGATTGTAAATCTGGATACAGCGAGCAAGTCGGGTGCGGTAACTCCTTTATACTTACAAATGGTCAATGGGATACATGCAATTAATCAAAAAAGAGGCCTGGAATAAAAAATATGACGAAAAATTGAATAACTTTTAGTGATTACCTATCCATGTTAAAATAATCTTTATTATAAATTTGAGGAGGAAGTGTATATGGATAGGCAAGATAAATATCCTTCGCGTATGGATAAACGTCAGGATAAAAAGGTAAACAAAGTCTACAATATACTGATTACAGTTGTAGTTCTCCTTATTGTCGTTGTGGGAGCTACTATATTTTTAGGTAATAATGATGAACCGGCAAGTCAGAAGGCTGATACCAATCCTGAAAGTAATCAATCGGCAACCAATAAAGAAGACGAAGCTGACAAAGAAGAAACTGCAATGAATGAAGATGAGCAAGCATCTGAGAATGAGGACGAAGAGGGCCAAGATCAAGACCAAAACGCTGATCAAGATTCCTCTGAATCTGAAGATGCAGTAGAGTCTGAGAAAGTTGAAGAAACAGCTTCTGATGGAAATGTGGAAGAAGCGTATTCTGATCCTTCATGGAAGCCAGTAGGTACGGAACAAAGTGGAGAGCATGTTACACAATACGAGAAAGGTTCCACTGATTGGAATGAAATGGAGCAAGCCATTGCCTATGGAGCTGGCATAGATCAAAGTAATATGACCTTATGGTATTTACAAAATGGCGGTGAACCGAATAAGGCAATTGGTACTGTATCACCTAAAGATGGATCAAGCACGTATCGTGTATATATCGAATGGGTTGATGGTGAAGGATGGAAACCGACAAAGGTAGAAAAACTTATAAAGAATGACAAAGCTAGTTAACCAAATAAAAATACTTTTAAAGCTGCCGTGTTTGGCAGCTTTTTTGATTGTTACTTTTAAGGGAAATCCAGATAATTTGAAGAGTGGAAATACAAAGAGGTAATCGTAGCCATTTCAAAAAGGATGTATCATGTCAGTCAATATCTCTTAAATGTGTTCGAATCTCGGATGCGGTTTTTGTGGGATTTTCACATTGGAAAATAATATATCTATACTTTTTATGTCCTTGCAATTCTATGATGACCAACGGTATCCTACCGCTGTATGAAAGAAAATACCATTCATTCTGATATTTATAACTTCCTTCATAAATATTTAAGAATGAAATAGAAGAACCAGGCATCCGTATCATCCGTGTAGGAGCGTCGAAATAATCTACTAAAACATTTTTTATTAGAGGGTAGGGCATTTGAATCTTTCGTTTTAAAGCAAAAAAAGTTGTTAAACCTGTAAGAGTTAAAATCAGTTCATGCTTATCGTCATCAAACTTTATTTCTCTCCCCATATATAGCACCTCCTATTATTCATTTCTGCAGGTCATAAAGGCGTTGCCGCACGAAGTAGTGTACTTAAGCCTTTAATCCCTAATAAGCTCCCTACGGTGCCTCCTCTTATGCTTCGGAGGCCTAAAAGATGTAGGTCATGAAGATGTTGCCACAGGACGTGACGATTTTAGTCTTTGTTCCTTAATATACCCGTTTTTGGATTTTTAGTTAATCCAGCTTCGACTCCTAGTCCCTCAAGTCATAAGCAAATACTCTGCGGGAGGGAAGAACGTCTCCCTCTGAGTATTCGTCTTATGCTTTTCGGGCCTGAACAGTCGTCTCAGCTTTTTAGTTAATCTAGCTTCAGGGCCTAACCGCTCGAGTCATAAGTGTAGCTGCTGCGGGAGAAAAAAGCGTTCTCCCTACGCAACTCCTCTTATGCTTGTCGCGGCTGAGCAAGGCCCTTCAGCTTTTTATCTAATCCAGCTTCAGGGCCTAGGAGTTCGGGACATAAGCATAGCCTCTATGGGGGAGAAACATCCCCTTCGAGCCTATGTCTTATGCGGGCCAACAGGATGTTGGTCATGAAGACGTTGCCACAGGACGTGGCGCCTTTAGTCTTCGTTCCTTAACATGAGCCGTTTCAGCTTTTTAGTCAATCCAGCTTTGACTCCTAGTCCCTCGAGTCATAAGCAAATACTCTGCGGGAGGGAAAAACGTCTCCCTCCGAGTATTCGTCTTATGCTTTTCGGGCCTGAACAGTCGTCTTAGCTTTTTAGTTAATCCAGCTTCGACTCCTAGTCCCTCGAGTCATAAGCAAATACTCTGCGGGAGGGAAAAACGTCTCCCTCCGAGTATTCGTCTTATGCTTTTCGGGTCTGAACAGTCGTCTCAGTTTTTTAGTTAATCCAGCTTCAGGGCCTAGGAGTTCGGGACATAAGCATAGCCTCTACGGGGGAGAAACATCCCCTTCGAGCCTATGTCTTATGCTTCTCACTCCTGAACAAGGCCCTTCAGCTTTTTAGTTTATAGTGTACTACGGCTGTGTATATGGGTTTGCCTTCGGGGGTGGTGTGGATTTGGTGGGATATGTGGTGTACGGATAGCATGATTGCTTTGTTTTGATCTATTTTTTGCTGGATTTGTTTTTCAAGGTTTTGAATTGAGGATGCCTCGAAAAATTCAACTTTGTCTTCAATTAGTTCTAATTTAAATTCCACTTTTTTTTGCCTCCTTCATTTTCAAACTAAGTCTACCAAAAATGCCTAGAATACTCTAGCTCCAATAAAGGATTAGTGGTCTGTTTATGCAGATGATTTATGGTAAAATGGTACATGTCATTTTAATCTTTGTAATATAAAGGAGTAATACTAATGAAAATTGCTATTATTGGCGCAATGGAAGAAGAAGTTGCTTATTTGCGTGAGAATATAGAAAGTGCCGAGTCTGTTGTCATTGCTAATACAGAATATACAACTGGACAGATGTTTGGTGTGGATGTTATTTTGTTAAAATCCGGTATTGGCAAAGTGAATGCTGCCATGGGAACAGCTGTCCTTCTTGAAAAATTCAAGCCTGATTTTATCATCAACACTGGCTCAGCAGGTGGCTACAACCCAGAATTAAATGTAGGAGATATGGTCATTTCAACTGAGGTACGTCACCATGATGTGGATGTTACGGCGTTTGATTATGAATACGGACAGGTTCCACAATTACCTGCAGCATTTATTGCTGATGAAAAGCTTGTATCACTTGCAGAGAAAGTGGCCGCAGGCATAGACGGGGTTGGAGTTGGAAAAGGGTTAATCGCAACCGGTGACGTATTTATGTCTGATCCTGAACGTGTTCGATTTGTAAGAGAAAAGTTTCCACAGCTGCAGGCAGTTGAAATGGAAGCAGCCGCTATTGCGCAGGTGGCTTATCAGTTTAATGTTCCATTTGTAGTAACGCGCGCATTAAGTGATATTGCTGGCAAAGAGTCAGATTTATCATTTGATCAATTCCTGGAAAAGGCTGCATTGCATTCAGCTCAACTGGCAATGGGAATTGTAAAAGAATTAAAATAAAATTTTTAAGTTCTGTCGAAATACTAAGACAGAACTTTTTTGTTTTCTTAAAAAAATAATGTGATTGTTCATAACTATTGATACCATTCTGTCCATATATTTTAGTGGTTCGCCTGCCACTATTTACATTAGCATAGGGAGGAATATCGTGTTACTGTATTACTAGTTTATTTGAAAGGTGGTAGTTTCCTTGAAAGAGAAAATGATAGATTATAAACGTTTTGGTACAACTCTCCTAATGTTTGCTGTATTTCTTTTTTTAGGATCCATATTGCCAAAGGAAGGTATGAGTGAAGTAGTAAAGGAATACTTAACTTTTGCTACTGCTGGAGTATTGGCGTTATCCGCATTATTTTTTGCTTTATCCAAGAAATATGGGAAGTTAATACAAGACGAAGAATAAATTCTATAAAATACAGGTCAACTCATTTAATGAGTTGGCTTTTTTTTATAATCTTTTAATCAAGAATCTTTACAGGTACTTGATAAATTTATCATTGACATTGATAATCATTATCAATAATATTAATATATCAAAATAATAATGTACGGGTGGTTTCTAATGATATTGTTGACATTACATAAACTTTCTTTTTTTATTTGCTTATTCTTTGGGGTTTTACACCTGTTTAAAAAGAATAGACCGATAAAACTTACTCATAGATGGAGTGGTTGTATAGCCTTGATAAGTATATTTATATATTTATTTCAAATGAGTTCTAATTTATTTGGTTATATCATTTATATGCTTATCATTGCTCTGACAGCAATAATTCCTTTTTTAAAGAAACAAAAAAATTGTACGGCCGTTCATATAGTTGGAGGGTTAGGCTCTATAGTATGGCTTGTATTGATACATATTTAGTGGGGGAAGACAGATGAAAAAACTAATTTTACTGGGATTGGGATGGATATCTCTATTGTTTGGTTTAATTGGAATCGCAGTTCCTATTTTACCAACGACACCTTTACTATTACTGACAGCAATTTTATTCGCTGGTAATTCAGTTAAATGTGAAAACTGGCTGAAGAAACAGTCATTTTACGAAAAATATGTAGTGAGCTACCAAAGGGATGGTGGTCTTACTTTAAGAAGAAAATTAACGATTTTACTAACCGTGTATTTATTACTTCTAATCAGCGGTTTAATGGTCAATCATTTGCACGTTCGCATTGTTCTATGCGTGTTGGCAGTTGTTAAATTGATTGTTTTTATAAAAATTCCTACGATTAATAATCAAGAGGAAGTGCAACAAATATGATTCAAAAAGAAATGATGATTTATGCAAAAAAGTATGGAATCATCCCTGTTTTGGTTCAAGTTACATTATTGCAATTATTGAATGTTGTTATAAATATAGTGATTGTATTTGAGATTGCGGAATTATTTTCTGCCTTGTTCTATGTTCATAATATCGTTATGGATATGTACTACATTTTATATATTGGATTGATTATAGCTATAAAGTTCGGCTGTCATTATTACTCGACAAAGCTCACACATTATACATCATTTGAGCTAAAGCATAAGGTGCGGAGAGAACTGTTTGAAAAGCTTCTTTCACTGACCCCTCAAGAGATTACCAAACTGGAAATCAGTAAAATTAGCCAGCTCGCGGTAGAAGGTATCGAGAATATCGATGTTTATTACAGTCGTTATCTGCCGCAATTTTTTTATAGCCTGTTGACTCCTGTCCTGCTATTTGTGGTAATGGCAAAATTGAATTGGAAAATTGCGCTTATGTTGTTGATCAGTGGTTTTTTAATTCCGGTTGCCATTGTGGCCGGCGTAAAAATTGGAAAGAGAATTTTTAAAACATATTGGAATAAATACTTGGATGTTGGTAAAAAGTTCGTTGAAGGTGTAGAGGGACTGCGCACCTTAAAAATTTATAACGGAGAAAAGGCATACGGAGAGATTATGAATAAGGAAGCAGAGGAATTCCGCTATATGACGATGAAGGTGCTTAGGATGCAATTGCAATCTATCACCATTATGGATTTAATCGCCTATTTAGGAGCAGCTTTGGGAATCGTCTGCTCAGTGATTGCCTATAAAAATGGAAACTTAAGTTTAACTGGCTTTATCTGTTTTTCTCTGCTGGCGATTGAATTTTTTGTACCATTTCGACTGTTGGGATCCTATTTTCATGTAGGTATGAATGGTACGAGTGCCTTGAATTTATTATCCTCCATTTTAAAAATTGACTCGCAAAAAGAAGAACCAGCTGTTCATAAGGATATCACAGGAGATTTATGCATTAAAAATATAACCTATACTTATCCATATGCTGAAAAACCGGCTTTGCAGGATTGCAATCTTGTCATCAAGCAAAGCGAGGTGACGGGAATTGCAGGTGCTTCTGGTGCAGGAAAAACGACTATTACACATATTCTGCAACGTTTCATTGAACCGGAAAATGGAACAATTGAAATCGGTGGGACATCTTTAGCGGAACTGCCTATTGATCAGGTGCATCGATTGATTGGCTGTGTCAGTAACCGTTCCTATATTTTTGAAGGTACGATTTTTTCTAATTTAATGATGGCTAAACCAACTTTGGAGGTAGAAGAGGCAGAAGAGATTATTAGGTTTGTGAAGCTAGATCAATTTGCTGCTAACCTTCATTATAAAATTCAAAGCGGAGGGACGAATCTTTCAAGCGGACAGCGCCAAAAATTAGCAATTGCCCGAATGCTGTTAAAGAATCCTAAAGTGTTTATTTTTGATGAAGCTACTGCCAATATCGACCGTAGTAGTGAAGATGATATTCTTGATATTATTCAAAGAATCAGCCGTCAGGGAAAAATGGTTATCATGATTACCCATCACTTGCAGCGTTTAGTAGATGCAAATCAAATCTATGTATTCTCCAATGGAAAAATAGCTGAACAAGGCAATCATCAAACACTTATGAACAATGGGAACATTTATGCAGAGCTATTTGAAGAACAACAATCAATCGGAAGGTGTGCAGTATGATTAGCAGCGGAAAGAATTTGATTCAATTAATGAAAATATTAAAGCCGCTTATTCCACATATGATGCTGACAATCCTTCTTGGTACATTAGGTTATTTGGCGGTTTCAGCCATAAGTCTTATAGGAGGGATGGCTTTCTTGGATGTAATGGGCCTTAAGGACTTTGGAAATGGAAGACTGTTGCTTATTATGATTATTACAGCAGGTATAATGCGTGCTGTTTTTCGTCTGTGCGAGCAATATATGACCCATTACATTGCATTTAGTCTTCTGGCTACTATCCGGTCTCATATCTTTAGATCCCTTGGAAAGCTTGGGAATAGGCAATTAATGAGCTTTCAAAAAGGGGAGCTTATGAATGTTATTACTAAGGATGTAGAAATGCTTGAAGTGTTTTATGCGCACACAGTAGCTCCTGTTTGTATTAGCTTTATCACAGGAATTGTTTATCTGGCGATTTTTTGGTCTTTTCATCCATTTTATGCTGTTGCAGCGTTGTTCTCATATTTGTTAATAAGCTATGTTGTTCCGAAAAGTGTGTACAGAAGCGGACAAGAAGCAGGAGAAGCTTATCGTGTTCAATTTGGCATGCAAAGTCAATATATCCTTGATCGATTAAAAGGGTTGAAGGAACTGTACATTTTTGGACAGGAGCAACAGACAATTAATCAAATTGACGAATATAGTGAGGAATTAAATAATTCTACTTTGTCCCTTAAGAAACATGAAGGTCTACTCAAGGCATTGACGGATGGGGCATTATACCTTTCAGTGTTTATACAAATTGGTATATCCATTTATTTATACGGAATTGGTAAAGTGGATGCAGGTACAGGGCTTTTAGCTGTGCTGCTGCTTTATTCTTCCTTTGGTCCTGCACTAGCTTTATCGCAGCTTAGCTCGAGCCTTGTTCATACATTTGCCAGTGCTAAACGTGTCTTAGGAATCATGAATATTACTCCTGAGGTAAATGAGGGAGGCAGTCGTGAACTCGTCCATATTGGTAATATTAAATATAAAGATGTTCAATTTGAGTATGAAAAAGGCAAACATTTATATAAAAACGTTAATTTTGAATGGAGAATAGGAGAAATTATTGGCATCAGGGGAGATAATGGTACGGGAAAATCAACATTGATTTCATTACTGCTGCGGGATATTCCAGTTACGAAAGGTACCATACTATTAAATGGAGTGCCAGCCGAGGAGTATGATGCCGATTCTTACCGGAATCATTTCAGTATGGTTGATGCTCATACAATTGTATTTTCGGATACATTGCGCCGGAATCTGACGATGTATAAAAAATATAAGGATGAAGAAATTTGGGATGCTTGTGAGAAAGCAGGATTGTATCAATTTATAAAAAGTCTTCCAGAAGGATTGGATACACATCTTCAGGAATTTGGTGAAAATCTTTCAAGTGGACAGCTCCAACGATTAGCGTTGGCCAGATTATTCCTGGATGATGCCTCGGTTTTCATCCTGGATGAACCTACGACCAATCTTGATGCGTTGAATGAATCCTCCATTCTTCAGGCCATTAAAGCCCATGCGGGAGATAAACTTGTTATTCTCATCAGCCATCATCCGGAGGTACTGGCTATGGCAGACCGTATTTTTGAAGTGAGCAATGGACAAATAAACGAAATGGAATGCCAGCATTGTAAGAATGTGTAATATAGGCAGTGGGATGATATCAAGACACACTTAAACACTTGTCGGTTCATGAACAACTTGGACAAAACATGATATAAGCCTGGCATTAGAGCTGCAGAATAATTTTCTGCGGCTTTTTGCTTTGTTTAAAATTTATGATATGTAGATACTTACCCATTCTGGTTTTCTAAAGGTCTGTAATGGTCTATATTTTGGTGAAAAATAGTAAATTAAACTATAGGATTTTTATACAATTTTAGTTCTATATTGGTGGTGTGATGAATATATTGATAAAGTGTGCTAAAAACACCGATGATTTGAAGCTTAAGGAGGTAATTGCATGACCTTTAATATGATTCTGTTCACGGTTACAATCAAGTCAAATAAATTGGGCAGGTCTGAATACGTTTCAATACGTCAGGCGGAAAATGAAATACTTGATCGAAAAACAACTATAATTAATAAATTCTATTAATTATATTCCATACTCGAGTATGCGAAGGTTGACCGGTCCAAAAAAATTTGCTCAATCGGAAGGAAGGCGATAGATATGACTAGCAATATGATAGTAAAGACATCAAAATTTTTCTGGATTAATAAGGATAGTGCATAACGAACTGTTCACATTCCTGTAAAGAATTAGTCAATTATTCTTCACATCACGTCGCTTGGGACACCCCTTTATTATGTTAAATTTAGGTAAATGGGAAGAATAAGGGGTTGGTTACCATGTTATTATTCGTAATGGGGGTTGTTACTGCCGTTACAATCACATTTGTCATTGTAGCTGATATCACAACTATAGAATTATAAAAAGAAGAAAAAAACTTATGCAGAGCATAAGTTTTTTTCTTTATTTAGGACCAAGGTATCCCCCGCTCCAGAAACCCCAAAAGCCAAAGAGGAATAATAAAATGAATAGAATAATTAAGATCGCAAATCCGGCGCCATACCCATTTCGGCATGGTGGAGGAGGATAGCCCCAACCGCAACTGGGTCCTCCAAAATGATAAGGATACATAGGTGCACCTCCTTATATACCGTAGATTATTATTATAATATGGGATGATTGCTTATATGGTTGGGCATAAATCAAATATCTTATTTTCAGAAGGACAGGCAAGGGATAGAGGCTGCTGTCATACATATCTAATAGTCTAACTGGTTGGAAACAGTGAGGAGCTGATTTAATTGGCAGGAGTTTTAGCAACGTTTGGCTATTTTATTAAAGAATTGGTTTTTCTCGTCTCCTATGTTAAAAACAATGCATTTCCTCAACCATTATCAGCAAAGGAAGAAAGGGAATGTATTGAAAGAATGGCGGAAGGAGATGCGGAAGCAAGGAATTTATTAATTGAACATAACCTAAGGCTTGTAGCTCACATTGTAAAGAAGTTTGAAAATACTGGGGAAGATACTGAGGATCTCATTTCAATCGGAACGATTGGCTTAATCAAGGGAATCGAATCTTATTCCTCAGGTAAAGGCACGAAACTTGCTACATACGCGGCCCGCTGTATAGAAAATGAAATTTTGATGCATCTAAGAGTGATAAAAAAAACAAAAAAAGATGTTTCGTTGCATGACCCGATTGGCCAGGATAAAGAGGGAAATGAAATTTCATTGCTTGATATATTGAAGTCTGAGTCTGAGGATGTAATTGACACAATTCAGCTTAATATGGAACTTGAAAAAGTGAAGAAGTATATTGATGTGCTTGAGGACCGTGAAAAGGAGGTTATTGTTGGCAGGTTTGGCCTAGATCTAAAAAAGGAAAAGACACAAAGAGAGATAGCGAAAGAACTGGGTATATCTCGCAGCTATGTTTCAAGAATTGAAAAGAGAGCATTAATGAAAATGTTCCATGAATTTTATCGAGCAGAGAAAGAAAAAAGGAAGAAAAAATAGTCAAAACGGGCAAAAGATACTTGTCCGTTTTTTTCGTTAAAAGGAAATAATATTGTCACGCTCAAAAAATTGAGGTGTCAATATGCACGAATCTAAACCCCAACATAATTCTTCTTATTTTTACCGTTTTGGCTGTAAGGTCATTCAATATTATAAAGTTATCCTGCTAGTTTGGGGATTACTGTTTCTTGGCGGAATAATGCTAATACCATCTTTTTTTAACCATCTTTCACCACCGCAATTAAATGTAAAAGGTTCACAATCAGAACTAACTCAAAAATTAATGGAGCATAACTTTGCAGATGATATGGGTGAACAAAATTTTCTTGTTTTTCATTCGAATCAATGGAAAGTAAATGAACAAAAATTTTACGAACCGGTAGATAATGTTCTGGCTGAAATCCAAAAGATAGAAGGGGTAACTGTAGTTGCAAATCCGATGGAGAACCCTCTGCTGGAGGGGGAGAATCAAGTTTCAAAGGATTTGCACACTTGTTACGCGTTACTTTTTATTGAAGGGAATAAAGGTCGGGTTTTAGAAACGATTGATGTACTTAGTGAATATTTGGATGCGCAGAAGGGTGGGCTTGAACTATATTTGACAGGGGCCACTCCGACAATAAAGGATTTGACCCATATGGAAAAGCGGGATCTTACCTTTGCGGAAAAATTGGGCATGCCTTTTGTTCTTGTGGTTCTTTTATTTGCATTTGGTTCTCTTACAGCGGCTTTAATCCCGATTATGTTAGGAGGAATGGCGGTAGTCATTACCTTTGCATGTTTAAGTCTTTCGGGATATCAGGATTTTGACATTATTGTACCAAGTGTAGTCACGATGATTGGACTGGGAATAGGAATTGATTATTCTTTATTTTTGATTATTAGATATAGGGAGGAACTTCAACAAAATGATTCTCATCAGGCAATCGCCATAGCCATTTCCACAAGCGGAAAGTCTATATTTTTATCTGGGTTGACGGTTATGATTTCATTAATCGGACTCCCTCTTGTTCATGCAAAATTATTTCTTAATATAACAGTGGGCACATTTGCTGTTTTATTTATATTATTGTTGCTGACACTTACCTTTTTACCTTCATTATTATGTTTGCTTGGACATCGTCTGAACAGTTTCTCCATACCATATAAAAAGAAGACTAATCAGAGAAAATATCTGTATCGATGGACAAAGCATATCATGAAGTACTCACTTCCTTATTTAATTGGGAGTTTGCTTATTCTAGCAGCATTGACCGCTCCATTATTGCAGATGCATTTGGGAATAGGGCTTAATCAAGATGCCTTAAAGGATTATCCATCTGGAAGAGGAAATACGCTTTTAGAGGATAAGTTTGTGTCCGGTCTATACTCACCGGTTCTCCTGGTAAAGAAGGCTTCAGGTAGTCGGTTCAGTATGGAAGAGCTTAAGGAAATTTCGACTGTTGGAGATATCCTCAAAACCTTTGATGAGGTCCAAATGGTTTCATCCATTACAGAATTGACTGACAATCTTTTAGGTGATGATGATACATACAATGAGGTGGCAGAATTAATAAAACTACCTGAACTTAAGGAATATACCAGTTTTTTGATTAATGACGATTTTAATGTAGCCCCTGTAATGATTACGTTGAAATATGCCCCAGATTCTACTGAAGCAAAAACTTTTGTCTCTAAGCTAAATGAGCGGTTTGAGAAACAGGTGAATGAAGGGAGCCTTTATATTGGAGGGCTTACAGCTCAAGTGAATGATTTGCATGAAGAAACAGCAAAAAAAACACCCATCGTCATTGTGGTTGTTTTAATGATTTCCTATTGTTTCTTGGTAATTGCTTTTAAGAGCATTTTTATTCCAATAAAAGCAATTCTATTAAATATTATTTGTGTAACAGCAGCATGCGGAATGACAGTCTTAGTCTTTCAATTTGGATGGGGAGAAGAGTATCTTCAATTTACTTCTCCAGGATTTATACAGTCTTATTTGCCTGTATTAACCTTCGCAATTTTGTTCGGACTTTCTATGGACTATGAGGTATTTTTAGTCGGAAGGATTAAAGAAGAATGGGAATCATCCCACGATAATGAAGAATCAATAGCAAGGGGAATCGAATCTACAGGTCCTTTTATTACCCAGGCTGCCTTAATTATGATCATTGTTTTTATTTCATTTATCCTGACACGCGTATTAGAAATTAAACAGCTGGGCTTTACTTTAGCGATTGCTGTTTTATTGGATGCGACGATTATTAGGTTAATCCTTGTTCCAATCCTCTTGAAAATGATGGGAAAATGGAATTGGTGGTTTCCGAGTATGAAGAGACGATTTAAATTGAAATGATGATATACTTGACTGTATCAGTAAGAAAAATCTTTCCCTTCCTTTAAAGGAATAGTAAACTAAGTAGAGACAAACACCCTCAATCGTCATGGGTGTTTTTGTTAATTTTATATCCAATCGAAAGATAGCTAAATGTGAGTAGCTATATAACAAGAAAATAGGTGAAGAAAGTGAAGGAAAAGGTATATCAATTATTAATCGAATTAACCAATGGCAGATGGACTTCTTCCCTTTTAAGAAAATTTGCAAACTCTAAAGCAAGCAGGCGGATAATCCCATCTTTTGCAAAGCAATACAAAATTAATTTGACTGAGATGGATCGTCCCATTCAGGAATACACATCCCTGCATGACTTTTTTACAAGGGCTTTAATAAATGGAGCGCGCGAAATTAATCATGAGGAGGGGACTGTTGTCAGTCCTGTAGATGCCGTATTGGAGGATAGTGGGCCCATCCATGAAGATTCTTCTTTCCAGGTGAAAGGGAAGGTATATTCAGTTGAGGAAATGCTTGGGAACACAAAAGATACAGAAAAATATCTAGGCGGCAGATATATGGTACTATATTTAAGTCCAAGCCATTATCATCGTATTCACTCTCCAGTTGAGGGATTGGTTACACGGAAAAGTACTCTTGGACGAAAGTCATATCCAGTCAACAAGTGGGGGATGACATTAGGTAAATACCCTCTATCAAAAAATTACCGTGAAATCACAGAAATCCAGCATGCCGGAGGATTTCTATCTGTTGTAAAGGTTGGTGCCATGTTTGTTAATTCAATAGAGAGAACACATTCGGGGGATACTCTACATAAAGGGGAAGAAATCGGGTATTTTTCTTTCGGTTCAACCGTGGTTCTATTATTTGAGAAGGAAACCTTTACTCCATACATAACAGGTGCTTTGCCGCAACCAGTACATGTCGGTGAGACAATAGGGTATATAAAATAATAATACAAAAAAATTGCCCTGGATCTTAACCAGGGCGCATGATACAAATGAGTTTGGCTCTGCTTAAAATATTTTATAAGATAAGGATCTCCTGTCAATTTCTCTTTCAATTAGACGGATAAATTCTTGGCTTAAGTTTAAATGCCTGGCTTTGTAATATGATTCAATTAAAAGATCATCTGGTAGTTTTTGCATTATTTTGCCTTGCGGCTTCACCTCCAATTTACTGTTCTAAATGGGTGGCAACGACAATATATTAGTAGTTTGCCTTGGTGTACCCTTAATTTAACAGAATCAAGAGGATGGAACAACCGTTCTGTTATCCACAGGGATAGGTGTATAACTTGTGGGTAAATTGTGTGTATCTATAATTTTTATTGGGAAAACGTATCGTATAAAAAGGTAAATGATCTGTTAGTGATGTGCATAAACTTATCCACAGATTTAAATAATGGCGCAATGTGTCGAAAGGTTTTATATTTCGACTGCACTTTTCATCAAATTTAGCTATTTGGCTATGACATAAATTAAAATATCCGTTATGATGGATAGCGGTGAAAAAGAATTAATAGAGGTGTATAGAGTGATAAAAGCATTTTTACCTTCCAAGCATGTTAAAAGTATTTATGAAATCAAACCTCAGGAATTAAAAGATAATGGTATAAAGGGGATTATTACAGACCTTGATAATACCCTTGTGGAATGGGATCGTCCTCTTGCCACGCCAGAACTGATTGCTTGGTTTGAAATGATGAAGCAACATGGTATTAAAGTGACAATTGTGTCCAATAACAGTGAACTACGTGTAAAGTCCTTTGCTGATCCACTTCAAATCCCCTTTATTTTTAGAGCGAAAAAACCTATGGGAGCTGCATTCAGAAGAGCTGTAGAGATTATGGGTATTAAAAGAGAAGAAGCAGTCGTGATCGGTGACCAGCTTTTAACCGATGTGTTGGGCGGCAATCGTAACGGGTTTCAAACAATCCTTGTCGTTCCTGTTGCTCAAACAGATGGCTGGACAACTAAAATAAATCGTAAAATTGAACGCAGAATATTAACATGGTTCCGTAAAAAAGGACAGATAACATGGGAGGACTAGACTTGGAAAAAGAACAAATTAGCTGTGTGGGATGCGGTGTGACTATTCAAACGGAGCATCCTGAAAAAATAGGATATGCACCATCTTCCTCACTTCAAAAAGAACAAATCATTTGCCAAAGATGTTTCCGACTTAAACACTATAATGAGGTACAAGATGTATCCCTAACGGATGACGACTTTTTAAAAATTCTGAATGGAATTGGAAGTAAGGATGCTTTAATCGTCAAATTAGTGGATATATTTGATTTTAATGGAAGCTGGCTGCCGGGAATTCAACGATTTGTCGGCCATAATCCAGTTGTTTTAATCGGTAATAAGAGTGATTTATTACCGAAATCAGTCAAGCCTAATAAGCTGATTACCTGGATGAAGCACATGTCGGCTGAATTTGGCTTACATCCTGTTGATATTATGCTTGTCAGCGGTGCTAAAGGACATGGAATTGAAGAAGCAATGGAGCGTATAGAGGAATTGCGTGAGGGACGTGATGTATATGTCGTAGGCTGTACAAACGTCGGTAAATCCACTTTTATCAACCGTATTATTAAACAGGGCAGTGGTGAAGAAAATGTGATTACGACTTCATACTTCCCAGGAACAACTCTGGATATTATCGAAATTCCACTGGATGATGAAAGAGCGTTAATAGACACGCCCGGAATCATTAATCACCATCAAATGGCTCACTTTGTGGGTAAAGAAGATTTAAAAGTGATTACTCCAAAGAAAGAGATTAAACCAAGAGTTTTTCAATTAAATGCTGGCCAAACTCTCTTTTTCGGTGGCTTGGCTCGATTTGACTTTATTCAGGGTGAACGGAATTCATTTACTTGTTATTTGTCCAATGAGTTAAATATCCACCGGACGAAATTAGAAAAAGCAGACGAGCTGTACAAAACACATGTAGGCGAATTATTGGTACCGCCGCATCCTTCTGAATTAGATTATTTTCCACCGCTAGTAGCTCACCAATTCTCTATAAAAGAAGGGAAGACAGACATCGTATTTTCTGGTCTGGGCTGGGTAACGATTAACAAGCCGGGAGCAGTTATTTCCGCACATGTTCCTAAAGGAGTGCAAGTGACGATCCGTAAATCATTGATTTAAAGGAGAGTAAAATGAAGAAGCTGTTCGGGGTATTAGGGAATCCAATTGAGCATTCAATGTCTCCGCTTATTCATAATGACGCATTTGATAAATATTTAGTAGATGGAGTATATTTGCCGTTTTGTGTTGAGGATATTGAGCTACAACAGGCAGTCGAGGGAATGAAAGCTTTGGGGGCCGGCGGATTTAATGTAACGGTACCTTTTAAAAGTCGCATTATTCCTTATATCGATGTCTTAGACGAATTTGCAAATGAAGTTGGTGCTGTTAACACTGTTGTCATAAAGGATGGACTGTTATATGGGTACAATACGGATGGTCCTGGGTTTATTAAAGGACTGCTGACTATAACCGATCGTATAGATGGTCAAAATGTCTTGATTATTGGTGCAGGCGGTGCGGCAAGAGGAATTTATTTTGCACTGGCTAAAACAGGTGTAGCAAAAATCGATCTCGCCAATCGGACTCATATTTCAGCAGAACAGTTGCTGGCAGATTATCATGGGAATATAAATTCGAGAGCAATCAGCCTGAAAGAAGCAGAGAGCTCTCTCGGCCAATATGATATTATTATTCAGACAACCTCGGTTGGGTTAGCAGACGTACATGCATCACCACTTTCTCTGACAGAACTAAATCAAAATGCAGTTGTGTGTGATATTATTTATAACCCTCTTGAAACCAAAATTTTAAAAGAGGCAAAAGACCGTGGTAATAAGGTTCAAAACGGTGTGGATATGTTTGTAAACCAGGGAGCACTGGCTTTCGAGTTATGGACAGGTGTTATGCCGGATACAGAAAGAATGAAACAATTAGTTTTACAACAATTAGGAGGATCATAAATGTTAAAAGGTAAACAAAAAAGATTTTTGCGTTCGAAGGCACATTCCCTTCAACCGATATTCCAGGTTGGAAAAGGCGGAGTGAATGAAAATATGATTAAACAAATTGGTGAGGCTCTTGAAGTTCGTGAGCTTATCAAGGTCAGCATCTTGCAAAACTGCGAAGAGGACCGTGATACGGTGGCTGAACAGCTTTCAAAAGGTGCACGTGCGGAATTGGTTCAAGTCATTGGTAATACGATTGTTTTATATAAAGAATCAAGAGAAAACAAACAAATTATTCTTCCATCATAATTAAATTCCTATTTAGGGAAGGGGGCACACTATATGAAAAAAATTGGTATTTTAGGCGGAACATTCGATCCCCCTCATATCGGTCATTTAATTATTGCAAATGAGGTTAGGGAGCAATTAGATTTGGATGAGGTACGTTTTATGCCTAATAATGTGCCCCCGCATAAAACCAAAACTTCAACGTCTAATCAAGAGCGCTTGGATATGCTTACATTAGCAATCGGTAGTAATCCATGTTTTATGATTGATACAATAGAATGGGAAAGAAATGGGCCATCATATACGATAGATACCATTAAACTCCTGAAAGAACGGGATACAAACTCAGAAATTTATTTCATTATCGGTGCTGATATGATTGAATATTTACCGAAGTGGAAACAAATAGATGAATTGAGTAAATTAGTCCGCTTTACAGGTGTTAAACGCCCTGGTTACAGTACTGAGACATCCTATCCTGTCACATTGGTGGATATTCCGGAAATCGCTGTTTCCTCTTCGTGGATTCGTGAAAAAATAAGCAATGGAAAGACAATCAAATATTTGGTTCCTGATGCGGTAAAGATATATATTGAGGAGAATCAGTTATATGGATCAACAAAAAGCATTGGAAATCGTTAGGCAGCAATTACCTGATAAACGATATATTCATACATTGGGTGTATTGGAAAGTGCTCAGGAATTGGCAGAACGGTACGGTGCAGATATAGAAAAAGCTAAATTGGCAGCAATCTTTCATGATTATGCCAAATATCGTCCTCTGGATGAGATGGAACAAATCATTAAGAATGAGCAATTACCCCAGGATTTATTGGAATATAATACTGAATTATGGCATGCACCGGTTGGAGCGGTTTTAGTTAAGAAAGAAGCAAATCTTCATGATGAAGAAATCCTTTCAGCAATCAAAAACCATACTTCGGGCTGTGTCGGAATGAGTATGCTTGATAAGATCATTTATTTGGCTGATTATATAGAGCCTGGGAGAAGTTTCCCTGGAGTAGATGAAGTGAGAGCGTTGTCCTTACTAAGCCTGGATAAAGCTGTGCTTCAGGCAATGGGAAATACAATCACATTTTTGATTAAAAAAAATCAAACAATCTATCCGGATACCTTCCATGCCTATAACGATCTTGCAAAGCAGATAGGGAGGAACAATTAAATGAATGGTAAAGAATTATTAGAGGTAGCTGCAAAAGCAGCTGATGACAAAAGAGCAGAAGAGATACTCGTTTTGGATATGAAGGGAATTTCGTTGATTTCTGATTACTTCATTATTTGCCACGGTAACTCAGACAAACAAGTACAAGCAATTGCACGCGAAATGAAGGAAAAAGTCGAAGAAAACGGAGCGACAGTCCGCCGAATGGAAGGCTTTGATGAAGCGCGTTGGGTTCTAGTTGATATGGGCGATGTTGTAGCGCATATTTTCCATAAAGATGATCGTTCATACTATAAATTGGAAAGATTATGGGGAGATGCCCCAGAAGTATCATTGCAGGAACTTAATATATGAATGTAAGTTATCAAAACTTTGCTTATGTTTATGATTACTTAATGAAAGATGCTCCCTATCAGGAATGGGTTGAGTTTTTAAAAAAAATTGCCCGAAAATATCAATTAGATGAAAAATCAATTCTTGATATTGGATGTGGGACTGGTGAGCTTGCTATTCGTTTGAAAGAAGCAGGCTTCCAGCCAACCGGCGTTGATTTATCAGAAGAAATGCTGGCTGTGGCAATTCAAAAAGCAAGCGAGAATCAGCATGACATCCCGTTTTATCACCAGGATATGCGAGCTTTAGAAGGATTGAATCTATATGATATAGTTGTCATCTTTTGTGACTCATTAAATTATCTTGGTGATGAGAATGATGTAAAGGATACTTTTAAAGGTGTTTTGAACCATATGAAAGAGGATGGTTTATTTATCTTTGATGTTCATTCTGTGAAAAAAATGTCCACTTTTTTTAGTGATCAAACCTATGCAGATAATGGAGATGATATTTCCTATATCTGGAATGCGTGGAAAGGGACAGATATTCCTCACAGTGTCGTACATGAGTTGACTTTCTATGTTTATGATCATGAGCTTGATGCGTATAACCGGTTTGATGAAGATCATTTTCAACGTACATACCCGATCGATATGTATAAAACTTGGCTTGATGAGATTGGATTTGAGCTTGTGGAACTGATGGGTGACTTCGGAGGAAATTCCCTTGATGAGGCCGATCGAATCTTCTTTGTTTGTAAAAGGAAATAATGTAAAAAAACCAGGAAACGTGATGTTCCTGGTTTTTTAGTTATATTGACACAATGTTTTCATAAATACCTTTGTTTTCGTAAAGGACTTTTATAATATGATTAGAATTAATGATATGAAACCCCAAACTGATTTTCAATTCCCTTTAAATCCTCTTCAAATTTCCGATGCGTAGCCTGAAAAACATGACTAAAAACCTCACCTAATTCACTTTCCAGCACTTTGATACCTTCACCTGTAATACCGCCTTTCACACACACCTTTTCTTGCAAAGCAGGCAATGAAAAATGCTGCTGACGTAATAATTCACCGAGCCCAATCAGCATTGATTCGGTTAGCTGGGTGGCTTCTTCAGTGCTTATTCCCGTATGATCAACCGCAGCTTCGATAAAGTTTCTTGCAATAAAACTAAAAAAAGCCGGACCGCAGCTAACAATATCTGAGGATACTCTGGTATATTTGTTGTCGATTTCGAGCGGCTTTGAAATTGCTGCTGCCATCTGCTGAAGTTGGTTCCGCCAATATGGACTGCAGGATTCACCAAATGTCAGCAGTGTTGCGCCTGCCAAGGCGCGATTGGTAATAGATGGAATAAATCTAGCGCATGAGCAGGGGACGACAGCTTCCAATTGTTTGATGGAGATTGGACTTGTGATGGAAACAATGCAATTATCCGAACTTAGATGAGGTTCAAGAATTTCAATTAATGGATACATTTCATGCGGCTTTACACATAAAAAGATTAAATCCGCTTGTTTTGCAAGTTCAATACTTGTGTGTGCTGTATGGATTCCTGGTAATTCAACAGCCAGGGATTGGGCTTTGTGTTTAGTCCTGTTCATGATGATTACATCCTTTGCTGCAACGGCCGAAGACCCAATTAAACTTTGAATTAAGATGGTTCCCATATTACCTGTGCCAATTATGCCGGTAATCATTATAAATCCTCCTTATCGGATAAATATCACGATATCCACTATTCCTTATAACAAATTTATGCAAGTAAATATCAAATATGAAGAGGAGCGTAAATTAAATGAATGAGAAAATCGTACAGTTTATCAGGCGAAATGGAATCCTACTAGCAGGTGCAGGCGTAGCCTGTACTGCACTCTTCTTTTGGAATATGCAATCTGAAGATGGGCAAATCGAACAAAGTGAAATAAATTGGACGGAGGAGAGTGCAATAGAAAAAAAGAATGAAGATACGGAAAAACTGGTGGCAGAACCTGAGGTGAGTGCTACTTATAAGGTTGATGTGAAGGGTGCCGTTCAAAAACCTGGTGTATATGAATTTTTGAAGGGGGATCGAGTAACGGATGTCATTCAAAAAGCAGGTGGATTGAAAAATGGGGCTGATAGTAAGCAAGTGAATATGGCGCAATTAGTAGAGGATGAAATGGTCATCTATATCCCAATCAAGGGTGAGACAGCAGAGGCTTCTAATCATACAGCTGGGGAAAGTTCAGGGAATACAGTCTCAGCGGCCAAGGGGGATGGTACAATTAATTTGAATAAAGCAACATCTGAAGAACTGCAGGAACTTCCGGGAATCGGTCCGAGTAAAGCGACAGCGATTTTACAAAAACGGGAAGAACTTGGATCATTCAAAACGATTGAAGATTTGAAGGAAGTTACAGGCATAGGTGATAAAACATTTGAAAAGCTCAGGGAATTAATAACTGTTAAGTAAGAAAAGAATAGTTGTAGGAAGGATACAATTCTTGTTAAAGTGAAGGAAAGTTCATTGAAAGAGGAGAGAGAAATGGAACGTATTTCATGGGATCAGTATTTTATGGCGCAAAGCCACTTACTTGCATTAAGAAGCACATGTACAAGGTTAATGGTTGGAGCGACAGTCGTAAGGGATAATCGCATTATTGCCGGCGGGTATAACGGATCAATTGCTGGAGGTGTGCATTGTGTGGACGAAGGATGCTATGTTATTGATAACCATTGCGTTCGAACCATCCATGCTGAAATGAATGCCTTGTTGCAATGTGCTAAATTTGGTGTACCAACTGAGGGGGCTGAGATTTATGTTACTCATTTCCCTTGCTTGCAATGCTGTAAAGCCTTAATTCAAGCAGGAATTAAAACAATCTATTATGCCGAATCCTATAAGAATCATCCATATGCTGAAGAATTATTTGAACAGGCAGGTGTGCGTGTTAAACAGGTGATTGTTGATGAAAAGTGGGTTGATTTCCATGATGAAAAGAAAATGAATTTTGTCATGGAGCTTATTAATGAGCTAAAAGAAAGAGGAGCTTCTGAATCTGATCTTGCACGCTATCTGAAAGATGCAGCAAGTTTATTTCCGCAATTTGACTGATATGAGCAACCGATTTTTATTTTATAGTGCTGTAATTGCTATTTCAGGGATTACAGCACCCATTTACTTAAGTAAAACTTTTCTTCTGCTAATAGTCCTCGTATTTTGTTACATTCTAAACAAATTTCCAATTAAGCAATCGATTCTCCTGTATATTATCTTTTCAATATTTTGTGTCCATAGCTTTTTTTGGGATCGTTCAAATACCAGCCAGTTGACCGGGGCTGAAACTCAGCTTTTAATCCATTTTACATCCTATCCCCAGATTAAAGGGGACCGGGTTAGTGGTCTTGCTGAACTCTCAGATAACGAGAAAATATGGATTACTTACCGGATTAACAATGAAGAGGAGGCAAATGTCTTAAAAAATACGATTCTAACGGGAAAGTCCTTTCGCGTAAACGGAAATCTGACAAAACCAACTCGTGCAACGGTCGAGAATGGATTTGATTTTCGAACCTATCTAAGGTTTAATAGAGCGCATTGGATTTTGGAAATCGAAAATAAAGAAGATATATCCAAAGATAGCCGCAATTTGTTTGTAAAACTGGCACAAATGAGAGAGCGGGAAATTAAGCGGATTGATCATTTATACTTAGGAACCGCTGGCAGCTTTACTAAAGCACTCATATTTGGTGAACAAAGTGGTATATCAGAGGATATGTATAACCAATTTAAGAAACTGGGGATTGTCCATATCTTGGCTTTGTCAGGGATGCAAGTTGCATTAGTGGCTGCTATTTTATTTTATGGATTCTTAAGAATCGGCTTTACTCGGAGGCAAACCTTTTTGCTGCTAGCTTGTTTACTTCCTTTTTATGCGGTCATCACCGGATTGTCTGCTTCGATTGTCAGAGCATGCATGATGGCTTCCATATTTATGTTTGGTCAGTTTATCGGACTGCGGTTGACAGCTTTTAAAACAATAACGATTTGTCTAATGGGATATCTACTTATTAATCCGTATCAAATTTTCCATATCGGTTTTCAGTTATCCTTTTTGCTGACTTATGGGTTAATACTTTCAACAAAAATCCTTCAAAAATCGCCGCATTCACCTGTTTTCAGTCTTTTTATTATGACGGCAATATGCCAAATCATCTCCACGCCAATCATCATCTATCATTTTTATGAAATTTCCCTCATTAGTTTTATTTCTAACTTACTTTATGTACCGTTGTTTACTTATTTATTATTTCCTTTAACCATTGGTGTTTATTTGCTGATAATCCTTGAAATTCTTGTTGAGCCGGGATTGCTGATGCTCAATTTTATTTATTCTTTATTGGAGAAATCTACAGAGCTTATGTCTGCCTTGCCCTCCTCCACTCTTATATTTGGTAAGCCATCCAAACTGGTAATGGTATGTATTGTGGTTTGTTTTATCTCTATTCTTAATGGAATAGAAATCCGCTCGAAACACCTGTTTAATACGTGTCTAATCACGATTTTAATGCTCTTTTATCAATATAACAGTCAGTTTTTTTCAGGAAATGGAGAGATAACCTTTATAGATGTAGGGCAGGGGGATTCAACGTTCATTCAATTACCTGGTGATAATGGAACATATCTTATTGATACAGGTGGAGCCACTCTGTTTGGAAAGGAGGAGTGGGCAGTACATAATAGCCAGTTCGATCCTGGAAAAGATACTATATTACCATTTTTAAAAAGTAAAGGAATTAAAGTCATTGATAAACTAATCCTTACGCATGCTGATCAGGACCATGTCGGAGGAGCAAGAGCCATTGTTGAGGAATTGAAGATTGGTGAGATATTGATACCATTTGAACAGCGTAAGGAGTTTAGAGAGACGGAAGTAATAAAGGAAGCGATTGATCAGAAAATCCCCGTTAAAGAGGTTCAAGCAGGAATGGGGTGGACTGCGGGAGATGCTAAATTTACCATTTTATCGCCAGTAGAGAAAGTGGAGGAAAAGAATGAGTCTTCAATTGTTATAAAAGCAAGTATTAATCAGGTAGATTGGTTATTTGTTGGAGATTTAGGTGAACTCGGAGAAGACAAGCTTTTGCAAAATAAAATGAACCTAAGGGCTGATATTTTAAAAGTGGGACACCATGGCAGCAGAAACTCTTCCCAAATAGATTTTATAAGAGAGGTAGATCCTAAAATAGCTGTCATTTCATCGGGAAGAGATAATCGTTTTGGCCACCCGCATGAGGAAGTCATTCATTTGCTTGATAAAGAAAATATTATTATTTACAGAACAGATTTACAGGGCAGTATTCAATATACGTATACGAACAAAAAAGATGGAACGATTTCTATTCAAAGTCCATAGTATGTGTAAGAAATGAAAAACGGCCATGAGGCCGCTTGAAAAAATGAACTATGCACCGATTAATTGGATGACCATGGCAATAATAAACATGGTAGCGAAAAAACCAAATGATACAACAAATCCCATGATGGAATCTGATACGTCATTTGTTTTTGATTGTACATTCTTTTCAAACTCGTTCATTAATCCACCCCCCGACCTCTTTTATCATAGAACATTTAGTAAAAAAAATCCACAATCTCCAAATTTATATAATTATTATCCTGCTATTTTCCAAATAAACATTTCAGTACATGAAAGAGTCATTTAAATGGTAACTGATCTATAGCGCTTTTTCGCTTTTTTGTTAGGTATCCCGGGTCCGGCAAGAAGGCGTTGATATAGATTCTGGGAACCGGTTATTTTTTCCGGTTCCTCTTGAAAGACTTGTCAAAATTGATGGTGGGGATTAGGATGAAAGAAGGAATTTATAAACAGAGGCGATTATATTGGTAATGGATTTATGGAATACAATTAAAAGTAAACGGTTTAGTCCTGTCTACCTTTTATTTGGCGAAGAAGAGTATTTTATAAAAAAAACAAAGGCTTTAATCTGCGAGCATGCTTTATCAGAGGATGAAGCAGAGTTTAATTTGGCTACTATTGATCTGGAGGAAACACCTGTAGAGTTGGCAATCGAGGAATTGGAAACCTTACCGTTTATCGGGGAGCGCAGGGTTGTTATATTACATAATCCCATATTTTTGACAGCCGAAAGAAAGAAGGAAAAGGTTGAGCATGATCTAAAAAGATTGGAAAGCTATCTGGCTAATCCTTCACCGACATCAATTGCCATCTTTATAGCTCCATATCCAAAGCTGGACGAGCGTAAGAAAATAACGAAGGAATTAAAGAGAAATTCTGCAGTCTTGGAAGCGAAACCGCTATACGAAAAGGAATTATCTAAATGGATCACTGCCAACGCTAAATCCTTAGGAGTGAAAATTACACCTGAGGCGGTAGAAACTTTATTATCTCTGACGGGGAATCACTTAATGATGGCTGCAAGTGAGTTAGAAAAGCTCGCTTTGTATGCGACGGTCGAACAGGAAATTGACAAGGCAATGGTAAATAAACTTGTTCCCAAGACCTTTGACCAAAATGTATTTGATTTGGTCGATTATATTATGAATGGCCAAAAAAAAGAAGCTATCCAGTTATATAAAGAGCTTCTGATTTTAAAGGAAGAGCCAATTCGTATATTAGCAGCCATTGCACGGCAATACAGGATTATACTTCAGGTTAAAAAACTATCAGGACAGGGCTACAATGCCCAGCAAATAGCATCTAAATTAAAAATGAGCCCTTATCCGGTAAAACTTGCACTGAAGCGTGTGAATGATTTTACAGAAATGAAATTGATGCGTGCTCTCTCTGAATTGGCAGAGCTGGACTATAAAATGAAGAGCGGTGCCGGAGACAAAGAAATCCTTTTAGAGCTATTTATATTAAAATCATAACAGTACCTGGTAAAACGAAAGGTATCATGGCGAGTGCATGATACCTTTTTTGTAATCCTATCTTTTAATGGTTGTGAAGTTGTTTTCTATTAGGAGCCAGTTCTGCGGAAACGATAATCCTAATTTCCAATAACTCATCCCCCGAAGATTTAATTCCTTTAGTAGATTAAATTTTGCCTGTATGGAGCGAGCATCCTCAAACCATACCTCGTGTTCTCTTCCTTCGGCATCCCTGTATCTAAAATAGGGTGCCTGAGCATTATTGTCATAAAGAATTGGTACGTTATTACGTCGTGCCAGATCAATGGCCTGCTGAGGGGAGAGCGCTCTGGCTGTAGTACCCTGTACGAAGGGGAGTGTCCAATCATAGCCATACAGATTTTGCCCCATCATAATTTTACGTGATGGAATCTCTGAAATCGCATAGGTAAGCACCTGGCGAACAGGTCCTATAGGAGATACAGCCTGAGCTGGCCCACCGCTGTATCCCCATTCGTACGTCATTATGAGCGCCCAATCTACAACTGCACCCTGTGCTTTGTAATCATGTGCTTCATACCACTTACCTGTTTGAGTAGCGCTGGTTTTAGGAGCGAGTGCGATTGATACCTGCCAGCCCTGCGGTGAAAATCTTTCCTTTGCCCTTCTTAAGAAGTTTGTATATGCTTCCCGATCTTCACCTCTAAGACTTTCAAAATCAAAATGAATATCTCTAAATCCTTGAGCTTTGGCAGTATCTTCAATGTTGGTAAGTAATTTATTTTGGATATCTGTATTGTTTAAAATAACTTCCCCGAGTTCACTACTGAATGCGTCATTTTCTAAATTAGTGATAACCATTGCAAGCACATTATTATTTTCTCGAGCAATCGTCGGAAAATCACCCAAAAGAGGTGGTTTCAATGTTCCATCTCTTTGTACCTGATAGCTGAACGGTGATAAGTATGTAAGGTGAGGTGCTGCAATTCTTGCTTCTCGTTCCAGATTGGGAGAAACAGTATTTCCTCTTGGTTCCACATAGGCATTAAATTCAGCTTCACGTCTAGGGATTGGAGGGATATACAGCCTTAATCCTACAGTTAATGGTGTGTTTAATGAAATATTATTTACTTCTGCAATTTCTTGAGCAGTTCTTCCAAACCTCCGGGCAATTGTATATAGGCTATCTCCTGGTTGCACAAAGTAATAGCTCCCTGTAATCGGAATAACAAGTGCCTGACCTATAACCAAATCATTTGGATTTTCTAATTGATTTGAAGAGATAATTTGTTCAGGAGTAGTATTAAAGGTCTGCGCAATGGAATAGATACTCTCTCCTTGTCTGACAACATGTATTTGCATTTCTTTTCTCCTTTCAGTGGCTAATTATATTAAATGTATGTAGAGGAAGGAATAAGAATAACCAAAATGGATATTGGTCTATGCAAGAGGATAAAATAGAAAGTTCTTTATTTGTTCATATTTAGAACATGGAAGTTTGCTATTCGAATTAATTTGGTATAAAAAATAGACTATAATTTAAATGTGAAGTTTGTTGCATCATAGAGGAGTGAAATTGTGTTAAATAAGAAGTATAAGGGATTGCATCCCATTACCATACTACGGATTACGGGAATACTGGATGGTATCTCACTGCTTTTATTATTGGGCATAGCCATGCCGCTTAAATACTGGGCAGATTTACCCTTTGCCGTTACTCTTGCGGGTTCAATCCACGGTGGGATATTTATTGGATATATAGCTTCCATTATTTATACTCAAATTCGAATACAGTGGAAAATAGGCTGGTCTCTGTTAGCCTTCCTTGTTGCTTTCATCCCATTCGGTAATTTTTGTTTTGATGTGTGGCTGAAAAAGCATCAATCATTGTACGATGTAAAACCCTTACCGAAGCTGTGGATTGTATATGCCATTATCATGTTTACGTTTATCGATTTATTTACACAGCTACCAGTTATGAGTACATATGCTACTTCGCTTGGCGCAAGTGTAATGATTGCAGGGGTTGTTGTGGGAATGTATTCATTGACGAATACTTTTGGGAATATATTGTCTGGGATTTTTACGGATAAATATGGATCTTTTATTGTACTTTGTACAGGCTTGCTTATGACGAGCATTTCTTTACTGCTTTATAATTTTGTAAATGATGTACCTGAACTGATCATCGTACGTTTCCTCCATGGCTTCCTTGGTGGATTAATTGTACCTGCTGCTTTTACGTACTTAGCTAACCAAATGGATAGTAAGAAGCAAGGCAGCCAAAGTGCTGTGACAGGTTCATTTATTGGAATCGCAGCTATTTGCGGTCCTGCATATGGCGGTATTATGGCTAGCAGGACATCTGTGCCATTTGTTTTTACGACCATTGCTGCGTGTGGAATTATTCTTTTGCTTGCAACATTGTTGTTTTTGAGAACTCATTCTGAATCGAAACAGCATAAGACGGAGAAGAGGGGAAAACTTATCTTTAATAAAGGGATACTCCAAGCCTACACCGGAGCATTCTTTTTAATGTTTTCACAAGGGGCACTTGCGTATTTGCTGCCCTTGCACATTGATGTATTAGGTTATAGTTCAAGATTAAGCGGTACTTTAATGAGTATATTTGGATTGGTTGCTGTTGCTATATTTATTCTGCCGACGAATAAATATTTTGATCGAATTCCGCCATTGGTTAGCTTTTCGATTGGATTAGCATGTATGGGGATCAGCCAAGTTTTACTGGGGCAATCAAGTGAGCTAATGATTCTTTATTCTATAATGGTTTTATACGGGATTGGGTTTGCTTTCTTATTTCCTGCCGTAAATTCATTATTGGTTCAATCGACTACTAAAAGGATGCGCGGGAAGGCATATGGATATTTTTATGCGTTATTTTCATTAGGGGTTGTTGCCGGATCATCAGGTCTCGGATTAATACCAGCTTCTATATCCACGCAATTTAGCTTAATTGGAATCTTATTACTAGTTTGTGCAACAGTAATATATATGCAGGCAAAGCAACCGGAAACAGATACTGTAGAAGACAGTGTTGAAGGCTAAATAGAGTTTTTATCGGAAGGAGCTATCAGGCTCCTTTTTTTTAGGCCTGAAAAAGTGAGGGTGTTATACAGGGTTCGTCTTTATAAAAGTTAAAATGGAAGCTGCAATGCTGCTCCTGCAGCTTTCTGTTGTGTACTAATTTCGTTCAAGCTCCCAAAATTCAACTGGTAATCATCTCTAAAGTGATTTCCCATCAATGAAATAATCCATATTCTCATAATAAATCACACAAAAAAAAACGACCCTCTAGAGGGTACGTTTCATTAAGCGTTCAACTTGTTTACTTTTTTCATAAGACGAGATTTTTTACGAGCAGCAGCATTTTTGCTGATTAAGCCTTTAGTTGCAGCTTTATCTAGTCCTTTAACAGCAGCAACGATAGATTCGTTAGCAGCAGTAGCATCGTTAAGAGCAATTGCAGATTCTACTTTTTTAACGTTTGTACGTACAGCAGATTTTTGAGCAATATTGTTAGCTCTAGCAGTTTCGTTAGTTTTAACGCGTTTAATAGCTGATTTGATATTAGCCATTCTTTTCACCTCCAGAAGAACCGAGATTATGTCAACTCGATATTCTAATCAAATAACATTCACAACATATGATATTCTATCAAAATGTATGTCTTTATGCAATACTCAGATGCATCAAATCAAAAAAAACCATAGTGATAAGTAGTTTTTTCTGTTTAAACAAAGCTCTTTACATATTAAAAGAATGAGAAGAAAGAAATACGGGGAAAATAGCTCCTAAAGATCATTTCATGGAGGTAATCATTTGAATAAAGATTTAGATATGAGTCAGTATCAAATAAGGACTGATTTGGCTATTGAGGCTAGGGAACTGGCTATTCCGCTATCTGACGCACCGGACACATCGAATATCGAAGGTGTAATTTTTAAAGAGCGAGAGATGGATGGGATTAAATTATCGCATGTTGAAATAACGAAAGAAGGCGAAAAACAGGTAGGAAAAAAGCCTGGCTTTTACATAACACTGGAAGTTCAAGGAATTCGTGAGCAGGATTCTGAGCTGCAAAAAAAAGTCGAGGTTGTGTTTGCTAAACAACTGGCCTATCTAATAGACAGAGTTGGATTAAAAAAAGATGCACATTGTCTTGTTGTAGGATTGGGAAATTGGCATGTAACACCGGATGCTCTTGGTCCTACGGTAACGGATAATTTAATCGTAACTAGGCATCTGTTTAAATTTCAGCCTGAATCTGTTTCTGAAGGATTTCGTCCGGTCAGTGCCATCTCACCAGGGGTTATGGGTGTGACGGGAATTGAAACCAGCGATATTATTAAAGGAATCGTAGACAATATTCATCCTGATTTCATCATTGCTATTGATGCACTGGCAGCTCGTTCTATTGAACGTGTAAATACTACCATTCAAATTACAGATACCGGAATTCATCCTGGATCTGGTGTGGGCAATAAACGGAAAGAACTTAGTAAGGAAACATTAGGAGTGCCAGTTATCTCGATTGGTGTACCAACAGTGGTGGATGCTGTATCGATTACCTCTGATACAATTGATTATATATTGAAGCATTTTGGACGTGAATTAAAAGAGGGAGACCGTCCTCGCCGAGCTCTTGCTCCGGCCGGGATGACATTTGGAAAGAAACGTAAATTAACAGAAGAAGACTTACCGGAAGAAGAACACAAAAAGACATTTCTTGGTATTGTAGGCACACTATCCGATGAGGAAAAGAGAATGCTGATTCGTGAAGTGCTCGCTCCTTTGGGACATAATTTGATGGTTACGCCTAAGGAAGTGGATGTATTCATAGAGGAAATGGCAAACTTGATAGCCAATGGTATGAATGCAGCTCTGCATGAGGCCATAAATCAAGATAATACAGGCTATTACACACATTAATCTCCGAGTATGGTTCTAGTTACTCTATCAAAGCATACATTTTACTAGAATGCTTCTGAAAGGGTGGAACCATGAAAGCAAAAAAACCTAGTTTTGTCGTAGTTGCACTTCAAGCAGCCACCATCATTCGTTTCATACTGATTATACTTGTTACGATGGTTTTTATATTTTTGGTAACCGGATTATTGACATCGCTTAAACCAGAATTTCGACCAAGTTCAGATTCGGTGAATGAAGCGACTGGACAAGTTCCCGGTAAAATTTTATATAAGTATTTAGGGCAAGGGAATAAGTACTTTTTGCAATCATTCCCCGAAGAGGAGACAGAGTCTGTTTCGAGGCAGATTTTCCAATCACTGACAAATATCTCATTAAATGATCCACGGAGTTTATTGGGACATGAGCTACCGGGATATTCCTTGTTTGATGGGGAGATTTTAGTGGCAGGTGAGGGTACTAATTACACAAATATGCCAATTGAGTCTCCTCCATCAGAGGAAGCTATGGAAAAAGATACAGAGACTGAGGAAATCGTGGATGAAGAAGAACCTGTTAAACCAGAACAGGCTGGTACTCAGAAAACGAAAGAAGAAGTAATGTACATCTATTTCTCACATACAAGGGAATCGTATCTTCCTTTATTAAAAGGTGTGACAAATCCTAATTCTGCCTTTCATTCAAAAGCAAATGTCACGCTTGTCGGTGAGAAGCTCAAGAAGTCGCTTGAAGCGAAAGGCATTGGGACAAAGGTAGATAAAACAGATGTTAATGCCATATTGAACAAGAAAGGGCTGCAATATGGCAGTTCATACAGCCAATCGCGAAGTCTTGTCCAAGAGGTTATGGCTAACGACAAAAACTTGAAATATTTTATTGATGTTCACCGTGATTCGCAGCGAAAAAAAGTGACGACTATTTCAATTAACGGAAAAGCTTATGCTAGATTATGCTTCATAATTGGTGGTGAAAATCCAAATTATGAACAGAACTTAAAGTTGGCAGAGGAGATGCACAAGAAAATTTCAGAAAAATATCCTGGTTTAAGTCGCGGTGTCTTTGAAAAAAGAGGTGCGGGGACGAATGGGAAGTTTAATCAAGATTTATCCGGAAATGCCATGTTAGTTGAAGCTGGCGGTGTGGATAATACATTGGACGAATTAAGTGCTTCAATGGAAGTGTTAGCTGATGTATTAGCTGAGCATTATTGGGATGCCGAGCCAGTACAGGGAAATGCTGCAGAGTGAGAAATAAATAAAGGAGAATGCCAAGATGGGTAAATTTATTTTAAAAATAAGTATGCTTCTTTTCCTCCTTCTCTTTGGGGTCATCCTGGGAATGCAGCTGGCCAATCAAAATATGAAAAAAATGCAGGGATATGATGATCCAAAAATGTATGAAGCCTTTACAATTGATAAACAGGATGACGGAGACATTAACGCTACGGTTCTCGGAAATCAGGTTTCGACAACTGACCTGGAGGAAAAGAAAAAGGAAATGGAAGAATGGAAGGCATTTAATGTTTTATCCAGTGCAGGGAAAGGCATATCTGATACCTTAACAAGTTTATTTAAAGGGATGGCAGGAATGATTTCAGATGAATAATATAATCCAAGCGAGCTCGTACGGAGCTGATTAAAACTCCGCGAGCTTTCTTTATTTATCTATTTAATTCCCTCATTTCTCCTAAACCGTTTACGGTTTGAATTTATTTCTGCTATAATCAGTAATATCTGTGTTTTGAAAGTAACAGGAGTGAACAGAATGAATAATCAGGAACGGCTAAAACGACAAAGTAAAATCCGTAACTTTTCGATTATTGCTCATATTGACCATGGGAAATCGACATTAGCGGACAGAATATTAGAAAAAACGAATGCTCTTACTTCCAGAGAGATGAAAGACCAGCTTCTTGATTCCATGGATTTGGAAAGAGAGCGCGGAATAACAATCAAATTGAATGCTGTTCAATTGAAATATAAGGCGAAAGACGGCGAGGAATATATTTTCCATTTAATTGATACTCCGGGACACGTGGATTTCACGTATGAAGTATCCAGAAGTTTGGCAGCTTGTGAAGGTGCTGTGCTAGTGGTCGATGCTGCACAGGGAATCGAAGCGCAAACTTTGGCCAATGTTTATTTGGCATTAGACAATGATTTGGAGATCTTGCCAATCATTAATAAAATAGATTTGCCTAGTGCTGACCCGGAACGCGTTCGTGGTGAGATTGAAGATGTAATTGGGCTGGATGCATCTGAAGCTGTTCTTGCCTCTGCTAAAGCTGGTATCGGGATTGAAGAAATCCTCGAACAAATTGCGGAAAAAGTACCTGCTCCAACTGGAGATCCCGAAGCTCCTCTGAAAGCATTGATTTTTGATTCAATCTATGATGCATATCGTGGAGTCATCGTATCCATTCGAGTGATGGAGGGTACGGTAAAACCGGGTGATAAGATCAGAATGATGGCGACAGGTAAGGAATTTGAAGTTCTCGAGGTGGGTGTCCATACTCCAAAAGCAACTCTATGCGATGAACTAACAGTAGGAGATGTTGGATTCCTGACAGCTGCCATTAAAAATGTCGGCGATACACAAGTCGGGGACACAATCACCAATGCTAAAAATGGAGCAACAGAACCATTACCGGGGTATCGCCGTATGAATCCGATGGTTTATTGCGGTCTATATCCAATTGATACAGCAAAATTTAACGATTTACGTGAAGCACTTGAAAAACTGGAGCTAAACGATTCTTCCTTGCAATATGAACCAGAAACCTCTCAGGCGCTTGGATTTGGTTTCCGTTGCGGATTCCTTGGATTATTGCATATGGAAATTATCCAGGAAAGAATTGAACGTGAATTTAATATTGATTTGATTACAACGGCACCAAGCGTAATTTATAAGGTTAAGATGACAGATGGCAGTGAGATTAATATCGATAATCCATCTAACATGCCTGACCCGCAAAAGATTGAAAGTATTGAGGAGCCATATGTAAAAGCTACCTTGATGGCACCAAATGATTTTGTCGGTGCAATTATGGAGCTTTGTCAAATGAAGCGTGGGAATTTCATCGATATGCAATATGCTGATGAGAACCGCGTAACTATCATTTATGAACTGCCATTATCCGAAATTGTTTATGATTTCTTTGACCAATTAAAATCAAATACAAAAGGATATGCATCTTTTGACTATGAGTTAATTGGCTACCAAGAATCTAAACTGGTTAAAATGGACATCTTATTAAACGGTGAAACCGTTGATGCATTGAGCTTTATCGTTCATAGAGACTTTGCATATGAGCGTGGAAAAATTATTGTAGAAAAGTTGAAGGAGCTTATTCCTCGACAACAATTTGAGGTGCCTATACAGGCAGCAATCGGCAATAAAATCATTGCACGTTCTTCGATTAAAGCAATGAGGAAGAATGTACTTGCAAAATGTTACGGTGGAGATATTTCACGTAAACGTAAACTATTAGAGAAACAAAAAGAAGGTAAAAAACGCATGAAACAAGTTGGTTCTGTAGAAGTTCCGCAAGAAGCGTTTATGGCAGTTCTGAAGATGGATGACTCCAATTCAAAAAAATAAAATAGTAAGAAAAGCAGGCCAGACATTTTTGTTCTGGCCTCTATTTTATTATGATAGATATAACGTTTTTTTTCGATCTTAGAAAGGGGTGTTGGAATTGGTTAAAAGTTTATATATCCACATTCCATTTTGTACACAAATATGTCACTACTGTGATTTTAATAAATTTTTTATTCAGAACCAGCCGGTGGATGAATATATCCAAACATTATTGACTGAGATGGATTTATATAATCTGTCTCAAAATGAACCCTTATCCACTGTTTTTATTGGGGGAGGTACTCCATCTGCTTTAGAACCTCTGCAGCTGGAACAATTGTTATTTTCCATGAAAGAAAAAGTTACGCTTGCGCCAGGGTATGAATACACAGTTGAGGCCAATCCAGGTGATTTGTCAAAGGATAAATTGAGAATTATGAAGGAAGCAGGCGTCAACCGATTAAGTCTGGGTGTTCAATCATTCAACGAAGAACTATTGAAAAAGATTGGCCGTGCGCACAATGTCAAAGATGTGTATGAGACCATTGATATGGCAAGAGAAGAAGGTTTTGACAACATTAGCATTGACTTGATTTATTCCTTGCCCGGTCAAACACTCAGTGATTTAGAGGATACAGTAGATCGCGCTTTACAATTAAATCTTCCGCATTTTTCAGCTTACTCTTTAATTATTGAACCGAAGACTGTGTTTTATATCATGCTCAATAAAGGTAAATTATCCTTACCGGGTGAGGATGCTGAGGCTACTATGTATGAATATGTCATGGAACGTTTAGTAGAAGTGGGCTACAATCAATATGAGATTTCAAATTTTGCAAAAAAAGGATTTGAAAGCAGGCATAACCTCGTATATTGGAACAATGAAGAATACTATGGTCTTGGTGCTGGTGCTCATGGATACCTCGATGCTGTCCGTTATCATAATCATGGACCCTTGAAGAAATATATGAATGCTATTCAGGATGGCAGGAAGCCGATCGTTGAGCAAGCAACCGTTACGCGAAAGGAACAAATGGAAGAAGAGATGTTTTTGGGGCTTAGAAAAATGGAGGGAGTTTCTCTGGAACATTTCCAAAAGAGATTTTCTGTAAACATAAATGACGTATTTGGGGAAACAATAAAAAGAATGGTTTCAGAGGGGTTATTGGAGTTGGTAAACGGAAGAGTCCGACTGACACATCCGGGTAAATTAATGGGGAACGAAGTGTTCCAGGCATTTTTATTATAGTTTAAAAATGAGAGAGAAAACATAATCATAACCGTTGACACATAACGACGGTTTTGTTACTTTATTTATAGACTTAGCACTCAGTAGTAAAGAGTGCTAACAGGGGTGATTATCGATGTTAACAAATAGACAACTGGCAATTTTACAGGTGATCATCGATGATTTTATTTCTACCGCCCAACCTGTGGGGTCCAGAAATATTTCCAAAAAAGAAGGCATTTCGCTAAGTTCTGCCACAATCAGAAATGAAATGGCTGATTTAGAGGAAATGGGGTATCTCGAAAAAACACATACCTCTTCAGGGCGTATTCCCTCTGAAAAAGGGTATCGGTACTATGTGGATCATCTTGTTTCACCTCAGCAGCTGCAAAAGGATGATGTTCTTAAGCTTAAATCTGTTTTTAAAGAGAGATTATTTGAGTTAGAGAAGATAGTGCAACGTTCTGCCGGCATACTATCCGAAATTACGAATTATACGGCGATTATGCTTGGACCTGCTGTTTTAGAAAATCACTTACGTCGAATCCAAATTGTACCGCTTGATACAAATAAGGCAATTGCTATCATCGTGACGGATACTGGTCATGTTGAAAATAAAATGATTTATCTTCCTCCAGGATTTGATATGAATGAAATGGAGAGAGTGGTAAATATCCTGAATGATCGCTTGAGCGGTGTACCATTGGTGCAGCTTAAAGATAAGATTTTCAGGGAAGTAGCTGTATTATTAAAACAGCATATTACAAATTATGATATGGTTCTGCAAATGCTAGCAACATCTCTGCAATTGCCGGAGAACGAGAAACTTTTCTTTGGCGGTAAGGCGAATATGCTAAGCCAGCCTGAATTTCATGATATTGAAAAAGTAAAGGCAATCTTTAAAATCATGGAACAGGGAAGAGACTTGTATGAGTTGGTCAGTAAAACACATGAAGGAATCAATGTGAAAATAGGCACCGAAAATAATAATATGGCGCTTGAAAACTGCAGTATTATCAGCACTACCTACTCCATTGGAGACGAGAATCTTGGAACTATAGCTATTCTTGGACCTACTCGGATGGATTATTCCAGAGTGATGAGTTTATTGTCATTTTTTGCGAATGACTTAACTGAGATGCTGACAAAACAGTATCAAAATAAAAAGTAACGGTAATAGTAGTAATACTGCTTTAACGTATATAGAACAACACTTTCAGGGAGGTGAGAAGCAGTGTCTGAAAAAAATCAAGATAATATTGAAGAAATATTTGATGAAGCAGAAGAAAATAAAATGAATGATACAGCCTCTGAGGAAACCACTGAAACAAGTGAACCTGTTGAGGAAGCTTCCGAAAATGATGGGGATAGCAAAGTAGCTGAACTAGAAAAGAAATTGCAGGAAGCTGAAGCAAAATATGTTCGTCTTTATGCAGATTTTGATAACTATCGCCGCCGTGTTAAATTGGATGCTGAAGCAGCGCAAAAATATAGAGCTCAATCTCTTGTAACAAATCTTTTGCCTGCTTTAGATAATTTTGATAGGGCGATAAATAGTACAACTGAAACAGATGAAACAAAACCGCTTCTTCAAGGAATGAATATGGTTTTAACAAGTATTTTATCTGCCTTGAAAGAAGAAGGTGTAGAGGTAATCGAATCAGTAGGTCAAGAATTCGACCCTCATGTTCATCAAGCGATTATGCAGGACAATAACGAAGAATACGGTTCAAATATCATTGTGGAAGAATTCCAAAAGGGTTATAAATTAAAAGACCGGGTTATTCGACCATCAATGGTTAAAGTGAATCAGTAATCAAACACATAGGCTACATAATTAATGGGAGGTAAAAAGTAAATGAGTAAAATTATTGGTATTGACTTAGGAACTACCAACTCTTGTGTATCCGTATTAGAAGGCGGAGAACCAAAAGTTATTCCAAATCCAGAAGGTAATAGAACCACTCCATCTGTTGTTGCATTTAAAAACGGAGAACGTCAAGTTGGGGAAGTAGCGAAACGCCAAGCTATCACAAACCTGAATACGATCAGCTCCATCAAACGCCATATGGGTACAGATTACTCAGTAAATATCGAAGGAAAAGATTACTCTCCACAAGAAGTATCTGCGATTATTCTTCAATATTTAAAATCCTATGCTGAAGAATACCTGGGAGAAAAAGTAACAAAAGCTGTTATTACAGTACCTGCTTACTTTAACGATGCTGAACGTCAAGCAACAAAAGATGCTGGCCGTATCGCTGGTTTAGAAGTAGAACGTATTATCAACGAACCAACTGCTGCTGCATTAGCGTATGGTTTGGATAAAACTGAAGAAGATCAAAAAATCCTTGTATTCGACCTTGGCGGCGGTACATTTGACGTATCCATCCTTGAGCTAGGTGACGGTGTATTCGAAGTACGCTCAACAGCTGGTGACGCACGTTTGGGTGGAGATGACTTCGATAACGCAGTAATGGAATATTTAATCGAAGAATTCCGCAAAGAAAATGGAATCGATCTATCTAAAGATAAAATGGCTCTTCAACGTTTGAAAGACGCTGCTGAAAAAGCGAAAAAAGATTTGTCAGGTGTAACATCTACACAAATTTCCTTGCCGTTCATCACTGCGGGTGAAGCAGGTCCATTGCACATGGATTTAACATTAACACGCGCGAAATTCGATGAAATCACTGCTTCTTTAGTAGAAAGAACAATGGGACCTACTCGCCAAGCTCTTCGTGATGCAGGCTTGTCTCCGGCTGAGATTGATAAAGTTATCTTAGTTGGTGGTTCTACTCGTATTCCTGCTGTTCAGGAAGCAATTAAAAAAGAAACTGGTAAAGAGCCTCATAAAGGGGTAAACCCTGATGAAGTTGTTGCTATGGGTGCAGCAATCCAAGGTGGAGTTATCTCCGGTGACGTTAAAGATGTTGTATTACTTGATGTAACTTCTTTATCTCTTGGTATTGAAACAATGGGTGGAGTATTTACTCGTTTAATCGACCGTAATACAACAATCCCAACTAGCAAATCTCAAATTTTCTCTACAGCAGCTGATAACCAAACAGCAGTAGATATCCATGTTCTTCAAGGGGAACGTCAAATGGCAGCAGATAACAAAACGCTTGGTCGCTTCCAATTGACTGATATTCCACCGGCACCACGCGGAATCCCGCAAATTGAAGTAACGTTCGATATTGATAATAACGGTATCGTTAATGTACGTGCAAAAGATCTTGGTACAAATAAAGAGCAGGCGATTACGATTCAATCAGCTACAAGCTTAAGCGATGAAGAAATCGATCGCATGGTTAAAGAAGCGGAAGAAAATGCAGAAGCAGATAAAAAACGTAAGGAAGAAGCTGAATTACGTAACGAATCTGATGCTTTAGTATTCCAAACAGAAAAAACATTAAAAGATCTTGAAGGTAAAGTAGAAGAAGCTGAAGTTCAAAAAGCAACAGAAGCTAAAGATGCTTTAAAAGCAGCAATTGAGAAGAATGATCTTGCTGAAATGAAAGAGAAAAAAGAAGCATTGCAGGAAATTGTGCAAGCTCTTAGCGTGAAACTTTATGAGCAAGCTGCTCAAGCTGCGCAACAACAACCAGGTCAAGATGGTGCGGGCAAGGCTGATGATGTCGTAGATGCAGAATTTACTGAAGTTGACGACGACAAAAAATAATGATTGAACGTAAAAAAGTCAAAGTCAGGATCTCCTTGACTTTGACTTTTTTTAACAAATTGGACATTTTCTGTTTATATTGCGCCGCAGCTTAGTCAAGTGGTACAATGATTTTTATGTGAAACGACGGATTATATAGAATCAGGAGTGTGAGGAATGAGCAAACGGGATTATTATGAGGTGTTGGGGGTTGGCAAAAATGCCTCGAAGGATGAGATAAAAAAAGCATATCGCCGCCTTTCCAAGCAATATCATCCTGACCTCAATAAAGCAGCAGATGCTACGGAAAAATTTAAAGAGATCCAGGAAGCTTATGAAGTGTTAAGCGATGATCAAAAGAAAGCGAGATATGATCAATTTGGCCACGAAGATCCAACACAGGGATTTGGTGGAGGCGGAGCTGGTTTCGAAGGCTTCGGTGGTTTTGAAGATATATTCAATTCTTTCTTTGGCGGAGGGGGAAGAAGAGATCCAAATGCTCCCCGTCAAGGTGCAGACCTGCAATATACAATGACATTATCATTTGATGAAGCTGTATTTGGTACAGAAACGACCATTGAAATACCGAAAGAGGAAGAGTGTGATACATGTAAAGGGTCAGGAGCAAAACCTGGCACAAAACCGGAAACATGTTCTCACTGTAATGGTACAGGCCAATTAAATGTAGAACAAAATACTCCATTCGGACGAATTGTGAACCGCAGAGTATGTCAACATTGCAGTGGTACAGGAAAAATTATTAAGCAGAAATGTGCTACCTGTCACGGTAAAGGTTCTGTGAAAAAACGGAATAAAATTCAAATCAAAGTACCTGCAGGTGTTGATGATGGTCAACAATTACGTGTTCCTGGTAAAGGTGAACCTGGTATTAATGGCGGCCCTCCGGGAGACTTGTTTGTTGTGTTCCAAATCAGACCGCATGAATTCTTTGAGCGTGATGGTGACGATATTTACTGTGAAATGCCTATTACCTTTGCACAGGCTGCATTGGGTGATGAAATTGAAGTTCCAACCATGCATGGTAAAGTGAAACTGAAAGTGCCGGCTGGAACACAAACAGGTACTCGCTTCCGCTTAAAAGGAAAAGGTGTTCCTAACGTTAGAGGATATGGTCAAGGTGATCAGCACATCCGTATTTTAGTTGTAACGCCAACCAAATTATCCGATAAACAAAAAGAATTAATTCGCGAATTTGCTGAAATCAGTGGTCAAGGACAATTAGATGAACATGATGAAGGTTTTTTTTCGAAAGTTAAAAGAGCAATCAAAGGTGAATAAACAGGTAGGAGTTGGTAGAAAATGAAATGGTCCGAATTATGTATTCATACAACGAATGAAGCGATCGAACCAATATCGAATATATTACATGAGGCTGGTGCAAGCGGGGTAGTGATTGAAGATCCGCTTGAATTGGTTCGTGAAAGGGAGAATGTATTCGGAGAAATCTATCAACTTAATCCTGCTGATTTTCCTGAAGAAGGCGTACTTATTAAAGCTTATCTCCCTGTCACAAGTTTCCTTGGTGACACAGTAGATGGCATTAAGGACCTTATCAATAATCTAATAAAATATGATATCGATCTAGGTCATAATAAAGTAACCATCAGTGAGGTTAATGAGGAAGAATGGTCCACTGCATGGAAAAAGTATTACCATCCAGTCAAGATTTCGGAACAAGTCACAATCGTTCCGACGTGGGAGGAATACACTCCGGTTCATACAGACGAAAAAATTATTGAATTGGATCCAGGCATGGCATTCGGCACAGGTACACATCCTACAACTGTACTTTGTATTCAAGCACTTGAGAAAACAGTCAAACCTGGGATGAAGGTCATTGATGTAGGGACTGGTTCAGGGGTACTTACAATCACTGCTGCTAAATTTGGCGCCGAGTCTATTTTGGCGCTTGATCTGGATGAGGTAGCTGTGAACAGTGCCAGGGTGAATTGTAAATTAAATAAGGTACATGATAAAGTTACAATTAAACAAAATGACCTTTTAAAAGGAATTGAATTTGAAGCAGATATAGTTGTAGCCAATATTTTGGCTGAAATTATTGTACGTTGTACAGAAGATGTAGCCAGAGTGCTTAAACCAGGCGGAACCTTTATATCTTCCGGCATCATCCAGCAAAAACGCCGGGAAGTGGAAGAAGCTATTCAGAAAGCCGGACTTGTAATTGAGGATGTCATGACAATGGAAGACTGGGTCTCCATTACAGCTCGTAAATTATAAGTTTTACTTGTTTTAAGTGAAATCACCACATCAAGGTGGATGTTAGAGTATAGTGGGAGTTCAAACTCCCACTTACTTAAGTTAAGGACTCTAGCGGAAGACCGGAATTTCGTAAGGGATTATTAGGCAGGAGCCTAAACGTTTTTCCGCCGCAATAATGCTTTAGGCGTTATTGATTTTAAGGATAGAAAGGTGCAGGCCATGCAGAGATATTTTATTGAGAAATTAGAAAATCAATTTGAAGTAACGATAACCGGAGATGATTTTCACCATATGACCCGGGTCATGCGAATGAATCCAGGTGATACATTTTATGGAGTTATTGATAAAAAAACGGCGATCGTCAAAATTGAATCCATTCAAGATAAAGCTCTGACTGGCCGCATTATTGATTGGATAGAAGGAACAAAAGAACTGCCCATTCAAGTTACCATTGTGAACGGTTTGCCTAAAGGGGATAAACTAGAATTGATTATCCAAAAAGGGACAGAATTGGGTGCAAATACCTTTATCCCTTTTAATGCAACTCGTTCTATTGTAAAATGGGATTCTAAAAAAGCTGCAAAGAAAACAGAACGGCTTCGGAAAATAGCGAAGGAAGCTGCAGAACAATCCCATCGTACTGAAATACCCAGTGTTTACGATCCTGTAGATATTCGCAGATTGTTAGATCTTGCTGAAAGCTATGATTATAAGCTAGTTGCTTATGAAGAAGACGCTAAGCAAGGGGAATCTTCGCAATTGGCGAAAACAATTAGAGGGATGGTACCAGGGCAGTCTCTTTTAATGGTATTTGGCCCTGAAGGCGGCTTGGATACCGCGGAAGTGAATCAACTTTTAGAAAATGGCTTTCAAACATGCAGTCTTGGACCGCGTATTTTACGTACAGAGACTGCTCCTTTATACGCATTGTCAGCCATATCTTATCAATTAGAATTAGCGAGGTGAAGGGAATGGCAACTGTAGCGTTCCATACATTAGGATGTAAAGTGAATCATTATGAGACAGAAGCGATATGGCAGCTGTTTCAAGCTTCAGGATATGAAAGAGTCGATTTTGAACAACGCTCGGATGTTTATGTTATTAATACATGTACTGTTACGAATACAGGAGATAAAAAAAGCCGGCAGATTATTCGCAGGGCAGTGCGTAAGAATCCTGATGCTGTTATTTGTGTAACGGGTTGTTATGCACAAACCTCACCGGCAGAAATTATGGCGATTCCAGGAGTGGACATAGTTGTTGGAACGCAGGACCGTGATAAATTAATAGGTTATATCGATACGTATTTAACTGAAAGACAGCCTATTAATGGCGTAAGAAATATCATGAAAACGAGAGTTTATGAAGAAATGGATGTACCTGCTTTTACAGATCGTACGCGTGCCTCCCTGAAAATTCAGGAAGGATGTAATAACTTCTGTACATTCTGTATTATTCCTTGGGCGCGCGGATTGCTACGCTCCCGTGATCCGCAGGAAGTTATTCGTCAAGCTCAGCAGCTTGTCGCAGCGGGCTATAAAGAAATTGTCCTGACAGGTATTCATACAGGTGGTTATGGTGAAGACTTGAAGGATTATAATCTCGCTATGCTATTGAGAGAACTCGATCAAAAAGTGGCAGGTTTGAAACGAATTCGTATTTCATCCATTGAAGCCTCTCAAATAACAGATGAAGTGATTGAAGTATTGCGTGAGTCTGATAAAGTAGTGCCTCACTTGCATATTCCGATACAATCAGCTTCTAATACGGTCCTTAAACGTATGCGTCGTAAGTATTCTACTGAATTCTTTGCAGAAAGACTGGAAAGATTGCGTGAAGTACTTCCTGACTTAGCGGTTACATCAGATGTGATTGTTGGGTTCCCTGGTGAAACAGAGGAAGAGTTTATGGAAACATATAATTTCATAAAAGATCATCGTTTCTCTGAACTGCATGTATTCCCTTATTCCAAACGTACTGGTACACCAGCTGCCCGCATGGAAGATCAAGTGGATGAGGATGTTAAAAACGATCGAGTGCATCGCTTGATTTCACTATCTGAGCAAATTGCGAAAGAATATGCTTCCAGCTATGAAAATGAAGTTCTAGAAGTGATTCCAGAGGAACTATATGAAGATGGAGAGACAAAAGGACTCTATCAAGGATATTCAGATAACTATTTGAAAGTCGTGTTCCCTGCAACGGAAGATATGGTTGGAAAGATTGTGAAAGTAAAAATTACAAAAGCCGGATATCCATACAATGAAGGACAATTTGTCCGTGTGATGGATGATATGGTCGAACAAGCTGTAGTTAATTCATAATATTAGGCAGTGGGGCTGGTGCAGATTGCATCAGCCCGTTTTTATTTTTTTAAAATGAGGTATATATAGATAGGAAGATTGGAGAGTTTAAATCTGTATTATAAATATCATTTAATTAACCTACACGATTATAGGAATAACAGTTGACCTTGAACGACACATATATTATAATTTGAAGGTACATGGTTTCCTTCTATGTGTAGGAAATTAGAGTTGTTGTGCTCGGAGGGAGGGAAAGAGATGTCTAAAACAGTCGTTAAGAAAAACGAATCGCTTGAAGATGCTCTTCGACGCTTCAAACGCACAGTTTCCAAGCAAGGTACTATGCAGGAAGTAAGAAAGCGCGAATTCTATGAAAAACCTAGTGTAAAACGTAAGAAAAAGTCTGAAGCTGCGAGAAAACGCAAGTTCTAAAAGAGGTGCCCTTAAATGAGTCTTGTTGAGCGTTTAAACAGCGATATGAAACAAGCTATGAAGAACAGAGAAAAAGACAAGCTCTCCGTCATCCGAATGGTGAAGGCTTCTCTTCAAAATGAAGGAATAAAGCTTGGTAAACAAGAATTATCCGAAGATGAAGAGTTAACCGTACTTTCTCGCGAATTAAAGCAACGCAAAGACTCCCTCCAGGAATTTGATAAAGCAGGACGCCAAGATTTGGTCGAAAAGCTTCAATCAGAAATCGAGATTGTCGAGGCATATTTGCCACAGCAATTATCCGAGGATGAGTTAAATGCGATTGTTACTCAAGCGATTGCCGAGACGAATGCCACTTCCAAGGCTGACATGGGCAAAGTAATGTCCGCAGTCATGCCAAAAGTGAAGGGTAAAGCTGATGGATCTTTAGTCAATAAACTTGTACTGCAAAATCTTACAAAATAAGACGTTTAAAACCCGCAATTTTAATTGCGGGTTTTTTATATCCCGTAAATTAATTATATGATGAATATCAAAGTATTGTGAAACTTATGCATGTAAATAACGTATAATGAATTAAGACGTCAAAAATGGAGAAGAAAGGAGGGGTGAACAGGTATGAGGAAAAGATGGTGGTCAATTATGATCATCTTTGCATTTTTTTTAATTGGAATTGCAGGTCCGCCGTCAGGAAATGCGAATACTGATAAAGTATACATAGTCCCTCTGCAAAATGAGGTGGAAAAAGGTCTATCTAACTTCCTGAAAAGAGCAATAGCAACCGCTGAGAAGGATGGGGCAGAAGCGATTATATTCGATATTAATACACCTGGCGGGGCGGTAGATGCAGCAGATGAGATCGGTGAAACATTTGCAAATACTAAATTAAAAACAATAGCCTTTGTTAATAACCGAGCCCTATCTGCCGGTGCATTTATTTCTTTAAATGCTGATGAGATCTATATGGTACCCGGTGCAACAATGGGTGCAGCTGCTGTCATAACATCTGATGGTAATGCAGCTGATAAAAAAGCGCAATCCTATTGGCTTGCAAATATGCAAAAGGCTGCTGAATCAAGTGGAAGAGATCCGTTATATGCTAAAGCAATGGCTGATGAGGATATTGATTTGCCAGAGTATGGAGCGGAAAAAGGAGAGCTGCTTACGCTGACAGCAAACCAGGCTGTAAAGGTTGGTTATAGTGAAGGTACAGTTGGAAATCAAAAGGAATTATTAAAAACGCTGGGATATGAAAAAGCTGAATTAATTCAATTTGGTGAAAGCTTTGCTGATAAAGTAGCCCGTTTCCTTACGAATCCTATTGTGATTCCTATTTTATTGTCGATTGGCACAATAGGTCTTGTCGTTGAGCTTTATTCACCTGGTTTTGGCTTACCTGGTTTTGCCGGTATTACGTCTCTGTTATTGTTTTTTTATGGACATATGGTATCAGGTCTGGCCGGATATGAACCGTTAATCTTATTTATAGTTGGAATAGCATTCCTATTACTGGAATTATTCCTTCCTGGCGGTATTGTAGGAATTATTGGTTTTATGGCAATTATAGCAAGCTTCTTTCTTGCTGCGGGGGATGTGGAGCATATGGCAATCGCAATATTAATTGCATTGATTGCAGGATTTATAGCAAGTGTGATATTAATTAAAGTATTTGGAAAGAAAATGACAGCCTTTAATAGGATTATACTCACAGATTCTACGAATACGGAGAGTGGATATGTTTCCAATATTAATCGTCATGATTTAGTTGGAAAAGTAGGTGTTCTTGTCACTGACCTGCGTCCTTCTGGAACACTCTCGCTTGAAGGGGAAAGAATTGACGTGGTAAGTGAAGGTAGTTTTGTAACGAAGGGAACGCATGTCAAAGTAATTAAAACAGAAGGTTCCCGTATAGTAGTACGACCATTAGATTCATAATAATTAGAAGTATGAAGGGAGTTATAAACAAATGGTATTAACATCAGCATCTATTTTTGCTCTTGTGGGCATTGCTTTAGTTATCATTTTATTGGCAGTACTATTCACTTTTGTACCAGTTATGCTTTGGATTTCAGCGATCGCTTCAGGAGTGAGAGTAAGCATCTTTACATTGATTGGGATGAGATTGCGTCGAGTATCTCCAAGCCGTGTTATCAATCCTTTAATTAAAGCGTCAAAAGCAGGTCTAAATGTAACAACGAATCAACTGGAAAGTCATTATCTAGCCGGTGGTAATGTAGATCGGGTTGTTAATGCGCTAATTGCGGCTCATCGTGCCAATATTGATTTGACATTTGAACGTTGTGCAGCTATTGACCTTGCAGGACGTGATGTGCTGGAAGCTGTACAAATGAGTGTTAACCCTAAAGTCATAGAAACGCCGTTTATTGCGGGTGTTGCTATTAATGGGATTGAGGTTAAAGCAAAGGCTAGAATCACTGTACGTGCCAATATTGAGCGTTTGGTTGGGGGTGCAGGTGAAGAGACTGTTATCGCGAGGGTTGGTGAGGGTGTAATCTCCACCATTGGTTCCAGTGAAAGTCATACAACTGTGTTGGAAAATCCGGAACGTATCTCTCAAACTGTCTTAAGTAAAGGTCTGGATGCCGGAACAGCATTTGAGATTTTATCTATTGATATAGCTGATGTGGATATCGGCAAAAATATTGGTGCAGAGCTGCAAACAGAACAAGCAGAAGCAGATAAAAAAATTGCGCAGGCAAAAGCTGAAGAGCGCCGTGCTATGGCGATTGCACAAGAACAAGAGATGAAAGCAAGAGTAGAAGAAATGCGTGCAAAAGTTGTTGAGTCTGAAGCCGAAGTACCGCTTGCAATGGCTCAAGCTTTCAAAGCGGGGAATATGGGCGTTATGGATTATATGAACTATCAAAACCTTGCATCTGATACACATATGAGAGAATCCATAAGCAAAGCCAACAAGGATGATCGAAATACAGATGATGAATAATTTCCCTATCTGATTGCTGGGAAAGGAGGTCCTGCCCATGAGTATGGGAGCTATATGGGATAATCCCATTATCCTGTTTTTGATTATAACTTTAATAAGCTGGTTCTTTCAAAGGGATAAAGGTACAGAGAAGCCTGATGAAACGCAAAATAGAAAATATACATCTCCTCCAAAAAACAAAAGTGAACCTGTTAAGGGACAATCACAACCTATTGGGGGGAAACAGGATGATGATATCCGGAAAAAAATCCAGGAACGCGAAAGAGAAATTAAAAAGAAATTAAGCGGGCATCCTGATTTGCAAAGAGAAGCAACCTCTCTTGCTCAAACAATAAAGGAGCAGTACGAAGCTCAGAAGAAGAAAGTACAGCAAGCTGAGAAGCCGGTTGTTATAAAGGAAACCCCGGTTGATGTAATTGTCCCGAGGGAATTCAAGCCAATAGTTCAAAAAGCAGTAAAACAAGCAACAGAAAGACATGTCAAGCCTTCTAAACAGGGATTTGATGTACGGAATATCAACCTGCAGGAAGCGTTTGTTATGTCAGAAATATTGGGTCCTCCCCGTTCAAAAAGGAAACAGATTAGATAAAAGTTACTTATAGTGCCTGCAGACAGAAACTTTTTGAAGTTTTCGTCTGCAGTTTTTTTATTGTTAAAAATGAAATTTTTCCAGAATTACATAGATCAACGCAGAGAGTTTGGCGTCTATCAAGAATAAGGGAAATCGAGAATTTGGCTATCTAATCTTACTTTGTTTAATTATGCCTAATATGATGGGGATAGAAACACCCACTATTAATACTGGTAAGAACCATGCTCCAAGTCCGTCGCCCCATTCTAACGCGATTGAAACGGATTCAATAATAATTAATGTAAAAATAATGAGACAAATAGCTTTTAATTGATTTGTTATTTTTCTGCTATTTAAATAAAATTCTTTAGCGTTCTCTTTGTTTAATCGTTGAGGATAATTATGTGATTCTGGAAATTTCTCGACAAAATGCATTGATACAGCAAGAAATGCACCTATAATAGGCAAAATAAGAAGTTCTAGTTTTGAACCCCAACGATCAACTTCGCCCTTAGCATTAAAATGAGCTGGTACTTTATCTGGAAGTTCACCCCAAATATAGATTAAAAAAAGTAAAGATCCAATATAACATGAATAACCAATAGTATCCCATATCCTCTCACTTTTTGTTTTCGGTATGTGTATTTTAGGTCTTGCATTAGATTTTGGCATTCCGGTCAGCTCCTTTATTTACCCTCAATTATATAGTTGAAAGTCCACTTTTACATGATTTAGGTTATTTAATTGAATAGTCTGAATTAACTTTTACAAAATATTTTAACATTTAATCCCAATTCTTTCTATGGTAATTGGTCATAGCTTTTACTTGATTGATTTAAACAGATGAAATCTGACCAATCAAACTCTACAACACTATTTGCTAATCAAGTAAACGTTAGAATGTACATCGGATTATAAATGATAACAACGTCTTCTCTCCGTCAGATTATTGATAACGGAACGTTTTAATTAAGCATTTAATGACCTCTTAACGAATAAGTATGATTATGAGGTGATTTTACAGAACAGCCTGTAACGATTACGAAGATATTAACCGGCGGAAAGGGAGGTTTCCTTATGGCTCGTGCATGGGGGTATCGTTTGAAGAGGTGGGTCACGGCCGCAATGGACCTGCCCCAGGATATCATGATGGATTTGCCAAGGATTACGATGGTGGGTCAAATTCATATTTACATAGAGAATCATAAAGGCTTACTTACATTTTCAGACCAGGAATTAAGATTGCTGCTTAAGAACGGACAACTCCTTGTCAAAGGTCAGGCTTTTGTATTAAAAACTATTCTTCCGGAAGAAATCTTACTTGAAGGGAAAATTGATCAAGTTATATTCCTCGAAGAATAACCTAATAGGAGGTTCTTATGAAAAACCAATGGACGAATACTATTACTGGCTATATTAAAGTGAAAATAAAGGGACAAGGTACAGAACGATTTATAAACAGAATGCTTAAAGAGGGTATTCAAGTTTGGGATGCGAAAAATATGGGCACAGAAACAGTTGTTTTTTATATGAAGCTATCTGACGTTCCTCAATTGAGGAAGGCAGTAAGAAACAGCGGCTGTAAGGTCTCTTTTTTAGAAAGAAGAGGAGGGCCTTTTTTTGCCTTAAAGCTGAAAAGGTACAGTGGTCTCGTGGTCGGTGTGATGATGTTTTTTATGATCATTTTTATTCTATCCAATATGATTTGGGGGATAAAAATAGAAGGAGCCAGTCCGGCAATTGAACATCAAATCAGTAAAGAATTGGATGATATGAATATAAAAGTTGGGAAGCTCCAGTTTGCTGTTGGGGATATGGAAGATATACAAAAGGAGCTCAGTGAACGGGTACCGTCCATTACCTGGATTGGCGTACAGCTGGAAGGGACGACCTTTCATTTTCAGGTTGTTGAAAAAAAGCAGCCTAAAAAGAATTCTGCTGATTTATATGTGAATCTCATTTCCGCAAAAAAAGCGACCATTGTCCAAACGATGGTTGAAAGAGGACAAGGCTTAGTAGAAAAGCATCAGGTTGTCAGCAAGGGGCAAATCCTGGTTAGCGGTTTTATTGGTAAAGAGGATAATCAAAAATTTGTAGGAGCTAAAGGAAAGGTCATGGGTGAAGCCTGGTATAAAACAAGCGTGGAGGTTCCGCTCGAAACGAATTTATATGTGTTTAATGGTGATGCTAAAAATAAATACAGTCTAAGTTTTGAAAATGCCCATGTGCCGATATGGGGATTTGGTGAACATAACTTCAAAGAATATGAAGTGGAAGAGGATGAAAAAACATTTAAATTTTTGAAGTGGGAGGTTCCTATTGCCTTTCATAAAAAGATCTATCGCAGTAAAGAAAAGGTGACACGGATCTATACAAAAATCGAGGCGGAGAAGCAGGCGATGAATATGGGGAAAAAGGATGTTCTAAAGAATGCCCCTGATGATGCAACTATTTTGAATGAAAAAATTTTGAAAAACCAGCTTGACAATGGTAAAGTTAAAATGACTATACATTATAAAGTTTTAGAAAATATTGCAATCGGACAACCGATGATTCAAGGAGACTAAGGAATGTCAGAGAAGTCTAAATTGATTAATTTACAATTGGAATCACCAAATGAGGCAGTTGAACTATTTGGTGTACATGATAGTAATCTGAAGATATTGGAAAGCGAGCTTGGAGTCAGTATTGTTTCCAGGGGCGAAACAATAAGTGTGTCCGGTAATCCTGAGAACTTAGAAAAAGCGGATGAGATTCTGCAAACGCTTTTAGTCATTATACGAAAAGGAATTAAAATCGGACCTCGTGAGGTTGTTTATGCCATAAATTTATCCAATAGCGGTACATTGGAGTATTTTTCTGATTTATATGATGAGGAAATTGCCAGAAGCGCTAAAGGTAAATCAATTCGTGTAAAAACATTGGGCCAGAAAGAATACATCTCTGCTATTAGAGCAAAAGATCTAGTATTTGGAATTGGACCTGCCGGAACAGGAAAAACGTATTTAGCTGTTGTTATGGCTGTGACTGCGTTGAAAAATGGACATGTTAAACGAATTATTTTAACAAGGCCAGCTGTCGAAGCAGGTGAAAGCTTGGGCTTTTTACCGGGAGATCTAAAAGAAAAAGTGGATCCATATTTACGACCTCTTTATGATGCTCTTCATGACATCTTAGGATTAGAACAAACAACCAGGCTGATTGAGCGTGGCACAATCGAAATAGCTCCCTTAGCCTATATGCGGGGAAGAACGCTTGATGATGCATTTGTAATCCTGGACGAAGCTCAAAATACAACACAGGCCCAAATGAAAATGTTTTTAACTCGACTGGGATTTGGCTCTAAAATAGTTGTTACGGGTGATACTTCACAAATAGATCTGCCACGTGGTGTCCAATCAGGGTTAAGGGAAGCTGAACGAATATTAAAAGATGTTTCAGGCATTAAGTTTATCCACCTAGATCAAACTGATGTGGTCAGGCATCCGCTTGTTGCAAAAATCATTCAGGCATATGAAAATTTTGGACCAACTCAACAGTGATAATAAAGTTAAGAAACATGCCACAGAATCAACTGTGGCTTTTTTTATTATAAATTTGTTATTCTTACAATTGTAAGTGAAAGGAACAATAAAACCTGTTATTATTACAGAAAGTGTTAGAAAATTATATATAAATAAAATCCTCCGCCGGAAAGGGAAACGTATGAAATTCAAAACCATAGGCAGCTCTTTTAAAAATTGGGTATCCAAACCAGTTTCGCAGATAGGTGTTCTTTTATTAATGGCGTTCATTTCCTTTATTTTTTTGTTTGACAGTGTTAAACCGGAAAAACTTAATGTTGAACTTTACAATGTTGCTGAAACGACAATTCGGTCTCCGAAGACAATAGAAGATCCAGTCGAAACAAAAGAAAAGCAGCAAAAAGCAGTTAATAGTGTTGAGGATGTTTATACAGTTAATAAAGAATATGTGAAAAAGAGAGTTAATTTAATAAATGAAATCTATACATCGGCAGAGAGTGTGGTTAGTGCCGGTTTGAAAAATCAAGAGGTGGAGAAAGATGAGAAAAATACGGCACAAACACTCTTGAAGCCATCAGATTATGTATCTGATTTAAGAGGGAAATTATCTGATAATGTTAATAAAGATCTAACTGATGAAACATTGATTAATCTACTGGGATCATCCTTATCTGACTTATCGATAGCTAAGGATATTACGATGACCAGCATTAATGAAACCATGAAGGATGGCATAAGGGCAAATGAGGTGGAAAATGCCAAGATGAAGGTCGAAGAGGGGATAAAATACTCAAGTCTCCCTGTTCGATTAAAATCTGCTTCGATTGATTTAGGAAGGTATGCAATCATTCAAAACGTGTTTTTTGATCCTGAGTCAACAGAGAGAGCAAGGGAAAATGCAAGTGAATCCGTTGAACCTGTCAGGATTCTTCAGGGACAGATCATTGCCGAGGAAGGATATTTAATTGACGCAGATGTTTATCGCCAATTAAAGCTGGTTGGTCTTCTGAATAGTGAGGATTCCCTTCTTCCGTATGTTGGATTGGCTGCAGTCATTGTGTTAGTTTTTGCTGGTGTCTATGTAATGTTTGGTAATACAATCAGAAACGAAGAACATGAAGACTATCGGGATAATCTATTCATCTTCAGTATTGTTTATCTGCTGGCATTACTACTTATGAAGATAATTCATATATTTGTTGGGTTAAGCCAGGAATCAATCGCTTATTTCTTTCCCGCAGCGATGGCGGCAATGCTTGTAACAATCCTCATGAGAGAGCGCTATGCTGTGGGAATAACTATTGTCCTTTCCGTTATCGGCAGTATAATGTTTAAAGAGGAATTAGCGGGAACTGTACATGTGACGATGGGGATTTATATTCTTGTAAGCGGCATCTCGGGAATCCTTCTATTAAAACAAGGGATAGCGCGTACTAGCATATTAAGAGCAGGTATGATTAATGCAATTATTAATTTGATAGTGGTATTAGGCCTGATCTGGATCGGCGGAAACGGTATTAATCACATTATGATTCTTGTCGCGGCGATTGCCTCAGGGGTCATCTCTGCTGTCTTTACGATTGGAATTCTTCCTTTTATTGAAACAGGGTTTGGTATTTTCTCTTCTATGAGGATGATTGAATTATCAAATCCGAATCATCCGCTTTTGCGAAAAATATTAACGGAGGCTCCCGGTACCTATCATCATAGTGTGATGGTTGCTAATCTTGCTGAAGCAGCTTGTGAAGCGATTGGAGCCAATGGATTGCTTGCGAGGGTTGGATGTTACTATCATGATATAGGGAAAACGAAGAGACCGTATTATTTTATCGAGAATCAGGTCAATATTGAAAATCCGCATGATCATCTATCACCGGAGAAAAGTACAAAAATTATTGTTTCCCATGTGACTGATGGTGCTGAGTTGGTGAAAAAATATAAAATGCCGAAAGAGATTGTCGATATTGTTGAGCAGCATCACGGGACAACCCTGCTAAAGTTCTTTTACCACAAAGCATGTGAAGCAGGGGGCGAGGTTAAGGAAGAAAACTTCCGATATCCAGGGCCGAAAGCACAAACGAAGGAAGCAGCAATTATTGGGATAGCGGATAGTGTAGAAGCAGCTGTGCGATCCTTAAAGTCTCCTACGCAGGCTACAATCGAAAAGCTTGTAAAGTCCATAATTGCTGATAGACTAAATGATGGACAGTTGAATGAGTGCGATTTAACGTTTAAGGAATTGAATAAAGTAAGTCAGTCTTTGTGTGAAACGTTAGCTGGTATATTTCATAATCGCATTGAATATCCAGAATTAGAAAAAGAATAGAGTAGGTGAAAGAAATGAGTTTAACCATTGATATCTTAGATGAAACGGAGCAAGTAACTCCAGAACAACAGGAGCTCGTCACAAAATTGCTTGAATTTGCAGCTATTCAGGAAAAGGTGACAGAAGGCAGCGAAGTTTCTCTAACTTTTGTAAATAACGAACGTATTCATGAAATTAATAAAGAGTACCGTCAAAAAGATGCGCCAACCGATGTTATCTCATTTGCTATGGAAGAAATGGGAGAGGGAGAAATTGAAATTATCGGAGAGGACGTTCCGGCAGTCTTAGGGGATATTATTATTTCTATTGACCGTACGAAGGAACAGGCTGAAGAATATGGCCATTCTTATGAACGTGAACTTGGTTTTTTAGCAATCCACGGATTCCTTCACTTGCTGGGCTATGACCATATGAATGAAGAGGACGAAAAAGTAATGTTTTCACGACAAAGAGAATTGTTGGAACAGTATGGACTCACAAGATAAGAAACCATTGTACCGTTTTTTTAAAGGATTTTATTATGCTTGGCAGGGAATCCTCTATGGAGCAAAAAAAGAAGCAAATTTCAAGTTCCATTTGACTGCCGCTATAGTTGTTTGTATAGCGGCTTCTTACTTCTCTATTACAAAAATAGAATGGTTATTTGTCCTTATTGCGATTGGCGGTATGCTGACGTTAGAGCTTATTAATTCAGCGATAGAAAAAGTGGTGGATCTAGTAACAGGAGAATATCATCCGCTAGCAAAGGCAGCAAAAGATTTAGCTGCCGGAGCAGTATTGGTGTATGCTATTCTTTCGGCTATTATCGGTTTTATAATTTTTCTGCCTAAGATCTGGAGCATGCTTGTTTAATTGAAGAAGAGAAAGTAAGATATGGATAATCAAGGTTTAATTATTGAGTAAAAAGCGCGGTAAGATATATGCACTAACCCTATTGGAAGCAGATGCCGGAAAAGGTGACTGATTCATTGCTGTTACATAAAAGTGCAGCTTATTCTATGTATGGCTGTGCAAGAAGCATTTTTTCAGTCTTTTTCTCATGGATTAACCAAATATAAAAAAATTGGCGATAGCAGCTGATACTGATCATCCTGTTACTTCTTGTGGAGCTGCCGGTAGGTAATTTTAAGCTAATACAAGGTGTGACAAAAGAGGATTCGAAAGATCAGGAGCTGTTATCCGGAGCCTTACACCGGAGGAAATGCATGACTAATCAAACTAATAAACCATTTAAATCAGGATTTGTATCTATTATTGGAAGACCAAATGTGGGTAAATCGACTTTTATCAACCGAGTTATTGGGCAAAAAATTGCCATTATGAGCGATAAACCGCAAACCACACGTAATAAAGTTCAAGGCGTATTAACAACAAATGAAAGTCAAATCATTTTTATTGATACACCGGGAATTCATAAACCAAAGCACAAGCTTGGTGATTTTATGATGAAAGTGGCTTCAACTGCGTTGCAGGAAGTTGATGCTATTCTCTTTATGGTAAACGCCGAGGAGGGCTTTGGGCGCGGTGAGGAATTTATTGTTGAAAAGTTAAAAACATGTAAGACACCTGTTTTCCTTGTCATTAATAAAATTGACCAGATTCATCCCGATGAATTATTCAGCATCATAGATACGTATAAAGAGAAATACGATTTTGCTGAAATTGTTCCTATTTCTGCTCTTGAAGGAAATAACATAGAAACTTTATTAAAGCAAATTAATGCTTATTTGCCAGAGGGGCCGCAATATTATCCAGCTGATCAAATAACAGATCACCCAGAACGTTTTATTATTTCAGAGATGATTCGTGAAAAAGCGCTGCATTTAACAAGAGAAGAAGTCCCACATTCCCTTGCAGTAGTGATTGATAAAATTGAGCGAAAAGAAAAATCAGAGACCGTCCACATTATGGCAACGGTGATTGTAGAACGTGATTCCCAAAAAGGAATCATTATTGGAAAAAAAGGCGCGATGCTAAAAGAAATAGGACAGCGCGCCCGCACAGACATCGAAAACCTACTAGGCTCCAAAGTATTCCTAGAACTATGGGTAAAAGTCCAAAAAGACTGGAGAAACAAAGCCTCCCACCTAAGGGACATTGGATTTAGGGAAGATGATTATTAAGATGCTGAGACGGCTTGGTCAGGAGCGAGGAGCATAAGACAGAGGCACGAAGGGGAAGGTTCTCCACCGCAGTGGCTATGCTTATGTCCTGAGCTCCTAGCCGTCGAAGCTCGATTTTAACCAAGATGCTGAAGGGCTCAATTAAGGAACGAAGACTAAAAACGCCACGTCCTGTGGCAACGTCTTCATGACCTACTTCCTATAGGCCCGCGACAAGCATAAGACGAATACTCGGAGGGAGGATTTTTCTCCCGTAGAGTATTTGCTTATGACTCGAGCTCCTAGGCCCTGAAGCTCGGATTGCATAAAAAGCAGGACGTAGGAGCTGAATCAAGGATCAAAGACTAAGAACGCCACATCGTGTGGCAACGTCTTTGTGACCAACATCGTGTAGGCCTCCGCAGTGGCTATCCTTATGACTCGAGGAGTTAGGAGTCGAAGCTCAATTGCGTAAAAGCAGGACGTAGGGTCTGAATCAAGGATCAAAGACTAAAAACGCCACATCCTGTGGCCAAGTCTTCATAACCTGCTTCCTTCAGGCTTTTCCATTGAAAAATAATTTTATTCGGCAATATAGGGAAACGGAATTAGTAAATTTTTAATCACATGATTTTTTTCAGGTTGGTGAAGCTAATGTTAGGTAAGGGGAGACAATTAGCGTTTCTATGAACGAAAGGTGGAATAAGTATGATTAGCTTTACCTGGAATGTTTTTAGACAAACCGGCAGTGTGGATACTTATCTTCTTTTTAAGGAACTTGAAAGACAGAATGAAGGCCAACCTGATGTGATTAAAGAGGATCACGAAGAAATGGAAATCCCTATAATTTAATAATCTTGCCGTCATATTGGAGTGAGTGACGTGCTAACAAAGTGCGAAGGAATTGTCATTCGCAGTACTGACTATGGTGAAACAAATAAAATTATTACGTTATATACCAGAGAATTTGGAAAAATTGGAGTGATGGCTAGAGGAGCGAAAAAGCCAAACAGCCGCTTCTCAGCTGTCACTCAGTTGTTTCATTATGGTACATATTTATTTCAGGCGAGCCGTGGGCTGGGTCAATTACAGCAAGCGGAGACCAAAGAATCCTTCCGTTCCATTCGTGAGGATATTTTCTTAACTGCCTATGCTGCCTTTATCGCTGAATTACTGGATAAAGGAACAGAGGAGAGAAAACCTCACCCATCCTTATATGACCTAATTTATTTATCGCTCCATTATATCAATGAGGAATATGATCCGGAAGTCATTATGAATATAGTCGAATTGAAGATGTTAAACGTTTTTGGATTCGGACCTGAGTTAAGCCGATGCGTGAATTGTGGAGCACAGGACGGTACATTTTCCTTTTCTGTAAGAGAAGGCGGGTTATTATGTCATCGATGCGAGCATATTGATCCTTATAAAATTAAGATATCACCGGCTGTCGTTAGGATTTTGCGTATCTTGTATTACATGGACTTAAATCGCCTTGGTACCATATCTATTAAAGATGAGACCAAACAGGAAATCCGAAAAGTCCTGGATGCGTACTATGGCGAGTACTTAGGTGTAGAATTAAAGGCAAAGCGTTTTTTAAATCAAATGAATAAATTTAAAGGGAATTTTTAATCATTTCCTTTATATGATTGTATTGACAATGTAGGTCGTTATTGTATAGAATGTGAGATAAATTAATATGTAGTTACAGTGAAGGAAAGTAGTATTTGGATTACGATATGCCAAGCGAGTCCGGGGCTGGTGTAAGCCGGAACATATCAACCAAAGAAGGCAGTCTGGAGTAACGCATACAAAGTGGCCGGAAAACCGGCAAATAGGGTGGAACCGCGGGTTAACTCTCGTCCCTATGCTCTTAAAAAGCATAGAGACGAGAGTTTTTTTAATTTGTACAAAGGAGAGAACGAATATGACAGTATCAATGGATCAAATTGTGTCACACGCGAAACATAGAGGATTTATTTTTCCCGGCTCCGAAATCTACGGAGGACTTGCGAATACGTGGGATTATGGCCCTCTTGGCGTAGAGGTAAAAAACAATATTAAAAAAGCATGGTGGAAGAAGTTTATTCAAGAATCACCATACAATGTGGGCCTTGATTCTGCAATATTAATGAATCCACGTACGTGGGAGGCTTCCGGTCATATCGGAAACTTTAATGATCCAATGATTGATTGTAAGAAATGTAAAGCTCGTCATCGTGCGGATAAATTGATTGAGGATGCATTGCAAGCTAAAGGTACAGAAATGATCGTGGATGGCTTATCTTTTGATAAAATGCAAGAATTGATTCAAGAGAATGATATTGCATGTCCAGATTGTGGAGCAAAGGATTTTACGGAAATTAGACAATTTAACCTAATGTTTAAAACATTCCAGGGTGTTACTGAAACAAGTACAAATGAAATCTTCCTTCGTCCTGAAACAGCACAAGGTATTTTTGTTAATTTTAAAAACGTACAGCGTACAATGAGAAAGAAATTGCCTTTTGGTATTGCTCAGGTTGGTAAGAGCTTCCGTAACGAGATTACACCAGGTAACTTTACATTCCGTACACGTGAATTTGAACAAATGGAATTGGAATTCTTCTGCAAACCAGGTTCTGAACTGGAATGGTTCCAATATTGGAAAGATTATGCTGAAAATTGGCTGTTATCATTAGGTATGAAAAAGGAAAACTTCCGCCTTCGTGACCATGAGGAGGAAGAACTATCTCATTACAGTAATGCAACCACTGATTTTGAATATAAATTCCCATTTGGCTGGGGAGAGCTTTGGGGGATTGCTTCTCGTACAGACTTTGATTTAAAGAGACATATGGAGTATTCAGGAGAAGACTTCAACTACTTGGATCCTGAGACAAACGAAAAGTATATTCCTTATTGTATTGAGCCATCTCTGGGAGCAGACCGCGTTACATTGGCTTACTTAATTGATGCATATGAAGAAGAACAGCTTGAAGATGGTACTTCCCGTACGGTAATGCATCTTCATCCGGCACTGGCGCCATACAAAGCTGCAGTATTGCCGTTGTCCAAAAAGCTTTCTGAGGGGGCAAAAGAAGTATTTGCCAAACTGTCAGAGGACTTTATGGTAGACTATGATGAAGCTGGTTCTATCGGTAAACGATATCGTCGTCATGATGAAATTGGAACACCTTTCTGTATCACATATGATTTTGATTCAGTTGAGGATAAGCAAGTAACTGTACGTGACCGTGATACAATGGAGCAAACTCGTATCAGTATCGAAGAACTTCCAGCCTTTTTACAAGCAAAAATTAAATTTTAAGGTAAAGCTTGCTCAATAAGGAATGCGATGTCCCCTTATTGGGCAGGCTTATTTTAAATTAAGTGGATTTATTACACTTCATGGATAAATAGTTTATAATTAAATTATATAATTTAAGTATATGGGCACTTTAGGGTGGTGAGTAAGATCGAACTAAGCAAAAGACAAGAACAGATCCTTCAAATTGTTAAAGATAATGGGCCGATTACAGGCGAAAATATTGCCGAACAATTAAATTTAACACGTGCAACATTGCGCCCAGACTTAGCGATTCTGACAATGGCTGGTTATTTGGATGCAAGGCCGCGTGTAGGGTATTTCTACACAGGCAGGACGGAAACCCAATTGCTCACGGATAATCTTAAAAAGCTATTGGTCGGAGATTATCAGTCTATACCGATTGTTGTCAGTGAAGGTGTATCTGTTTATGATGCAATATGCACCATGTTTTTGGAAGATGTGGGTACTTTATTTGTTGTGGATAAAGAGTCGCTTCTTGTTGGTGTTCTTTCCAGGAAAGATCTGTTAAGAGCTAGTCTCGGTCAACAGGAATTAAGCAGTATTCCGGTACATATTATTATGACAAGGATGCCTAATATTACGATATGTACGAAAGAAGATTTGCTGATTGATGTGGCAGAGAAATTAATCGATAAGCAGATTGATGCCCTACCGGTTGTTAAAAAGAGTCCAAAAGGCTTTGAAGTCACAGGCCGGTTAACTAAAACAAACATTACAAAGGCGTTTGTTGGTTTGGCGAGAGACGACCATTAACCAATTTTAGATAAAAGAGAAATTATTCATTACTGGAGGAGACAATGAATCAATCTATCATATATGTGGTTTCGGATTCAGTGGGTGAAACAGCTGACCTTGTGACAAAGGCAGCAGTGAGTCAATTTAGTAATCATAATATCACGCTTAAGCGAATACCATTCGTGGAAGATATATCGACCATTGATGAGGTATTGAGCTTAGCTGAAATGGATAATGCAATTATTGCTTATACATTGGTAAAGCCGGAAATACGCGAGTATATGGCTAAAAAAGCTGCAGAAAAAGAGATCGTATCCTTTGATATAATTGGACCTTTCATCGATACGCTTGAAAATAAGTTTGGAGAACAAGCTTTAAATGAACCTGGATTGGTTAGAAAGCTGGATGAAAATTATTTTAAGCGTGTTGAGGCAATTGAATTTGCAGTGAAATATGATGATGGAAGAGATCCAAAAGGAATTGTCAAGGCTGATATTGTACTATTGGGTGTATCACGTACCTCAAAAACTCCTTTATCTCAATTTTTGGCACATAAACGATTTAAGGTGGCGAATGTCCCGCTTGTTCCAGAAGTTGAACCTCCTGAAGAATTATTCAAGATAAATCCTAATAAGTGCATTGGATTGGCGATTAGCAGTGAAAAATTAAACAATATCAGAAAAGAACGTTTAAAGTCTCTTGGATTGAATGATAGTGCGGTTTATGCAAATATGGATCGCATAAAAGAAGAATTAGCTTACTTTGAAGCAATTGTTAATAAATTAAATTGCCCAGTTATTGATGTAACTAATAAGGCCGTAGAAGAAACTGCAAATATTATTGTTAATATCGTAAATAAACAACAATAAAAAAGGCATGCGGAAGCATGTTTTTTACATGTAAAATATAGGATTATGTTATACGAGTGAAAAGTGTGGCAATTTGACAAGATTTATTTTATAATAAAAAATCGTGATAAAATACCTTTCATCAGGTTTAGAGTTATTTATAAAGGAATAAACTAGAATAAGCTTTTAAAAAACAAAAAGTCAAGAAGTCCTAAAAAAAATAATTCGACAAATGGATAATCAGCCTGGAAAAAAGAAGGATTAAGATGAGAGATGTAGAAATACAAAGGAAGAGTCGTTTAACGGTTTTTGTAGATGCGGATGCCTGCCCGGTTAAAGAAGAGGTTTTGAGCGTATGCAAACCATATGAAGTAGATATTAACTTTGTGGCAGCCTATACCAATACTACCGACCGTTATCCTGATGTTACCTGGAAATGGGTAGAACCGGGAAGAGATGCGGCAGATTTATATATATTAAATCATTTAAAGCGGCATGATATTGTAATTACTGAAGATATAGGATTGGCTGCAGGATGTCTTGCTAAACATGCTTACGTCTTAACATCAAGAGGTAAAGAGATAACAGATAATGAAATTGATTCATTTCTTGAAACCAGGCATTTGAATGCAAAAGCAAGGAGATCCGGCAAGTATGAAAAAGGGCCAAGGAAAATAAAGGACCTTGATAAAAATAAATTTTCGGAAGCATTACAAAAAATATTGTCGAAAATTGAAGGATTTCAGGGACCGATATAGAATTAAGTTATTCATGCTTATTATGAAACAGGTGTTAAAATTTGAAAAACCAATTAATACCAGAAGAAACAGTGAACGCAATTCGCAATAAAAATGATATCGCTGATGTCGTTGGTGAATATGTTCAGCTAAAAAAACAAGGTCGAAATTACTTTGGTCTATGTCCATTTCATAATGAAAACAGTCCATCATTTTCTGTAGCCCCTGATAAACAAATCTTCCATTGTTTTGGATGTGGTGCCGGAGGGAATGTATTTACATTTTTAATGGACATAGAAGGATATTCCTTCACAGAAGCTGCAAAAAGTTTGGCTGAGAGGGCCAATATACCATTAGATATTCATGAAAATGAATCTTCGGATGGGACAAAGCCCCGTCATGAACTCGATGATATGAAGGAAGCACATGAGCTGTTAAGGAAATTTTACCATCATTTGCTTGTAAATACAAAACAGGGTCAGGACGCCCTGGAATATCTGCTGAGTCGTGGATTTACAATGGAATCCATAGAAAAATTTCAGATAGGGTACTCATTGGATTCCTGGGATTATGTGCATAATTTCCTAAAGAAGCGAAACTTTTCAATCGAACGTATGGAAAAAGCAGGTTTGCTGGTTAAACGGGAAGACGGACAGAATTATTTCGATCGATTCCGAAATAGAATTATGTTTCCGATCTTTGACAGGCAAGGTAAAACAATTGCTTTTTCTGGAAGAGCGCTTGCAGCCGGTGATGAACCAAAGTATTTAAATAGTCCTGAGACACCTCTATTTAACAAGAGCAAAATAGTATATAACTATCATCTGGCTCGCCCGTTTATAAGAAAAAAAGGCGCAGCTATCTTGTTTGAAGGATTTGCTGATTGTATATCTGCAGATCGTGCAGAGGTACACAATGGTGTTGCAACGATGGGTACAGCATTAACGGAACAGCACCTTCAATTGCTTAAACGAAGTACAGATACCATTATCATCTGTTATGATTCGGATGCCCCGGGGATAGAGGCAGCAAATAAAACGGCTGATTTGATCCGGGAGAGCGGCTGTCAGGTGAAAATTGCAGTCATGCCTAATGGGTATGATCCCGATGACTATATCAAGGAATTTGGAGAAGAAAAATTCCAAAATGATATAATAGGGGCCGCTCATACGTATATCTCTTTTAAAATGATTTACCATAAAAGAGGGAAGAACTTTGCAAACGAAGGAGATAAGATGGACTACATCGATCAAGTCCTTCGTGAAACAGCAAAGCTTGATAGTGAAGTGGAAAGAGAATTTTATTTGAGGCAAATTGCTACAGAATTCACACTTTCTCTTGATTCTTTGCTTAATCAACAGAGCAAAGTGGGTAAACATAATAAGAAGGCAAAAAACTCTCCTAATCCGAATAACCAAATGCAAGCATTTGCTACTGTGCGTAGGGATAATCGGATGAAACCTGCTTATATAAAAGCAGAGGAGACTTTGCTGGCTTTAATGCTCCATGATCGTGAACTTGCATTTCGTATTCAAAAAATGCTTGGAGAAAATCAGATGATAGTGGATGATCACCAGGCCATTATTACGTATTTATTTGCTTTTTATGAAGAAGACCACGAAGCTGATACAAGTTTGTTTCTGCATTTTCTTCCGGATCCAAATTTACGTAAGATTGTAACAGAAATCGAAATGATGACCTATAATCACGATCCGAGTGAACAGGAATTAAATGATTATGTCCACCAAATCACTAAATATCAAAAATTATTAGTCATTAAGGAAAAAGAGGCAGAGCTACTTGAGGCCACAAGAAGACAGGACACAAGCCGTGCTGTCGAATTAGGAATCGAGCTCATCTCGTTAAGAAATTCTTTATGACTTTAAATAAGAAGTGGATTGAGAAGGAGGGGAACAAATGGCTGAAAAGTCAGCACGTTCCAAAGAAAAAGAAGTAGATAACAACACAGAAATGACATTAGATCAGGTAAAAGAATTTATTACAGAGCTAGGGAAAAAGCGAAACCGCCTTACCTATGAGGATGTAGCAGAGAGACTTTCCAGCTTCGTGCTTGATTCAGAACAAATGGATGAATTTTATGAATATCTTGGAGAACAGGGTATTGATATAGTGAATGAAAGTGATGCTGATGATAATCCAGGGACTCAGGAACTTGAAAAAGAAGAAGAGTTTGATTTAAATGATCTAAGTGTTCCTCCAGGTGTAAAAATTAATGACCCTGTACGCATGTACCTAAAGGAAATTGGTCGTGTTGATCTATTATCTGCTGAAGAAGAAATTGTTTTGGCAGAGCGTATAGAAGAAGGCGATGAAGAAGCGAAAAGACGTCTGGCGGAAGCTAACCTTCGTCTCGTTGTCAGCATTGCGAAAAGATACGTAGGACGCGGCATGTTGTTCCTTGATTTGATTCAGGAAGGTAATATGGGGTTAATTAAAGCAGTTGAGAAATTTGACTACCGTAAAGGTTTCAAATTCAGTACGTATGCAACATGGTGGATCAGACAAGCTATCACTCGTGCTATTGCTGACCAAGCCAGAACAATCCGTATTCCGGTGCATATGGTAGAAACCATTAATAAACTAATCCGGGTCCAAAGACAGCTCCTTCAAGATTTAGGACGCGAGCCTTCTCCAGAAGAGATAGCTGAAGAAATGGACTTAACACCGGAAAAAGTTCGCGAGATTTTAAAAATTGCTCAAGAACCTGTATCATTAGAAACACCAATTGGTGAAGAAGATGACTCTCACCTGGGAGATTTCATTGAAGACCAGGATGCCACATCTCCTTCTGATCATGCAGCATATGAATTATTGAAAGAACAGCTGGAAGATGTATTGGATACTTTAACAGACCGTGAAGAGAATGTTCTTCGTTTACGTTTTGGGTTAGATGATGGCAGAACCCGTACATTGGAAGAGGTTGGTAAAGTATTTGGTGTAACACGTGAGCGTATTCGACAAATCGAAGCGAAAGCTCTTCGTAAATTACGCCATCCGAGTCGCAGTAAACGTCTTAAGGATTTCTTAGAATAGAATATACCATAAATTGGTTTGAAAATAAAACAGCTCTACTGGATTTTCTAAGTAGAGCTGTTTTTTTATTGTAATAAAGTAGACCTTTTCATTTTGACCTCGAGTGGTTCGGTTTATCAGTACATATTAATGTTGTTTGAAATCAATAAACTGGCTTAGGGGAGTGTATGTAAAGAGTTTTCAGTGGGGTGGAATATAGAGAAATACCATGTCATTGACTGGGAATGTTATCCCGAAAATTGATTTGAATTGTAGAAACTATGGAAAACTTTGAAGAAAATGCAAGTTATAACTTTTCCAAAATTGGTTTTTACAGTAAAATAAAGAAGGGTAAATGTAAGTTGATGGTTAATTAGTATTTACATAGGGGAGGGGAACTACTATGAAAAACAATGCATTTATGCCATACATTTTAATTATGGTGATTGGTCTTACACTAGTCTTTTTCTTATCCATTAAGGGCCTTGGGGATGCTGATAAAATGGCCAAGGAGAAAGAAGAAGGTGGAAAAACAGAAGAAACAGCAAGTGCTGATAAACCTGAAGACATTTATAAAGCACAATGCTTATCTTGTCATGGCGGTAATTATGAAGGTGGAGCAGGTCCGAAGCTAACTGGGGTTACGGATAAAGAGCTTATTAAAGATCGTATCGTAAATGGTAAAGGCATGATGCCTGGCGGACTTGTCCCAGAAGACAAAGTTGACGATATGGTTGAGTTTATAGCTGGCTTAAAATAAGTATACGAGCGGGACTCTAAAAGAGGTTCCCTATTTTAAAAACAGGTTAAGGAAACGATTTCGTTTTCCTTAGCCTGTTTTTGTCTTTTTCTGTTATTTGAGAATAAGCTTGCTTAAGTGGAAAGTTCTTTACATTAGCTAAGCATATCCTGTCGGGTAAATACAATAAAGGAAACAAGCAGGGCGCCAAGTCCCCATATTGCTAAAATGGACAAGGAGAAAGGTAAAGTCATTCCATCAACCATGGGCATACTACCTGATAGATAGTCGATTAATTCCATATTCACACTGTAAATATATTTTGCCCCATCCCAGGCCGTTGCAAATCCTTTTAAAATAGCGCCTGCAATAAGGGAAGCAAACATAACCCCCATACCACCAGGCGTGTTACGAATCAGTATAGAGACCATAAGAGCGATTGTACCTACGATAACGCTGACATACCAAACGAGTCCTGCTGACATTAAAATATATTGCCACTGTGGAATGAGCCGGATGGAATCAGTAATCAAGTTGCCATTAGCATATTCGAACCCTGTCGCTATCGGTAATTTCCAGCCCGAAAAATTAAAGAATATTCCAGCTAACAAATAAGCCATAGCTATAACAATTAAAACAATTAATGAAATAAATAGGAGCAGTGTCACATATTTGCTTAAAAGAATCTTCCACCTTTTCACAGGTCGGGTTAGCAATAATTTTATTGTGCCGTCACTGCGCTCTCCGCTGATTATATCAATCGCCACTATCATCACGAGTAAAGGTATAAACATGCCGATTCCCTGCTTTAGGAACTCCCTTACAAATGTTGGAGCACCCGGAGAGCTTGGATTAATATCATGCTCCAAATAGTATTGTTGCTGTTTAACCTGAATGCTTAAATAATGTTTCCACTCTTCTGATATCCCGGTACTGCTAAGGCGGTTCTGACCTTCGACAATTCTCTGCTGAAGAACAACGCGCCAGTCATCTGTACCCATCCGTTTCTCAGTTTCTTTTGTCTGTTGGTTTTGAGCATAAAGGAAAATTGGAATCAGAACTAACAGGATTAGGATGATAACCGCAATACGCCGCTTTTTAATTATTTTTTCTGCTTCGTTAAATACGAGTTTACCGAACTCAATCATGATTGATTCCCCCTGTCAGCTCCATAAATAGATCCTCTAAGGTTAATGTCTTTTCATAAACAGAATGTACGTTAATCCCATTTTCAATCAATAATCGATTGTATGTACTGATTAAATCCGATTGTAAACTGCAAATCAGCAGATTATCTTTTATTTGTAGATCTTGTATGTTTTCTTTTGTTTTCAATAGGTCATATGCTTCTCTTATAGGAGTGACCTTCCACTCGACCCTGTCTCTGGAATGATCAAGTAAATCCTTAACCGTAGAAACGGTAATCATTTTTCCTTTATTGATAATGGCTACCCGGTCACACATTAATTGGATTTCACTTAATAAGTGACTGGATATAAATACGCTGATACCTTCTGTTTCAACTAAATAACGGACAAATTCACGTAATTCCCGTATTCCCGATGGATCAAGGCCATTAGTAGGTTCATCTAATATTAATAATTGCGGATTTCCTAGTAACGCTTGGGCAATTCCAAGGCGTTGCTTCATCCCAAGAGAATAAGTTTTAACTTTGTCGTGTATTCTGCTTTCAAGATTTACCTGCCTTATAATATCCTCGATTCTGTTATCCGGGACATCTCCGAGCATCCGGGCAAACTGTTTGAGATTTTCCCAGCCTGTCAGATACGTATAGAGCTCGGGGTTTTCTACAATCGAGCCTACCTGGCGCATGGCTTGCTTAAATGATGTTCGCAGGTTGTAACCAGCAATTGTAATGGTTCCTTTTGTTGGTTTAATTAAACCGACCAGCATTCGGATGGTAGTTGTCTTACCTGCACCGTTAGGCCCTAAAAAACCAAAAACTTCTCCATGCTTCACTTCAAAGCTGATATCTTCAACAAGGTGATTTCCCTTAATGACTTTGGTTAAATGATCTACTTTTAATACAGATTGACTCATTAATCAATCCCCTCCCAACTGTTGTTGGCTTGCGATGGACTGGATTAATCGTTCTGATATAGCCTCGTAGCCTTTTTTATTTGGATGAAAATGATCCGTGTACAAAAAGTTTTTTCCTTGACCCTGAAATAAGTCAAATACCGGAATGATATGTAATTCGGGGTATTGGGTAGCTAATGTTTGCAGCTGGTGATTCCAGTCAATAACAAACTTAGACGTGTCCCCTAATTCCTTGAATTCTTCAAAGGGATTGTACAGGCTGATCCAATAGATAGGTGCATCCGCATTATTTGACCGGATTATCTCGATAATTTTCTTGCTGTTATTAACAAAAGTATTTGTATCTGGTGTATATTCAGCGAGGTTGGTTGTTAATGTTTCGACACCGGGAAAGAGATCATTTCCTCCAATTGTCATAACTATTAAATCAGCATTCTTAAGAGTATGCTTGGTGCCTGAAGTATCAAGAAGGGTTAGTAAATCGGTTGTTTTAGCTCCGCTGATTGAGAGGTTGGACAAGCTAATCTTCTGATTATAGTCCTCTGTTAATTTGGTGCTTAATCTTTTTACATATCCATCTCCGCTATCATCGCCAACACCTCGAGTTAAAGAATCGCCAAGAGCAACAATAGACAATTTTGTGGTGTCTTTTTTAGTAAGCGGCTCTTTCTCTTTTACCGTTTTATACTGATTAATCTCCTTAGGGTTTATAACTGCCCTGGTACCCTGAATAAAGCCAACGAGTAATAGAAACGTTGTCAGTAAACTAATGATAAGGATTGTACCGGTTACCCACCTTTTTCTCATTTACGCACCTGCTTTACTATAGTTTGGATGTTGATATAGTTTCAGTTTTCACGTTCCTATCTCTATTAAACCAAAATATTGAAACAAGGAGGAATATTTTGGCTGAAAAATATGTTCTGAAGAAAGTCCTTTGCAATAGGGGATGAGTTTTCTTATACTAAAGAAATAAATGAATTCCTATTAAGAGTGGAGTATGAAGTAATGAATGTAGATAAATTATCAAAAAGATTAACGCGAGTAACCTCCTATGTGCCAAAGGGCAGTGTTTTGGCTGATATTGGATCTGACCATGCTTATTTGCCTTGCTATGCAGTTAAAGAAGGCATCGTGCAAAAAGCTATTGCAGGAGAAGTAGTGGAAGGTCCGTTTCAATCTGCGTTAAGCCAGGTGAGGGAATCTAAGCTAGAAGACTCTATATCCGTTCGTAAAGGAAATGGGCTGGAAGTCATATCTCATGGAGAAGTAACATCCATTACAATATGCGGTATGGGTGGGTCTTTAATAACGAGTATTTTAGAAAACGGAAAATCTAAACTATCAGGACGGGAGACCTTAATTCTTCAACCCAATATTGGTGCTCAGTTTATCCGGAAATGGCTGATTGCCGAGGGTTGGGAATTGAAAGCGGAAGAAATCCTGGAAGAGGACGAAAAAATATATGAAATTTTAGTAGCGGAAAAAGGAGAGCCATTGAAGTCTTATCGAGAATTACCTTTTGAAGCAGCAGAATTAATGGGGCCATTTTTATTGAAAGAAAAGAATCCTATCTTTATGAAAAAGTGGACAATGGAGTTAAAGCATTGGAATAAGATTTTGAAACAAATAGAGTCCAGTGAAAACGAACGGACTCAGGAAAAGAAAGAAGAAATCCAAAAATCCATAGAGTTGGTAGAGGAGGCGCTTCAATAATGAAAACACCGAATGGTTATGAAGTCATCCAGCTTTTTGAAAGCTTTTCTCCCAAATATTTAGCTGAGGATGGAGATCCAATTGGATTGCAGGTAGGTAGTCTTGCTAAAAAAGTAAAGAAAGTTATTGTGGCATTGGATGTAACGGAAGAAGTGGTTGATGAAGCTGTAAATCAAGGTGTAGATTTAATAATTGCACATCACCCGTTAATTTTTCGGCCATTAAAAAAAATCATCCCTGATCAGCCTGCAGGGAGAACGATTGAAAAATTAATTAAAAATGATATTGCTCTGTATGCAGCGCATACGAATCTTGACATCGCGGAGGGCGGGGTCAATGATATGCTTGCTGATGCATTGGGACTAGAGAATACTTCTGTTTTGAAGGTTACCCATCGAGAAAAACTTTACAAATTAGCCGTATATACGCCTACTTCAGCTGAAACTGAAGTGCGTGAAGCATTAGGAAAAGCTGGTGCAGGCAATTTGGGCAATTACAGTCATTGCAGTTTTACCCTATCAGGCACGGGTAGATTTAAGCCAAATCAAGAGGCAGATCCGTATATTGGGTCTTCTGGCGAGTTTGAATACGTAGAAGAAGTAAAAATAGAAGTAATTGTTCCGGAATCTATTACAAACAAAGTCGTAAAAGCAATGCTCAAAGCTCATCCTTACGAAGAAGTCGCTTACGATTTGTATGTTCTTGAAAACGAGTCAGGTAAGGAATTTGGTTTAGGTCGAGTAGGTGCTATCTCAGAGGCTATGTCTTTAAGAGAATATGCAGAGCATGTCAAACAGGCACTGGATGTAACTTCTGTTCGTGTAATCGGGAATCTGGACGCGATAGTGAAGAAGGTAGCTGTTTTAGGCGGAGACGGTGATAAATTTGTAAGAACAGCTCAATTTGCTGGTGCTGACGTATTTATTACTGGAGATATTTATTACCATACAGCCGTTGATTTTAAACAAGAAGGGATGAATATCATTGACCCTGGCCATAATGTTGAAAAAATTATGAAACAGGGCGTCGCCAAAAAAATGACATCCCTATGCAAAAACTCCGGCTATGAAATAGAATTCATAGCATCTCAAATAGACACAAACCCATTCCAGGTAATCTAAAAAGCTGAGGCGGCTTGCCCAGAAGCGAGGAGCATAAGACAGGGGCTCGGAAGGAGGTGTTCTTTCCTCCTGTAGAGGTCATGCTTATGTCCTGAGCTTCTAGCCGTCGAAGCTGGATTGACTAAAAGGCTGAGACGACTGGTTGAGGAACAAAGACTAAGAACGCCACGTCGTGTGGCAACATCTTTGTGACCTACATCCTGTAGGCCTCTGAAAAGCATAAGAGAGAGGCTCGGAGGGGATGTTCCTCCCCCGCAGAGGCTATCCTTATGACTCGAGGGACTAGGAGTCGAAGCTAGATTAAATAAAAAGCTGAAGGGCCTTGCTCAGGAGCGAGGAGCATAAGACAAAGGCACGTAGGGGATGCACTTCCCCCGCAGTGGCTTTGCTTATGTCCCGAGCTCCTAGGCCCTGAAGCTAGATTACATAAAAGGCTGAAGGGCTGTAAAAGGAACGAAGACTAAAAGCGCCACGTCCTGTGGCAACGTCTTCATGACCTACATCCTGTAGGCCCGCGAGGAGCATAAGACAGGGGCTCGGAAGGAGGTGTTCTTTCCTCCTGTAGAGGTCATGCTTATGTCCTGAGCTTCTAGCCGTCGAAGCTGGATTGACTAAAAAGTTGAGACGATTGGTTGAGGAACAAAGACTAAGAACGCCACGTTGTGTGGCCACGTCTTTGTGACCAAAACGTCCTGTCTTATGATGACTCGAGCGGTTAAGGCCTGAAGATAGAGTAATACAAAGAAAAAAGGACCCCTGGGTCCTTTTTTCTTTGTAGCTATTGCATTATTTCACTTTCACTTTAGGTAATATTTTGGAAAGAGGTACTTTCTTTTCCGTTTTCCATGTCGATGAATCAGCCGGGTCGAACTGTTCCAAGAATGTAATGACTTCTTTGGTAATAGGTGTTGGTGTGGATGCTCCAGCTGTTACACCAACTACTTGAGCATCTTTAATCCATTCTATTTCCAACTCGCTGACATCAGCAATTCGATAGGCTTTTGTATGGGCGATTTCTTCCGATACCTGTGCTAATCTGTTTGAGTTATTACTCTTAGGATCTCCAACTACAATAAGAACGTCAAGGTCTTTTGCTTGCTCAGCAACAGCTTCCTGACGGACTTGAGTAGCCATGCAAATTTCTTTATGAATTTCTGCTGCAGGATATTTTTTCTTAACTTCATCTATTAAGTCGGCAACATCCCACTGACTCATAGTTGTTTGGTTGGTCACAATGATTTTCTCGTTTTCAATTGTGAGGTCATCAATATCTTGTTTGGACTCAACGAGATGGACGATATCCGGGGCTACACCAACGGCGCCTTCAGGTTCCGGGTGGCCTTTCTTACCGATATAAATGATATCATATCCTTCTTTTTCTTTTGCTTCAATTAAATTATGAGTTGCTGTTACATCCGGACAGGTTGCGTCAATCGTTACAAGCCCCTTTTGTTTGGCAATTTCTCTTACTTCAGGTGAGATACCGTGAGCAGTAAAGATGACAGTGCCGGAATCAACCTTCTCGATTATTTCTTTACGGTCTTTGCCGTCGAGGGTGATAATCCCATCTTGTTCAAACGCTTCCGTTACATGCTGATTATGAACAATCATACCCAGAATATAAATAGGGCGTGGCAAAGTTTTATCTAAAGCGGCATTTCTGGCGATAACCATCGCATCAACAACGCCGTAACAATATCCTCTTGGGGAAATTTTAACTACTTTCATTAATTCAAAAAAACCTCCTTGCTCCATGTCTGTTTGACAGATGGAGTGTTTCTTATATTATAAGCGAGTGATTAAAAACTTACAAAAAGAAATCCTTCGGGAGATATTGCATATGTAGAAAAGCGCTCCTTTTAGGGGCGCTATATAGTTAGATGAAAAGCTTTGGCAGGGATGGTTTCACATTTTGAGGTTTCGATTTTATTATTGTGCTTCCAGGAAGCTCGTGTGAATAGTCTATTTCGCTAGATTCATTCTTTTCCTTTTTAGAGCTTTTAAGAGAAGCTGAAGATTCTATATGGTTGGATGACTCCAAAATGTTTGAGTCGACCTGATCGATAGCTTCTTCTTGATCTTCTGCTGTAGTTGCATTTAATCCCCGATAAATTTTCCACATGGATGGTAAATTTTTAATTAAAGGTCCATATTGCTGAACTTGGCGAACCATTGGTACCACACGTTCCCCTGCTGCTAACACCTTTTGCGTACTGTTCATAAAATTTGTTAAAGTGGAACCTCCTCCGGCAGCTTTAGCAGCTGTACCGGCACCCTGTGCCAAGCCGGAACCTCCTCCTCTGCCAAACAAAGAAGCCAGAAATCCTCCTCCTTGCTTGGGAGCACTTGCTGCTCCAAAAGGAATTCCTCTCCTTGGCATAGGTGGACCGAATAATCCTCTTGTATTAAATTGTGGTGGGGCAGAACCTCTGATAAAGCCTGGTCCTCGTGGCGGGCCGAAAATGGGTGGTCTCATAGGCGGCATATTTAACCCTCCTTTCTATTCAATATTTTACTTAAGTTCCCATAATAGAATATGTCAGTTAGGGACGGTAAAGTGCGAATATATGAAAGAATAGGCTTTTAATCTACAAAAACTTGTTATTAGTCCTTCACATAAGGTAATATGAGAAGGATAGTTGCTAAAAAGCTTGTAAGCATGTCAGAAAGTTGGTAAAAAATGAGTTCATTTAAAATGTTTAAGTTACCCGAATATGTATTGGAAGCTGTTGAGAAGGTAGGATTTAAGGAGCCGACAATCATACAGGAAAGAGTCATTCCAGCTGTATTTAGCGGTAAGAGTATTATAGGGCAGTCACAAACTGGCACTGGAAAAACCCATTCTTTTCTATTGCCGATCATGGCTAAAATCAATCAGGAAAAGATGGAAGTACAGGCTGTAATTACGGCACCGACGAGAGAATTAGCGGCCCAAATTTATAAAGCTGCTGTTTCTTTGAATGAGAAATTTCCTGAAGATAAACAAATTCATATAAAAAGCTATGTAGGTGGAACAGATAAACAACGTTCAATTGACAAGCTCACCGTTCAACCACAGCTTGTGATCGGTACACCTGGTCGTATTAAAGATTTATCGGAAGAAAATGCGTTGAGTGTTTTTTCTGCCGATATTTTAGTAGTTGATGAAGCTGATTTAATGATTGATTTAGGATTTATGGAAGATGTGGATAAAATCGCTTCAAGGATGGCTCCTAAGCTGCAAATGCTAGTATTTTCTGCGACAATTCCAGAAAAGCTACAGCCATTCTTGAAAAAGTATATGAACAATCCGAAACATATCCATGTGGATCCGACAAAAGTGTCTGTAGAAAAATTGGAGCACATTCTCGTTCCTGTTAGACACCGAGACAAGGTTCAATTGGTTAAGTCAATTATTGAACTTCAAAATCCTTTCCTTGTGCTTATTTTTGCTAACACAAAGCAAAACGCAGATGAGCTGGCAGATGCCCTCCTTGAAAAGGGATTGCAGGTAGGAAGACTACACGGTAACTTACCGGCAAGAGAAAGAAAAAGGGTTATGAAAGAGATTAATGCTCTTAAATATCAATATGTTGTAGCGACAGACCTAGCAGCAAGAGGTATTGATATTGAAGGTGTAAGTCATGTGATTAACTATGAACTTCCTCAGGACTTGGATTTCTATATCCATCGCTGTGGCCGTACAGCGCGCGCAGGTATGTCCGGAGTCGCTGTTACCCTTTATGAAGAGAAGGATGATCAAGCTCTGAATAAACTCGAATCCATGGGTGTAACATTCAGCAACCGTGACGTAGTAAAAGGTGAATGGGTTGAAATTGATGACCGCAATAAGCGTAAAAAACGTAAAAATTCACCTAAAGCAGCCGGTGAGGTAAAGAATTATGGTAAATTCTCTAAGCATTTACGTAAAGTAAAGCCTGGCTATAAAAAGAAAGTTAAAGCAGAAGTAGAAAAAATCAAAAAGAGAGAAAGACGCTTAAAGAAAAGATAAAAGGGGGCAAATGGATGCTTAAAATTGGATCACATGTTTCCATGAGCGGAAAGAAAATGCTTTTAGGCGCAAGTGAAGAAGCAGCTTCTTATGGTGCCAATACATTTATGATTTATACAGGCGCTCCTCAAAACACAAGAAGAAAGAAAATCGAGGATTTAAATATTGCAGCAGGCCTATTGCATATGGAGGAAAATGGAATGAGCGATATCGTTGTCCATGCTCCTTATATTATCAATATCGGTAACGCAGTAAATCCCGCTACTTTCCAATTGGGTGTTGATTTTCTTCGTTCGGAAATCGAACGGACGGAAGCTCTGGGGGCCTACCAAATTGTATTGCATCCAGGTGCTCATGTCGGAGAAGGTTCAGAAGTAGGTATTAAAAAGATCATCGAGGGATTAAATGAAGTCATTACCCCTGATCAAAAAGTCCAAATCGCATTAGAAACGATGGCCGGCAAGGGCTCAGAGTGTGGAAGAAGTTTTGAAGAATTAGCGATGATTATCGATGGAGTTACACACAATGATAAGCTGAGTGTTTGCTTTGATACTTGTCATACGCATGATGCGGGTTATGATATTGTGAATGATTTTGATGGCGTTTTAAATCATTTTGATAAAACTGTCGGTGTAGATCGTATTAAAGTGCTGCATATTAATGACAGTAAAAATGAATGTGGAATGAGAAAAGACCGACATGAAAATATCGGGTATGGAAATATTGGTTTTCAGCCTCTTCATTACATTGTCCATCATCCACAATTAAGCTCTGTACCAAAAATATTGGAGACTCCATTTGTAGGTACGGATAAAACAAACAAAAAAGCACCGTATAAACATGAAATTGATATGCTAAGAGATGGAGCTTGGGTAGATTTTCAAGCTTCCATGCTTGGACAAACGGTATAAAGAGAAGGGGAGCAGTACAGATGTACTGCTTCCTTTTTAAATTCCGATCATGCTATAAAATATTTTCTCGATTTTCTGCGCTTTCTCAGCACCGGTAATTTTCTCGATATTTTTTAAAAGCTGTTTTCGTTCAGTCTGATCAAAAATATTAACGGATTTCCCCCGGATTAGTTTGGTTATTTCCTCAGCTTCCGTTTTTGTTAAAGTTAAACCATTCTGCCCGGCAAAATCAAGCAATTCACTGGCAGTGATACGATTGATTTTTAAGTTAACAATGCTTTCAAATAGCTTCAAATTACCACCCCATGTTTACCATATGAAAAGGACAGAAAAAAATGAACTAAATTATACAATATTAAGTAAATGTGTTTACTTTACTGAAATTGTCCTGTATACTACTTGAGGTAAATCGTAATCATTCTTATTAACAGGTGGCCGATTATGAATAATGACTTAATTAAAATTGAACATGTTACTTATAAATATGAGAGAGAAAACGTTCTGGAAGATATTAATTTATCCGTCAAGGATGGAGATTTTCTAGCTATTGTCGGACCGAACGGTTCTGGCAAATCAACATTGCTGAAGCTGATGCTTGGATTAAATAAAGTACAGCAAGGAGAAATTTTCTTATTCGGTGAGAAAATAAACAAATTTAAAAATTGGGAGAAAATTGGCTATGTATCACAAAAGGCCAATTCCTTTAACAGTGGTTTCCCAGCTACAGTGGAAGAAGTTGTAGCAAGCGGATTAACGAAGAAAATAGGACTTTTTCGTTTCTATAATAAAACTCATCGCCAAAAAGTGGTGAAAGCGCTCAAAGAAGTAGGAATGCAGGATTTCATCAAAAGACCAATTGGAGAATTATCGGGCGGTCAGCAACAACGGGTATTCATTGCAAGAGCACTGGTCAGCGATCCTGCTATGTTAATACTGGATGAACCTACAGTTGGTGTAGATGTAAAGAATGTTACTAATTTTTATGACCTGCTTTACGATTTAAACCGTAACCTTGGATTGACACTTATTTTGGTTACTCACGATACTGGTACCATTACAGAAAAGGTCACTCATATTGCATGTCTAAATAAACAATTGCATTTTCACGGGAATACATGTGAATATGAACATTTAGATGATAAGGATATGTCAGCTTTTTATGGCCATGATGTTTATACATTAACACATGATCATTAATTTGGAGGAAGTAGTATGTTATCAATGTTTCAGTATGAATTTCTACAAAATGCCTTTCTAGCGGGGATTGTGATTGGTATTATTGCTCCGCTGTTGGGTGTATTTATTGTAGTTCGAAAACTCTCCTTAATTGCAGATGCCCTTAGCCATGTAACCCTGACTGGAATTGCATTCAGTTTGTTACTAAGTAAGGAAGTGCCTGCACTGGGTCCTATCAACCCTTTATATATGGGGATGGCCTTCTCGGTAACGGGATCGCTTTTTATAGAGCGACTGCGTTCAGTCTATAAACATTATCAGGAACTTGCCATTCCAATCATTCTTTCCGGAGGAGTAGGGTTGGGAGCGATTTTTATCTCGCTCGCTAATGGCTTCACGACTGATTTATTTGGATATTTATTTGGGAGTGTCAGTGCGGTAAGTCGGACAGACTTATGGATTGTTTTGGCAATCAGTATTGCTGTTATCGCAATTGTTATATTCTTATATAAAGAATTATTCCTTTTATCCTTTGATGAGGAGCATGCTAAAACTTCCGGAATACCGGCTAAAGCGATTCACTTTATCTTTATCGTGCTCGTTGCTTTGGTCATTGCCATTTCTATGAGAATTGTGGGTGTCCTGCTTGTTTCTTCATTAATGACTTTACCGGTAGCGGCTGCCTTAAAAGTAGCGAAGGGGTTTAAACAAACCATTTTTATTTCCATTCTGTTTGGAGAATTGGCTGTAATAGGCGGATTATTCACATCCTATTACTTAAATCTTGCTCCGGGTGGTACAATCGTTGTATTGGCAATTATCATTCTTTTAATCACAATTTTTATCAAGAAATGGAGAATGACTGCGTAAGGAGGTATCTGAAGATGGATGTTAAAGAAGCAATACAACTCTTGAAAGATAAGGGCTACAAATACACTGAGAAGCGTGAAGACATGCTTGAACTTTTTTCGAAGAGCAATCGTTATTTAACAGCCAAAGAAGTCCTTGAAAAATTGAAAAGTTCGTACCCAGGTATGAGCTATGACACGATATACCGAAATTTATCCTTGTATGCAAACTTAGGGATTCTAGAAACCACTGAGTTATCTGGTGAAAAAAGATTTCGATTTGCTTGTGTTGGAAATCATCATCATCATCATTTCATTTGTATGGAATGCGGAAAAACTCGTAATGTAGAGTTATGTCCAATGGAAAAAATAACAGAGGATTTTAAAGGATATGATATTTCAGGACATAAATTTGAAATATACGGAAGATGTCCAGATTGTTTGCAGGAGAATATACAACAAAGTAACTAGAAAGGAGCCATTCTGCGATTGGAGAGTGGCTCCTTTTTATTACCGATTTTCCTTAGTCCAATGGTTTACCCACTGATAGGCTTCTGCCCAATTTTCCACCCTGATCACATTGTTTGGGATAGCCATTCGATTATAAGGTGCGTCAAATAAGATGACTGGAATTTCACATTCTTCAGCAATTGCAACAGCGTTATCGTGCTTATCCTCAAAGAAAAGATCGATTTCGTGTTTTTTTACCGTTGCAATTTTATTATGCGTACCGATTAATTCGATGTGGTGATACAGTAAATCGTTTTTACTGAACCACTCCTTTGTAACCGGCAATAAAGTTTGATTTCTGGCACTGATGAAAAACAGTTCATATATTTCTTTCCATTCCTGTAAAACTCGTTTGGCATCCTTTGCCATAGGTGATTCAGAATAGATGATGGGTTCGTGTTTTTGAAACCAAAGATCAAATTCATGCTCTGGAACATTTACAAACGGATAAAATTCATATTGGTTAATATCCTCTAATGTTAATTGTAAGCGAAAGGCTTTGTTGATATAAGGAAGCATGGAATCCTGTGTAGTGATGGTACCATCAATATCTATTCCAAAACGTTTAGGTTTTGACATGAAGCATTTCCTCCAAAATATGTTTGTATGTAGTTTACATCAAAATGCGACAAATTGCTTTTCTAAATTTTGTAGATTCATGCAACAATCTCTGCTTATGAGTAAGCCTTTTATGGAGCAAACTAGGAAGGCTTCAATAAAGGAAGGTAGGGAATGCTATTGTCAGCCTCAAAAAGACATTGGAATGCAAGAAATAAAAGAGATAAATTTAAAAATGAAGTCGTGTGTCAAAAGCTAAATTATCATGAGGAGACCGGAGCAGAATTTATGGATTCTGCTGAATACAGACGTCATAGTCAAACAGGAAATAATAATAAGACCACTTCTAAAGCTAGCAGCTTTGGTATAGTGGCGTTAGCCTTGTCAATTGCCTCTCTATTTTTTATGCCGGTGATTTTTGGAACAATTGGCATTGTCGCAGGGATTTTTGCGATGAAAACTGAATCGCGTATGATGGGGATAGCAGCAATAGTAATTGGTGTATTTTCTGTTGTTGCTGGTCTTTTGGTATATCCCTTTTTCTAATACAGTAGGCATGCTATCGTTTATGGGCTTTCAAATCTCAAATAGTTTAGGGGTTGGATTTTTATCCAATCCCTCCAATCATAAATAACAGATATAAAACAAAGAACTTCAAAATAATTATTATTTTGAAGTTCTTTGTTTACATATACTAGGCAAAAGAATAAATTCTCATACCTTTAATAAAGTTTAAAGTTTTTGGTTCGAACCTGAATTGCTTCTGCTTAATTTAAGACAGGCTTGCTTTTTCTTTTTCAATTCTTTGTTTTTCGTAATACTCTTCAGCAAGGATATCGATTTCTTTTTTTAGTTCCTCAACCATTATTTCTTCTGGTACTTTACGAACGATTTTACCCTTGCGGAACAATAGACCTTCTCCGCGAGCACCAGCAATGCCGATATCTGCTTCTCTTGCTTCGCCAGGTCCGTTAACGGCACATCCTAATACCGCCACTTTAATTGGAGCTTTAATTTTTTGAATATATTCATCCACTTCGTTAGCAATGGAAATTAAATCAATCTCTATACGTCCGCACGTCGGACATGATATTAAGGTAGCGGAATTGGCTGATAAACCAAATACTTTTAACAGCTCTCTGGCTACTTTGACTTCTTCAACCGGATCAGCACTTAAAGAAATACGCAAAGTATTCCCAATACCTTTACTTAATAAGGCACCTATGCCGGCAGAACTCTTAATCGTTCCTGAAAATAACGTGCCGGATTCTGTGATTCCAAGGTGAAGTGGATAATCAAAGGCCTGTGCTGCCTTTTCATAGGCTTCAATTGCCAAGCGTACATCAGATGCTTTCATTGATACAATGATGTCATGGAAGTCTAAGTCTTCTAGAATTTTTATATGATGTAAAGCACTCTCAACCATACCGTCTGCAGTTGGGTAACCGTATTTTTCAAGGATTTTACGTTCTAAAGATCCTGCGTTGACCCCGATACGAATTGGAATCCCTTTCGCTTTAGCTGCTTTTACAACGGCTTCCACTTTTTCGCGTCTGCCAATATTGCCCGGGTTAATACGGATTTTATCAGCTCCGCCTTCAATCGCGATTAAAGCAAGACGATAGTCAAAGTGAATATCAACTACTAAAGGTATATTAATGCGTTTTTTTATTTCAGAAATTGCATGAGCAGCCCGTTCATCAGGACAAGCTACACGTACAATTTGGCAGCCCGCTTCTTCTAAACGATTTATTTCCGCGACTGTTGCTTCTACATCATGTGTTTTCGTTGTCGTCATACTTTGTATTATAACTTCATCGTTGCCACCGATAGTCAGTGGTCCCACTTTTACGGGGCGGGTTTTTGTACGATGTATTAGTTCACTCACTGGTCATTCTCTCCTTTTAGGCTGTCTGCCTCAATACCAATAAATATATTATCTTCTAAATTATTGTATCAGCGTTTTAGCTAAAATAACAATAAAGTTGATTATGAATTGGCTATTTAGTAATTTTTAAATCGGTAAGTTTGTCCGATTTCTATTTCTTCCGGTTTCATTCCGTTATTTAATAAAGAAAAGTCTTCAATCATTTGATCAATCGGTACTGGTATAGTACCTTCATTTTTCTCTATTATAGAAAGAACGGTATCTCCCGGCTCTACTTTTATATTATAGTAGTTTTCATTCATTTTATCCATATTCTCGGAGGAGTAGGCAGGAAGGGTGCCTACACTTATATCAAAATATATCGAGTAAGCTACTATACAAAAGCCGATAAACAGGATTATTCTTTTCATCTCTTTTAGCACTCCCTCCATCTTTTACTAGAGTATATGAAGTTAGTAGAGATAATAGAATTGATTTTGAAGGATTTTTTTAGAGCTAACGTTTAGATAGAATAGAGGACATGTTGACCTGGATGACCCGCATTTAATACTAGAGGCTAAAGATAAACCCTTCCGCAGAAATTCGGAAGGGCTACACTTTATGATTGTACGGTCTTTTGTTTACTTTTTTGAATAGGCATTTCTTTAATAGTCAGGTAGATCATCATTAGTGTAATAAACCATTTGACATAAACATCACCTATTACAGGAACCTGAATAAAATTCATAAACGTAAAGAACGTTACGGCTAATGTAAAGCTGTAAGTGGCTATCCTCCACTGCTGTCCAAAAGTAGCTTTTCTGTTCATGGAAGTTACAAATAAGCCGGTAAGGTAGGCTAGAAGTGTAATCTCCAAGAAGAATATTGCTGTTGTAAATAGATACATGACTAACATACATAGACCGATTATTATGTATAAAGATGTTTTTGCAGATTTAATATAATCGCTGGCCTTTTCATTGGTTAATTCAAGACCGGGTATCATAGAATAAGGAATTGTTTGTGATTCCCCGTCTGCAGCAATGACAAATTCATCCTTTAGAATTCCAAAGTCTACTCCGGTAGGGCTGGTGATATCATTTGCATTCAAACTACCGGTGCTGTCAAAATGGAACGTAGCTACATCATCATTAATAATGACAGGTAATGATTCATCTGAATGAAGTCTGCCATCTTTAATTTCAAATTCAGGAAAATCTGTTGTTAATGTTTTTGCCATATGATCTGCCCCATCTAGGATTGCATTTGTAAGATAGATCGATGATGGTAAAATAGTTATTAGAGATAATAAAAAAGCATAGAGGATGGCTTTCCCTATACCCTGAAAGCGAAAGGACGCAATATGCTTTGGCGAGTATAGACTTTTAATAAATTGTGAGAATATATTCATGGGCTACAACACCTTTTTTTAAATTCATTCTTTATTCTATCTGGCTTATGTCGATAAGACAAGAAAGTTCTGCTTATTATAGCGAAACAAATCGAAAAAGTGTTAAGTGTGTATTGAATTAGGGTATTTGAGAGGAGTGTCGAAGATGGATTGGATGAATTGGCTTATTATTTGGCTGGTATTTATTATTGGGTTTGTAGGATTGATATATCCTATTATTCCAAGCGTTCTATTTATAGTAGGTGGAATGCTTTTATATGGGGTATTCTTTTCATTTGAACCGTTTTCGTGGTTTTTTTGGATTGTACAGGGAATGTTTGTTTTACTTTTGTTTGGTGCAGATTATTTGGTTAATCTTTTTGGTGTTAAGAAATTTGGGGGTTCAAAAGCAGGTGTTTGGGGTAGTACGATAGGATTGCTGATTGGACCGTTTGTTATTCCTTTTCTTGGTATTATACTGGGGCCGTTTTTAGGTGCAGTCATAGCTGAATTGTTGGTACATAAACAGTCGCTAAAAAATGCAGTGAAAATTGGTATGGGTTCTGTCGTTGGATTTGTCGGCAGTGTGATAACCAAATTTATCATTCAGACCATTATGATTGTGTATTTCTTTATCCGAGTGCTTTGATAAGGCATAAAGGTTGAAATAAACGGTTTCAATTGCTAATCTAAAGATAAAGACTTTCGTAACACACGAACTTACAGAATTGCCCGAAAGTACTTATTCTTACAATTATTAGGAGGAGAGAATTATGGCTTATTCTTTACCACAATTACCGTATGAGTATGATGCGTTGGAGCCTCATATCGACAAAGAAACAATGAATATTCATCACACAAAACATCATAACACGTATGTGACTAACTTAAACAATGCTTTAGAAGGACAGGAAACATTGGCAGCAAAAAGCTTGGAAGATCTTTTAGCTGACATCGACTCTGTACCTGAAAGCATTCGTACTGCTGTTAGAAACAATGGCGGTGGACATGCTAACCACACATTATTCTGGAATATTCTATCTCCTAATGGGGGCGGACAACCAGAAGGTGAATTAGCTGATGCACTAACAGCTAAATTTGGAAGCTTTGAAAACTTTAAAGAAGAGTTTGCGAAAGCTGCTACAACTCGTTTTGGTTCCGGTTGGGCTTGGCTTACTGTTAAAGATGGTGAGTTAGAACTTTCCAGCACTGCTAATCAGGATTCTCCATTAATGGAAGGTAAAACACCAATCCTAGGTCTTGATGTTTGGGAGCATGCATACTACTTAAACTACCAAAACCGTCGTCCTGAATACATTAATTCTTTCTGGAATGTTGTAAATTGGGATGAAGTTTCTAAGCGCTACGCAGCAGCAAAATAATCGTATAATAAGTGTGGATACAGGAAATGAATCCGATTCGTTTCCTGTATCTTTTTTTGTGCAAAAAATAAAGGATTGTGCTGTTAACAAATACCAAATGATTTAATTCTACATAAGAGGATTATCTACAGGAAAACTAACCGGAAGTGAAGGGGAGTTTTTATGAAAATGGATAATCAATTTGTCAATAAAATAAAAACAAATAAAGAACTTTATATCCTTTTGTTAATTGGAGCACTTTATTCATTGAGTACGGCTCTTTCCAATACTTTTGTCAATATCTATTTATGGAAACAGTCTGAGGCATTGATCAATCTGGGGATTTATAATCTGTCCGTTGTAATCCTACAGGGAGTTACCTTTATTTTAGCTGGGAAATTGGCTAAACGCATAGATCGTATTATTGTACTGAGGATTGGAATCTTGTTTTTAGCTGCATTTTATATAGCGGTCCTGACATTCAGTTCTACCTCTCACCTTTATCTTGTTCTGATTGGTGGTTTACTTGGAATAGGATATGGATTCTATTGGCTTGCATATAATCTCATGACATTCGAAATTACCGAACCTGAAACTAGAGATACATTTAATGGGCTCCAAGGGATAACTGGGTCTATCGGCGGAATGATTGGTCCTTTTTTTGCGGGATATATTATTACGGTTTTGACTGATAACAATGGTTATCTGTTCATTTTTGGAGTTTCCCTGTGTTTGTTTATCGTGGCAGTACTTGTCAGTTTCTTATTAAAAAGCAGAGCAGCTAATGGGAAGTATATGCTGAAGCGTATTCTTGATGAAAGAAAAAATAATAAAGATTGGAGAAGAATTACGTATGCTAATTTTTCGCAGGGGCTAAGGGAAGGGACGTTTCTCTTTGTTGTTTCCGTTTTTGTATTTGTCGAAACGGGTAGCGAAATGGCTTTAGGTACATATGGATTAATTAGTTCAGGAGTATCATTTATTGCTTATTTTTTAGTCAGCAGATATATAAAGGTTCGTTACCGAAAATGGTCGATGCTGGTGGGGGCCATTTTCCTTTATGGTTCAATCTTTTTTCTGATATATCAAGTGTCATTCACTAAACTGCTTACATATGCGTCTATTCTTGCAGTAGCTTATCCCTTATTGCTTGTCCCCTATATGTCTGTCACGTATGATGTAATAGGACGATCCTGGGAAGCGGGGGAACATCGTATCGAATATGTGGTAATCCGGGAATTATTTTTAAATATGGGAAGAGCCGCATCGATTCTTATGTTTATATTGTTCATTAAAATTTTGCCGGAGAGTACCGGCATCAAAATATTGCTATTATTATTAGGGTCCGGACATCTGTTTGTTTATTATTTTGTAAAAGACATCAAGATGTAAGAAACTAAAAGTTGCTGGAATCTTTTACTTCTGTTAATCTTTAAAAATTGATAATAAAATGATAAGAAATGTGTATTAGAAGGGATGGGGACAGTGAAAGTCAGAAAAAAGAAAAAGAAAAAACATGTACCTGTTCGCCTGAATCTACTGTTTTTTGCAGTATTTGTAATGTTTTCTGCATTAATACTCCGTTTAGGAATTGTTCAGATTGTATATGGAGATGACTATAAGCGTGAAATAGAGCGGACAGAGGATGTAACTGTGAGCAATTCTGTGCCGAGGGGAAAAATATATGATCGAAATGGAAAAATCATCGTTGATAATCAACCTTTATATGCGATAACTTACACACGTACACAAAAAACCTCAAGCAAAGAGATGCTTGAAACTGCTGAAAAACTTTCCAAGCTAATTGAGGTTGATACTGATAAAGTTCGTGAAAGGGATATGAAAGACTTTTGGATTTTAAATAACCCAGAAGCTGCTAAAAAGAAAGTAACAGAAAAAGAATATCAGCAATTAAGTGATGGAAAGCTGACAGATGATGATATATACAAATTACAGCTTGAGCGAATTACTGAAAAAGAAATAGATTACAGTCAAAGTGAGTTGGAAGTGCTGGCGATCTATAGCAAGTTTATTGCCGGTTACTATTTAACTCCGCAAATTGTGAAAAATAAAGGAACGACATATGAAGAGGTAGCGAGAGTTAATGAGCAGATTGAATCTCTTCCAGGCGTTGATACAACAACAGATTGGGAACGTAAATATGCGTATGGCGATACGCTTAAATCTGTTTTAGGTAAAGTATCAAGTGCCAGCGAAGGATTGCCCTCTGATAAAACAAGTTATTATTTAGCTCGGGGCTACAGTCGAAATGATAGAGTTGGAACCTCCTACTTAGAACAGCAATATGAAGATTTATTACGCGGTCAACAGGAGAAAATTAGAAATGTAACTAATACATCCGGCGATATTGTCAGCACGGAGGTTATTTCTGAAGGACAAAGAGGTAAGGATCTTGTATTAACAGTTGATATGGATCTTCAAATAGCCACAGAAGAAATTATTGAAAAGCAATTGAAGGAAAAGAAAGCAAGCGGGAATACAAAATATCTCGATCGTGCTTTTGTTGTTGTAACGAATCCTAATACTGGTGAACTCCTAACTCTGGCTGGTAAACAATATGCAGCCGATGATAATGGAAAAATGCAAATGAATGATATGGCATTGGGAACTTTTACTTCATCCTATGCCATGGGCTCTTCAGTTAAAGGAGCAACTATTTTAACGGGATACCAGACCGGTGCAATAAAACCTGGACAAGTCATTTATGATGGACCAATGAAGATTAAAGCCACGCCAATTAAAAAATCATGGAAGAATTTTGGGAATATTAGTGACATTGAAGCACTGAAAGTATCCTCCAATGTCTACATGTTTAAAACAGCGATTGCTCTTGGTAAAGGAAACTATGTTCCGGGAGGCTCTCTGAAAGTTAATAACTCAGCATTCAGCACAATGAGGAATTATTACAGTCAATTTGGCTTAGGTGTTAAAACAGGTATAGACTTACCTGGTGAACAAATCGGCTATAAAGGATCCTCGCAGGGTGCCGGATTATTAATGGACTTTTCCATTGGCCAATACGATACGTATACTCCATTGCAGTTGGCTCAATATGTTTCTACCATTGCAAATGGAGGTAACCGTATAAAACCGCATGTTTTAAAACAAGTCCGTGAGCCAGTGGATGATGATGAAGATAATACGCTTGGACCGGTTATTAAAGAGGTTAAAACAGAAGTGATGAATACTCTTCCAATGAAAACTGAATGGATTGAACGTGTCCAGGAAGGATTTAGACAAGTTACCCAATCCACCGGAGGAACCGCCTACTCTTATTTTGGAAATGCTGACTATAAACCAGCAGGTAAAACAGGTACAGCGGAAGCCTTTTATGATGGACCTAAATGGGAAAAGGGTACTGTACAGCCAGAAACCTATAATATAACCTTTGTTACCTATGCTCCTGCCGATAACCCGGAAATTGCCATGAGTGTAGTAGTACCATGGGCTTACCAAAATTCGTCAGGACATAAAATGAACCTCGAAATCGCAAAAGAAGTTTATGAAAAATATTATGAATTAAAAGAAGAACGAGCTAAACAAAAATAAAAGATTAATAGAAAATTGGGTCTGCCTTGATTTATGGGGCAGACCTTTTTTATTTACTGCCAGCATAATTTAGGTAAGTATCATTCTTTTGGATTATTATTACAAATAAATAGTGCGGTTTCTAGGATTTTGCAGTCATCTTTACAATAAACTTTTGATTTTTTACACTACGTTTACAATTCTTTAACACAGTATTTAAACTTTATCTTTACTATAGAAAATGTAAAGGGTGAAAATTAAAAATTACAAATAAATAGCCAAAGTATATGGGAGGATTGGAAATGCGTAGAAGGAAAACAGCATTTATGATTACTTTGATACTTATAATCGGATTGCTGGCAGCTTGTACCAGTAATAATGGAGGAGGAGCAAAGGCGGGAAGCGGCTCTGAAGAAGAAGGATACACAGGAATCATAAATGCAGCTGGTTCTACAGCTTTACTACCATTGGCAGATGAAGCAGCAACTGAATTTATGGCGAAAAATCCAAATGTATCGGTTACTGTTCAAGGCGGTGGAAGCGGAACAGGTATAAATCAAGTGGCGAGTGGTGCAGTCAATATCGGAAACTCTGATCTACCTTCAGCAGATAAAATTGAAGATGAGAAATTAGCAGAAGAACTGGTCGATTATAAAGTAGCCGGTATTGCGTTTGGCATAGTGGTGAATGATGATGCCAATGTAGATAATTTAACAATTGAACAAATCCAAGGAATCTTCTCCGGAAAAATTAAAAACTGGAAAGAGGTTGGCGGAGCTGATTCAGAAATAAATGTCGTGAACAGACCAGAATCATCAGGCACCCGATATGCCTTTGAAAAAACAATCATGAAGGATGTCAGCATGAATACAGGGGTTGGAACAACTCAGGATTCTAATGGTGCTGTAGAAAACTCGATTAATTCCACACCTGGTTCTATTAGTTATCTGGCTATGAGCTACCTAGCTGAGGGGAAAGGCTCATCCTTAAAACCGGTAACTATTAATGGAGCTGAACCCACAATTGAGAATGTGGTAAATGGCAGCTACCCTTTTTGGTCCTATGAATATATGGTAACGAAAGGAGAAATAGGCGGAGCTGTTAAAGGTTATATGGATTTCATTAGGAGTGATGAGTTTGCTGAAACCGTTACAAAAATGGGATACATTCCAATGTTAGAGCTAGAAAATAAAGAATAATCCCAAGGATAAAGTAAACAGGAAGTCAAACAGCCTGGTTATCATCTGTTTGTCGGAAGGAGCGAAAAGGCTTGAATGATCATAAACCAATCAACTATTGGAAGAGTGAATATATCGGTCGGATTCTTGTTACATTATGTGGACTATTAATCGTCGTAACAACTTTGGCTATTATCGTTTTTATAACAGGAAAAGGTATTCAGTCATTTACAAACAGTAATATCTCTATCGTGGAGATGTTGACCTCAACAAACTGGAGTCCCAATGATGGGGAATATGGAGCTTTGATCTTTATCATTGGTTCTATACTTGTATCAATTGGTGCTATTGTTATCAGTGCACCTATTGCAATAGCTCTAGCAATATTTACGAACTTTATTTCCCCGAAATTCGGAAAAAAGGTCTTGCAGCCGGTTTTGGAATTGCTGGTTGGTATTCCATCCGTTGTTTATGGTTTGCTGGGTGTGACTTTATTAGTTCCCCTACTTAGAAATACATTCGGCGGAGTGGGATTCAGTTTAATAGCCGGGATAATAGTACTTAGTATCATGATATTACCGACAATTGCAAGCTTGGCAACAGATGCGTTAAAAAATGTCCCGCCACAACTTCTGGAAGCCTCCTATGGGCTCGGTTCCACGAGATGGCAGGCAATCAGCCGAGTAATCATTCCTGCCGCAAAGAATGGCATCTTTACAGGAATCGTTATGGGGCTTGCCCGTGCTTTTGGTGAAGCACTTGCCGTTCAGATGGTTATCGGAAATACGGTTAAATTGCCGACTGGCTTAAATGATCCCACGGCAACGTTAACTGGAATTTTAACGATGGACATGTCTAATACAATGAATGGAACTGCATGGAATAATGCATTATGGAGCCTCGCGCTAATTCTTTTAATCATGTCATTCTTATTCATCATGATTATTCGTTTTATCGGGAATAGGGGGGCACAGAAATGAGCGCTAGAACAGTAAATAAAATCTGGACGGGTATTTTCTATATCGTTGCTATTTTTGTCATTATTTTATTGAGTTATTTAGTATTTGAAATACTCAAAAAGGGCTGGGGTTTCTGGGATCCATCTTTTCTAACTGGTCGTTCCAGCAATATAGATGCTGGTGGGGGAATAGGATATCAGCTATTTAACTCTTTCTATATGTTAATTATTACTCTGATAATCTCTGTACCGCTTGGCTTAGGCGCAGGTATTTATTTGGCGGAGTATGCCAAACCCGGAAAGTTATTAACATTTATCCGGTTATGTATTGATACGATGGCATCTCTCCCGTCCATTGTAGTTGGTTTATTTGGTTTATTGGTATTTGTCACAGCTACAGGTTGGGGGTACACCATTATCGGAGGGGCACTAGCAATTACGATCCTGAATTTACCGAGTTTAACACGTGTCAGTGAAGCGGCAATTACAGAGGTATCAGCCGGCGTTAAAGAAGCCAGTCTGGGACTTGGGGCTACCAAATGGCAGACAATTGTAAAAATTGCTCTTCCTACAGCAATGCCTCAAATTATAACGGGAGTTATCCTGGCAGCCGGTCGTATTTTTGGTGAAGCAGCAGCGTTAATTTTTACAGCAGGATTGACAACACCAATCTTGAATACAGCAGCCGATCTAACAAGTCCGGTTAATCCTTTTAATATATTCAGACCTGCAGAGACATTGGCTGTTCATATTTGGAAATTAAATTCTGAAGGAATTGTTCCGGATGCAACGGCAATCGCAACTAAATCAGCAGCAGTATTGATTATAATGGTATTAATCTTTAATCTCCTTGCACGTTTATTCTCAAAAATTATCCAAAAACATTTTGAAGGCGGCAAAAGTAAAACAAAACAAAAGGCATCTGTGTCTTAAGTGAAATCACCATTACCAAGGGGGAAATTGAGATGATAGAATTAAAAGAAGCCAACCCGGCTAAAACGGAAAAGTCTAGTAAACTTGTTTACGATACACAGGGTTTGGATTTGTGGTATGGTGATCACCATGCTTTAAAGGATATTAATCTTGCCATTAATGAAAATGAAGTTACAGCCATTATTGGCCCATCTGGATGTGGGAAATCTACTTATATTAAAGTATTAAATAGAATGATTGAGCTTATTCCAAGTGTTCGTACTTCTGGTGATATATTTTACCGGGGACAGAATATCTTTGATAAAAATTTTCAAGTTGAAGAATTACGGACAAAAGTTGGAATGGTATTTCAGAAGCCAAATCCTTTTCCAAAGTCTATTTATGAAAATGTAGCATACGGACCTAAAATACATGGTATTAAAAACAAAAAAGAATTGGATGAAATTGTAGAAAAAAGCTTACGTGGCGCAGCAATCTGGGACGAAGTTAAGGATCGATTGCATACAAACGCCAACGGACTATCAGGCGGACAGCAGCAACGTATTTGTTTGGCACGATGCCTTGCCGTTTCTCCTGATGTGATATTAATGGATGAACCGACTTCCGCATTAGATCCAATTTCAACATTAAAGGTTGAAGAACTCGTACAAGAGTTGAAAGAGAAATTCAGTATTATTATCGTTACGCATAATATGCAGCAAGCAGCTCGTATATCTGACAAAACTGCCTTCTTCTTGAATGGTGAAGTCATTGAATATGACAAGACAGATAAGATTTTCTCAAACCCATATGATAAGAGAACAGAAGATTATATAACAGGACGTTTTGGATAAGCCAGATCATTTTGAAGGGAGAATAAAAAATGGTTTTAAGAGAAAAGTTCGAGAGCGAGCTAAAGGAATTAAAGCTTAAAGTAATAGATATGGAACGTTTTGCTTCATCTGCCTTGAATAAATCGTACCAAGCATTGCTGAAAAATGATGTAGAGCTAGCACTTTCTGTTATAGAGGATGATAAAAAACTTGATAAAATGGAAGAAGAGCTTGATGAACTGGCTATCTTGATGATTGCAAAGCAGCAGCCTGTTGCAACGGATTTAAGGCATATTGTTTCAGCTATTAAAATCGGTTCTGAAATTGAACGGGTTGGTGATTATGCAAAGAATATTGCCAAAACTGCGATTAGATTATCAAAGGAAGAAAAGCCCTTTGTTAATGAGGCTGTAGGCGAAATGCACGCCACTTGTATGAAGATGCTTGATATGTTCAATAAATCCTTTATGGAGGAAGATATTGTCCTTTCTAAGGAACTTGCAGAGCTTGATGATACAGTGGATGATTTATATGGACAGGAAATCCGTAAAATACTTGAAATGAAGCATCCTGAGTCTGCTACGGTTAACGAAAATTCTCAGTTATTGTTTATTGTCCGCCACTATGAAAGAATAGGCGATCATATAACTAATATGGCGGAAGAAACCCTTTATATGATTAAAGGAAGACACTATCATTTAAATGAATAGAATTGTGATAATAAAAATGGAGATTCCCATATAGGGTACTCCATTTTTTTCTTGTGCCTATTTTTAATGCTTAAAAAAACAGTGTCTTTATGCCCTGAAAACCAAAGTATGCCCCAAAACCGATTAGAGAAAGTCCTGAAAAGGCTGATATAGCTTTCAAGCTAGTGTCATTTAAAAATCTTCTGAACCCGGTTGTTAGAAAGGCAACGGTAATGTCCCAAAAGGTTAAGCCGAGGAAAATCATCAAGCTGTATACGAGAAGAGAGCTTGTTCCGTACGAAGTAACTGTTTTAGCGAGAACCGACCCATATATCCCTATCCAAAAGAGGATGGATAATGGACTTGTAATGGACATTATAAATCCAGTTAAAAAAGATTTCGATAACGAGTCCTTCGTACGATAATCTTCTAATGAAAGTGTATGGACCCTCAAAATGCTTTCAATTCCGGTATAAATAAGAACAAATCCTCCGAAGAGCCACAGGAAAATCTGGACATATGGAATCGTAATAAATTGTACAAAACCCAAATAGACCAATAACATGAATATTCCATCCGCAATCATAGATCCTGCGCCTACTATCCAGGCGTGTAAAAAACCATTTTTGATCCCCTTATCAATTCGGGCTGAGTTAACCGGACCAATGGGTGCCGCTAATGTTATTCCTAACAAAAAATAACTAAACATAATATGTCCGCTCACGCTTTCACTCCATCTTCTTATGTATTAGTAACTTGTACATATTATGAGGAAAGGTGGATAAGTATGTATAACAGTTTTATTGAGGCTGTAAAAAGTGTTTAACTAAACTCTAGCTTTATCTGACTAACGGACAATTCTTAAAGAGGTTTATAAATTGGTGACTTGGATATAAGAAAATAACATTTATTCATAAAAGGAGAATGAGAAGAATGAAGGAAAAAGAGACAGTAGAAGTGGACGGAGTACCTATAACCTATTTTCTGAGTGAAAAAGCGGTTCATATAGACAATAATAAAGAATTGGAATCCATCATCCCAAACCCTAAAACAGCCATTAAGCTGGCAAGGAAACTGAAAGCAAACTATCAAAAGAAATACGGAAGGGAATTATCGGTATCTGAGCTCTCTATGGCTATTGAAATCTACGGGCATATCTATCCAGAAAAAATGGCCAAAGCGATAAAAGAACTGCCTTTACCCGGTTTTGTTGATCAAGCGATGGAAAATTTGATTGAAAAAGCCGATATTATCGATTCAGGGGAAGAGAGTATTGATCAAAACAGAAAAATCTGGGATGTTATCGCAAAGGTCATCCCAGTTTGAAAATCTGCCACTTTGATGCACTATTTACCCTTCGTTAAAATGGCAGATAAGGCAGCATAGTCCATGTTTTTATAAACTGTATAGGTCCCAGTCTGAATCTTTTTTGTGAGATCCCGATCATTCAAGTAGGTAGAAAACTTTTCAGTATCCTCAATCACGCGCTCCTCTTTTAAAAGGCTGATAATCTCGTCGGTAGCCATTCCAGGCTTAATCGATAATTTAATGGCTACAGTTTCTTCTTTATTACTTTGTTGATTTTCTGTTTTTAGTTGATTAATAGATTGAAGGTTCTTTTGATAGTCATCCCACTCACTTTTTGATAAAACATGATAACCATCCTCCTGTAGAGTTTTATGAGCGTCCTCGCTTGAAAGAGGCACCCTTTTAGCTGTTGATTCATCTGCAGAAAGATAATATGCCGTAAATACGCTTGTGGCTAAAAAAATACCTGCAGCTGCTCCAGATATGTATGGTCGGTTCAATGAAGATCGCCTCCCTGACTTTCAAGGATTCTAATTACCTCATTGTTTGATAATGCAGATTGTCTGGAAATTTGTTCAATCGATAATCCTTGTTTGTACAAATGAATGACCTGATTTTGAATAACCTCGTGTATGGGCGAGGAATTAGTTAAAAAAGATACCTCTGATAACGATTCCTCGTGCAGGATTTCCTCTTCAAGTGCACGAATTCGTTTTTTATTATATACATTTCCTGTACATGCTCTAATGAAAGCTGTTCAATCTCTTTTTCTACTTTAGTTTCCTGTCCTTTATAAAATAACCATAGCAAGAACAGTAAGGCAGATAGAGAAAATAAACAAATCATAATGACTATCATGAATACCTCCCAAATTAAATTACAATCCCTATTGTACAACAATTTTCACTTGATTTTGGTAAAAATATATGAAAAAGGAAGTATTACTCATAATTTGGAAGTAGGTAGTGCTTCTTCGACAATTTGCGTTCATTGTCATCTGGTTCATGGAGTGTTAGGATTTAATGGAAGATATTAGTGGTTCGCTAAAGAAGGCAAGATGAATGAAAGGGGTGGGACCGCATGGACCAGTTAGACTCTTTAAATAAAAATACTAAAAAAGCCAGCTGTAAAAGGCTTGTCGATGATAAATCCGGATTAATTGTACCCTATCTTTGGTGCAAAAACGATCAAGATCAAGAGGGGATATCTGCTGCAGTACAGTTAACAAATAATGATTATTTCGATAGAGTAGATGTAGTCTGCAAAAATGATGGGGATCGGCCACTTGAGATGAAGATATTTTTTGTCCATGAGGCCTTCAGTGAAGTATCAGCAAGTTTTTATAGTCCTGCGGATTCTTTAATCTATTTATATGGTAAGAATACGATAAGCTTATTAAATGGAAATGATTGTGCATCTATATCGATAATGGAACGAAAACATAAAAAAGCGGTGTACGAATTAATGGAAAATGGCCAAATTATCCACTCTCCTTTAGCCAGAGGCCTAGTTGTCTGTACAACGATGTACAAGCTTTTAGTTGAGCCCGGAGTAAAAATGGGGGTCTCTAATTGGATAATTACAGGCAAGAATAAAGAGGAAGTTATGCTGTTTGATTACTTGGTCAAAAATCAGACTAGCATTTATTAGTGAAAGGTGATATTATAGAAAAGTCGTATAAAATGAAGTTTTGAATGAACTGGAGGGACTCACATGCGTGTAAACATTACTTTAGCTTGCACAGAGTGCGGTGAGCGTAATTATATCAGCACAAAAAATAAACGTAATAATCCTGATCGTCTTGAGCTTAAAAAATATTGCCCAAGAGAGAAGCGTACAACTGCACACCGCGAAACAAAATAAAACAACAGGAGGTTCTCTCCTGTTGTTTTTTTTGGAATTATATAGAATTTAAGGGGATTTAACGTAATGTTAAAGGGAGAATTGAGATCGACTTATCGGAGTTTATTAGCGGAATTTCCATCATACGAGCGGGATATATATACATCTAAAATTGTCGAATACTTATTTAGTCATGATATATGGAAGAATGCAAAGACAATCGGAATCACAATTTCTCGGCATCCTGAGATTGAAACCAAAGGGATTATCGAGAGAGCGTGGAAAGAGAATAAGAATATCGTGATTCCAAAATGCTATCCACATACAAAACAAATGGAATTTTATGACTATTATCCGAATACGATACTTGAGTCAGTTTATAGTGGCTTAAAAGAGCCCAGACCGGATAAAACACAAAAGATAGAATCCGACCAAATCGATATAATGGTTGTTCCGGGACTCCTATTCTCAACATCTGGATATCGGATTGGATTTGGCGGCGGCTATTATGATCGTTATTTGACATCATTTTATGGAATCAAACTTTCGCTGGCGTTTATGATGCAAATAAGAGATGATATCCATACAGAAGAGTTCGACATCCCTGTCGACCATCTATTCACAGAACAAGGGGTAATAAATTGTGGGTAACTTAATCATTTATGGCGCTGTTGCTATCGGCTCCTACGGGGCTTATCGGCTTAAAGCTCTGAGTAAATCCGGTGCTCTCGCAGCATTTCTTTTGGGAGCTTCGATTGTTATAGGACTTGGATGGGAAGGTTTACTGCTAATTGGTTTGTTTTTTTCCTCATCTAGTTTGTTTTCCAGCTACAAAAAAAGAATTAAGCAGAGTATTGATAAAAAATTAGCAAACGGAAGCAGGCGAAATTGGGCCCAGGTGGCAGCAAATGGCGGTCCTGCTGGTATAAGTTCTTTATTTTATTTTATATCTGACGGTTCGGATATCTGGTTAATTTCCTTTATCGTATCAATTTCAGCAGCTACTTCTGATACATGGTCATCTGAACTTGGAGTATTGAGTAAATCTGACCCAATCCATATAATCAGTTTGAAAAGATGTGAACGGGGTACTTCAGGGGCAGTCTCAGTCCATGGAACTCTGGCCGGGCTGTTTGGCTCCATATTCATTGCAGTAATAGCAGGTATACTGTTTAATCTGTCATTTTCAACAATTCTCCTACTGAGTGCATTCGGATTTCTGGGCAGTATTCTGGATACCTTACTGGGGGCTTTCCTGCAAGTCGAATATATATGCCCAGTTTGTTCGGTTCATACGGAGAAAAAAGTGCACTGCAATACACGGACTGTTAAAAGGAAAGGAATTAACTGGATTAATAACGAAACTGTAAATCTAAGCTCAATTCTGATAAGCACTATTTTTTGTATAATAACTTGGTATAGTATCACATAATACTAGGGTATAAAGAGCTTGTATGCAGTGTGAAAAGGTGGTTTTTGTTAATGAAAAAGAATGTAAATCGTGTTGTCCTTGTTGGTACAGGTTTTGTTGGAAGCAGCTATGCATTCGCTATGTTAAATCAGGGAATTGCTGAAGAATTTGTTTTAATTGATTTAAATAAGGATAAAGCAGAAGGCGATGCAATGGACTTGAATCATGGAACTCCATTTGCACCGAATAGAACGAAAATTTGGTTCGGAGATTATTCAGACTGTAAAGATGCAGACATTATCGTTCTAACTGCAGGAGCGAATCAGAAGCCTGGTGAAACACGCTTAGATTTAGTTGAAAAAAATATGAAAATCTTTAAATCCATTGTTGGAGAAATTATGGCTAATGGATTTAATGGGATCTTTCTTGTGGCTGCGAACCCAGTTGATATCCTTACATATGCAACATGGAAATTTTCAGGTCTTCCTAAACATCGCGTACTTGGCTCTGGTACGATTCTTGATACGGCCAGATTTCGATTTATGTTAAGCGATTATTTTGAAGTGGATCCTCGAAATGTCCATGCCTATATCATTGGAGAACATGGGGATACAGAATTACCTGTATGGAGCCATGCCAATGTAGGCGGAAAGAATATGAACGAACTGATTAAAGATAAACCTAATCATTCCATGGAAGATTTGGATAAGATTTTTATTAATGTACGTGATGCAGCTTATGAAATCATTAATCGAAAAGGTGCAACATTCTATGGAATTGCCATGGGTCTGGTTCGTATTACAAAAGCCATCCTTCAGAATGAAAACAGCATTTTGACAGTGTCAACCTTCCTAGATGGGGAGTACGGACAAGAAGATGTGTATGTAGGTGTCCCTGCGATAGTAAACCGTGAAGGAATTTCTGATATCCTCGAACTGAAATTATCAGATGATGAGCAAGAGAAATTTTCACATTCTGTTAAAGTATTAAAAGAAACGATGAATCCAATTCTTGATCAGTTACTATAAGTAGAATAAAAATCCCTCCTGTTCACCAAACTATATGGTAATACAGGAGGGATTTTTACATGAATAAATTCTTAATTATTTTCGTATCTGGCATAATAGGGTATATAGTGTTTCAAAAGAGGTCTTCCATTATGAAGAATCAAGTACTGCGCAACATCCTTATAGCCGTTCTAATGGAATTGCCAATTTTTAAAACTGTGCAAGATCAAACATAATGACCAGAGGAATTATTTCTGTTCCTCTTACGTAATGATAAAATAGATATAGAAACTTTTTAGGGAGAGAAAGTAGGGGAATCCGTGAGTTTTAAAGAAGAATATATCTATTGGTCCTTTATCAATCAATTGATTACGAAAAAAGGGTATCGATTTATATCTGCATCCACTGATCAGCAAGAAATATGGCTTGAAAATCAGTCGAGTCGGATAGATCCCCTAATCCGTATAAAAAGAGAAGATTTGGATTGGTCCAATAATATGAAGCGTGACCGAAATCTTGTACTGCAGAATGCAGAGAAGATTCGTAGGTTTCTTTCCAGGAAGGAACTAACGGTTAAAACCATTTATGTTAGTCAATATGCTCCGGTTGATGATTATTCGGATGTCCTTGGAAGATACTCAAACGAAAGTCGTGCAAAAATTACGATTGATACCATGATTTTTCAAACAGAGGCTATGGAAGAATCTTTGACGGAATTGGAAAGCTTTCTGGGGTTTCCGTTGGAAGTGGTCAACAGGGATTATGAGTTTATAGAAGAAAATGAAATTAACCATCTTAAAGAAGATGCTTTGGCTGCTTCTTACCAAAAGCAGAAACAAGATGAACAAATCTTTAGCCATGGCAAACCAATCTTTACATACTTGTTAATGGCCATCCAAGTTCTTGTGTTTATTTTACTCGAGATGCGTGGCGGAAGTACAAACACTGAAACCCTCATCCAATTTGGTGCAAAGTATAACCCATTGATTATGGAAGGGGAATGGTGGAGATTCTTCACACCCATCTTTCTTCATATTGGATTTACACACTTGATTCTGAACACCTTAAGTTTGTATTTTGTCGGAGTTATTGTTGAGCGTATTTATGGAAGCTTAAGATTTCTGGTTATTTACTTTTTTGCAGGCTTTATTGGTTCGGTAGCAAGTTTTATTTTGATGCCCAATCTATCAGCCGGTGCCAGTGGTGCGATATTTGGCTTACTCGGTGCCTTGCTATTGTTTGGTATACTCCACCCCAATCTCTTTTTCAGAACAATGGGATGGAATGTGATTGTAATTTTGGCCATCAACCTGGTTATTACATTCTCTGCAGATGCTATAGATAGTGCCGGCCATATCGGCGGTTTAATAGGTGGATTCCTCGCAGCAGCGATTGTCAGATTGCCGAAAAATCCTAAGCTTGCCGTGCAAATGGGTGCGCTGCTCCTGACCGTTTTGTTAACAATAGGAGCTTTAGTATATGGGTATTCATCAAATGAATCTGACCATAAATATCATAATGATGTCACTCTTGCTCATGAATATGTGAATTCTAAGGAATATGCCAAAGCCTATGAGCTTATCGAAGGCTATCTAAAGGAAGAAGACGCTCCAGAAGCATATTTTTTAGCAGGATATATAAAGTATCATCAATATGATCTGAAAGCGGCTGAGACGTATTTTCTAAAAGCCATTGAACAGCAAGAAGTGTTTCCAGAAGCATATTATGATATTGGACTGCTCTACTGGCAACTGGGACAAATCGATAAAGCTAAAGATTATATCCAAATAGCAGTTTATCAGGAACCGGATAATGAAGATTATAAAACAACGCTGAATGAGCTTGATTCCGAATAGTTATCTTACTTTAAGGCAGCTGCTGATAATATTCATGTATATTGCCTGATTTATCCTGAATAAGAATAATTAGTTTGTTTGAGTCTTGTTTACGCAAAATCAAGGGGATGGTACTGTCTATCGGATTTATGACTGTACCATCCTGTTTTTTTATTCCTGAAACATAAATGGAATAAAAAGCTTCCCATAGCTTTTCCGTAATCTCCAGACGCTTTTGCTCTGAATATCCGGCTAATAATCTTTTTTCTTCAGTCGAAAACTGTGTCAGGGGAACTACGTGATACCTTGTAATATCAATCTTTTTGTTATCTGTATAGCGATTGAGCACTTTAGTCAGCCTGGAATTACTTACAGAAGACAGGGTAAAGGCCCATTCCTTTTGTTCCTCGGTTTCAGGAGAATGAAATGATTTGGTTGGTCCATAACGTGAAGCAATGACAAACAGATTACTATCAGTTAATTTAAATGAGCTGGTAATCTTGTCGTTTTCCGTATGAATCTCAGCATAATGAATGGTAACCACTTGAAATAAAGAAGATTCATGAGCTTTTACGGTTGTCTTTTGGGATATTCGATCTGTATTCTGCTCCCATTTCTTTGTAAACTCTTTTAAACGACCGTTTTGAAAAAGAAGTGAGAAATCCTGTCTGAGATAACTTGTTTGATTTAAAATAGATTCAGTCGATAACGCAACATCGTACTGTTCTGTATCTTTTTCCTGCTTAGGCATGACAAGGGAAGAGGTTGTTTTAATAAACGCAGCCTTTTGATTAAGTGGAAAATATTTAATAACAGCTATATCCCTTTGTATATAAAGCTGTTTCCACCACATAAAGGTAAATATGAGTACTAAACCGACTATTAGGTAACCAATATATTTTTTCAAAAGGATTCTCTCCTCACTTTAGATTATTGCCTTACGTATATATTCTTAAATGGATGTCAAATGATAAATAGACGGATGCTTTGTCCTAAGCAATATATGTGTAACTCTAAATACATATGCTTTGTTTATAAATGTCACAATTGACGGAATACAGAAAGAAAGTATCTTGAGGAGAACAACTAAATTCAGATATACTAAAGAAGCAGGAAGGAATGTGACAAAAATGAAATCCGTATATGAAATTCAACAATATTTAAAGAGGTTTGGAACCATCATATACATGGGTGATCGATTAGCTGATCTAGAGATGATGGCAGGAGAATTAAGAGAGCTATTTCACTCTCAATTGATTGAAATCAGAGATTATCAAACGGCAATTTTAATCTTGAAACAAGAAATAGAGTATGAGAAGGAAAAGCAACAGCTAAAACAAAAACAATCGAAAAGGTGAATCAATATGCTGGGGAAACAAGATTGGTTACTGGGAATTGATATTGGCGGTACAACGATTAAGCTTGCTTTTATAGATAAAGAAGGGACCATTGTACATAAATGGGAAATCATAACGAGAACGGAAGAAAATGGTCTGCATATTGTTTCTGACATCGGCAAATCTGTCAGGGCAAAATTGGAAGAATGGCAGGATGGTAATTTAGTAGGTGTCGGAATGGGTGCTCCTGGTCCAGTTAATTTTGAGAACGGTTCAATCTATGTGGCCGTGAATATCGGTTGGAGAGATTTTCCTTTAAAGGAGTTGCTGGAAAAAGAATTAGGAATTCCTGCAGTGGTTGATAACGATGCGAATGTAGCATCCTTCGGTGAGTTTTGGAAGGGAGCAGGAAAAGGTACAAATGATTTAGTCTGTATCACTCTCGGAACTGGTGTGGGTGGCGGTGTAATCACTAATAAGCATTTGGTGCATGGAATTAGTGGGGCAGCTGGTGAGCTCGGTCACATAACGGTTCAGCCAGAGGGTGGAGCTCCTTGTAACTGTGGGAAAACAGGCTGTGTTGAAACGATCGCCTCAGCTACCGGTATCGTAAGGCTGGCGTTAGAGAAGATTAAAGAGAAACCAGATTCGGACCTCTCGATTGTTTTTAACGAAAATGGGTTGATCACTTCTAAAGACGTAGTTGATTGTGCTATAGGCGGAGACCAGGCAAGTCAGGATGTCCTTGATGAGGTAGCTAAATACCTTGGACTTGCAGCTGCCAATGTGGGCAATATGATTAACCCCGACATCATCGTAATCGGTGGTGGTGTTTCAAAAGCTGGGGACATTATTTTAAAACCAATTGAGAAATACTTTAAGCAATTTGCCTTTCCGCGGGTTGCGGAATCAACTGAAATCAAAGTTGCATCTCTTGGTAATGATGCGGGTGTTATAGGCGCAGCGGGCTTAATCATGCAGCAACTAGGACAAGAGATTTAAGAGTCCACGTGCTGAGGTAAACGTTAATTACTTAGTAGAATTTAATTAATTTTGGAAGCATTTCAATGTATTTTGTTGAAGTGCTTTTTTATTTGCAAAAGTTTTTATAAAGGAAAATAAAAACCATATGTCGAAATTAATTTGATGAGTATAACATGAAAATCCGATGATAGAGGGTTTGGGGGATGAGGGTGCCGAAGCATATTGTATCTGCAGCAACGGTTGTATTAAACGATGCTGGGGAAATTTTGTTGATTAGGGGTCCGCACCGGGGGTGGGAAATGCCTGGAGGACAAGTCGAGGAAGGCGAGTCACTCAAAGATGCTGCGATAAGAGAAACAAAAGAGGAATCGGGGATTGATATCGTAGTAACTAAATTTTGTGGTGTTTTTCAAAATATAGACCATTCTATTTGTAACACCTTATTCTTGGGTAAGGCGATTGGAGGTACTCCCACTACCAGCCCTGAAAGTTTAGAGGTAGGTTTTTATCCCATAGCAGAGGCATTGGAAATGGTAACCTGGAATAATTTTAGACAAAGAATCGAGTATTGTCTGGACGAAAGCATTCAGCCGTTTTATGTAGAATTTAATGGTAAGTATCGTGAGGGAGCTATAGGTGAATGAAGCCAATCAAAATCAAACAGCGGGTGTCATTTATTTAGTTTTAAAAGGGGGTTTCCATTTGTTTAATAGTGTTCTGTCTCAAACCTTTATAAATTTTGCTGAAAGAGAATGTATAGGCTCCAGCAGGCTATACGAGCACTTATCTATAAAAATTTCTGGAGATGAAGCGCTTTTAGAGATATGTATGAATGCGAGGGAGGGTCAGCCAGTACCAAATCTCTTATTCGGTGCTGTCCACTATCTTCTGTTAAAGGGTAAAGAACATTCACTGAAAGAGTATTATCCTAGTTTGGTTGAGTATCCGAAAGCATATATGGAATCTTATGGACCTTTTAGGGATTTTTGCTTTACTTATCGAGAAGAGATTGAATTTATTCTTAGATCGAGACGGGTTCAAACCAATGAAGTGCGAAGATGTGCATACCTGTACCCCGCCTTTTGTACTGTTCATGAGATAGCAAAGAAACCCTTGGCACTTATTGAAATTGGAACAAGTGCAGGATTACAGCTTCTTTGGGATCACTATTCATATACATATGGGCAAGAAAGTACCTATGGAAATTCAGAATCTAAACTTACAATTTCAGCAGAAATAAAAGGAGAAAATGTACCAAACCTTCCCTTCATACCGCCGCCAGTTTCAATTAGGATTGGCTTGGATTTACATACGGTTGATTTAAATGTTGAGGACGAAAAATTGTGGCTTAAATCCTTAATATGGCCCGAGTATGCGGAGCGGCTGTCTATGTTTGAAAAAGCTGCAGCCTATGTGAAGGGGAGTTCCTTAAGATTGATAAATGGTGATGGCGCTGATCTATTACCTGACTGTATACAGGATATCCCAGAGAATCATGCTGTTTGTATTTTTCATACACATGTTGCTAACCAAATGCCAATGGATGTGAAAAAGCATCTGTTGGAAACCATCAAGGATATTGGGAAGATGAGAGAGGTATTTCATATTTATAATAATATTCAAGATAGATATTTGCATCTGGATTATTATTTGGATGGCATTCTGAACAAAAATACGATTGCAGAAACCGACGGGCACGGCAGATGGTTTAAATGGTTATGGGAGAGTGAGCGGACAATTAGTCAGTAGGAAATGAAATTCGCCCTTTTGAATTTGTTTTCTTTGAAGGGATATTTTTAACTAAATCAATTAATTAGGTATTAATCCAATACGGGTTAATGCCTTTTTTTTTCGTTGACCCAACTGTTTTTCATTCGGTTTGAATTGGATAGTTGAGTGAGGATGTAGGAGGTACTTGTCAAAGGACAGAGATAGCCGCACCAAACCATATGCCGGGGTAGTAAAGGTGCCTGAAAGGTGGGTGAAGTATGTAGGAAAGCAGCTATGCCCCACCTATGAAGTACCTATGCCCCAGCTATACCGGGGTAAAGGTGCCTGAAAGGTGGTTGAAGTGTGTAGGAAAGCAGCTATGCCCCACCTATGAAGTACCTATGCTCCAGCTATACCGGGGTAAAAGTGCCTGAAAGGTGGTTGAAGTGTGTAGGAAAGCAGCTATGCCCCACCTATGAAACACCTATGCCCCATCTACACCCTGCCTTTCCCCAGCCCATACCCGTTAAATGGCATACTAAAAAGGCTTATACAGTTAAAGGCAACTATAATCAAGCTGTTTTTTACGAATCTATACATAATATCTGTTAGCTTCTGTATTTTTTGATCGGAGTATTCATAAAATGAGTAGAAAAGGATGTGATTCTATGGAAGTCATCATAAAGAAGCCTGACTTATTATCGAGATTGGCCGTTTTGTATTCTATACCGATCGCACTTTTACGGGAATGTAATTTACATATTAGTAATAATGGGCTATCTGTTGGCGATATGGTTCATATACCTGGATATTGGACAAGGGAGGAAAGGTTATCGTCCTTGGATATCACACACCCTGTAGAACGTGAAAGAATTCAGGTAGCTAATTCAATGGAGAGTATGGAAGAGAATTCGAAGCAATCTGTTAGATTGCCTGTGAAAATTCAACATAGTATTGTGGATCAGACTTGTCCATATTCATCAAGTAAATGCATGAATGACATGGAAATACTTACAACCATCTATCCTTTCCTGCAGATGAAATCTATCGGGAAATCTGAACTTGGCCAGGATATTTGGGAACTGCGAATTGGTATTGGTCCAAAAAAAGTCCATATGAATGCCTCGATGCATGCGAATGAATGGATTACTAGCTTGGTTTTAATGAAGTGGCTGAATGATTATTTACTGGCATTAACAACGGGGACAAATTTAGGAGAATGTTCAGCATTGGAGCTATTCCTGGAGTGTGATTTGTCACTTGTTATGATGGTGAATCCTGATGGTGTAGATTTAGTAGTAAATGGTCCATCTGAAAAAATGAAAAAAGATTTAATTAGGATGAATGATGGAAGAGAAGAATTTTTAGGCTGGAAAGCGAATATTAGAGGAATTGACTTAAATAATCAATTTCCGGCAAACTGGGAGATTGAGAAAAAGAGAAAACGGCCCAAAAAACCAGCAGCAAGAGATTTTCCTGGAATCGAGCCATTAACAGAAAGTGAAGTGAAATCACTGGTTGCACTTGTGCAGAAGGAAGGGTTCGATCGTGTAGTTTCTCTGCACACTCAGGGAGAAGAATTTTATTGGGGATATGAGAAAAAAGAGCCGGAAATCACCTCTGTTATGGCTATGGAATTTACTGCAAGATCAGGCTACAAGGCCGTTCGCTATATTGATAGCCATGCAGGCTTTAAGGATTGGTTTATTGATCAGTTCAAGAAGCCTGGATTTACATTAGAGCTGGGTAAAGGAATCAATCCTCTTCCTTTATCACAATTTGAACAAATTTATCGGGATACAAAACCAATTTTAAATGCTTGTCTTTATTTATAGAAGACAGGAACTGTTGAACGAAAAAGAGGAATCCTGTTTAAAGGATTCCTCTTTTTCAGATGTAAAGCGTATACAATAATTAATGTACAGCAGGATAGCCGTCTCTAATGAAGGTCATGATGGCGAACCAGCCAAATACAACGGCAGTACCCAAAGCGAATACTAGACCAAGGAAATTTTTGTTTTTAAAGGCGCTGATTAATGCGAAAATAGCCAAAATGGCAACTAAACCAAAAATAATTACCAATCCCATTTCATATACCTCCCCTGGAATTATTAAGTAATAAAACCCAATAAATCATTAAATTGTAAAATAAATGCATTCAATAGTATTTTAATTCTTTTCAGATTATTTGTCGAGATATTATAGGCGATTTGGAAGGAATAGGAACAATAAAGTATAAGACTCTTTATACAAAACCATCACTTGTGTAAAATAAAAGAAACTAAACTGATACTTCAGGGGGAAAGACATGAAGAAAACATGGAAAAGAGTTCCTTTAGGGCCTTTGCAAACAAATTGTTATTTATATGCCAAGCAGGATGGTGAATGTTTAATCATCGACCCGGGCGAGGAAGCAGAAAAGCTGATACAAATCATTCGTGAAAAGAAATGGAAGCCGATTGCGATCTTATTAACTCACGCTCATTTTGACCATATAGGGGCAGTGGACAGGGTACGGGAAGTATTTAGTATTCCGGTTTATGTACACAAAAAAGAAACAGAATGGTTAACAAATCCAGCTTTGAACGGTTCGCGATTTTTCCAACTTGGTGAGATTAAGGCTGCTCCCGCAGAAAATGTGATTTCAGAGGAAGGTATTCTAAAAATCGGGGATTTCACATTTAATGTACTGTTTACACCTGGACATTCTCCAGGAAGTGTTTCTTATTATGATAAGGACGAGGCGATTGTATTTTCAGGGGATGCATTATTTCATATGAGTATAGGCCGGACCGATTTACCTGGTGGAAATCATCAACAGCTAATGGATAGTCTTCATAAAAAATTATTAACTCTTCCAAAAGATACGCTTTGTTTATCTGGACATGGGCCGGAAACCATCATTGAAGATGAGATGAATCATAATCCATTTTTAAGGTAATAGGTGTACTAATTGTAGACCCTCCTTAACAATTAGATAAGGAGGGTCAGGGGGTATTTCCTATAAAATGGGAGGGGCCATTTTAAGTTATACCATAAATTTACAATAGGGATAATGTGATGTCAACGCCTATTGTGGAAATATTTATAAAATTAGGTGGATTTATGAAAGACATAATCATTCGGTCCATTGAGGAAACAGAAGATTTATTTTTACCGTATGACAAATATATAGAGTTGGCATTGTATCATCCTGAATATGGCTATTACCAACGGAGAAAGGATAAAATTGGAAGTAGCGGTGATTTCTATACTTCGGTGAGTATGTCCCCTGTCTTTGGTGAATTTATAGGTAAATGGGCAGGAAGGAAGCTAATTGAATCTGACCTGCCTCCCGCTATATGTGAGCTTGGCGGCGGCACCGGGAAGATGGCATGTGATTTTTTGAGAGGATTGGAACTGTACAACCCAGAGCTGGCATCTAATGCAATTTATTATATTGTTGAATCCAGTTCCTATCATCGAGAATTGATTTTAGATACGGCGGCAAAGGATGATAGAATTCGTTTGTTAGATTCTATCAAGGATATGCCACTAATAGAAGGTTTCATTTTTTCAAATGAATTTTTTGATGCTTTTCCAGTTCATGTTTTGATTAAAGATAAGAATCAGTGGAAAGAAGCGGGCGTCACAGTAAAGAATGGAGAGCTATTTGAAACGACCAGAGATCTCAATAATCAGATGATTTTAGCCGTTATAGAGAAGTTGAATATCCCGGAGTTTATTTATCGTATAGAGGTGCCATGCCCAATGATGGTTGCCTACGAGCAAATTGTCGATAAAATGAAGAGTGGATATCTCATGACGATAGATTATGGAATGGATGCGGAGGATTTGTATATACCTGCCCGTAAAAATGGTACCTTAAGAGGATTTAAGGACCATCAATTAATCGGCTCAATTCTCGAAAATCCAGGAGAAACAGATATAACGAGTACCGTCAATTTTTCATTGCTTAAATGTGAAGGGAAGAGAAGAGGGCTTGATCTAGAGTACTGGGGAGGACAACAGTCATTTTTATTAGAGGAAGGGATATTGGATGAGCTGGTTCCACATGCGGATGCAGATCCTTTTTCTCCTGTCGCCAGGCGCAACAGACAAATCAAACAATTAGTTCTGGGAGACTGGATTAGTGATAGTTTCAGTGTTTTAGTTCAATCTAAGAATATAAAAAAACCTTGATTGCTCCAGCTCAATCAAGGTTTTACTGTAAATTAATGTCCCGCTCCAGGAGTCATCATGAACGTTGTCCAATAGGTGAACCCTGCAAAGAAAACTGTTAAATAAGCACCGAAAACATATAAGTACATTCTTTCAGACAATTTTAAATAGCTTAAAATAACAAAGAAACCAGTTTGACCGAAAAAGATGAGTGATGTAGTATGCATACCGCCAACAAAGAACATGACTGCCATAATTCCAGTCCAGAAACCACATACTCTGAACATTCTGTCCATTCCTTAACCTCCCTTATCCCCTTATAATTCCATCACTACTATTATAAGGATATTGTTAAAGAATGTAAACTATCTTAAAATAGGATGACTGAATTGTGTGATTAATTTCCGGCAAGCATCTTGTATGTGCAAGCTTGGCAACCTGCATGATCAAACATATTTTCCTCTTCTATTAATTCGATTGAATCAAAAAGGACGCTGAACATACCGCGTAAAAACTCATAATGCATTCCGCATACGGCTTCTTTTTGCTCAAAGGCAATTTCTTTAAAAGGACAGTTGTGTATTCTAAAGAAAATGGTTGAATGATCCTCAGCTGTTATGAATTCCGGATAGAATCCAGCAGTAGTCGATGCATCTTTTATGATAGAGAGTTTGTGGTCGAAAGACAGGCTGTCCTGACTTTCTCCAATTCCTTTCATATGCTGTTCAGCCAAATCTTTCCCAAATAATCTTCCGGTATTGAATAACGCTTCCTTACCTGCTTCTCCCAGTGAGAACATTGTCTGAAGGGCTATTTTTGCAAGCAGTTGGTAATCGCGGTAAGGGAAGTTTAATTGTATGACATCATCTGATAATCTATATAATCTGCTTGGTCTTCCACCTTTTCCTGTTTTCTTAGTTTCAGAAACAAGCATATTTACATCTTCGAGCTTTGTTAAATGTAAACGCGCAACATTGGGGTGAATCTCAAATATATCCGCAATTTCCTGTACCGTCACCTCGCTGTGCCTTTTAGCTATATGCTGATAAATATAGTATCTGGTCGGATCTGATAATACATTGGTAATTTTTAATGTTTGGTCCATTGTGGTCCACCTCGCGCTCCTTAATAGTTCCATTATAATACAGTCAATCAAGCATTGATATGCTGTTCTTGGCTATTCTGACTCTTTGGAAACATATGTTGTAATTTAGCCACATTTTGATAAATCAATATTTAACATGTATATATTACTATCTTAATTTTAAAATTAATCTGTAAATATGTTAACAGAATAAAAGGGATGAAATATTTCATGATTATGAAAAATTACCCAAATTAACGACGAATTGTGACAGATTTTGAAACTTTCGTTATGCCAGCAGGGATTGAAAAATTAATGTCTAATAACATAAGAGAGTAACATATAAGGAGGTGAAACGAGAATTGCTCACCATCGATAAGTTAGCTGAAAAAGTTGTAACAGAAGCAGTAAAATTCAAAGCCTCAGATATCCACATTGTTCCCCAACGCAAGAAAACCCATCTTTACTATCGGATTCACAATCGCTTATTTTCAGAAGGCAGTTACCAAAGAGACAGGGCCCAACGACTCATCTCTCATTTTAAATTTATGGCCGGCATGGATATAGGAGAAAAAAGACGTCCTCAGTCAGGGGCCTTAACGATGTTTGTTTCAAATAAATGGATTGGTCTCCGATTATCCACCTTGCCTACCCCATACTCTGAATCTCTCGTCATTCGTATTATTCCAAGTTTACAAACTCTCCCAATCGAAGAAATCTCCTTATTTCCAAAAATGTCAACTACGTTAATTTCCATGCTTAAACATTCCCATGGATTAATGATCATCTGTGGACCGACTGGAAGTGGTAAAACTACAACTTTATATTCCATGCTCCATCATGCCAAAAATGCCGTTAACCGAAATATTATTACACTTGAAGATCCTGTTGAACATCAGTCCGATGATGCCATTCAAGTCCAGATTAATGAAAAAGCCGGTATCAGTTATTCAGTAGGCTTGAAAGCTGCCCTGCGCCACGATCCCGATATTATCATGATAGGAGAAATCAGGGATGCCGAAACGGCCAGAATAGCGGTGCGCGCTGCTTTAACAGGCCACTTAATCTTAACTACGATGCATGCCAGTGATGTATTGGGTGCAGTTAGAAGGCTTTTGGAATTTGGGATAGACAGGGAGGAGGCAAAGCAAACTCTTTTAGGTGTAACCTCGCAAAGATTATTGGAATTGCACTGTCCTTTTTGTAAGGGTGAATGCTCACCATATTGCCTTATGGAAAAGAGCAGAGGGCGGGTAAGTGTGCATGAAATGATTTATGGCAATGAATTGGCGAAGGTTTGGGCAGAGATGGAGGGAGATGATGTGAACTTTCATTATCCGGAATTATCTTCTCTCATCAGCAAGGCTGTTGCCTATGGATTTGTGGATCAAAAAGAGTATGAGAGGTGGGTGCATGAGGAGTAATCTAAAGTCCCGATGGTCTTGCAGGGATCAGGCGAGATTTCTTCAGGAATTGGGCGATTTATTGGAGAATGGCTTTACTCTTTATGAGGGTATTGAATTTTCTCTTATTCATGGAAAAAAGAAGTATCGAGAAGAAATTAAGGATGCATTGGAACTATTGAAAGATGGCCATACTTTTAGGGACTTTTTAGAATGGCTCGATTTTGAACAAGAGCTCGTTGGTTTAGTATCCTACGGTGAAAAACACGGACAGCTATCCAAATCCTTGCAGAATGGAGGCGAAATATGGCTTAAGAAAAGTGAGGATCGCGCAAAACTAAAAAATTTATTGTATTACCCAGTCTTCCTACTTGTTTTTACATTTACCTTGCTGCAAGTATTTACAAATTATTTGTTGCCAAAATTCTCAAGTATGTATCAGGGCGCAGGGCAGGAATCAAACATATTCTTAAAGTTATCCGTTTTACTGGCAACCCTAGTTAACAATCTTCCATTTTTTATCATTGTGCTCCTAACCATGCATTTGTTTATATACCACTATTATTTAAAAAAACTATCCAAAATAAAACAGGAATTACTGATGAATAAAATTCCGTTCCTGCGTTCTTTTAGAAAGCTTTCCACAACGTATTATTTTTCTATGCAGCTGGGCTCATTATTAAAGGGTGGTATTTCGATTATTGATGCGTTAACGATTATGAGTCAGCAGGATCCAAAAAGTTTAGTTAAGGAAATAACCCATCACATGATTAAAAGTCTTCAGGAGGGAGATTCATTAGAAAGCATTAGTGGGAATCTCACAATTTTTATGAATGATTTTGAGCGAGTAATCAGCCATGGGCAAAAAAATAGTTTATTAGGAGAAGAACTTCTTTACTACAGCAGATATCTGTTAAATGAGATGGAGATGCAGACTGAAAAATATATAAAGGTGGTTCAACCATTAATGTTTGGCCTTGTTGCCATTTTAGTGATCCTTCTGTATTTGGCAATATTAATGCCAATGATTTCATTGATGAATACGATATAGGAAGGTGTTTTTGATGAAATACAAAAATGAACAAGGTTTTACCTTGATTGAGATGTTGATTGTCATGCTGGTTATATCAGTTCTATTGATTATTACAGTACCCAATGTAATGAAAAACCAGGAAGCAGTTAATAGTAAGGGATGCGAGGCATTCGTAAAGATGGTTGAGGGACAGGTACAAGCCTATAAATTAAAGGAAGGTACGCTTCCGACGATGGAGAAGCTTATCTCTTCTGGTTTTTTAAAAGAGGATGTTAAATGTCCGGAAGGAAAAACCGCGGTGATTTCGGATGATGGGACTGTAACTCTTCAGGGACAATAAAAATGGAAAAGAACGAAGAAGGGTTTACGTTAGTAGAGGTGTTGATTGTACTTGGATGTCTGACGTTAATGCTGACTATAGCAAGTGCGGTTACAAGTAAAATGTTTGAAACATATGAACAGCAAGCATTTTTAAATCAACTGGAGAAGGATATTTACTATGCTCAGGTCTATGCAATGGAAAATAACACGTATGTATTACTAAGATTTGTAACTGACCAAAATGAATATTCAGCTTACTCATACAAAACAAACAGTCATATTATTTCGACTCAGAAGGCCGAATCAATCAAGTTTAAAAAAGTTGGCAATGTGCCAATTACCTATATTCCAGCAGGAAATATCCAAAATCCAACAACAATCTATTTAACCGGTAAAAATGGTAAAACGATATACAAGCTTGTCTTTCAATTAGGGAGGGGGAGATTTTATATATCAAAAGTATAAAGAGCATGGATATGCTATCTTGGACCTGCTGATTTCGTTTGGAATACTTATCTTATGCTGCTGTTTATTGCTTCCGGCATATATGGAAAGCATTACGCTAAAGAATGACTTAAGAATGGAGGAAGCCGCTCTTAATAGATTGTTTGAAAATTTAAATGAATATCAGATAAACGACCGTCCACTGTTTACTGGACAAGCAGAGATTGAGGGGAAAGCCTATACTTTTTATCTTGAAGGGGACGTTTATTTTGCAGAGTATAGCAACTCAAAGGATAAATTACAGAAAGTGTATGAAAAGCTGCCTGAAAGATGATGGCTTTACTTTGGTAGAGATATTATTTGCTCTTGGTTTATTTTCGTTATTAAGTGTCTTTATGACGAGTGCACTTGCCAGTATAACAGACTGGCATGTCAAGGATACGAACACAAATACAAGGATGGAATGGAATATCTTTATACGTCAATTGGAACGAGAATTTCAAAAGACAAAAGACTTCGGAGTACCTAAAAGCAATGTCCTTTTACTTGATAAAAGTGGAGAAGAAATAACATATGAAGTCTATAACAATATGGTAAGAAGGCGAGTGGATGGCGCTGGGCATGAAATGGTCCTTCAAGATATTAAGAGCTTTCATGTTAAAAAAGAAGGAGAGTCACTGATCATATCTGTGACTCTTATAAATGGTGATATGTATGAAAAACGGCTGTTCAAACGATACAAATTTGAACCTTCTTAAAAATGAACGTGGGATATTTATGCCTGTTGCTTTATTGTTTTTTTCGGTTATTTTTATCATTTGTATGTATTCGATAGGAAATATGGCTCAGGAAGTGAATTATCATAAGTATCAAACCGAATGGTTAATTACCACCTATCTGGGTGATACGGGTACACATGCTGCAATCTTAATGCTTGATGATGATAGTGTTCCTGAGACAAAAGGGGAATGGATTTATTATAATGGAAGAATAGGCTATCATATAAAACCGCTTGAGAGAGGGTTCTATGAGATCTCATTGGATATTCAGACTGATCATACGGTGAGACGGGAGACGATTACGTACTCAATTGAAGCAAAGAAAGTAGTGAAATGGATAGATAGTTAGGAGTTAGGGGGAGCGAGATGAAAGCCATTTATTTAATTGGATTTATGGGAGCTGGGAAAACGACTGTGGGTAGGGCTCTCGCTGAAAAAATGCGTTGTCCCTTTTATGATAGTGATCAGACGGTGGTTGAACGTACAGGAAGGTCGATTCCGCAGCTCTTTGATGAAGTAGGTGAAGATGGATTCAGGGACCTAGAACAGCAGGCGTTGCAATCATTACCTATCGAAAATTGTATCATTGCGACAGGCGGGGGTATCATTCTTAGGGAAGACAACCGGAAATATATGAAGGAAAAGGGAACCGTTATTTGGCTCCATGCCAATCCGACAGAAATCATAAAAAGGCTCGAGACTGACTCATCACGCCCTTTATTGTCCGGAAATAAAGAGGAACAAATAGTGCAGCTTTATCAAAAGAGGGTTAACCTATATAAGTTAGCTGCTGATTTACAGGTTCATACGGACAGAAAAACAAAAATGGAGATTACAGAAGAGATATTAATGAAAATCACCATAAACTAGCCATCTTTTTTAGAAATTAATGAATAACATCCATGATAAATGGAGATACTTCTGATGGGTGAATGTCGATGAAAACAAATGATTATATAAAATTTTTAACAATTCAGTGGTTAGTGTATATGAAGCAGCCAAAGGAAGTACGTAAAGAGCAACGCCGTAATCATAGAGATGATCGGCCGCCATTAATGAACCATTGGTTCGGAATCATTCCGTTATCGATTGAAATGCTCTTTAAACGTAAGGCGTAATAAATAGTATTTGTTTAAAAAAGCAGTGGATTTTTTGCTGAATCCACTGTTTTTTGTATATTCATTTTATCCTCATCTAAGATTACGTCATATTCATGCCATTCAAACAAAAAGAAAGCCACACAAGTAATGTATGGCTTAACCCATTATTAATTAATTGACTATTATATATAGGCGATTACTCCCATTGTTTTTTCCATTCATCTATTTGTTTCTGATAATCCTCCTGAATGTCCTTTAATTCTTCTTCTTTTTTGTTCTTGAGCTGTTCAATACCATCTTGTCGTATTTTATGCATTTCAGAAGCTTTACCTAGTAATTCCTTTTGGACAGAATCACTTATTAGTTTTTTATATTGATACTCTACTTGTTTTGGTTATACGGATATTCAGCCTGTAACTTTAGAGATCCTCTTTAGATAGCCTGACCGCTAAGATAAAAAAGGCCGCCATTTATGAAGCTGACACGGATTCTGGGTTCATATTGCATTCGTAATGCTTCTTTTTCAAGGTCATACATGTGAGTTTCCTCTTCTTTTTTATCCTCATAAAAATGGTTCAGTAAACTCAAATCTTTATTCCAGCGCACGAGAGCCTCATCAGCCCACCCATGGTCATCCTGATTAATTTTATTTTGGATATAAGTTTTGATACGATGCAATCCGCTTTGATACCGAATAATTGGTGTAAGGGTAAATGTATAATCAGATATTTTAGGTGTAAGCGACAGTTTATCAGCTGAATCAATGAAATTTTCAACGAAAAGACCGTTAATCAGGTTCAATCCTATTGAAAAGAATAAATCCTTTTTTCGGTCGCATTCATAGGAGATATTAACATTTACACCTAACCAAGGAAATAAAGGCATCTGACCACTAGTCACTTTAATCTCCTCAAATAAGCGGATATGCTTCGATAGTCTTTGGGCAGATGCGAATATTTGGTGCAGGCGAGGGGATCCGAAATGTATGAATTCCCCTTTTAAATCAGGAGGAGCTGCCTCTTTGTCGAGGATAAACGTTAAGCTCATCGGATTAGGCACTCCGCCAACTTTCTCGAGATAATGCCAATAAAAAGGTCGGTTCATCAGTTCTTTATCCATATCAATTGTCAACTGCACAGTTAGATGACCTGGCCCTTGATTGATGATTTCGCATTGATTGGCTGTGAAAAATTGAACGAGAAACTCAAGAATTTCCTGTTGCTGCATGTGAAGGCATCTCCTTTTTTAGATCTTGAGCAAGCTGTATTAAAGACGTGAGATTATCCATTTTAACCTTCATCTCACCCTCTGTTTTTGATTTATTGAGGATGTCAGTTAAATGCTCTTCAAGATTCTTAACCTCCAGCCTCGTTAGAATATCATCAAGTTCCCCAACGACACGTTCAAATAATTGAATTTTTTCGTAGAGAATTTTCATAATATGATCCTCAATGGTATTCCTGGTCGCAAAATTATAGATTCGGACATCTTCTGTTTGTCCAAGTCTGTGAATTCGGCCGATTCTTTGTTCCAGTCGCATCGGATTCCAAGGTAAATCAAAGTTTATAATATGATGGCAAAACTGCAGGTTAATTCCTTCTCCACCTGCTTCTGTAGCAATTAAGACTTGTGCTTGTTTTTCGAACAGTTCTTTCATCCAGTCCTTCTTACTACGTTTAAATCCGCCGCGGAATGGAACAGAAGTGATTCCATTTTGCTTAAGAAACCACTGCAAATATAATTGCGTGGCTCGATACTCGGTAAAAATGATAACCTTATCTTTTATAGAATGAATCAATTCAAGCGCTTTTTTCGCTTTTGAATTGCAATCAACCAGTTCGACCAGGTTGATAAGGTTATGTATGGCTTCCTTAAAGCTTAGTCCGGCATCCGGGTTTCGATCGAGCATATTTTTTAACGTAAAGTAGACGGCTTCCCTGCTGCTGCATGCCTCACGCTGAAGGATTAAAGAAGAAAATGTACTCCCGATACCCTCCGGCAATTCTTTCCTAAATGAAGAAACTCCATCATATAGATCCTGTTCCTTTTCGGTGAAATCTATAAAAATTGTTTCAACCTTTCTTTTTGTCCACTCAATGCCGGTATCCTGGCGTTTATTTCGAATCATCACCATATTAACCAATTCTTTTAAATAAGCATCATCCTTTAATGAACGTTTCTTAGCAGAAAAGCGTTCATTAAATTTGGCATAGCTTCCTAAATGCCCTGGCTTAAGCAATGATACAAGATAAAAAATTTCTTCTAGCTTGTTTTGAATAGGGGTTGCCGTTAACAGTAGACAGAACTTTCTCTGGACTTTTTGTACAAACTCATAGTTTTTGGTTTTATTGTTTTTTAACTTGTGAGCCTCATCTATGATGACAATGTCATAGGTTTGTTCGAGTATGGCAGAACGATGAGGCTCTCGTTTAGCAGTATCTATGGAAGTGATTATACATTCAGAATCCCACCCATACCCCTTTCTGTATATGACAGCTGGTATGTGAAACTTCTGATTAAGCTCCTGTGCCCATTGAGATACGAGAGAGGCTGGGACTAGTATTAGTATTTTGCTTGCCAGGCCCCGAATCATATATTCCTTTAAGATCAGACCGGCCTCTATTGTTTTACCAAGACCTACTTCATCAGCTAATATGGCTTTACCATTCATTCTTTCAATGACTTCGGTAGCAGCTTCGAGCTGATGGGTTAAAGGTGTAAATCCTGATAAATGCTTTGGTGCAAGGAGGCCGTTGAAATCTGGAATCAGATTATGCTTTTCGGCATCCAATCCGAGTTTAAAAAGGGAGTAGCTGCACCAGGGGCCATCCTCCATAATCTTTTCCTCAAGCTCCTTTTCCCAATCTTCATCAAAATAGACCTTTGGTGTTAAACTCAATGTGAATCCCAACTTTCTTTATTTAAGCTAGTTAGATAAATGCTTGATTGTAATTTAACTAAATTCAATAGAATTCTCTTACCTTATATAGGTATAGGTGGTGTCATTAATTTCTAAACAATAGTAGGAGTTTAATCTCCGGCTAAAATCTGATTAAATGCTTTATGCGGATGGCAGAAAATTATAAGGAATTTATTCAGTGACGCCTAAACAATTTTTTTGCCCCAATAAAGCTGAGGTGTTACTGATATTTTTTTAGTTTCCAATCATTCATCGAGATAACGTAAATGTTGCCACCTGATAATTGTTGATGGTAGGATATAAATGTAAGACTATTTAGAAAACGGCTTATCTCTTGCTTTTTGTTTAGTATGACCAATTTACATAATTATATGAGCGAATGAAGGCAAGGGGAGAGACCGTATTTGCGGCACCGAAGGAGCAAATGGTGAATCCATGAATCTCTCAGGTACAGAGACTCTTGCTGGACGCATCTCTGGAGAGCGCTTCCTTTATTGTGAAGCCACCCAAGAGGAAACGCCGAAGTACGTTACCCGGCGGTAAACTTTCAGGTATCAGGACAGAGCCCCCCTAATAAGGGAGGTTTCTGTCCTTTTTTTCGTGGATCGCTGAAGGATATATCGCTTCGGTCAAATGTGGAAAAGCGGCGTTTTACTTAATAAGTTAACAAGCAATCATTTAAATGGCATAACAAGCAAGAGAATCCGTATAAAACGAATATTTTAGGAGGGTAAGGATGGGAGAATTAAAGCAGACTCCGCTGATCAGTGTGTACAGGGAGTACGGAGGAAAAACAATTGATTTTGGCGGCTGGGAATTGCCTGTCCAATTTTCGGGCATTAAACAGGAGCATGAATCAGTGCGTACAAAAGCAGGCCTCTTTGATGTATCACATATGGGCGAATTCATGATTAAGGGTGCTGGGTCTTTACCATTTTTGCAGCTGATGATGACCAACGATGTCAGTAAGCTGAAAACGGGCCGGGCACAGTATACTGCTATGTGCTATGAGAATGGCGGAACGGTTGATGACCTGATTATTTATAAAAAAGGTGAAGATGATTATTTGTTAGTTGTGAACGCATCTAATATTGATAAAGATTTTGAGTGGTTAAAAAAGCATGCGAGCGAAGATGTAGAACTAAAAAATATATCGGAACAAATAGGGCAATTGGCATTACAGGGACCGCTTGCAGCTGATATATTACAGAACCTTGCAGAGGAAGTAGATCTCAATACCATTGGTTTCTTTGCTTTTCGTGAAGATGTCATGATAAATGGCATTAGTGTACTTGTTTCAAGAACTGGCTACACCGGTGAAGATGGATTTGAATTGTACTGTAAGAGCGAAGATACAGTGAAGCTTTGGAAAGATCTTTTAGAATTCGGTAAGGATAAGGGATTGGTTCCATGTGGACTTGGGGCAAGAGATACGCTTCGGTTTGAAGCAAAACTTCCTTTATATGGCCAAGAGTTATCTCCAGAGATTACACCTATCGAAGCGGGGATTGGGTTCGCTGTAAAAACCGATAAAGAACATTTTATTGGTAAGGAAGTTTTAAAGGAACAGAAGGAAAATAGCGCCCCTAGAAAGCTTGTCGGAATCGAAATGATTGACCGCGGTATTCCGAGACATGGGTACCCGGTTTTCGTTAAGGATGAAAACATCGGGGAAGTGACCACTGGAACACAATCCCCAACCTTAAAGAAAAACGTAGGCCTTGTCCTGATTAATGTAGAATTCGCTAACCTTGATGAGGTAGTCGAGGTTGAGATACGGGGAAAAAGATTAAAGGCGAAAATTGTTAGTACTCCATTTTATAAACGCACTCAGGCAGGAGGAGTAAAAAAATGAAGCATCGTTATTTACCAATGACAGAGCAGGATACTGAACAGATGTTAACAGCGATTGGTGTAGAATCAATCGATGACTTATTTTCTGATATACCTGAAAAAGTAAGGTTTAAGGGTGAATACAAGCTAAAAAAAGCAAAGTCTGAATCAGCACTTCTGAAAGAATTAACTGAGCTGGCCGAGAAAAATGCCAATCTCAGGACCCATAGTTCTTTTCTTGGAGCGGGAGTATATGACCATTACATGCCAGTCATCGTTGATCACGTTATCTCAAGATCAGAGTTTTATACCGCTTATACACCGTATCAACCGGAGATTTCCCAGGGAGAATTGCAGGCTATTTTTGAATTTCAAACGATGATTTGTGAACTGACCGGAATGGATGTGGCGAACTCCTCCATGTATGATGGGGGAACTGCTCTGGCCGAGGCAGCCATGCTCTCAGCAGGACATACACGTCGTAAGAAACTGCTTGTTTCAGAGACAGTGCACCCGGAATCACGGGCTGTTTTATCCACTTATGCAAAAGGCCAATATCTTGAGCTTGAAGTTGTCCCCTGTAAAAATGGAGTGACGGATACAGAACAATTGGCGGGTATGATGACTGATGAGGTAGCTGGTTTTATTACTCAATATCCAAACTTCTTTGGCCGAATCGAAAACTTAGCTGAAATTGAACAAATTGTTCATGAACATAAAGGAATGTTAATTGTTTCAAGTAACCCACTTTCACTTGGTGTCTTGAAACCGCCGGGTGATTTTGGTGCAGATATTGTCATAGGGGATGCACAGCCGTTCGGAATCCCGGCTGCATTTGGCGGACCTCATTGCGGATATTTTGCAGTTACTTCTAAGCTGATAAGAAAAGTACCTGGACGTTTGGTTGGCCAAACGGTTGATGAGGATGGGAAGCGTGGGTTTGTATTAACCTTGCAGGCGAGGGAACAGCATATTCGTCGCGATAAAGCGACCTCGAATATTTGCTCTAACCAAGCATTAAATGCTCTCGCAGCCTCTGTGGCAATGACTGCGTTAGGTAAGAAAGGCGTGCAGGAGATGGCGCTTCAAAATCTCCAAAAAGCGCATTATGCAAAGGAGCAATTTAAAACAAATGGACTTGAAATTGCCTTTGAAGGACCTTCTTTCAATGAGTTTGTTGTTAAGTTAAATGGTTCTGTAGCTGCAGCTAATAAAATGCTCCTACAAAAAGGCATAATTGGTGGTTATGATTTAGCTTGTGATTATCCTGCCTTAACCAATCATATGCTTGTGGCAGTGACGGAGCTGCGTACAAAAGAAGAGATTGATAGATTTGCACAGGAATTGGGGGATTTCCATGAATAAACAGGATCAGCCATTAATATTTGAACAAACCAAGCCGGGCCGTATCGGCTATTCGTTGCCGGAAATGGATGTTCCGGAGTCAGCATTAACTGAGTTTTTGCCTGAGGAGTTCATTCGCACAGAGGAACCAAAGCTGCCTGAAGTATCCGAGTTGGATATCATGCGTCATTACACGGCACTTTCGAGAAGAAATCATGGCGTCGATTCCGGTTTCTATCCGCTCGGTTCCTGTACCATGAAATATAATCCGAAAATTAATGAGAATGTTGCCCGTCTAAATGGATTTGCACATGTTCATCCTCTGCAGGATGCAGAAGCTGTACAGGGTTCTTTAGAGTTAATGTATGATTTGCAGCAAAGTCTAAAGGAAATCACAGGTATGGACGAAGTCACTTTGCAACCGGCTGCGGGAGCGCATGGAGAGTGGACGGGATTAATGATGATTCGTGCCTATCATGAGGCGAATGGTGATTTTGACCGCGTAAAAGTAATTGTTCCTGATTCTGCGCATGGTACGAATCCTGCCTCAGCCACAGTTGCGGGATTGCAAACTGTTACCGTGAAGTCAGGTCCGGATGGTTTAGTAGATCTGGAAGATTTGAAGAGTGTTGTAGGGAAAGATACAGCAGCCTTAATGCTTACAAATCCGAATACACTGGGGCTTTTTGAAGAACAGATCATCGAGATGGCCGAAATTATTCATGATGCCGGTGGAAAACTATACTATGACGGTGCCAATCTGAATGCTGTACTATCCAAGGCTCGCCCGGGTGATATGGGATTTGACGTTGTTCATCTTAACTTGCATAAGACATTTACTGGACCACATGGCGGCGGTGGGCCAGGTTCAGGGCCGGTTGGGGTTAAGAAGGAGTTAATTCCGTTCTTACCAAAACCGCTTATTGTAAAAGAAGAGAATGGCTATCAGCTTGATTACAATCGTCCGCAATCAATTGGCAGAGTAAAGCCGTACTATGGAAATTTTGGAATCAATGTCCGTGCCTATACGTATATTCGGTCTATGGGACCAGACGGATTGAAGGCAGTAACGGAGTATGCTGTCTTAAATGCAAACTATATGATGAGAAGATTGGCAGAGTACTATGATCTCCCATATGATAAGCACTGTAAGCATGAGTTTGTTATCAGCGGAAAACGTCAGAAGAAACTTGGTGTTCGGGCTCTTGATATTGCCAAGAGATTGTTAGACTTTGGCTATCATCCACCAACCATTTATTTCCCTTTGAATGTGGAAGAATGCATGATGATTGAGCCAACAGAAACAGAATCAAAAGAAACACTGGATGGCTTTATTGATGCTATGATTCAAATTGCCAGGGAAGCAGAGGAGAATCCGGAAATTGTACAGGAAGCACCACATACAACGGTAATCAGCCGTTTGGATGAGGCACTGGCTGCTCGTAAGCCTGTATTGAGATATCAAAATTAATAAGAATAAATTTTAAGCAGCTATCATGACCAGATAGCTGCTTTTTTAGAAGAATGAAGTGGTTCAGGATAGGGAGGGAAATACGATAGAAAATATATTCTGCCTTTCAAATGAAAGAATCATGCTGAGAGAAATGATTAGTAGTGATTGGGTTGATGTACATAAATACGCATCACAAGATATCGTTTGTCAGTACCAGCCCTGGGGACCGAATACGGAAGAAGAATCGAAAAAATTTGTGAGCCAAGTAATCGAAGATTCAACAAAAAAACCAAGAGCAAGGTTTGTCTTCGCAATTATTTATAATGGAAATATGATTGGGGCTGGAGAGCTTACTATACGAAGTTTCACTAATAAAGCTGGAGAAATTGGCTATATTGTTAATCCGGATTATTGGGGAAAAGGAGTGGCGACAGAAGTCGCGTCTTTGTTAATTGAATTTGGATTTAAGGAACTGAACCTGCATCGTATATTTGCAACCTGTGACCCAAGAAATATAGGTTCAGCAAAGGTGTTGGTGAAAGTTGGAATGGTTAGGGAAGGAATCATTCGCGACCATTTGATCATGAGAGAAGGCTGGCGTGATTCAATTCTCTATAGTGTATTAGAACATGAGCTGTAAAAATAAAAAGACAAATGAGGCTCCCATTAAAACTATCTGCCTTGTAAAGGCTATTTTAACAAAATCAATACTGGACTCATCTAGGAGTTGAAATCATCTTATTGACAATCAAGTCCGGATGTTTTTATAGGAAAAATTGTACTACAGCGTCCAATCCCAAAAAAAGAAATGGAGGAACATATAAAAAGGGATGTTAACATTTTTCCAGTTACCAATCACCAGCTTTTTTGTCGAAACCAGCACATATGGGTGTGATTGTAGCGGATACGCGAAGACTCGTTCAAAATGCAAAGAAGGTGTGCCTTTTCAGGGAAATTTATTCGCCAAAGAGGCGCCCAAAGGGTAGCTTTTGGGACAGCCTCTACTTTTGATTTCGCTTATTTTTCTGGAACAAAGTATATCACAGATGGACCAGATGCTCCTCCTGGAAGACTGGTGACAAAATCATATTGATTCCCGTTGGCTCCGATTTTTTCAGACGCAAACTTCCATGCATTAACATAGCTTAAAAACCCAGTAGTGTTAAGTTTACCGTTCCATTGCATAGCAAAATGACCAAATCCGCCGGCAGGGTTATCATAAAGTGAAATTTGCAATGGACGATGCAAACTATTTTCTATCTTGACGTCTAAGTCATATAAAACACCATAGTTCCCATTGTTGATCACCGATTTGTTTCCATCGACAACACTAATGCCTTCTTCGTATTCTCCCGGCATTTTATCGCTCCATTGACCATAAGCAGCCGAAGATAGGCGAATAAAGGCATTTCCTATTGCGGTATCATACGTAAGTGTACCCTTACGATCGAAATGTGGAAAACTACCACGAACATGTGAGTCAGGTGGTAAAATTTCGAAAGAAAGCGGGTCGGCTGGACGTTCTGTATAGTTAAGTGTGGTTGCGGTGACGGTGGCAGGCTTGCGGCCGTGTTTTGTGTAAATATCATACTGGGCAATCCCGCTTACCGTTTCTCCATCGTTTGCATTTGTTTCCAGGAAATAACTTTCACCTGGCTGGAGGGTTTTAATGTAATTTTTTTTAGCTTTTTCTTCCAGGAATTGTACTAACGCCTCTTTTCCAGCTACATCAGGATAAATATTGACTGATGCTCCAACGCCTTTAGAATATAGCATAACTGATTCATCGGATGTATTTGTCAGAGTTAGGCTAACGTTTCGATTCTCCCCACTATTATTCTGGTGATGCCAAAATACACGAAACTCGCCTGTAGCGGTGTCCCGGTAAAACGCACCATCGTCGGAGTATGTTTCCGGTGAATCACTAAGGATTAGTTTTCCACCTGTTTGTTTTAATTCGGGTTTTTCTAGTTGAACTGCAGGCTTAAGTGTTTCAATTGGAACATAATTTTCATTGGCATACGAACGGGCTGGTAAAAGACATGCTAATAGAACAGAACCTATAACTATAGCGGGCTTGATTTTCATTTCTATTCCTCCTCTCTATTTTATTGAAATCCCAAAACGACTTTCATATTAGCTTAAGAACTTAGATGGGGATTCAATATTTGTACTATTCAATATACTCAGGAAAATTCCTCCTTTTTTATTAAAGATAGTGGATTGTTTTTTTCTTCCTTAAAGGTCAAGTCATTTTTATATCAAGATCATTGGCATTTAATATACTCCCTTGACGAATAGAGAAGGCTTATGTATTCTGAGTTGGAAGATATATCCTCCTTGTGGTCGATTGGAGGAATTTTTCTTCATATTTGATGTTAAAAACTAGTTGAAGGAGATTTTTTATGCAGAAGATTGAGAAAGTAAACCCTCTTATCATTATCAAATCTGTATACAACTCACTTACGAAAACAGAGCAAAAGGTTGCCGATTATATTATGGGCAATCATGAGGAAGCTGTATATTCCTCTGTAACTGATTTAGCTGAAATGGTTGGAGTTGGCGAAACTACCGTTTTGCGATTTTGCAGAAAATTAGGATATAGGGGTTTTCAAGAATTTAAACTTTCCGTTGCGCAAAATCTGATGGAAGTTGACGAACATGTTTATGGGAAAATCGATGAACGGGATTCTGTAGAGGTAATTGCAAAAAAGATAGCTAATCAAAATGTAAGTGCTTTAAATGATACTGTGGCTTTACTCAAGGATAGCACGCTGCAGTCTGCGATAGAAAAGATAAACAAAGCCAGGAAGATTTATTTCTTTGGTGTGGGATCATCTGGATTTACGGCATTGGAAGGAAAACATAGATTAATGAGGCTAGGCTATAATACTGAACATGTCTCCGATTCACATTTTATGTCCATGACCGCCTCTTTATTGGGTAAGGAAGATTTAATTATTGCGATATCTTCATCTGGCAGCACAAAGGACGTTGTGGATGCTGTCAAAATCGCGAAGGAAAACAGTGCTTTTGTTATTTGTATTACAAATCAAGCGAGATCACCAATTACAAAATATGCAGATTTAATTCTTCTGGCAGCAAATAAAGAATCTCCATTTGAAGGCGGAATCTTCTCTTCTAAGATTGCTCAGCTGTTACTGTTGGATATTCTGGCAACGAAAGCTGCTCTTAATAATAGAGAACAAGCATCCAAAGCAATAAAAAATACAGCAGAAGCGGTTCTTGATAAATTGTACTAACAAAACTAATTGAAAAAAGGTGGAAATCATGGTTTCTTCAAGTAATAAATTATTTGAAGTGCTTGAATATATTTTTGATTTGGTTCTTTTAAACTTTTTATTCATCTTGTGCTCACTTCCTGTCGTCACTGCTTATCCCGCTTTTGTGGCATTAGTAGAAACTATTAAAACTCTGTCAGAAGAAGAATCAGCCCCAGCTTGGAAACAATTTTTCAAGCTCTTTTATGACTATCTTAAAAAAGGAATGAAAGTATGGGTGGTTCTTCTTTTTGCTACAATCGTTATAGCTGGAGACATTATCGCTGTGTTTTATTTGCCCAATGCATTACAGAATTTACTGCTTCCCTTTACTGTAATCATGCCTCTTCTATTGTTTGGGATATTTACTAATCTTATAAAACTATTTATTTTGGGTGAACATCGTATTAAACCGTTATTTATTAATAGTTTTTTTCTGCTTCTTAGACATCCCCTAAAGCCCATACTAGTCATTTTAATCAGTGCTATTTATCTGATTTTATCAGTCTATTTAAGGTTTATTCCATTTATTATTGCTTTTAGCCTTCTTGCATTCACCTGTTATTTTTTACTGTTCACAAGGAATTCTGAAGTGAATAATAATTAGATTAGTTTGAAAAATGGATATTTTTTCACTTTTCTGAAAAAAGGTGGATTTAATCTCCATAAAATGGTACTCTCATGTTATAAAGCTTAGTTTCAATTTCGGTGAGGTGTACAAAAAAACATTTACTGCTAGAAATCGAAATACCGAAAAATCAATCAGGGGGTGTAAGGAATGGGTAGTTTTAAAAAAGTATTTTCAGTAGCTATGTCGTTATTGCTAGTTTTCGGAGTTTTAGCTGCATGTAACTCCGAAGAGTCTGGAACAAAGGATTCAGGTTCAGGTAAAGACGGAAAAGCAACGGTTGAATTTTGGACAATTGCGCTTCAACCAACCTTTAATGATTATTTCAATGACCTTATTGCAAAGTACGAGGAAGAGAATCCAAATGTAAAAGTCGACTGGAAGGATTTCCCGTATGATGCGATTCAAAACAAGCTAATGACAAGTATTGCAAGTAAAAAAACACCTGACGTTGTTAACTTAAATACCATTTTAGCAAACCAAATGGCTTCAAAAGGTGCTTTGGTTGATTTCAATAAAGAACTAACGGATGAGCAAAGATCGATCTATTTTGAAGGAATCTATCAATCTACTGAACAGGGCGACGGTACATATGCGCTTCCTTGGTATACAGGTATTCCAGTCCTGTTTATCAATAAGAACTTGGTCGAAAAAGCAGGCCTTGATATCAACAATCCTCCACAAACCAAAGAAGAGCTAGTGGCCTGGGGAAAACAAATAAAAGAGAAAACAGACTCTTTTGGCTACGTATTCTCTATGGAAACCCGTTCCATTCTTGAAGAAGGATTTAAAATTGTCGAGAATGATAAAGCAATATTCAATAACCCCGAAGTAAAAGAGTATATCCAGGGAAATGTTGATTTGATTAAAGATGGAGTAATCCCGGCTGACGTACCGACCTTTGCCAAGCAGATTGAGCTTTTTGGCAGTGAACAGGTAGCAATGATTATCTCTAGCTCTTCGTTTATCAACCAATTAAAAACGGCTTCACAGGATGTCTATCAAAATACAATTGCCGTTCCTTCCCCAACAGGAAAAGCGGGGATCCGTTTCACCAATACGATGAATCTAGTGGTTCCAAAGGATTCAAAGAATGTAGAGGCTGCCACTAAGTTCGCGCATTATCTGTCAAACGATGAAAATCAATTGGCCTTCTCAAAAGCGGCAAACACTCTCCCTTCTACAAAGGCTGCTGCCAAGGATGAATTCTTCTTTAAAAATGATGGAACATTAGAAAGCCAAGCGCTATCTGCTTCTGTTGAAAGCCTTGAAAGTGCAACAGACTTTTATCTTGGCATTGAAGCCGCTGGCGATGTGGACAGTGCGATAAGTAAGCATCTGCAGAACATCTACATCAATGGGGAGGACCTTGATGCCGAGATTGAAGCGGCTGAGAAGGAAGTCAATGATATTTTAGCTGATAAATAGATGAAAATTGAATGGGCAGATGAATTTCTGCCCATTTTCGATTAGGAGGAATAACTCTATGGGGAAGAAGAGGACTGTCGGTTTAAGCAGATTTACCGAGGCTCAAACAGCATGGCTTTTTATGGCGCCAGGGTTACTTTTGCTTGCTATATTCACCTTTTGGCCGATTATTTACAGTTTTCCTTTGGCATTTACCAACTACTCGGTTATTGGTGAAACGGCATTTGTTGGGCTTGATAATTTTAAAAAGGCATTTACAGATGTGAATTTCATTGCATCGATCAAAAACTCGCTTCTTTACATGATTATTGTGCCATTTATCCAAATCATCTCAATCCTGATGGCTATTCTTGTGAATCGAAATATCGCGGGGATTAAGTTTTTCAGGACCGCCTTCTATATTCCTGTGGTTACCTCCATGGTTGCTGTCGCGATTATCTGGGGCTGGCTGATGAGCTCAAACGGAGTTCTTAACTATCTTTTAATGTCAGTTGGGATTTTGGATGAAAAGTTGAATTGGCTCTCTGATAAGGATACAGCACTCTGGTCGTTAATGTTTATTACCTTATGGAAGGGCTTAGGGTATTATATGATGATTTATCTTGCTGGCCTGCAAGCTGTTCCAACAGATTGTATCGAGGCGGCAAAGATTGATGGTGCCAGTAATTTCCAGATTATGAGAAAAATCACAATCCCTTTGTTAAAGCCATATGTGTTCTTCTGCACGTTAATTTCCTTAATGGGAGCCATTCGGGTATTCGATGAGGTGTTCGTCTTAACGTCTGGCGGGCCAGGAAACGTAACTTTAACGAGCAGTGTGTATATTTACCAACAAAGTTTTGAAAAATTCGAATTTGGATATTCATCCGCATTGGGGTTATTGGTTAGCTTCATTATTATGTTCCTCAGTGTGTTCATCTTCATGTTTAACAAGAAGGGTGGTGTAAATCCATATTAATTATGGATGCCCCTATGAAAAAGAAGAAATCATTCAAGAAAATGATTAATAGAATTTTTATTTATGCGTTACTCATTCTACTTGCCCTATTTATGATGGGACCATTTCTATGGCTGTTAAGTGTATCCCTAATGCCTGGAAAGAACGTTTTTTCATTTCCGCCTGCAATCCTGCCAACCTTTATTGATTTTAAGAATTATATCGAAGTATGGCAGTACATGGACTTCCTTAAATATATTTGGAATACGGTGATTATCACTTTCTTTGGTGTTACATTGAGCATTTTATTTAGTGCATTAACCGCGTATCCGTTGGCCGTGTTTAACTTTAAAGGAAGAAATTTAATATTCCTGCTGCTCGTTTCGACGATGATTATTCCCGCAGCCGCAGGACTTGTAGTTAACTACCTGACAATTAATATGTTCGGCTTAGTCAATACCTTTACCGGTGTTCTCCTTCCGACGCTTGTTTCCGTGTTCAATGTCTTCTTATTCAGACAAGCCTTCATGGGAATTCCATTGGATATAAGGGACTCAGGGAAAATGGATGGCGCCTCGGAATTTCGGATTTGGGGCCAATTAATGATGCCGATGATCAAACCGTCTGTCGCGGTGGTTGGATTATTTGAGTTTATGGCGAACTGGAATATTTTCCTCTGGCCGATCATTGTGTTAGAAACAAATAAATATCCGTTAGCCGCTGCGCTTAGCTTTTTGAAGGGCCAGTTTTCGTATAACTTTGGGTGGATTGCCGCTGGGACAATCATCTCCGTATTGCCGATTATCGTGGTCTTCATATTTACGCAAAAGTATTATATGGAAGGAATCTCAGGCGCAGTAAAAGGATAATTCATCCGAAATAATGAGTGCTAAAAAAGGAGATTTACATGAATAAAATTGTTTATATCCCATTAGATGAACGGCCATGTAATTATTCTTTTCCAAGCCTTTTAACAGAACAAACAGATGTCAATATAGTAAAACCCAGTTCAAGTATGATGGGGGATAAAAAGGTTCCGGGAAACACGGAGAAGATCTGGGAATGGCTGTTTGAAGAAGCAAGGGATGCAGATGGTCTCATTCTTTCATTAGATACATTGTTGTATGGCGGAATCATTCCTTCTCGCCTGCACCAGCTAACATTGGATGAGATCAGAACTTCACTCTTAAGACTGGGCCGCCTGAAAGAAATCAATCCGGATGTAAAACTATACGCATTCAATTTGATTATGAGATGTCCTAAATATTCAAGCAGTGATGAGGAACCGGACTATTATGCAGATTGGGGGAGTGAAATCTTCCAGTATGGAAGACTGCAACACCTGATTTCTGCCAATCTTGCATCTGAAGAAGACCAACAACAATATGAAAACCTTAGGTTGCAGCTGCCACAAGAGGTAGTGGATGACTATTTAACTCGAAGAAAAATCAATGTTGAGGTAAATAAGCTCGTCCTTGGCTATGTGAATAATGGAATTATAGATTTCTTGGTTATTCCTCAGGACGATTCCGCGCCTTACGGATGGACGGCCCTTGACCAACAGGTGGTTAGAGGAGCAATCGCCTCGCATCATCTTGAACTAGATGTGTATATGTATCCAGGTGCAGATGAAGTTGGATGTACATTGCTGGCAAGAATGCTTAATAGCTTTAAAAAGAAAAGACCAATTGTATATCCAGTTTTCTCAAGTATACAAGGTCCGTCTGTTATACCGTTATATGAAGATCGCCCTTTAATGGAAACTCTCAAATATCAAATTTTAGCAGCCGGTGGACTGCTAACTTCCGATAGTACATTAGCAGATTTTGTATTATTTGTTAATACACCAGTAGAGCCGATGATGGAAGCTGCCTACCAGGACAATCTTAGTACAAAATATCAGGTGAATCGAAATTTAATCGATTTTGTCGAGCAGCTTGAGTATACAGTGAATGAAAGAAATATCCAGTGTGTGGTGGCTGATGTTGCATTTGCGAACGGTGCCGACTTAGGGCTGCTAACGTTATTAAAAAGAAAGAAGCTTCTTTTTAAATTAGCTGGTTACGCTGGTTGGAATACAAGTTCTAATACGTTGGGAACATGCATCACACAGGGAATGCTTCACACTATATATGGCAGTTCGCAAACTCATTGTAACTTTCTTGCATTACGGTATGTCGAGGATGCGGGCTATTGCAGCATCGTCAGAAAAAATATCACGGCTAATCATTTGCCTGGATTAGGATTAAATTATTTCCTCGTTGACGGAAAAAAAGGAAAGGTTACTGATCTAGTTCAGGAGCAATTAATGAAGTTCATTGGCGAATATCTTAGCGATGAGGAAAACGATTTACATATTCAAGATTGCTACATGCCATGGAGCCGTATGTTTGAAGTCGGTCTGGTTGTTAAACATATACCGAAAATGAAAAACTAGTATTTTACTAAAATGGTTGGGAATAAAGGGGCTGCTACGATGAAGAAAGAATTTGCTGATGTAGTGGTAATAGGTGGAGGTTTAGGTGGCTGCATGGCCGCATTGGCTGTTGCTAAAATGGGTTTAAAGGTCATTATGACGGAAGAAACAGATTGGTTGGGTGGACAGCTTACAAGTCAGGCAGTACCTCCTGATGAACATAAGTGGATTGAGATATATGGTTGTACTGCTACGTATCGTGAATTTAGAGATCGAGTTCGCCAATATTATCGTGATAATTATCAGCTTACGAAGGAAGCAAAGGAAAATGACACATTGAACCCTGGAAATGGATGGGTAAGCCGGTTGGCACATGAACCTAAAGTTGCCTTAAAGGTAATTGGTGATATGCTTGCTCCATACATGAACAGTGGGAAAATAAAAGTCCTTTACAACTATAAGCCGCAAGAAGCGATAACAGAAGATGATGTCGTAAAATCCGTTACAGTGACTCACATCCGGAAAGCACAAAAAATTGAATTGATTGGCCAATACTTTATAGATGCAACAGAATGTGGGGATGTTCTGCCAATTGCCGGGGTTGACTATGTATCAGGCGCGGAATCAAGAAAAGATACAGGCGAACCTCATGCACTGGAGGAAGCAAATCCAATCGATATGCAATCGTTTACCTATGTGTTTGCGGTTGATTATGTGGAGGATGGGAATTTTATCATAGATAAACCTGAGCAGTATGAGTTTTGGCGTGAATATATGCCGAGCTTTTCACATTTCCCCCTTTTCAGCTGGTATGCGACAGATGCAGATGATACATCAAAGCTAAAACAATTTACGTTATTCCCTAATAAGGAAGGAATTCCTTCCTTATTTACTTATCGAAGAATACTTGATACAGAAAACTTGGACGGGGATTTATACGAAGGTGATATTTCTCTGATCAATTGGGCGCAAAATGACTACTTCCTAGGACCGATTTATGAAGTAACAGAAGAAGAAGCTGAAAAAAACTTATTTAACGCCAAACAGCAAAGCTTATCCCTCCTGTACTGGCTTCAAACTGAAGCACCAAGAATTGACGGTGGAAAAGGCTACCCTGGCTTAAGGCTGCGTAAGGATGTATTGGATACAGAGGATGGCCTTGCAAAATATCCATATATTCGTGAATCAAGAAGAATCAAAGCGGTTTACACCATTACCGAACAGGATGTTAGTAAAGAAATAAGAGGGGATCAAGGAATATGCAGGTATTTTGATAGTGTGGGTGTTGGAAGCTATCACTTAGATTTGCATCATACAACGGTATCAAACCGAAGTTTCTATATTCCAAATTTACCTTATGAAATTCCCCTTGGAGCTCTAATACCAGTGCGAGTGAAAAATCTGATTCCAGCATGTAAAAACATTGGAACGACTCAAATTACAAATGGCTGCTACAGACTTCATCCGACGGAATGGAATATTGGCGAATCAGCGGGTTATTTAGTGGCTTATTCGTTGCTAAACAATGTTACCCCTTACCAGGTTAGACAAGAAGAAGTGCATCTGAAGAACTATCGAAATATTTTGATAAATCAAGGAGTTCAGATTCATTGGCCAGACGATATTGATCTATAAGGAAGGGTGGGGAAAATGGACCAATCAAACATATTATGGGTGGATTTTTTAGCAAATGGTACTCGATTATTAGATCCAGAAAAAACGAAAGAGCTCATTCAACATGCACTGAACTGTAAGGTCACACATCTTGTCATTGATGCGAAAATTCCATATGGATTTACAACCTATCCTAGTGAGTATGCATATCATGTTAGTGAATTGAAGGACGAACAGTACCATGATTGGAAGGGCCGGGATTTTCTTCAAGAAATGATTGATCATGCAAAAAACTCTGGTCTCAAGATTATCGCAAATGTCGATGTGTTCGCAGAAGGAAATGGTATAGACAAAGAAGGAATGGTATATGCTCAGCCTGAGTGGCAGGTTGTTCATTATAACGAAGCATTTTCATCCATGCCGACAGCTGCGGAAAATCACAATGATCCAACGGTGTTTGTTAATCCGATTCATCCAGAAGTAGAGGCCTATGAACTAAATATCATTCAAGAAATTGTTCGAAACTATGAAATAGATGGTGTTGTTTTAGACAGATGTCGATATCCGAACGTTTATGGTGATTTTAGCAAGTTAAGTAAACAAAGATTTGAAGCTTTTATAGGCAAGGAAGTAAAAAAATGGCCAGCGGATATTCTGATTGTTGAAGATAAGAAACCTATGTTTGGTCCTCTTTTTCCAAAATGGGCTGAATTCCGTGCTAAAAACATTAAAAACTTTGTTCAAAAAGCTAAAAATGTCGTCAAAACAAGAAATCCGGATTTCATTTTCTCAATATATGTTGGTTCATGGTATCCACTGTACTATAACGAAGGCGTCAATTGGGGAAGTGAAAGCTATCGCCCTTCCTTAGAATGGGCTTCTGAGACGTATCATACATCCGGATATGCAGAAGAATTTGATTTTATCATGACAGGCTGCTATTACTCAGATGTAACGATTAAGGAAGCGCAAAGCAATGGGAGACCTGCAAGTTGGTATAGCGTTGAAGGTGCGATTGAGATGAGTGAAGAAGCAATTAATGGAAAAACTCCTGTGATTGCTAGTTTATTCTTGAAGGATTATACCAATGATGTTGAACAATTTAAAAAAGCTGTGCAGCTTTGCAAGGAACGGACAAATGGAGTTATGCTGTTTGACACAGTTTATTTAGAGGATTATCAGTGGTGGAACGAACTGGAAGAAATACTATAGCAGGGATTTTCTCTGACTGAAATACATCTCCGGTGGAGGCTTGTGAGATCTTCAAGAAGGATTTTCACACAAACTTGATATGAACCTTTGTGCCAATCTACCAGGACCAATTGATTGAATCATAGATTAATAAGTAACTGGAGTGGAGTGTATAAGATGGATGATAAACAAGTGTTTTTTGACAAAATTTACAAAAAGTTAGTCGTGTCATGCCAAGCACTGCCTGATGAGCCCCTGCATAGCTCCTATATTATGAGTAAGATGGCGGAGGCTGCAACCAGAGCAGGTGCAAGCGGCATACGGGCTAACAGTGTAGAAGATATCCATGAAATAAAAAAAGTAACCTACTTGCCAATTATCGGTATTATCAAACGGGATTATGAAAATACTGATGTTTTTATCACTCCAACAATGAGGGAAATTGATCTTCTTGTAAATGAAGGGGTAGATATGATCGCATTGGATGCCACTAACCGAGTACGGCCGGATGGTCATACAATTACTGAGATTTTTCCTGAGATCAGAGAAAAATATCCACAACAATTATTTATGGCGGACTGTTCGACTCTAGAAGAGGGAATTCAGGCGGAAAAATTGGGATTTGATGCTGCAGGAACGACATTATGCGGCTATACAGAATATACAAAAGAGGTAAAATTACCAAATATAGATTTGATTAAGCAATTTGTCAATCATTTAAGGATACCGGTAATAGCCGAGGGTGGCATCTCTTCACCTGAAGAATTAAAGGAAGTTTTGGCAACAGGAGTTCACTCGGCTGTAGTAGGGTCCGCAATCACACGCCCGCAAGTAATTACAAAACGGTTTGTACAAGTTCTTCCAGAAGTGAATCATAAGAAGGTAAAAGAGTTATGAAAATATTTGCTGCTGATATTGGTGGGACATCTATAAAAGTTTGCTTAACCGATAAGTATGGAAAGATGGAGCTCTTTAAAGAGGTTCCAACGGAAAGTATAAAAGGTGGGCAATCTATTATTCAAAGGTTGGAGAAAATAATCGATCAGTACCACGATATAGATGCGATCAGTATTAGCACTGCTGGTCAAGTGAATTGTGAGGAAGGCTATATTATTTACGCGAATGACAATCTGCCCAACTATACCGGTACAAGAATTAAGGATTTTCTAGAATCAAAGTTCCATGTTCCCGTCAAGGTTGAAAACGACGTAAATGCAGCTGCTCTTGGTGAAAACTATTATGGAGTAGGTAGGAACTATCGGGATTTTATTTTTTTGACCTTTGGTACAGGTATTGGCGGAGCGATTGTAATTGATTCAAAACTGTATCGTGGTTTCACTGGTATAGCAGGAGAATTCGGACATATGAATCTCTACCCAAATGGTGTTCGTTGCGGCTGTGGGAAACAGGGATGTTATGAACAATATGGTTCGACAAAAGCCCTTATTAGGCTGGCGCAAACTGTAAATTCCGACTGCACTAACGGCAGGCAGCTTTTTGAAATGATACAAAGCGGGTGCAAGGAGCTGTTTGAAGTATTTGATCATTGGACAAATGAAGTTGCACGCGGTATTGCCAGTCTAATTCATATCTTCAACCCCACCTGTGTCGTTTTAGGTGGTGGAATCATGGAACAAGATCTGTCTATCAAACTTGTTTCTGAAAAGGTTCATCAGCACATTATGGATAGCTATTCAGATGTAAAAATAGTGAAATCTGAATTCGGTAATAAAGCTGGCTTGTATGGGGCGATTTCGTTGCACAAATTTAGCTGAAAAGGGGCTAAATACATTGAATACATGTAATCGTAAATTTTATAGTTCGTTTTTACAAAAAAGCCTAGATTACAAGATTATAAAATGTAATCAGCAAATTGAAGATGCTTATTTATTATATGTCCAGGATGGTAAGGACTATTTAGAGCTGGGAGGACTGGAAAAAGCAATTTTGGATATAGTTCTTGCAAACCCTGAACTGGCCAGCCATCTCATTTTCGTTCTTATTCATCCTGGAGATTCGGCCGAAAGGTGGAATTCATTCACCCGAACTGGCTCTTCATTTTATAATTACGTGCATTTTATGAATATAGAATTTATTCCCGAAATTGAAAGTAACCTTGGGATTGAAAGTATTTCAAAACGAGGTCTTCTCGGAGACTCTTTAGCAGGGAACATTAGCCTGAATATTGCATTAGAAAAGCCCGGATTGTGGACGCATTTATTGCTTCAGTCTCCGGCTATTTCTGATGGAGATATAAGACAGCTGGAGAATGTAAAATTAACTGGATGGAATGTATATCAAACTGTCGGGGTGTATGAAAATGAGTTCATATCCTCAGTCTCTAAAGAAAAAATATATTTTCTAAAGAGGAATCGGGAACTGTATCAAAGTTTTCTTTTAAGTCATGTAAATGTGGATTATAGAGAATCTGAGGACGAGCATCTTTGGGAGGTTTGGGCAAGGGATTTACCAGCCGCATTACAATTTTTCGTAAAGGGAGTACAAACATGAAGATACATTTTACAGGCGAGCTTACAGAGGTGTTAGAGGGAGTTAAGCTCCTTAGTGCTGATTTGGGAATAAAAAGTACTGACGATGGGTATCCAATTGAAGTGATAAACCGTCAAGGACCTTTGGAGGTACGTAATAAAAATGGCAAGGCGCAAATCCTTTTTCATAAAAGAATTCATTTTTTTAGAGGATTAGGGTTATGGCTACAGCATATTAACCAAGACAAGGAATTCCATATTACTGAAGAGCCTCAATTTGAAACAAGTGGTGCCATGATTGATGTGTCCAGAAATGCGGTACTAACTGTTGATGGTATTAAAATGCTATTGCGCCAAATGGCTGTAATGGGCTTGAATATGGTAATGGTGTATACAGAGGATACCTATGAGGTTGCCGAAACTCCTTATTTTGGATATATGCGCGGGAAATATACGGATGATGAAATTCGAGAATGTGACAATTATGCTTTCCATTTGGGAATTGAAATGATCCCGTGTATTCAAACATTGGCTCATTTAAAGGAAGCATTAAAATGGGGATATGCGAATGAGATAAAGGATACGGAAGACATTTTGCTTGTTGGCGAACCGAAAACATATGAATTTTTAAAAAGATTGATTCGGGCAGCATCGAGGCCTTATCGTACGAAAAAGATTCATATCGGAATGGATGAAGCGCTTCAGCTAGGCCGTGGAAAGTACATTGAAAAAAACGGGTATCGAAATCGATATAAAATAATGAATGAGCATCTTCAGGAAGTTGTTTCAATCACGGAGGAATACGGGTTGCAGCCAATGATTTGGAGTGATATGTATTTTCGATTGGCTTCTAAAGAGGGAAATTATTATGACTTTGATTCAACGCTACTTGAAGAAGTAAAACAATCAATTCCGAATGTGAAGATGGTGTATTGGGACTATTATCACGAGGAAGAAAGTTTTTATGAGGGTATGCTAAACACTCATAAACAAATTGTCCCTGACCCAATCTTTGCCGGCGGGTTATGGACATGGAATGGGATCTCTCCGAATTATGCAAGGGCTTTTAGGAACACGGAGGCCGCTTTAAATGCATGCAAAAAAACAGGCATTAAAGAGGTCTTTGCAACAATGTGGGGGGATAATGGAGCGGAAACTCCAATTCAAACCGTACTTCCCGGACTGCAGTTATTTGCTGAATATGCCTATCATCAAGATGTGAGCAGAGAGCATTTGGAGGAACGGTTTTACTACTGTACAGGCTGCAAGCTAGATGATTTTTATATATTGAATCAATTTGATGAAATTCCAGGAGTAACACAGGATAATTTATATTCCTCAAACCCCTCCAAATTTTTACTTTGGCAGGATATATTAGTTGGACTATTCGATGAAAATATAAAGGGATTTCCGATTGCAACTCATTACAGTGGTTTAGTGGAGAAGCTGCGGGTGGCCAAGGCGCGCAATCAGGGCATGGAATTGTTGTTTTGCTTTTATGAGCAGCTAGCAAGGGTGTTAAGTGTGAAAGCGGAACTAGGAATTGAATTAAAGCTTGCCTATGACAAGGTTGACAAACCCAAAATAAAGGTGTGTCAAGAGAAGCTGGAAATTCTTAAGGCAGAGGTTGATACGTTAAGAAAGAAACATAGAGATGTATGGTTTTCTGTTAATAAAGCTTTTGGGTGGGAAGTTTTGGATATTAGATATGGAGGATTATTAGCGCGACTTGAAACAGCGCAATATCGACTAGATGAATGGTTAAATAACAAAGTTCCGAAATTAGAAGAGCTGGAGGAAGATCGGCTTAGATACGATGGTCCAGAACAATTTCCAGAGAATGTAACATTGGGCAGAGGGGAGACGTACCATCGGATTGTGACAGCTAGTAATTTATAGTGGCCGACAAATGAAAAGGGTGAACTAATAGGCCAAAGCCATGGTGCCAGAAACTTCAATGACAGATTAAGCTTCATGATTCATTAATTTTAAAATTGAGTGGAAAATGAGGTTGAACAAATGGAAAGTATTAATGAAAAAAACTCCGCTCAGATGAAAGTCGGCTGGGAGCTCAAAAAGGAGCAAGAGGAGATACGATGGCACAACCCAAAAGAAGAGCCATTTCGCATAAGTGGTTTTGCGTGGTTTAACAAGGAAGGCCGGTATCGGCGGCTTCCGGCTCAACCTGATTATGAGATACCCGAGCGCGTAGATGAATTGGCGAATCATACATCCGGAGGACAAATTAGCTTTCGGACAAATGCCTCCAGGCTTGAAATAAAAGTAAAACTGACTGCTGCTGCAGATATGGGTCATATGACTGCTCTTGGCCAATGCGGCTTTGATATATACGTGGGAGAGCCGGGGCAGAAAAGCTATTATGCGTCTGCGATTCCCTCTCTTCTTGATCAATCTTTTGAGAGAACTATTTGGGATTTTTACAGTAATGGACAACATAGCAAGGAGCAATCAAGAGAAGTAACATTGAATTTCCCTTTGTATCAGGGGGTAGAAGAGGTTTTTATAGGAACAAATCTTAGTGCAATCATTGAACCGCCTACTCCGTATGTTTCAGATAATCGCGTGTTGTTTTATGGTACTTCCATTACTCAGGGTGCCTGTGCAAGCAGGCCAGGTATGTCATACACAAATATCCTGAGCAGAAGGTTTCATTTAGAATTTATTAATCTAGGATTCTCCGGAAGTGGCAGAGGTGAACAAGGGGTAGCATTAACCATCAGAGAAATCGAGCGTCCAGCCTGCTTTGTCCTTGATTATGAGGCGAATGTCTCATTTATGGAATATAAAGCTACACTAATTCCCTTTATCGAATCCTACAGGGAATATCATCCAGATGTCCCTATTATCATAATCTCTAGAATTCCTTTTGTACAAGATAAGTTGATAGGTGAATATGAGGATTTTCAAGCGCGTAGAAAATACTCGAAATCAACTGTGGTGCAGTTAAGACAACAGGGGGATACACAGGTTTCATTTATAGATGGGGCTGCTTTGTTGGGTGAATATTGGCATGAATGCACAGTCGATGGAATCCATCCCAACGACTTGGGCTTTATGGAAATGGCCAATCGGATCGAGAGTGCACTTACGCCATTAAGGAGCCTTAAAGCAGGGGATGATCTCTAAATTAAGGGGTTCTCATATTGAGTTTCAAACCAGTGAATTTGGACAGTTCGTTCCGGGCACAAAGAAATGTGAGGGATTATTTTGCATTGGTTTTGCCCAGCCCAGGATTGTTTCATTCATTCATTCATTGTTTCAACTTGCAACCATTTATCGGAAGATGAAGAGTTGAAAATAAAAGCCATGTTTAAAACTAAACGGTACCTCTTTTTGCTTGAATCTCAAAGAATACCAATCAAATTTCAACTATTCCATGCCAATCAGGTATAATAGATAAAAGCATCTCTAAAGTGGAGAATCAGCTAAGTAACCGAAAAAGAGGAACATAAATGACTGAACATAGCTTCAATGATTTTAACATAAGTCCCGAAATTATACGGGCATTAAGTAAAATGAATTATTTTCAACCGACAGAGGTCCAGCAAAAGGTGATTCCAATTGCGATTGGTAATCAGGATCTTATCGTAAAAGCACAAACTGGCAGCGGGAAAACAGCTGCGTATGGAATCCCGATTTGTCATCATATAGAGTGGATAGAAAATAAACCTCAGGCACTTATCCTAACCCCTACCAGAGAATTGGCTGCGCAGGTGAAGGAAGATTTAACGAATATTGGCCGATTTAAGCGGATTAAAGCAGCTGCTGTTTATGGAAAGCAATCATTTGCTAAGCAGCAGCTGGAGCTTAAGCAAAAAAATCATATTGTTGTTGGAACACCTGGAAGAGTGTTGGATCACATTCAAAAAGGTACATTAAATGTTGATGAACTTCGCTATTTGGTAATTGATGAAGCAGATGAAATGTTGAATATGGGCTTTATTGATCAGGTTGAAGCCATTATAAATGAATTACCTAAGGAACGAATCAGCATGCTGTTTTCAGCAACATTGCCGGATGATATTCAAAACCTATCCAATCAATATTTAAAAGAACCAATCTTTATTGAAATTAACAAAAAAGAGATGACGACTCAGTTGATCGAACACTCTTATTATAGGGTCAAGCATGAAAAGAAAGCGGAGCTGCTAAGGAAAGTTACGACGATAGAGAATGCGGATAGCTGCATCGTTTTTTGCCGCACACAGGAACAGGTAAACAATCTGTTTGATACATTGGTTAAATGGGAGTATTCATGCGGTAAAATTCATGGTGGAATGTATCAAGAGGACCGCTTCGATGTTATGAATCAATTTAAACGGGGTGAGTTTCGATATTTAATTGCCACGGATGTCGCTGCGCGCGGAATTGATATTGAAAATATTACGCATGTCTTGAATTACGATTTTCCAGTGGAAAAGGAATCCTATGTACATAGGACGGGAAGAACGGGCCGTGCGGGACATACGGGAGTAGCCATTTCTTTTGTAACTCCTTTTGATGAAGAATTATTGAGAGAGGCAGAAGAATATATAGGCTTTGCTATTCAGGTAAAAGAGGAGCCAACTGAAGCAGAAGTAGAAAAATGCAGGCCGAATTTCGAATCAAAAATGTTCGAAAATGAGATAAAGGAAGATAAAACGACCGAATTAAACAGTGGAATTATGAAGCTGTTTTTCAATGGCGGCAAGAAAAAGAAATTGAGAGCTGTCGATTTTGTGGGGACAATTGCAAAAATTGAAGGCATATCTGCTGAAGACATTGGAATTATCACAATTCAAGACCAGGCTACATTTGTTGAAATATTGAACAATAAAGGTCCAATCGTCTTACAGGCTATGAAGAATAAAACTGTTAAAGGAAAGAAATTAAAGGTATATGAGGCATTTGAATAATAATAGGATGCTCACCGATCTAAACAGCCCTTCCGAATCGTTCGGAAGGGCTGTTTTAATTAGATCCATCCTAAAGATCTAATCATCATTCATGATAACCAAATCAGCTCGTTCTAGCGGGGTAACTTTCTTTATATAATACTCTTCTGCTTTCCAGTATCGATTTTGAAATTTATCGATATTCTCCTGTGTGGTCTTACTTTCCCGGCTGAATCTAGTTACTCTGGAACAATCTAGGTAAATCATAAAATCAAAGAATGCTCTCCATTCTTTTCTTTGCAGAAATATACCTTCAACGATAATGAGGGAAGTTGCTGGAATCTGGATTACTTGCCATTTTTGCTTATCAGTGGTGGGGTCATATGCAGGGAGGAGTAACTCAGTTGATTTCTTTAATTGATTGAAAAAATTAGCTCTTAGCCACTCCGCGTCCCATTGGAGTCGGTAATATTCAATCCATTCATCGTGACCAGTGTGATAACGTTTATCTTTATCTACAATAAAATCATCAATATGAAAAAGGTGAAATGATAGACTCTGTTTCTCAAGTGACTGTTTCATTCTTTTGGTAAAAGTCGTCTTCCCAGAACGACTGAGGCCATCAATACCAAGAATAAATCTTTGTCCTACTTTAAGTTCGGGTAATTGATTAATTAGATTTTGTATATAATTCCCCAAGTATTTCCTTGCCTCCTGTACTTTGAAATTATCCTCACTTAAATAAAAGAATTTGATTTTTCCGTTATTTAATCTCCTTTAGAAATATTTTCCTTTATAATTATAGAAAGGGCAATACAAAGGAGGCGGTTACGTGGATATTGCCAGACATTATAAACAGATGCCACCCACTTTTCAAAAGTTACAGAAACTGCAGGACAATCTTGAAAAAGACGGGTATTCTTTAGATTCACTTGGACTAATGCTGGACACGGAGGATCAGAATTATTTCGTCACACCATGCGATGTCATTACATTTGCGTCTACCGGAGCGGATGGGATTCATTTTGGTTTATTGACTGATTTTGGAGCTGTTACTGATTTGGAAGAGGCCTATGTGGTTTATGTTAGCCCTATGGATTTTGGATCAGCTGTTTTTTTGGCTGCTCGTAATTTAAAGGAATTTACGAATCTCCTTTTCACGATGAAGGATGCGATCGAAATCGGAAATTTTCTTTCGATTGAGATGGCTGATGAAGGAGAAGAAAGTGAAGACAAAGCGGAATTCGAATATGATGAAGAAGAGTTTTTACAAGAGAGGAAATATGTACTTGGAAAATTAAAGGAATCATTAAATTGTACGGTTATTCAAGATGTAAAGTCATATTATAACAATCTATTTAAGGAGAGAAAACAGCAAATCGCTATACATACACAAGACGGGATTGGGGTGATTCCGATAAGTAATCAACCAATCACACGCGATAAATACGAATTAGAAGAGGATGTGGAAATTGACGTTCAAGATTTACAGGCATACTTTCAGAAAGCTTCCGTAGAAAATAAACTTGCTTTTGTCAGAGATGCACAAACTCTTGGCATTATAATGGATGATGAAGAAGTCAGGGAGTTCGTTTTAAGTGAGCTAAGGGGACTTGGATACAAGATTGAAGCGGATCGATTACAACACAGTAATGAATCCGATTAAAGAGAAAAGTTTTCCACATATCTGAATGGGTATATTAATAAGTAGCCTCCTTTTGTGGCAGAATATAAAAATTATTAATATCGAGTTAGAGGGAGAATAATGGATTTACTTTTATCAATTATATTGCTTTTAGTCATGCTTTTAATATCGAATATTATTAGCCACTATATTCCATCCATCCCCACCGCTTTAACTCAAATAGCTTTGGGGATTTTATTTGCTTTATTCATACAGGATCTATCATTTGAGTTAAAAGCGGAATGGTTTTTGCTTTTATTTATTGCACCACTATTATTTAATGATGGACGTCGATTTCCACGCGATGATTTATGGAAAATGCGCTGGCCAATATTGGCCAATGCATTTATTCTTGTTTTTTTAACGACTATAATTGGCGGATATTTTATTAATTGGCTGATTCCCAGTATTCCGTTGGCCGCTGCTTTTGCTTTAGCAGCTATCCTTTCTCCAACGGATCCAGTAGCGGTGAACGGAATTGCCGAAAGGATTTACTTACCGACGATTATTTTACGTCTTGTTCGAGGCGAATCGTTGATTAATGATGCGTCTGGTTTAATTGCCTTTAATTATGCAGTTGCTGCGGTTGTAACAGGTTATTTTTCATTACAGGAGGCAGCAGCCGATTTTGTTTATGTGGTAATTGTTGGTGCGATTGCTGGTATTATCCTCGGATTATTAGCTATCCTAATCCGTTATTCACTAAGAAGACAAGGGATACAGGATGTCACCTTTTATTCTTTGCTGCAATTTGTAACGCCATTTATTGTTTATATTGTTTCAGAAGAAGTCCTGCACGCCTCTGGTGTAATTGCTGTAGTAGCTGCAGGTATTGTTCATTCCAGTTTAAGTGAAAAGACTGGAATGAAAAGTGCTGAGGAACAGGTGGTCACTGAGAATATGTGGTCGATCATCTTGTTTGTACTCAATGGAGTGGTGTTTTTATTATTGGGCTTGAGTTTGCCTTCTTCTATGAGAGCAACGGTAGAGAATCCTCTAATCAGCAATTGGCTTGTGCTCGGTTATGTCCTGGCGATTGGTTTGGCTATCATGATTATCCGAATTGTTTGGTCCTACTGCTTCTTAAGCATGGGTTATTACATAACTAACCGAAAAGAACAATCGAAGCCCAGCTGGAAAGTGGCCCTTCTAACCGGCTTGACCGGCGTACGCGGTGCAATTACGATGGCAGGTGTATTGTCAATGCCATACTTTGTAGCAACTGGAGATTTATTTCCTGAACGTTCTCTAATTGTATTTATAGCAGGCGGTGTTATTTTATTTACTCTTTTAGCTGCGACTATTCTATTGCCTCTGATCAGTAAAAAAGCCATTGAACCAGAGAATGATGAAGAGAAAGAGTTTTTAGATGCTCAGATGAAATTAAAAATATTGAGGACTGCCATAAAGCGGATTGAAGAAGAACTAGAGCCGGAGAATCAATCCGCTGGTTACGAGTTAATTGGTGAATATAAAAAGATGATTGAGCAAATTCGCTATGAAAATAAGGATTTAGAATTTATTAAGGTATCGCAAAAAGAGAGAATTGAGGCTCGCTTAGTTGGTTTAAGAGCAGAAAGACATTATATCCAGGAGGCTGCTGCTGATGGTTCTGTAAGTGAAGAGATTGTGAAAAGACTCGAGAAGTCCTTGGATATAAGAGAAAATTTACTCACAGAGAATTTCATGTCCAAAATAACGACTCTTTTTGGCCAATTATATAGGAAGTATAAGCAATATAAGCGTGTGATAACCAAGGAAAACGAAAAGACGGCAGTCCTGTTAAATGATATGCGGGATATTCAGATTCAGGCGACAAAAGCTGCCATTGAAAGTCTAGAAAAATATGTAGAGGAAACGAACAATTCACATGTTTCATCCATCATTTATGAGTATCGAAGAATTATTGATAAACTGAAGCAACCAAATAAAGCCCGTTCAAATAATAGTATGAAGGATCAGCAAAAAGAAGAATTACGTTTCAAAGCTATTGAAGCTGAACGAGCTGACATTCAGCGAATGTATGAAGAAGGCCAAATAAATCGCGAACTGGCTCAGGATTTACGTCGATTTGTGAATTATGTGGAGAGTGTTATGCTTCAGGAAATTGAGGAATAGGCTTGCAGGTGTTCTACCTGTGAGCTTTTTTGTTTACCGTTTAAAGGTAAAGGGAAATGTGAGTATAAGATTTCACATAAAATACATTTTTGGTCAAATATACCACTATCTTAGATGATAAAATTTAGGAGAATGAAACGGAGGAGGCAACCAACATGAAAGTATTTATGATTGGCGGTACGGGCTTATTAGGTGCTGAAGGCGCAAGGGTATTAATTGAACAAGGGCATGAAGTGGCAACATTGTCACTGCCACCTATCCCTGAAGGCAGTAACCTTCCTGAAGAAATGGAGATAACTCTGGGAAATTATTTAACATTGACAGATGATGATATTCGTAAATATTTAACAGGCTGTGACGGATTTGTTTTTGCGGCAGGTGTAGATGAAAGAGTAGAGGCACCATCACCAATCTATTCATTTTTTGAAAAATATAATATTACACCATTAGAACGGCTATTAAGAATAGCAAAGGAATGCGGTGTCAAACATTCAGTTGTACTGGGGTCGTATTTTGCTTATTTTAATAGAGAACTACCCGAGTATGAACTGACGAAGCACCATCCATATATAAGGAGCCGTGTAGATCAGGCTAATATGGCTTTATCCTTCGGGGATGATGATATGAGTGTAGCCGTTTTGGAGGTTCCATATGTCTTTGGAAGCCAGCAGGGACGTAAGCCTGTTTGGGTATTCCTTGTTGAACAGATTCAAAATATGAAAGAAGCTGTCATGTATCCTGAAGGAGGAACAACCATGGTGACAGCGAAGCAGATCGGGGAGTGCATTGCTGGTGCCTTAATAAATGGGAAGACAGGTAATTACCCGGTTGGCTATTATAATATGGAGTGGAAAGAAATGCTGACCATCTTCCATAAATACATGGGAACACCGGACAAAGAAATCATAACAATTCCTGCCTCTAATTATATTGAAGCGATGAAGGCGAAAGCAGAAAAACAAAAGAGTGCTGGAATAGAACTGGGATTGGATACGGCTGAATTCGCAAAAATCTTTACTAAAAATCTTTTCATTGATAAAAAGACAATTGTTGACCACTTTGGTGTACAGCCAGATGATATAGAAAAAGCCATCGGAGAATCAGTTCAGTTAAGTCTGGATATATTGGAAGGAAAAAAAGCCGTAGTTGATATGAAAGCTGAATAAATCTACATGAGAGAAAAATATATATAAAGGAAGGGAAGCTTTGTTTCCTTCCTTTTTGTTATGAAAAAGGTAATGGGTCATTATAAAGAACCTTAACAAAAGGCTGTTTCGTAAAGATTGTGGCTTTCGTATGGAAGGGGAAGTTGGTATGGTTCGTATTATATAGTTCAGCCAGAACTTTCTGGTTGAACTTTTTATATGGATTTATTCTATCAGTAGCCAGGGTAGAATTTACGGGGATGTGGGACTGATATGGATTTCCTCCGCTAAACTGTTCACCCCCTACTTGTATAAATATATATAAGGCTAGGTGGACTGAGATCTTGTATAACAAACGAAGCTATAATACTACTTGGAGGAAATAGGGGGGACTGGTGAATCTATCAGAGGAGTATAAAGAACGAACCCAATTGTGGGCGTAGATAGCATTTTAATAAATTAATGGAGGATTAGTTAAAGAAGAAGTAATATTTACAATAAAGAAAACACGCCGTTTTTTGGGGCGTGTTTTCTTTATCTTTATGCCATTTATGATATCAAAAAGGTTATTACTTCAGAGTATTTTTAGAAAAGCATCTCAAAACGTAAACCTTTGGATTTATTCTGGTACTAATAGGTGTTACTCTATTTATGGGATTAATCGTAAGAAAGGCTGGCAAGTAAGCAAAAAGCCATGAGAAACATAACTCATGGCATTCGATTACAAGGTATTAATGCTGTTTATTTGGAAGTTTTTTGCTTGGACGTCCATATCCTTGTTTAGCTTGGTTCTTTTCAGCCTTTTGTTGCTTTTCATGCAAATTTTCTACAAATTCATGAGTGCTTTCTTCTTTCATATATTTCATCCTCCCTCTTATGGATTTATAGTTATTTTCTCAATTTTAATGGAATTCATGCATGACGAAAATAGATTATAATAGAGGAAACGAAAATAAAGGGTAGATGGAGGAAAATAGATGACCGGTAAAGTAGGGTTAGTAATTGGGGCAACCGGATTAGTTGGAAAGGAATTGGTGACAACGCTTTTGGATTCACGTGAATTTGAGAAAGTGATTGTATGGGTAAGGACCAGCACGGGTATTCAACATTCAAAGCTTAGGGAAAGTTTTCCGGATTTTGAACAATTGGATCAGGAACCTCTACCAAGTGATGTTGATTGTATTTTTTGCTGTTTGGGTACAACCATTAAGAAAGCGAAGACAAAGGAAGCGTTTAGGAAAGTCGATTATACATACCCGTTGATGCTTGCAGAGAATGCTAAACAGCACCAGGTTCGTCAATTCTTAATTATTTCTGCAATGGGTGCTGATGAAAAATCCCATGTGTTTTACAGCAAAACAAAAGGGCAACTGGAGACTGCATTGAAACAGCTTCAATTAAACAGTCTAACCATTTTTAGACCATCACTTTTATTGGGGAATAGGCAAGAATTTAGATTGGGAGAGGGATTGGCAGCTTTAGTCAGTAAATCTTGCCCGTTTGTATTTAAAGGTCCTCTTAAGAAATATAAGCCGGTACAAGGAAAAATGGTGGCAGAGGCTATGTATATATGTGCGCTGCAGGATAAAAAGGGTATAAATGAAGTTGCTTCCTATGAGATAGAGCAAATTGCCAAGTATTCCGATAAATTATAAAATGCTAAAAGTTCACCATCCTTACAGAATCTGAATGGTTAATGTATAATAGAAATTACTATTAGTAAACAGAGGTTACAAAATGAAAAACAATGAAGAACTTATCAATCAACTGGGATTGCAAGATAAAATCACATTAGAGGATATACCAGATATTGATTTATATATGGATCAAGTCATTCAATTATTCGAGAGTAAATTCAAAATGTCTAAGCGGAATGATGATGAAAAAGTTTTAACTAAAACGATGATTAACAATTATGCCAAGGGTAAAGTATTTTTTCCTATTAAAAATAAAAAATATTCTAAGCGGCATTTAATAGTAATCAGCCTGATTTATCAGTTGAAAGGGACACTCTCTATAAGTGACATTAAAACGATTCTGGGACCCTTGAACACTAAGATAGTAGAGGAAGACTTACAGCTTGATGAGCTGTATTCCAGCTTTCTGCGCTTGACTGATCACAATGCTCATAAATTTAAAGAAGACATACTAGAGAGTATCTCTGAGGCAAAAGAAGAAGGGGTACATTTAGGCGGCACTCTGGATGAGTTCAATGGCGATGTTGAATATTTTGAGAAATTATTAATGATCGCTTCTCTTTCTCATATGAGCCAGCTGTATAAAAAAGCAGCAGAGAATCTGGTAGATGAATTTAACAGTGGTAATAAAACGAAATCATAAAAAATATCCGTTTAATTATAAAGAGCCAAGTGCATACCCTGCATTGGCTCTTTGATTTTATTTAGTTTTAATTTTACCCTTCCATTGTTTGAAGCCGCCCTCGAGTTGATAAAGTTCACGATAGCCTTTTTTATATAGCATCTGAGCAGCTCGTGTGCTTCTCATTCCGCTTTGACAATAAAGATAAACAGGTTTATCTTTGCGGAGTTCCTTCATACGCATTTTCAATTGTGTTGAAGGTATGTTGCGGGCTCCTAAAATATGTCCGCCATCAAACTCTTTTTGCTCACGAACATCTATTAACTGAGCTTTTCGATAGCCAGCTTTAAAGTCCTCTTGGGACAATGTCGTAACCATTTTTTTGCTGGAGAACCAACTGTAGATGGAATATCCAATGATCAATACAGCCAGAACAATTAATACGATTAATGATGTTGGCAATTCAATCCCCACTTTCTCTTTCTGTTCACTTTACTATTATACAGTTCGTATATTTGTCTGGCAAAAAAATTTTCTGGTAATAGTTTACGAATTTGTGATAAAAAATTATTGCATTTAGGAAGGTAGACATATTGTCTTTGGATTCAAAATAATGGTTATATCGATATAGCGTTATTAGAAAGGACAATAAGTTTACAAATCACTATAAATCAAGTATCGTGCATTATGGACAAAAATTTATTTTTTAGGAAAAAAATTTTGGGTCGAAAATGCAAAATTGCTGTTATATGAAGCATAGTTAAGCTTCATAATATGCAAGCTGAGATTTTGTTTATTTTGGTTCGAAAATAGTTAAAAAGAAGATTATATCTTTGATTTTCTTTACTTTTTGTAAAATTTTAATAATTGACAATTTTAGCAGAAGATGCTCCAGACACTATATGTGGTATGAATTATAAAAATACAAATACTATATGTTGAATTAAAATGTAGCCTATGATAACGTAGAGATATTCATTTAAGAACTTAACAAAGATAAATAAAAAAGAGATAATATTATTGGTTGAAGGAGAGATCAAATTGCCTACTGTAACAAATCGCAAGTTGTCTATAAATGTCGAAAGGTTAAATAAAGATATAGCCCTATTTCCGCAAGTTTTTCCGATTACTCCAGACATGAATAAGACGTATAAGGGTGTTTCAAGGCTTGTGATGATAGATCGCTATTCCTTCAAAGATACGGAAAAAATGACACTTAGTAATGGAGATTTTGTTGTACTTACCATTAAAGAAGACCCAAAATTTCCTGCCCGTGGACTTGGGTACATCCAACATATTGATTGGGAAGCCAAGAAAGCACATGTATTGGTTGAAGAAGAATTCCGCTCATCCTTGGACAAGCATGATGAAATTAAAACCGGTCTGATTTGTAAATCACTCGACGTCATTGAAAAACCACTTGAAATTTATTATGAACAGATTGCGAAACGGAATGCACGCGGTTTGGCTGAAGTTGAAAAAACGGAAGAGAAACGCAAGGAATGGTTTGATAAATTTTATAATGAATTAGTTCAAACGAATTTTATCCCGGCAGGACGTGTGCTCTATGGAGCCGGTTCTGAAACAGAAGTAACCTACTTTAACTGCTATGTAATGCCATTTATTAATGACAGCCGTGAAGGGATTTCTGAACATCGCAAACATGTGATGGAAATTATGAGTCGCGGAGGCGGTGTCGGTACGAATGGTTCCACTTTACGTCCAAGAAACACGCTTGCTCGCGGTGTAAACGGAAAATCCTCAGGTGCAGTATCCTGGTTGGATGATATTGCAAAATTAACTCACTTAGTTGAACAGGGGGGTTCCCGTCGCGGAGCTCAAATGATTATGCTCTCTGACTGGCATCCGGATATCGTAGAATTTATCATCTCAAAAATGCAAAATCCTAAAATTTTGCGCTTCTTAATGGAAGTCAGCAAGGATGAAGTAATTCGTAGACATGCATCTGAAAAATTGAAATTCACTCCGCTCACACTGCAAGAGGAAGCCATGTATCAAGGCATAGTCAATTATAAAAACATCTCGGGGTTTGGCGGATTTAATGAGGCAATCATTAAGGAAGCAGAAGAAAAACTTTCCGCTGGTGGAAATGATACTGTTCATAATCCAGACTTTTTAACAGGTGCCAATATTTCAGTGTGCTTAACAAAAGAATTTATGGAAGCTGTAGAAAATGACGGAGAATATGAACTTCGATTCCCGGATGTTGAGTCCTATAATGAAGAAGATATGAAAGCCTATAATGAAAAATGGGCTGATTGCGGTGATGTACGCGAATGGGAGAAACTAGGTTATGCTGTGCGTGTATATCGTAAAATTAAAGCTCGCGAATTATGGAATTTAATCAATATCTGTGCGACTTATTCTGCGGAGCCGGGCATTTTCTTTATCGATAATGCAAACGATATGACAAACGCTAAAGCGTACGGTCAAAAAGTAGTTGCGACGAATCCTTGTGGGGAACAGCCATTGGCTCCTTATTCTGTATGTAACTTGGCTGCTGTCAATCTGGCTGAAATGACAGATAAAGATCGCAAACAAGTGGACTTGGAGAAACTGAAACAAACGGTAAAAGTGGGCGTGCGCATGCAGGATAATGTTATTAACGCGACTCCATACTTCCTTGAAGCCAATAAAAAACAGGCTCTAGGGGAAAGACGCGTTGGCCTAGGTGTAATGGGTCTGCATGATATGCTTATTTATTGTGAAAAAGAATATGGTTCCGAAGAAGGAAATAAGCTGGTTGATATTGTATTTGAAACAATTGCAACTGCAGCATATGAGGAATCTATTGAAATTGCGAAAGAAAAAGGCAGCTTCCCATTCTTAGTTGGTGAATCAGAGGAAGAAACGAAGGAATTGCGCACACGTTTTATTAATACAGGGTATATGAAAAAAATGCCTGAACATATTCGTGAAGGAATCATGAAATATGGTATTCGCAACTCACATTTGTTAACAGTTGCTCCTACTGGAAGCACTGGTACAATGGTAGGTGTTTCTACAGGTCTTGAACCATACTTCTCATTCACATATTTCAGAAGCGGACGTTTGGGTAAATTTATTGAAGTGAAAGCTGATATAGTAGAAGAGTATTTACGTCGCAATCCTAATGCAGACAGCAATAATCTACCTTCATGGTTTATTTCTGCAATGGATTTAACTCCTGAGAAACACGCTGATGTACAATGCATTATCCAACGTTGGATTGATAGCTCGATCAGTAAAACGGTAAATGCACCGAAAGGATATTCCGTTGAACAAGTAGAACGAGTATATGAGCGTCTATATAAAGGCGGAGCTAAGGGTGGAACTGTATACGTAGATGGAAGCCGTGATACACAGGTATTAACGTTAAAGGCTGAAAACGATACGGATCAATCCACTCAGCCACAACATACGAAGCAGCATGTTGTTCTTATCGACACAATTGATGCACTTGAATCAACAAGCGTAACAATCGGAAGCGAAGTTGGAAATACTTGTCCGGTCTGCCGCCAAGGAAAAGTGGAGGAACTTGGTGGGTGCAATACATGTACGAACTGCGGTGCTCAGCTTAAATGTGGATTGTAAATAAAAAATTGATATAAGTGATAAAAAGGATGGTAAAGATTAACGCCATCCTTTTTTTTATTTCTGAACACACTATCTGTTAAGTAGGTGAAAAACATGAAACCATTTATTCCTCAATTAGTTTATTTTGAACCTAAAGCATTGGAATATCCGTTAGGAAAGGCTTTATATGAAAAATTTCAGAGCCTGCCAGTGGAAATTAGGCAAACCACATCCCATAATCAGATTCGCGATTTGCCCGGTGATAATGAACTGCAAAAATATCGAATCGCCAAATCCACGATGGTGATTGGAATACGGAAGACATTAAAATTTGATACATCAAAGCCTTCAGCAGAGTATGCGATCCCGCTGGCTACAGGATGTATGGGGCATTGTCATTATTGTTATTTACAAACAACGCTTGGCAGTAAGCCCTATATTAGAGTGTACGTGAATCTAGAAGAGATTTTTGAACAGGCAAGTAAATATATGGAACAGAGAGCGCCGGAAATCACAAGATTTGAGGCGGCTTGTACCTCCGATATAGTAGGTATTGATCACCTCACGCATTCCTTAAAGGAAACGATTAATTTTATCGGCAGTACTGAATATGGAAGATTACGATTTGTAACTAAATTTCATCATGTCGATCATTTGCTTGATGCTAGACATAATGGAAAAACCAGTTTCCGCTTCTCCATAAACTCCCGTTATGTTATAAAAAATTTTGAGCCAGGAACCTCTTCGTTTGATGAGCGGTTGGAGGCTGCTCGAAAAGTGGCAGCAGCGGGATATCATCTTGGGTTTATAGTCGCTCCGATATATATGCATGAAGGCTGGGAAGAAGGATATTACGAATTATTTGATCGTTTGAGGCATGCGTTAGGTGAAGAGCTGTCCATGATGAAAATTAGCTTTGAACTCATCCAGCATCGCTTTACAAAGCCGGCAAAAAAAGTTATTCAAGCACGATATCCTAAGACAAAGCTTGAGATGGATGAAACGAAGCGTAAGTATAAATGGGGGAAATACGGTATAGGGAAATATGTCTATCCTGATGAAGAAGCGAATGCTTTGAAAACTCATATAGAAAACTCCATCAAAGAGTTCTTTCCGAATGCAGAAATACAATACTTTACCTAATGTGTTCTAAACCTCTCTCTCCCAGATTAAAAATGAGTAAGTAAGGGGGGAGGGGTTTTATTTGTTTATTGACGGAGTGTTTTCCGGAGGAGGTATAAAAGGGTTTGCTCTTATTGGGGCAGTAATTGAATTAGAGAAGCAGGGATATCGGTTTAAAAGAGTAGCCGGAACAAGTGCAGGCGCAATCATTGCCGGGTTTATAGCAGCGGGGTACTCAGGGAGCGAAATTAATGAAATTATGAAAAGCGTTAAATTAACGAAGCTATTGGAAACAAAAAAAAATAAACATTTTCCACTAGCCAAATGGCTCAAATTATATTGGAGTATGGGACTTTACAAAGGGGATGCCTTGGAGCTATGGATTAAAGAGGTATTGGCCAGGAAAAATATTAGGACATTTGCAGATTTAGCTGATAAACAATTGAGAGTTATTGCATCTGATCTAACAAATGGAAGATTGATGGTTTTGCCGGATGATCTGCCAAAATATAATATAAACCCCAATCAGTTCTTAGTGGCGAGAGCGATTCGTATGAGCTGCTCTGTCCCCTTTTTCTTTCAGCCGATTACGCTTCGAACGGTAGGGGAGAAAAGGGTTATCGTAGATGGCGGGGTTTTAAGTAATTTTCCTATGTGGCTGTTTGATCAAGATAATGTTATCGCTGAGAGACCGGTGCTGGGATTAAGGCTGGTACCAGAAAAACAACAAGCAGTGGTCCATGAGCGTGATATCAATAATGCAATCGAACTTTTTACATCTTTATTTGAAACGATGAGGAATGCTCATGATGCCAGATATATTTCAAGAAAATTCGTTAAAAACATTGTGTTTATACCAATTAAAGAGGCGGGATTTATAGAGTTTTCTATTTCTGACAATCAGCGGCTAGTATTAATTGATCAAGGTAAAGAAGCGGCGAAGCATTTTCTTAAGGATTGGGTTTACCGAATCAGATGATATAAAACAATAAACAAGTACACTTTGTAGCATCTACTAATAGTAGGGTGCTTTTTTTGTCTCAAAAAGAGTGGCTCTTAATAGTTATAAACGATAAGAATATGTTGATATAATAAATTGAATGAGAAAATAAAAACATTTTCTTTATATAATAGTAATATTTTCCATTATATAGTGTATTTTGTATAGGACGTTTTTCTCATTTATTAAACGATTATAATTTTTTAAAATAATGATATTGATAATCATTATCAACTGTTATATGATAAGAACCATCATATGTTGAAAGGGAGTTGTATGGATGAAAAGGATTTCATTTTTACTACTATCATTATTCATCCTGCTCGCAGGATGTTCAGGTGGTGGCACTTCACCAAATACAAATACAGATTCAAAGGCATCTGAAAAAAATAAGACCGTGAAGATTGCATGGGCAGATAGTGGGTTCCCATCTCCATTTACATTTACCTCAAATGGTCCCGGAGGATATTTACGCAGCAGTTTCATTTTTGACTCGCTTACTTGGAAAGATGAGACTGGGGTAATTCCTTGGCTGGCATCTTCCTGGGAAGTATCTGAGGACAAGCTAACATACACGTTTAATTTAGAAAAAGATGTGCAGTTTCATGATGGAGAATCATTAACCGCCGATGATGTTGTCTTTTCATATAACTATTTTAAGAAACATGCGTTCCAGTGGAATGCAGATATGTCTAAAATAGCTTCACTAAAGAAAATATCAAATCACAAAGTTGCAATTACGTTGACCGAGGAATATTCCCCATTTATCACTGAAATTGCCGGAATTCTTCCAATTCTACCAGAGCATATCTGGTCAGAAATTGAAAATCCAATGGAATATACGGAAGAAAATGCATTAATAGGTACAGGTCCATATGTTCTTGATAGCTATAACAGCTCGACTGGTAATTATCGTTACCTAGCAAATGAGGCTTATTTCAAAGGTGATGTTACGGTTAAGGAAGTTCAATATTTGAATGTAGAGAATAAAATGCTCTCCCTGCAAAAAGGGGAAATAACCGGCGGCATGACGTATAACTATACAGAAGTGAAGCAAATGGAAGAACAAGGGTTTAAAGCGCTTCAAAGTAATCCAACAGGAAGCGCAGTTCGTATTGTTTTTAATTTGGAAAATGAACAGTTAAGTGATAAAAGGCTACGTCAAGCAATTGCCTATGCACTTAATCGAGGTGAAATAGCAGAAAAAGTATTGGGGAATTCCAAAACCATTGTTGGTAGCGGAGGGGTAATTCCACCTGATTCGGATTGGTTTAATGAAGATGTAAAAAAATATGATTATGATGTGGATCAAGCAAATGAAATGTTAGATTCACTCGGATATGAAAAAAATAAAAATGGTGTTCGAGAAGAGCTTAGCTTAAAACTTCTGGTTTCTTCTACTCCTCAGGAAGCCGAATTAATGAGATCAATGCTTGCTGATGTAGGGGTGAAATTGCAAATTCAAACAGTAGATACAGCTACTTTTACAACTGCTATGAGTGAAGGGAAATATGATATGGCTTTAACAGGGCACATTGGATTAAGTGGGGATCCTGATTTCCTCCGCTTATGGTTCTCTGGTCAGGCAAGCAATGCATATGCTGGGAATGCTGTATTCAATCATCAAGAATTTAACGAGTTGGCTAGTAAACAACTGTCTCAAGAAGGGGAAGAGCGTAACGAAACAGTTGATTCTATGCAGGATATTTTAGCTGAAGAGCTGCCTACATTAGTGATTTACCATCGCCCGTTCTACTTTGTTTATGATGCTAATGTATTTGATGGATGGTTTAACACATATGGTGGTATTTCAGACGGAATTCCATTAACAGATAACAAGGCAGCGTTTATTGAATATGATTAAAATTTTTAAGCTGTACGGTTCTCTTCTTCTTATCTTGATTCTCTTAAATTTTTTTCTTCCTCGACTAATGCCGGGGGGACCTCTTGAATATTTAGAGGGGCAGGAAAGCGGTGCAACTTTAACAGAGCAACAAAAGAATTCAATGATTGAATATTATGGGCTGAATGATTCAATGGCTGAACAATTTATTGATTATATAGTTGGCATCGTACAGTTTGATTTTGGATTTTCATATACTTATAAATTGCCTGTTAATGATATCATAATGGACCATATTTCTTACACGCTATGGATTGTCGGAATTTCTTCTGTTCTATCTATTGTAATTGGTATTTTTTTAGGACTGTTATCGGGTTGGGTTCATCATAAAAAAGGTGATAAAACATTCATGTCAACAATGCTGGCAATTGGCGCTTTACCCGAATTTTTATTCGGTATGCTATTGCTTATTGTGTTTGGAGTTATGCTGGATATGCTTCCAATGAGCGGAGCCCATACACCGTTTATGGATAGCGAATCAATATGGGTAAAAGTTAATGATGCGGCTAAGTATGCTATTTTACCAATAGTGACATTAACCATGGTAAACCTGACAAGGATCTATTTACTCGTGCGTAATGAAACGATTCAGGTAGCTTCCTCACCTTACATTGAATTTGCGAAGATGAAGGGCGTCAGGGAAATCCGGTTAGTTTTCAGACATGCGTTTAAAAATGTTTTAATACCTATATTTACTCTGATTATGATAAGAATTGGCTACACCTTTACAGGAGCAATCTTTGTAGAGACGTTATTTTCTTACCCGGGAATTGGGCAGTTATTAAAAGAGTCCATTCTTTCACGGGATTACCCATTGATGCATGGTCTGTTTTTATTATTTGCTGTTATGATTTTGATTTGCAATGCACTGGCAGATTCTATTTATCCTAAACTAGATCCACGTGTTAGAGGGGGCAAACATGTTGAAAAAGTTCTATAAGTTCCCTTTACTTTGTTTAGCCGTGGTCATGCTGTTGGCATTCTTTGGTCCATTACTTTCTCCTTATTCAGCAATGGATTATAGCGGAGGATTGTTTGAACCTCCTTCATCTGAGCATTGGCTGGGTACAAATCGTTTAGGTCAGGATATATTTAGCCAATTATTATATGGAACCCGTACAAGTGTCTTAATTGGACTTTGTATTGCTCTGTGTTCGACAGTTTTAAGTGTATTGCTGGGACTGGCAGCGGGATATTTGCCGAAATTCGATAAATTCATTAACGGGCTGGCCAATATTTTATTAGTGCTTCCAAATTTGCTTTTGATATTATTGGTTGTTGCTTTTACGGGTTCCGGTGTAATTCAGCTTGTAATCATTTTAAGTCTTTTATCGTGGCCGGGTTATATGAGAATTATTCGATCCTCTGTTTTAACATTAAAAGAAAGAGAATTTGTAAAAGCATCGGCGCTGTTTGGTGGCAGTTCTTTTTATGTATTGAAATCTCATATTCTTCCGCAATTGCAGCCCATCATAAAGACTAAATTCGTGATGACATTTCAATCTGCTGTTTTGACAGAAGCAGGTTTAGCATTCCTAGGTTTGGGTGACCCGAATGTGATATCTTGGGGAAGCATGTTAAATATGGCTTTCACACAAACATCTATTTTCTTAACTGGCCAATGGACATGGATTGTATTGCCGCCAGTGATTATGCTGCTCATCACATCGGTTTCGCTTGCTTTCTTATTGGAAGATAAACAGAAGAAGTCTTCAAAAACAAAGAAACAAAAGGGTACAACACCAGTGACCGGCAAGTCTCGCGATTTATATTGTCACTTGGAGCAGGTTACATATGACGAGACTACTATTGTTGAAAATATCGAGTTTACGATCAAAAGAGGAGAGATTGTGAGTTTGATTGGGCCTTCAGGCAGTGGAAAAACAACGATAGCCAGAGCTTTGTACGGATTATTGCCGGCTGAGAACTGGGTTGGCGATGTTACATATGACGGTGAGTCTGTTCGCGAGAAATCCTTTAGAGAAAAGCACTACTGGAAAACATGCTCATTTATCTATCAGGATGCACGGGCGGCATTTAATCCAGTATTAAAAATAAAAGAACAGTTTTTAGAAACCGGTATAAGTCTTGCGGAAGCTGAGAAGAGTGTTGAAGAAGTCGCGTTAAATAAAAACATTTTGGACAAGTATCCGCATGAGTGCTCCGGCGGCATGTTGAGCCGGGCTCTAATCGCACTCTCTCTGGTAAATAAACCAGCTTTTGTGATTGCAGATGAATGCACAAGTGCGCTGGATCCTATATTGAAAAAAGAAGTAGTGGAACTCTTGGAGGAAAAAGTCCGTTCACATGGGATCAGTCTATTATTTATCACGCATGATTTAGATGTAGCGTATGCAATCTCGGATCGGATTTTTAGTTTAAGTGATAAACAACTGATGAAGGAAGTGCAATGAATGTTAAGAGTTCAAGATGTAAATAAAAGCTACCAAAATCAGGATGTGCTTCGGGGAATCAATTTTGAGATTTTGTGCAATGAATTTATTTGTTTGATAGGAGAATCAGGGTCAGGTAAATCTACAACGGCTGAAATTATTATGGGAATTCAATCACCGACAAGCGGACTTGTTGAAAAAGAGCCATGTTGTACGATTCAATATATTTACCAAAATCCGGAGCGTTCCTTTAACCCGTTTTGGACAATGGAGAAAAGTTTAATGGAACCGCTTGTACTTAAAAAGGAAAAGCCGGAATCAATAAAAAAGAAAATAAAAGAATTAATGGCTAAGGCGGACTTACCGACGGAATTATTAGCAAAAAAACCAAGCCAATGTTCCGGAGGACAAAAACAGAGATTAGCTATTATTAGAGCTTTATTAATGAATCCTAAGCTTTTAATAGCCGATGAAATTACATCTGCTCTGGATCCGCAAACAGAAAAGTTAATCATCAACCTATTAAAGAAATTTCAGGTTGAATTTCATATGTCTGTTTTATACATTACGCACCGAATTCAGTCTGTCGGTAATGTAGCAGATCGAATGATGGTACTTGAGACAGGGACCATTGTCGAAAGCGGACCTCCTTCTCAAGTTCTAAACCACTCAACACATCCCTACACAAAAAAATTAGTAGAGGCATGCTACTACTTTGAAAATAAAAAGCTGAGACGACTGAACAGGAGCGAAGAGCATAAGACGAATACTCGAAGGGAAAGTTCTTCCCCGCAGAGTATTTGCTTATGACTCGAGCTCCTAGGAGTCGAAGCTAGATTGAATAAAAAGCTGAAACGGCTTGCCCAGAAGCGAAGAGCATAAGACAGAGGCTCGTAGGGGAAGGTTTTTAGGAACAAAGGCTAAGAGCGCCACATCGTGTGGCAACGCCTTCGTGACCTACGTCCTGTAGCCCTCCGCAGAGACTATGCTTATGTCCTGAGCTTCTAGCCGTTGAAGCTAGATTGAATAAAAAGCTGAAACGGCTGATTTAAGGAACGAAGACTAAATGCGCCACGTCGTGTGGCAACGTCTTCATGACCTACATCCTGTAGGCCCGCGAAGAGCATAAGAGGAGGTGCGCAGGGAGAGTGTTTGATGGAACAAAGACTAAAGACACCACATCCTGTGGTAACGTCTTTGTGACCAACATCGTGTTGGCCTCCGTAGTGGCTATTCTTACGACCTCGAGCGGCTAGGCCCTGAAGCTGGATTAAATAAAAAGCTGAGACCTGTAGGCCCGCGAAGAGCATAAGACAGAGGCTCGTAGGGGAAGGCTTTAAGGAACAAAGGCTAAGAGCGCCACATCGTGTGGCAACGCCTTCGTGACCTACGTCCTGTAGCCCTCCGCAGAGACTATGCTTATGACTCGAGGAGTTAGGAGTTGAAGCTAGATTACTCAACACAAGGAGGAGATACAATGGAACTTAAAATACTGGAACTATGTCCGAATCATGCATTTGGTTATAAAACAGAATTATCATCCGGTCAACATACTAAATTAATGGAATATGAGTTTGCAAACATTGAATTGGCTCCATACAATGTTTTGGTTATTACGGATTTTGCAGATCAGGAGTATTTGTATAAACATAAAGAAAAAATAGAGCAATTCTTAAACGAAGGAAAGATTGTTGTCTTTTGTGGCCACTTATTCAGAGAATGGCTGCCAGGCTGTACGCCAATGATGCCGAAGAAGATTCGCGGCCATCAGGATTACCTAGTAGAGGTTCCTGAGGATTCACCGATTTTTAAAGGTGTAAAAGTAGAGGATATGGTATATACGAAGGGTGTTGCAGGTTTCTTTGCAAGAGGTTTTTATTTGCCACCGAAACATACGGAGATTTGCCTAACATTTACAGATGGTAAGGCCATTACGTACATTGATCGTGAAACAACGAATGGGACAGTTATTGTTCATGCTGGCAGGAGTTTATTAGGATATGGTCAGCGGAAAAACACAACAAATCAAATAACTCCTCAATTTATAGAGGTTCTTAAGAAGGAAATAGTACGCACCAAAGGAGTTGAGGCATAATGAGAAAAATAGCTGTGATTTATGGCGGGCATGCGCCGCATTATAGAACTTTTCATGAGCCAAAGTATGCGCAATTCATAGACTCTCTTATTTATCAGCTTGAATTGAAAGATTTTGATTTAACAGGATTTGATGTGTTGATTGTTCCTTCTCAATTAAATGGTCAAATACTGCTTGATAATAAAGAGAAGTTCTATGAGTTTGCTGATCAGGGCGGTATTATTGTGGCTATGGGTCCACAGCCATGGGAATGGCTCCCTAATCAAAAATGGGAAGAACGCGAGACGAATTTTTGGTGGTGGCTTGAAGAAAATGCAAATAGTGGGTTAGTAACTAAAAATGATGACCATGAATTTTTTAAGTATATTACGCTTGAGGATTCAACATGGCATCAACACGGAGTATTTTGGCCACCAGAGCATGCTACCACACTTATAGCTACGGATGATGGCGGATCTGTACTGTATATAGATGAACAATCAACTAAGGGCACTTGGATTATTACGACTCTTGATCCTGACTATCATTATGGTTCCTATTTTATGCCGGCAACTGAACGATTTTTAGATGGCCTTTTTCCATGGTTGTATCGTGGAGAATTTAAATAAGTCAATTTATCAGTTAAACTTTTAATCTATAACTTATGGATTATCCTTTATTATAATCACCCTAGCTTATTATTCTAATTTTACCCGTTAGGTGAAATAAGGATTAAAGTATCAATCATATATTGTTCTTTAACGAAAGCACGTAAAAAACCGAACTCTTTAAAAAAGGGCCCGGTTTTTTTTACGTGCTTTCTTTCCTTCTATGACAGTCAGTTTGACATCTGACTTTTTCTTAGGTCTGTTAATCAGCTGTTCTTTAGAAATGACAGTTAATCCATGTGTATTATGTTTGCTTCTTTTTGTTTTAATCATTTCATGTTTACGTTTCTTCTTGATTGTTTTTCGGGCTGCTTTCCTGTATGCCTGATACTCTCCACCCGAGTTACCATTCCTGAATCGTGTAATAACAAAATAAATCAACCCAACAACAGCGGCTCCAATGAGTACGTTTTTAATTAGTTCGAACGGGTTATTTATCAAAGTGGAAATTAACCCCAAAGCTGCGAAACCAAGAAGGATATAAATAATAATCATCGAATTCTTACGATTCACAGAAAGCACCTCCTTTAAGAGCATCATTGGCATATTTAGGAAAAAATAAACAATAAGCAAGGAAATTATTTTTCTTTTATTATTCTTTACACTATTTTTTCTTCGAGTAAACCTTGTTTGTAGTTATTTTCAGTTTCGAGCATTTTGTTAAATGATACGATGGCTACCTCAATTTGTTCATCGCTTGGTTCCTTTGTCGTTAAAAGCTGCAACCATAGTCCCGGATAACCTAAAAAGCGCAATACAGGAACGTTACGTACTTTATTGGTTAACTGCAGTACTTCGAATGATACACCTAGGACAATTGGTATTAAGGCAATTCGGTTTAAAATACGAATATAAAGGACATCAGAAGGAACGAACATATATAGAAAAACTCCAACAAATACGGTGAATAAAATAAAGCTGCTTCCGCATCGATAATGCAATCTAGATGCGTTACGAACATTTTCCACCGTTAATTCCTTATTGCTTTCAAATGCGTTGATAACCTTATGTTCTGCCCCATGGTATTGAAAGACTCTTTTTACGAGCGGTGTTAACGATACGATATAGATATATAGTAATAATAATGTGAGTTTGAAAAAACCTTCTAATAATACTTGTACTGTTTCTCCGGGTGCTATGCTCTTAAAAATAACAGCCAAAAATATTGGTACTACGGTAAAAAGTAATTTACTGAGTATAAAGGATAAAATCCCAATGCCTGCTACGCCCAAAATCATACCCAGTTTAGACGTTTCTTCTTCTTCAATCTTATGGTCATCTGCTGGGTCAACGTCATATCGATCTGTAGAGAAAGATAAATGCTTGGAGCCGATTGCACTGGATTCTAATAAAGCCACAATACCACGCAGAAACGGAATCTTTTTTAATTTTATCAGCAGGGGATGGCTTGTTTTTGGCAATGCATAGGAATCGAATGATCCATCTTTTCGTTTAATGGTTGTAACGGTACAATGTTTGCCTCCAAACATTACACCTTCTAATACAGCCTGTCCGCCGTAGATTGGCTTATTATCCAATTTATTCATCACTCCATAATGGTTAAGTTGTCTATATTATCTATTCTACAGAATTTTTCTCTATTTCACTAGTGATTGTTTCCATTTCTCTTATGAACTTTGTCTATTTCGCACATACTAGCAGTTGTGAGGTGATTGGATATGGAAACAGCAAAAGAAAAGCTGAAAAAGCCGATGGGCTATTATGGTGTAATTAATTCAGTTGGATTTTATGGAGGATTGCTTTGGGGTGCGATTTTTCAAATCTGTCACTATTTTCATTTTACGGAAATAGGTCCAACATTTCTTCTTCGCACATGGGTGAAAGCCGATTTTGTTAAAGGGTGGATGGGCGTGGTACTGTCAATTTTATGCTTGTGTCTTATTTCTATGCTCTTTGCTTATGTTTACTCCTTTATTTTTCGTAAGATGCAATCTTATTGGATTGGTATTGTTTATGGGATTGCTCTGTGGGGTCTTTCATTCCTTGTATTAAGGCCATTATTTCCAGGAATGAAAACGGTTGGGGAACTATCAGCGGATACCATTGTAACGACACTATGTATCTTTGTCTTGTACGGACTATTTGTCGGGTACTCCATTAGTTTTGAATATCATGAACGGAAACTAGAGGCAGAGGAAGGAAAGAAAGTAAAAGTGGATTCCGTCCAGTAATAGGTAGTCGAATTTTTCACTCTTGTGTTAAAATTGAAAGTATCACTTTAAAACACGGGAGCCTGGTTATGGATAAAAAAATTTATTTAATCAACGGACCAAATCTAAATTATCTGGGGTTTCGAGAGCCCGAGATTTATGGAAGAACGACTCTTGCAGATCTTGAAGAGTCGTTAGCGACTCAGTCTATAAAACTCGGGGCGCAATTGGTGTGTTTTCAATCCAATTACGAAGGAGCGATAATAGATAGGCTATATGAGGCGGAAACAAACTCGGCTTCAGGGATTATCTTAAACCCAGGGGCATTTACGCACTACAGCTATGCGATACGGGATGCGATCGCCTCTATTTCAGTTCCGGTAATAGAAGTACATATTTCAAATGTCCATGCCAGAGAACCTTTTCGTCATCAATCTGTCACTGCCCCTGTCACGAAGGGTCAAATTGTAGGGCTTGGGTTGAATGGCTATGAATTGGCGTTACGTGCTTTATTGACTACTTAATCATGAGGGAGAGGTCTATTCAATGGAAAAAATTCAGAGATTGCGTGAAAGATTAAGTCAGGAACATATTGATGCTATCATTATTACAAACCCATATAACCGCAGATATATTTCTAACTTTACTGGAACAGCGGGAGTAGTCGTAATTTCCCAGAAGGATGCAAAATTTATTACAGATTTTAGATACGTGGAGCAAGCGGGTAAACAGGCAGTTGGATTTGAGATTGTCAAACATAGCGGACCAATTCAAGATGAGATAGCAGCTCAATTGAAGGAAATGAATGCAAAAAAAATCGGGTTTGAACAGGATGACCTTACTTATGCTACCTATAAGTTATATGAAAAAGTTGTGGAAGGTGAACTTGTTCCTGTTTCCAATGTTGTTGAAAAATTGCGCTTGATTAAGACACCGCAAGAGATTAAGATATTAAAGGAAGCAGCAGACATAGCAGATGCTGCATTTAAACATATTATTGAGTATATTCGTCCAGGTTTAACTGAAATAGAAGTATCAAATGAATTAGAATTCTTTATGCGTAAAGCAGGGGCTACTTCATCATCATTTGATATCATTGTCGCTTCTGGTGCACGTTCTGCATTGCCGCACGGTGTTGCAACAGAAAAAGTAATAGAAAAAGGCGATTTTGTCACAATGGATTACGGTGCCCTTTATAATGGGTATATATCTGATATTACACGTACAGTGGCGGTCGGTAACCCAACTGATGAATTAAAGAAAATCTATGATGTTACCCTGGAAGCTCAGTTGTATGCAATGGAGCATATTAAACCGGGTATGACAGGTCGCGAAGCAGATGCTCTTGCAAGAGATATCATAGCTGCCAAAGGATATGGGGAATACTTCGGACATTCCCTTGGACATGGGATTGGGCTTGAAGTGCACGAAGGTCCTGGACTTTCTGCTAAATCTGATATTATTTTGGAAAAAGGCATGACTGTCACTTGTGAACCTGGTATTTATTTACCTGGAGTTGGAGGAGTAAGAATTGAAGATGATCTCCTTATTACGGATGATTCTAACGAAACCTTTACTCATTCAACGAAAGATTTACTTATTTTATAAGGCTGTAGGAGGCTATATTGTATGATTTCTGTTAATGATTTTAAAACTGGTTTAACAATTGAAGTGGATGGCGGTATCTGGCAAGTAATTGAATTCCAACACGTAAAACCTGGTAAAGGAGCTGCGTTTGTACGTTCTAAATTACGTAATCTTCGTACAGGTGCTATCCAGGAGAAAACTTTCCGTGCTGGTGAAAAAGTTGCTAAAGCACATATCGAAAACCGTAAAATGCAATACTTATATGCAAGTGGAGATAATCATGTGTTTATGGATAACGAAACATATGATCAAATCGAATTGTCATCTAAGCAAATCGAATATGAATTGAAATTCTTGAAAGAAAACATGGAAGTGTCTATCATGATGTTCCAAACGGAAACACTTGGCGTTCAGCTTCCAACAACTGTTACATTGGTAGTAACTGAAACAGAACCAGGTATCAAAGGTGATACAGCATCAGGCGGTACGAAACCAGCTACTGTTGAAACTGGTCTTACTGTTCAAGTTCCTTTCTTTGTAAATGAAGGTGACAAACTGATCATCAATACTTCTGATGCATCTTATGTATCAAGAGGTTAATAAATAGGTGTAAAGACTCCCGGGAGTAAATTCCCGGGAGTTTTTTGTTTAAGCCAAAATATATAGTGAACAACCCCGTCATCCAATTCCACCTTTCCTTAGTTCCGCCATTCCAATTAATTTACTGGATTCTTCTATCTCTATACCTTTTTCCGAATCTAAAGAGATTTTTATTTTACGGTTATAGTCATTTAACCGCGCGTTTGTTTCTAAAAAAGTCATAAACGGCCTGTCCATGAATACATTTTAAATAATGACAGACCAGGCGAGGGAGAGATATGGATTCAATCATTGAATTATTACCTCCGGCTATTGGCGCTGAGTTAAAAGAAATAGCCAAAAATCCAGGGGAAATTGAAGAAATAAGAATTAGAGTTGGAAGACCGCTTGAAGTCATGTTCGGAAATGGAATCACGTATGGGCATAAGCCTGTATTACGGGAGGATGCAGATTTATTTCTTAATAAAGTCAGCCAGTTTTCCTTTTATATGCTCGAGGAAGAGTTAAAACGCGGTTATATAACCGTTCAGGGAGGACATCGGATTGGTTTAGCAGGGAGAGTCATTCTAGAAAATGGAAGAGTGAAGGGACTTAGAGATATCACTTTTTTTAATATCCGGATTGCCAGACAAAAGAAGGGGTTGGTAAATGAATGGGTTCGTTATTTATATCATAATCGCTGGCTATCGACTCTGATTATCGGACCGCCGCAAACGGGGAAAACGACATTTTTAAGAGATCTAGCCCGCTATGCTTCCAGTGGAGATCGCTCCTATCCGATCCGTGCGATGAAAGTGGGAATTGTAGATGAGCGATCTGAAATTGCCGGATGTGTTCAAGGAGTTCCACAAATGGATTTCGGTATCAGAGTAGATGTGCTTGATGGCTGCCCAAAGGCTGAAGGAATGATGATGATGATTAGATCTATGAGCCCGGAAATCATTGTGGCCGATGAAATCGGAAGAATAGAAGATGCTGAGGCGATGATGGAAGCCGTAAACGCTGGTATAACGCTCTTTATAACGGCGCATGGACATTCGCTTGATGATATATTAGCCAGACCCATCATGAAAAACATCGTACAGGAAGCTAATTTTGAGAGAATTGTGGAACTCAAGAGAATAGATCGGCCAGGATGTATATCAAAAATAAAAGATCGTACAGGCAAGGTGCTATTTGATGGGGAAAGAGTGAGAATATGATTAAAATTTTAGGTGCAGTTTTAATTGTTATAGCTACATCCCTTATCGGCTTTGAAGTTTCTAAAAAATTAATCACCAGACCTAAACATATCCGTGATTTACGAGCGGCACTTCAAATTTTGGAAGCTGAAATTATGTATGGGCATTCTCCCTTAAAAGAAGCGGTATTAACACTGGCGAAACAAATTCCTGCTCCAGTTTCAATTCTTTTTTCGGACTTTGCAGGCAGGCTCGGCTCAGCCAATCAATCTGTGTCGGCAGCATGGGGTGAAAGTCTTGAAGTGGTAAGAAAACAATCAGAACTACAGCAAAAAGAAATAGATATCCTTCTCCAATTCGGAGAAACATTAGGTAGACATGATCGGGAGAGCCAGCAAAAACAAATTCAGTTGGCATTGGTTCATCTCGAGAGGGAGGAAGCAGATGCCGTTGATAAGCAGGTGAAATACGACAAAATGGCCAGAAGTCTAGGGTTTTTTGCAGGTCTGCTCATTGCCATTTTAATGATGTAGCGAGAGGGAGGATAGTGGGTTATGGGGATTGATATCGATATTATTTTTAAAATTGCAGGGGTCGGGCTGATTGTTGCGTTCATTCATACGATTCTTGATCAGGTGGGCAAGAAGGAATATTCACAATGGGTCATATTGGTGAGTTTTATTTATATCTTATTTAATGTGGCACAGGTGGTAGGTCAGTTGATTGATCGAATTAAATCCGTGTTTTTATTTCAATAGGAATATTGGGGTGATGAGCCATTGAAATGTTGCAGATAACGGGTGTTGCACTGGTTGGGGCATTTCTGGCAATGATCATCAAGGAACAAAAGCCAAATTTAGCTTTCTTACTTGTTGTATTTGTCGGAAGCGCTATATTTCTTTTTCTGATAGATAAAATCTACGAAATCATTCAAATGATTCAGCAATTGGCCGTTAATGCAAATGTGAATATGGTTTACTTACAAACAGTTTTGAAAATCATTGGAATTGCCTATATTGCTGAATTTACATCACAAATAACAAAAGATGCCGGGCAGGGTGCAATTGCTTCAAAAATTGAATTGGCTGGAAAGATTATTATCCTCACGATGGCCATTCCAATTTTAACGGTCATTATTGAAAGTGTCATTCAGATGATTCCTAACTAATCATTGTGGTGAAAGGTTTAAAGGGGCTGAAGAATAAATGAAGCAATTAAAGTGGACAAGTATCATCATTCTATTTCTAATTCTTAGCTTAAGCAATGGCCAAACAACTCAAGCCTCTCCCACCTCTACTGATTTGCCAGAAGAAACGCAGGCTGTTGAAACATTTAATGTGGGCGATATTCCTCTTGATGATTTAAAACAATTTTGGGATTCGGTTTACGAGGAATATGGAGGTTTTTTGCCTGAGTCCCAAAAAGGAAGCTTTGTAGATTTTATAAGTGGAGAGAAAAAATTCTCTTTAAAAGAATGGCTCAGTGGTATTCTCAAATTCATCTTCCATGAAATTATTGCTAATGGAAAATTACTCGGAACGCTCATTCTGTTGACTGTATTCAGTGTCTTTCTGCAAACATTGCAAAGCACATTTGAAAAAACATCTGTCAGTAAAGTGGCAAATGCAATTGTCTTTATGGTTTTGATGATTATTGCACTGAATAGCTTCTATGTAGCAGTTGATTATGTGATAGATACGATTGCCGCCATCACGGATTTTCTGGTTGCCTTAATCCCTTTATTGCTTGCGCTAATCGCAAGCTCTGGAGGTGTTCTGTCATCAGCATTCTTTCATCCGATGCTCCTGTTTTTAATGAATACGAGCGGAGCATTAATTGAATATATTGTTTTGCCGATGTTATTTCTATCGACTCTGCTAAGCATAGTCAGCATGCTTTCTGAGCACTACAAGGTCACTCAATTAGCTGGTTTATTACGAACCTGGAGTGTGGGATTGCTGGGTATCTTCATGACCGTATTTCTAGGCGTGATCTCCGTGCAAGGAGTATCAACTGCAGTGGCGGATGGAATTGGGATTAGAACAGCAAAATTTGTGACTGGGAATTTTATTCCGGTAGTTGGAAGGATGTTTACCGATGCAGCTGATACCGTAATTGGAGCATCTCTCCTCTTAAAAAATACAGTTGGGATAGCGGGTGTGGTCATTCTATTGATTATGACAGCTTTTCCAGCTTTAAAGATATTGTTAATCGCCATGGTATATAAGGTGGCTGCAGCGATTTTACAACCGCTTGGAGCTGGGCAGATGATTAAGTGTCTCGAGATCATCAGTAAAAATATCATTTTCGTTTTCGCTGCATTGGCCATTGTCAGCCTTATGTTCTTCCTGACTGTTACTGTAATCGTGGCTGCAGGAAATATCACGATGATGGTTCGATAGGAGGCTGAATGAATGAGTATTTTAACTGACTGGGTAACTAATATAATCGTTTTTATCTTATTTGCGATCATTTTGGACATGCTTCTCCCAAACTCGACCATGCAGAAATATACAAAGCTAGTTATCGGGTTACTTTTGATCGCTGTTTTCATCGCTCCCATTCTATCTATTTTTAATAAAAATTTTACAAGTAACATTCAGGAAAAAATCATGCAGAGCAGTACATGGAAAAATCCAAAATTAGAAAATTCAATGGAAAGTAAGAAAAGAGAAATAGAAGAGACACAGCAGGCATATATATTGGAACATATGGCTGTCCAATTAAAGAATGAAGCAGAAAAGGAGCTGATGGACCAAAGTAATTATGCCATTCAAGATATTACAATTACACTTTTGGATAAGAATGGAGAAATGAATGTAGAAAATATTGAAACCATACACGTGTTTGTGGCAGAAAGCCAAGAGTCCAGCTCAGAGGTTGTGCAGCCCGTAGAAAAAATTGATATTAACATTGATCAGAAACAAACCAATATGAATGATATACCGTCATCCGAACTATCCACAATACTATCTAATATATGGGGGATCGATTCAAATAAAATTGTAATCGGATTAAATGAAGGGGGTGATGGGCTTTGAAGAATGATTGGATTCAAAAGATTAAGGACTTATTGTCCAAAGGAGATGAGGGAGGCAAACAAAAGAAAACATATCGGTATCTTGCCATTATTTTAATTGCCGGTATATTACTGATGGTGGCAAGCATGTTTACGAATAAACCCACCTCTGAAAATGGACAAACAAATAAAGTTTTTCAAGCGAGTTCTACGCAAAATCAGAAAGAAGAGGAAGCGGTCACGACCTGGAAATCAACTTCATCAAAAAAGTCTGGATCAATCGGAGATATTGAAAAAATGTATGAAAGTGAATTGAAGGGTACATTGGAAACGATGCAAGGGGTATCAAATGTATCCGTTATCGTCAATATTGACGCAACAGAAACAAAGGTTTACGAAAAGAATTCAGTCGCGCAGCGCCAAACAACAGAAGAAACAGACCGTGATGGCGGGCAGAGAAAGGTTGAGGATTTTTCAACAGATGAAAAGATTGTGATTATACGCGAAGGGGATAAAGAGGTTCCTCTGGTTAGAGAAACGAAGAAACCGGCTATTCGTGGAGTATTAATTGTGGCAAAGGGAGCAGATGATGTTCGTGTAAAAAAGGAAATCATTGATGCGGTAACCAGGGTGCTGGATGTACCAAGTCACCGTGTAGCCGTATCAGCTAAAAAATAAGGATTTTAAGGAGGAAAAATATGTTGTTAAGAAAGCAAACAGTTTGGTTATTGACGATGTTAAGTTTGGTGGCGGTGCTAAGTGTATATTATATAACAACACCACAGGATACAGCGGTAAATCAGGAACAGGATACTCAGACTACGAAAGAAAAAACAAATACAAATTCGTCTAAAGATTCAACTGAAAATGAAGAGTCTTCCACAGTTATAACAAATGAATCAAGTGATTCTATTTTTGAAGCGATGCGTATTGATCTGAATGATGAAAGAAGCAGGCAGAAAGAGGAACTGACAAATAAAGTTGCTTCAAGCGATTTATCGGAAGAAGAGAGAGTGGAAGCACACGCACAGATTGAGGCATTGGCCGAAATGTCCACAAAAGAGGATATGCTAGAGACGATGATTATTGCGCTTGGTTATAAAGACGCATTGGTAAGGGCTGATGGTGATCAAATTCAAATTACTGTAAAAGCTGATAAACAGGATGCAGGGGCTGCAAATGAAATTATCCAAATGGTCACAAAAGAAATTGGCAAAACAAATGCAGTTGCTGTTGAATTTCAACCGGAAAAATAATACCAATCTATGAAACGATATCGGTGAGCTGCCGATATCGTTTTTGGTGTAAGGAAAGAGTTAAAAGTCAATTCCCCTCCATAATTGCTAGTTTATATAATTCAAATCACAACTACCAGCAAATGATGGAGCGTAATCAGGTGAACAGTGTTCTCAAAATGTTAGTATTGGCAGGAAGCTATACTCTGTGTAGCCATCAGTAAATAAAAATGGAATCGGACAAGTTGGCGTATCTGAAAAAGGATTTTAGGTAATCTGTGATTATCTGGAATACGTCCAGAGAGATTAGGAAACTCTTTAAAAGCAGGCCGGCAAAATTCTGTTTATATAGTTTTACAGATATTTAACGTAGCTCATCTCAGGGTGGGATTATTAGTTTTAGTAAACAATCCAATAATTTTATATGTAAATAAAAAGGATTGTGAGGTGTTTTTATCGAACTTGTAAATAACCTGCCATAAGAGAAAGCAGAGGAGGGAGTTAAATTAGGAAAGCTTCTAAATTGATCTATAGAGATTTTACTAGTGAAATTTAAATGCTTTTTTTGAGGAAATAAACTACTCACTTCATTGCCGAATCAAGCAGCTAGAGTAAGTTTTGTATGCGCATACAGACTGAATAACTGGATTTTTTTAATAATCTTTTTAACAAAAATTAGAAACTTGCAAAAGGGGTATCTATTTATCAAAATTGAATTTCTACCAGCTATTATAGTATTATATTAGTATCTGGTCATAAATAGGAGGGGTGGTTCCTGATGAAAGTACAGGAAATAAGAGAAATTATAAAATTAATTAACCAAACAACTATTAATGAGTTTGAGTTTGAACAAGAGGGTACAAAAATAAAAATTATTAAAAGTACTGGATTAGAAAACAGTATACAACCAACAGATGCACCAGTGCCTGCACCGGCAGTACAATCTGTATCTAAACAAGAGGTTCAATCTGAGAGTATAGAAGAGAAACCGCCTGTTGTGGGAGAAAAAACAGAACAACCATCCAACCTTCACAAGATTACTTCGCCAATGGTTGGCACATTTTATGGAGCATCATCGCCTGATGAAGACCCATACATAAAAATTGGTGAAAAAGTTAAGAAGGATACAATTGTTTGCATTGTGGAAGCGATGAAATTGTTTAATGAAATTGAGGCTGAAGTTTCCGGTGAGATTGTGGAAGTATTGGTGGAAGATGGCCAATTGATTGAATACGGTCAACCTCTGTTTTTAGTAAAAGCCGAATAGGAGGAACCGACTCATGATAAAGAAAGTACTAATTGCAAACCGTGGTGAAATTGCCGTTCGAATTATCCGCGCCTGCAAGGAATTAGATATTGAAACGGTAGCTGTTTATTCTGAAGCTGATAAAACTGCCCTGCATGTACAAATTGCGGATGAAGCCTACTGTATTGGGCCCACTGCCTCTAAGGACAGTTATTTAAATAAGGTAAATATAATCAGTCTGGCAAAATTAACAGGATGTGATGCTATTCATCCAGGCTACGGCTTTTTAGCCGAAAATGCTGATTTCGCCGAAATGTGTAAAGAATGTCATCTGATTTTTATTGGCCCGTCAGCGGATGCCATTTCAAAAATGGGTACAAAGGATGTAGCTAGAGAGACCATGCGCGCGGCCGGTGTACCGGTAGTGCCAGGTTCGAGAGGAATTGTGGATGATGAAGATGCTGCCATTCAGGTTGCTTCTGACATCGGATATCCGGTCATTATTAAAGCGACTGCCGGGGGCGGCGGTAAAGGGATTCGAATAGCAAGAGATGAAGCCGATCTGCTAAAAGGTTTTCGCATTACCCGCCAAGAGGCATTAACTGCTTTTGGCAATCCCGGTGTTTATATTGAAAAATTTATTGAAGATTTCCGCCATGTTGAAATTCAGGTTTTAGGGGACACGTTTGGGAATGTCATCCATCTGGGTGAAAGAGATTGTTCAATTCAAAGAAGAATGCAAAAGCTCGTAGAAGAAACACCTTCGCCTGCAATTGATAGTGAAATGAGAGCCGAAATGGGCGAAGCGGCAGTGACTGCAGCAAAAGCTGTCGATTATACCGGAGCGGGAACAGTTGAGTTTATTTTCGATCATCACAAGCGAAAATTTTATTTCATGGAAATGAATACAAGGATTCAAGTTGAACATCCTGTTACAGAGATGGTGACTGGAATTGATTTAATTAAGGAGCAAATCAGAGTAGCCTCCGGTGAAAAATTATCGGTTGAGCAAAATGATGTTCAATTTAACGGTTGGGCAATTGAATGCAGAATCAATGCGGAAAATCCGAATAAAAATTTTATGCCGTCAGCGGGTCAAGTGGAAATGTATTTACCCCCAGGTGGATTTGGCGTAAGGGTTGATTCGGCAGCATATACAGGCTATTTTATTCCTCCATATTACGATTCTATGGTAGCAAAATTGATAGTCCATGCTCCAACGAGAGACGAAGCTGTTCAAAAAATGAAACGTGCATTATCAGAATTTGTAGTCGAAGGTATTGAAACAACCATACCCTTTCATTTAAGGTTAATGAACCATGATGTTTTTGTTTCTGGAGATTTTAACACAAAATTTCTTGAAACTTATGACGTTATGAATCCATAATAGAGGTAGAAGATTTGGAGGTGTATGACATGGAACAAAATCAAACAGTAGATTTAGAGAGCTATGATGATGGATTGGGCAAGGTTGAAATTGCCCCTGAAGTTATTGAGGTGATCACTGGTATAGCAGCAAGTGAAGTAGAAGGAATTGCCCAAATGCGAGGTAATTTTGCTTCAGGTGTTGTAGAAAAGCTTGGTAAAAAGAATCATGGCAAAGGTGTAAAAGTTGAACTTAATGAGGACAGCATTAAAATTGATGTTTATTGCCTTGTGAAATTCGGTGTATCTATCCCGAAAGTAGCTCAGGAAGCACAGGAGAATATCCGCCAAACATTATTAAATATGACTGCTCTTGAAGCAACTGAAGTGAATATTCATATTGTTGGCATTCAATTTGAAACAGCTAAAGCTGAATCAGATTACCAGGATACAATCTAAATAATTGTATAACTAATGGTGTATAGGCTGCCCTCATTGTGGCACTGACGCACCGACTAAAAAGCACTCAGAACTGAACTTCCCTATATTAAGTTAGGTATTCATCTAACTTTCTTGGGGTAGATCAGCCATACTGAGTGCTTTTATTTTTTGGAAACAAATTTTGTATATAGTTCACTATAAGGGAAATAATGGGAGATCTAAGATGTCGTTCGCATCTGCAGGTAAGTTAATAGTAAATCACTTAATGACAATCTTTAAATGATGTTACTATACTACCTTTACTTGTCATGATGTGGTATGATTTCATATATGATACGAGGTGCACAAAGTTTAGTGTACTTTTCGAAAGTAAAGGAGTAAGAATTATTCATGAAACGCAGAGAGGCAAGAGAAAAAGCTCTTCAAGCTCTTTTTCAAATAGACGTTGGGAAAGTAGAAAGAGAACTAGCTATAGAACATGTGGTGGAAGAATCAGAGGCAGATCCCTATTTGGTTCAATTGGTAAATGGAACGACAGATCAGTTGGAAAAGATAGATAGTCTTATTATATCCAATTTAGAGAATTGGAAATTGGACCGTCTTTCTAATATAGATCGTAATATTTTAAGAATAACTACATACGAACTGTTATTCAACGAAGAAGTTCCGCAGAACGCTGCCATTAACGAAGCAATCGAATTAGCTAAACTATTTGGGGATGATCAGTCTCCGAAGTTTATTAATGCAGTATTATCCAAGATAAAAGAATCTTTATAAATAGAAAAGATGATAAGATTTTAAGGGGGAGCTGCTGTCATGCCGGCACAGATACTTAACGGGAAATCGATATCAGCAACAATCCGCGAAGAGATTGCAAGTGAAGTTGAATTATTAAAAGAAAACGGCATTATACCAGGTCTTGCGGTTATCCTGGTCGGTGACGATCAGGCATCGCAAACATATGTGCGAAATAAAGAAAAAGCATGTGAACAATTGGCGATGAAATCCGAGTTGATCACCTACCCTGCATCTATTTCCGAAGACAGGCTTCTTGATAAGCTTGTAGAGCTGAATCATCGTCCGGATATCCATGGGATTTTAGTTCAGTTACCTTTACCGGGGCATATTGATGAAAAACGGGTAATTGAAACGATTGATCCTGCTAAGGATGTAGATGGTTTTCACCCAATTAATATTGGCCGAATGATGACCAAGCAGGAGGCATTGTTGCCTTGTACACCATTTGGGATATTAAAAATGGTACAAAAAACAGGAATTGAGATTGCCGGTAAACATGTTGTGGTTGTGGGTCGAAGTAATATTGTCGGCAAACCTGTCGGACAGCTATTTTTAAATGAGAATGCGACCGTAACCTATTGTCATTCAAAAACAGTCGATCTGAGACACTTCACTAAGCAGGCCGATATCCTGATTGCAGCGGTGGGAATTGCTAAAATGATTAAAGCGGATGATATAAAAGAAGGCGCTATAGTAATTGATGTTGGTATGAACAGGGATGAATCGAATAAATTATGCGGTGATGTCGATTTTGATGATGTCATACACAAAGCATCTTATATCACGCCTGTTCCCGGTGGTGTTGGTCCGATGACAATTACGATGCTCATGTATAATACGGTTCAAGTTGCTAAAAAATCTTTGTAAAATAATAAAGAGTATGATTATAAAAAGCTGCCGAAAATTGCTATAATAACATTTACGGCAGCTTTTTTATGTGTAAAATAATAATTCGAAGAAGGAGGCCATATATAAAATGGAGAAAAATCAATATTTAACTGTGGCCGCCTTAACCAAGTATATTAAACGAAAATTTGATGCAGATCCTCATCTTGCGGATATTTATGTAAAGGGAGAAATATCAAATTTCAAAAAGCATTCCAGCGGTCATATGTACTTGACATTAAAGGATGATAAATCAAGAATTAATGCGGTGATGTTTGCTAAATCTGCACAATCGCTCGCGTTTACTCCTGAAAACGGGATGAAGGTTCTGTTGCGAGGAGAAATACGTGTTTATGAACCTACCGGCGGATATCAAATGTACATAAAAGAAATGATGCCTGATGGGATTGGAGAGCTCTTTATTGCATTTGAGCAGTTGAAGAAAAAGCTCGAGCAAGAAGGACTCTTTCAAAGGATGTATAAAAAGCCAATCCCCCTGTTTCCGGCTAAAATTGGAGTGATTACGTCTCCAACTGGAGCTGCGATTCGCGATATTATTACGACCTTAAAAAGGCGTTATCCAATTGGGGAAATTTTGATCTTTCCGGCTTTAGTTCAAGGGAAACAGGCAGCACCCTCTATCGTAAAAGCGATTGAACAAGCAAATGAGTATCCGATTGATGTCTTAATTGTCGGTCGGGGCGGTGGATCTATTGAAGAATTATGGGCATTTAATGAAGAAATAGTCGCAAGAGCTATCTATGCTTCTAAAATACCGATTATTTCAGCTGTTGGCCATGAAACAGATACAACGATCAGTGATTTTGTAGCTGATTTAAGAGCTCCTACTCCTACTGGGGCAGCAGAAATGGCAGCGCCAAGGGTAAGTGATATTGCAGAACGGATTACTATAATGGAAACGAAGCTGATTCGTTACTCTAATCAGCGGATTGAAACAGAGAAAAATCGCTTGTCTGCTATTCATAAATCATATGCTTTCAAATATCCCCACCTGTTATATCAACAAAAATTAGAGCAGCTGGATAGAGTGGCGGAGCGTATTTCACGGAACAGCAAGCTTTATTTCGAACGTAAACAAGACCAATTGTTGGCACTCACGAAAGCGGTGGAGCGTAATATTCCATTGAATTCGATATCGAGAAAAATACGTGAAATTGAACAAATAGAGTCTCGCATGACCCGTGCGGCTGTCCATACAGTTAAAAGTAAACAGCGGGATTATTTGAATACGGTAACGCTTCTTGAGGCAGTCAGCCCTCTTAAGATTATGGAAAAGGGGTTTGGACTGGTTTATAAAGATGAAGATAACTTGATAAAATCAACTGAGTCTGTAAAAATAGGCGATCAAATAACAGTTGTTGTACAAGACGGTGAAATCGACTGTACGGTTAATGATATTAGGGAGAGTGATTGATATGAGTAAAAAGGAAGAGGTTGCTATCACATTTGAAGAGGCAATGTCTAAGCTTGAAGGAATCGTGGCGCGACTCGAGGATGGAGAAGTACCATTGGAAGAGTCGATTAATCTTTACAAAGAAGGAATGGAGTTATCCAAATGGTGTCATGATAAGCTTAAAACAGCTGAAGAGCAATTAACGTTAATTATGAAAGAAGATGCGTTTAAGCCATTTTCCATTGATGAGGAGGAGTAACATGGAAGAGTTTGCTTCCTTCTTAAATAGTAATAAACATCAAATTGAGTCAAGGATGGAAGAAATCGTCTCTAATTTAAATACCCCGTCAACTCTCCAAAAGGCAATGGGTTATTCTTTGGAAGCCGGCGGAAAAAGACTAAGGCCTTTATTAGTGCTGGCTGTTTTACATGCCTTTGGCAAAGAGGGAGAGATTGGCCTTGATACAGCATGTGCTATTGAAATGATACATACGTATTCATTGATTCACGACGATCTCCCGTGTATGGATAATGATGACCTAAGAAGAGGCAAGCCAACGAACCATAAGGTATTTGGAGAGGGAATGGCAGTCCTGGCGGGCGATGCACTCCTTACATTAGCATTTGAAGTCGTTGCTAATCAGTCTAAATATGAAATAAACCCGTCAGTCAAACTTGAATTAGTTCTTGAATTGGCGAGAGCAGCCGGAGCTGAGGGCATGGTTGGGGGTCAAGTGGCCGATATAGAAGCAGAGGAAAATGGTGTTGATTTACAGGGTCTTGAGTATATCCATGAAAATAAGACTGGTAAACTACTTGGGTACAGCATTATGGCCGGAGCCATACTTGCGGGAGCAAGCTTGGAACAGAAGGAGAAGCTAAGGGAGTTTTCCCGCCATCTTGGCCTTGCTTTCCAAATCCGCGATGATATTCTTGATGTTGAGGGTTCCGAAAGTGTAATAGGTAAACCTGTAGGAAGCGATGTTACTAATCATAAAAGTACATATCCATCCCTTTTAACAATGGATAAAGCTAAAATAATGCTGGATCAGCATATTCATTCAGCAAGAATATTACTTTCCGAAATTGATTTTAATGAGACCTTATTACTGAAGTTTGTTGAATTGGTAGCAAACCGTGACCATTGATTTGGAAGGTTTTCCATCCAAATCCACTTACCTAGAATTATGATGTATGCTATACTTTTTGGTATCTAAGAGTGGTGCAGTATTCTAGTCGGTCTACCGTTCTGGAGAGTGAGCCTAAAAATTCACTAAAGGGCACATCGATGATGGTTCTTGGATTGGCTCGGGGCGCCCAGCTTTGGGTCGATTCAGGAAGTAAGGAATTAGGGCGATCCACAATGGCATGTGGGCGTTGACCCTGGTTTCGCGGAGGCTTTATTCTGATTTGAAAATAAATTGGAATATTGGAAAACCTGCATAAACAGGAAACTGTGTGCAGCGTAGCCTGCCTTGAGTGAAGTTTGAGGGGATTGCGAAAGGAGCGTATATACATCAGTTGGCCATTGATATATCTACTGCCATCGCATGAAATCGGCTTTGCAAAAGAGGCTAAAGAATTGGTTAAGGGCTGTCGGGGAAATCTCCTAGACTGTTCAATGACATATATGAAGGATTAAGGTACGGACTAAGTGGCAATCCAGTCCAATTGACGGAAACGCAGTTGAGTCAGATTTAAAGGGGAACCGCCGATATGGCGACATTCGGTAACTGACTGGGAAATCCTACTGGACCTAAGCCGTAAAATTAACTTCCTATATGACCACTCTCCTATAAAAATTACTTTAAAAGCTTGCTGATAGCAGGCTTTATTTTGCATATAGGATGGTTAGAGTATATATATTATGAAAAAAATATTGAAAGAATCAGCCAGATGGACAGTTACGATTACCGTTATTACGTTTCTTCTTGCAGCTATATTTACAGTCGTATCTACCGTAGCTTTAAATGGCGTTGGTTGGATAAGTGGTTTGGCGATTGTTCTTAGCATTGTACTTATTGGTATCTTCTTTGATATGATTGGTATTGCAGCTACTGCTGCTGATGAAATTCCTTTTCATGCAATGGCCTCCAATCGGGTACACGGAGCGAAGCATTCTATTCGGATCGTTCGAAATGCCGATAGGTTTGCAAGCTTCTGCAATGATGTAATCGGGGATATTTCGGGTATTGTTAGTGGAACAGCAACTGCAATTGTGATTGTGCAATTATCAATCAGCTTTGACTGGAATGAAGCGTCAGTAGCTGAAAGTGTTGGTTCGATTATTTTAACGAGTTTAATCGCAGCATTGACAGTGGGCGGTAAAGCAATGGGCAAAACCCTTGCTATTCGATATTCAAAGGATATTATATTTGCAGTGGGCAAAGTATTGTACATTCTCGAAGAACATTTCCAAATTGTTATTATAAAGGAAAATAAGGGAAAGAGACTCAAAAGAAAAAGAAATGAAAGTGAGTGATCCTGATGGATATGCTATCCATAAAAGACCCATCTTTTCTTAAAAAGATGTCCAATGCGGAATTGGAGTCTTTGGCACAGGATATTAGGGATTTTTTAATTAAACAACTATCTGTTACCGGCGGGCATATTGGACCAAACTTGGGTGTAGTAGAGTTAACGCTCGCCTTACATAAGGAGTTTAATAGCCCAAAGGATAAATTTTTGTGGGATGTCGGCCATCAGTCTTATGTTCATAAAATATTGACAGGGCGGGCATGTCAGTTTGAAACTCTCCGTCAATACAAAGGGCTGTGTGGATTTCCAAAGATGAATGAAAGTGAGCATGATGTTTGGGAGACAGGTCATAGCTCAACTTCTTTGTCAGCTGCAATGGGTATGGCGATTGCTCGTGACTTGAAAAAAGAAAAAAGCTTTATCATTCCTATTATTGGTGATGGTGCTTTAACAGGTGGTATGGCCCTTGAAGCATTAAACCATATAGGACATGAAAAAAAAGATATGATTGTTATCTTAAATGATAACGAGATGTCCATTGCTCCAAACGTAGGTGCCCTGCATTCTATTCTCGGAAGAATGCGGACAGGAGGCAAATATAACTATGTTAAAGATGAGCTGGAACAACTGCTTAAAAAAATACCGGCTGTGGGTGGCAAGCTTGCTAATACAGCTGAACGTATAAAAGACAGTTTGAAGTATCTGGTTGTTTCCGGAATGTTTTTTGAGGAACTGGGCTTTACTTATTTAGGTCCGGTTGATGGACACGACTTTGAAGATTTGTCTGAAAACCTTAAATATGCTAAAAAAACAAAAGGTCCTGTTCTTTTGCATGTGATTACGAAAAAAGGAAAAGGTTATAAACCTGCGGAAACAGATGCAATTGGTACGTGGCATGGTACGGGGCCATATAAAATCGAGACAGGCGATATAATCAAGGAATTGAATGCACCTCCGGCATGGAGTGCACTTGTCAGCGAGACTGTCAGAAGATTGGCGAGAGAAGACGAGCGGATTGTAGCGATTACTCCGGCAATGCCGGTAGGTTCGAAGCTGCTCGGATTTGCTTCTGAATTCCCTGATCGAATGTTTGATGTCGGAATCGCGGAACAGCATGCGACTACTGTTGCTGCAGGACTTGCCACGCAGGGAATGAAGCCATTCCTAGCGATTTATTCTACATTCTTGCAACGTGCTTATGACCAGGTTCTTCATGATATATGCCGACAAAAATTAAATGTCTTCATTGGGATTGATCGAGCAGGACTTGTTGGAGCAGATGGAGAAACCCATCAGGGTGTATTTGATATTTCCTTCCTGCGCCCTATGCCTAATATGGTTATTATGATGCCCAAAGATGAAAATGAGGGACAGCATATGGTGAATACGGCTATTCAATATAATGATGGTCCGATTGCCATGCGATTCCCAAGAGGAAATGGTTTGGGTGTTCCGATGGATGAAGAGCTAAAAACAATCCCGATTGGTACTTGGGAGGTCCTGCGTGAAGGAAATGATGCTGTCATATTAACATTCGGCACAACCATTCCAATGGCGATGGAAGCAGCTGATAGACTTCAGAAGGATAATATTCATGTGAAGGTAGTAAACGCTCGTTTTATAAAACCATTGGATCATGAAATGCTTGCTGAATTAATGTCTGCCAATTTGCCAATCCTAACAATAGAAGAAGCTGTTCTTCAGGGTGGTTTCGGAAGTGCAGTACTTGAATTTGCAGAGGAAAATGGATTCCATAAAGCTTATATCGAAAGAATTGGAATACCGGATGAATTTGTAGAACATGGCAGCGTCGGTAAATTGCTTCATGATATTAACCTAACGGCTGAACAAGTGGTAGAAAAATTATCTAAGATGACCTATAAAGTGACGAAAAAGGCGTATTAAATATGAAAAAAGAACGTGTAGATGTATTATTGGTTGAACGTGGATTAGCGGAAACAAGAGAAAAGGCAAAAAGGGCAGTAATGGCTGGTATTGTTTATTCAAACGACCTGCGAATGGACAAGGCTGGTGAAAAAATAGCTACCGATGCGCCGCTATCCATAAAAGGGCAAGTAATGCCTTATGTATCAAGAGGCGGCTACAAGCTGGAAAAGGCTATGGAGACATTTACTATTTCCGTTAAGGATAAGTTAATGATTGATATTGGGTCATCGACGGGAGGGTTCACAGACTGTGCCCTGCAGAACGGTGCAAAAAAATCATATGCTGTTGATGTCGGTTATAACCAACTGGCTTGGAAGCTGAGACAGGATCCGCGGGTAGTCGTAATGGAAAGAACGAACTTCCGTCATTCAGTACCTGAGGATTTCACTGAAGGTCTGCCAGAATTTGCTACAATTGATGTTTCTTTTATATCGTTAAAGCTTATCTTACCGGCTTTAAAACGAATTCTTGTGCCTGGAAGCGATGTTGTAAGTCTTGTAAAACCGCAATTTGAAGCTGGTCGTGAGCAGGTTGGAAAAAAAGGAATTATTCGTGATAAAAAAGTACATCTTCAAGTTGTGGAGCAAATTCGAGACTTTGCTATCCAGGAAGGCTATATACTAAAAGAAGCTACTTTTAGCCCCATTACAGGCGGGGATGGAAATATTGAATTTTTATTCCATTTATACTGGCCAGGGGAAGGTTCCGATTGTACACAAGATGTAGTCGTGAATCTTGAGCAGGTAGTTGAAGCGGCACACGAAGCGTTAAAAACGAATAAAGGTGAAGATAAGTGAAATGTTTAATCCCCCGGTGGCTTTGCCATGGGGGTTATTTCTTTATGCAATCCTTGCATAAAGATACATAAAATACATGTACTTTTGTGACAAAATCCGCTAACATTAGGTATGGAAGGCATTATATTGAGAGGTGTCAAACTAGATGAATAAAGGTCAAAGACATATAAAAATACGTGAAATCATTACAAATAATAATATTGAAACACAAGATGATTTAGTGGATATTTTAAGAGCGGAAGGGGTAAATGTTACGCAAGCGACTGTATCAAGAGACATTAAAGAACTGCATCTGGCAAAAGTACCAATGCAGGATGGACGCTATAAATACAGCCTGCCAGCAGATCAGCGCTTTAACCCTTTTCAAAAACTTAAACGGGCATTGGTAGATGCGTTCGTGCGAATTGATTCAGCCAACAATCTATTGGTCATGAAAACATTACCAGGTAATGCTCAGGCAATTGGTGTGTTAATGGACAATTTGGATTGGGAAGAGATTCTCGGAACGATTTGCGGAGATGATACATGTTTAATTATTTGCAGAGATGAAAAAGATGCTGAAATCATATCAAAACGTTTTCTTGATATGCTTTAAGAAAGTTGGGATGAAAGATGTTATTGGAACTCTCCATTCGTAATTTCGCCATCATTGAATCACAAACGCTCTCCCTCGATAAAGGTTTGACTGTACTTACTGGTGAAACAGGTGCCGGTAAATCTATAATCATTGATGCAGTACAGCTATTGGCCGGTGGACGAGGATCGTCTGAATTCATAAGACATGGTGAAGAAAAAGCTGAACTGGAAGGTTTGTTTCAGTTGCCGGATTCATTACACCCAGCCATAGAGAAAGCAAAAGAATTTGGGATTGAATCTGAAGACAATATAATTATTATCAGAAGAGATATGTATACCTCAGGGAAAAGTGTGTGCCGAATCAATGGGAAGATGGTTACAATCTCAACCTTAAGAGAGGTAGGGAGAAAATTAATTGATATTCATGGACAGCATGAACACCAGGAGTTAATGGATCCCGATTTTCATCTCCCTTTATTGGATCAATTTGGCGAGCAGGATATTAAACAATCTCTGACTGAATATCGGAAGCTTTATAAGCAATATAATGAAACCCGTCAGCAAATGAAAAAATTAAGTGAAAATGAGCAGAAAATGGCACACAGGCTTGATTTGATACAATTTCAATTTGATGAGATCCAAAAGGCTGAATTGGAGATTGATGAAGAAGAGCAATTAATGGAGGAAAAGCATAAACTGAGTAACTTTGAAAAGGTTCACCAAAGTCTACATAATTCCTATATGTCCTTAAATAATGAGAATGGCGGACTTGATTGGGTCGGTAATGCGATGACAGACCTACAAGGAATTGAACACATTGATGAACAATATAAAGAGTTATCTGAATCAGTGAAAAATGCGTTTTATATTCTTGAGGATGTAACAAGCTCGATTCGTTCCCAATTGGATTTATTGGAGTTTGATCCTGAAAGACTTCATGATATTGATGCAAGACTTAATGAAATTAATCATTTGAAGCGGAAATATGGTAAGACGATCAAGGAAATTCTGGAGTATGCTGCAACCATTGAGGAAGAGATTGATACGATATTGAATCGCGAAACACATCTTGAAAAATTAAAAACCCAGCTATCAGCTTTAGAGAAAGAAGTAATCCTAGAGGGCACAAATCTGTCAGAACTGAGACAAAAATATGCACATCTTCTAACGGACGCAATCCACCGTGAACTTAAAGAGCTGTACATGGATAAAGCCGTATTTGAAGTGTATTTTCATCATTCTGGACAAGATCAATCCAATCTTATTGGTGAGAACGGGATAGATCAGGTGGAATTTTATATTTCTGCTAACCCTGGCGAGCCTGTAAAGCCGCTATCCAAAACAGCCTCCGGTGGAGAACTTTCACGTATTATGCTGGCTATCAAAAATATCTTCTCTCAACACCAGGGAATCACATCGATTATCTTCGACGAAGTAGATACAGGAGTCAGCGGACGGGTTGCACAGGCAATAGCCGAAAAGATATACCGTGTGTCGGAAGGCTCGCAGGTATTATGTATCAGTCACTTGCCGCAGGTAGCAGCTATGGCAGACATTCATTTATTTATCTCTAAGGAAATTACAGAAGGCCGTACAAAAACGAATGTCAAACCGCTTGAAAAAGAGGAACGAGTAATAGAGATTGGCCGAATGATTTCCGGTAAAGAATTAACAGCTTTAACAGAAGAGCATGTAAAAGAAATGCTGAATCAGGCTGATCAAATTAAATACAATATAAAGACAAACTGAGGAGCGTTCTCCTCAGTTTTTTTCAATACTATTGTCTCCTCATTAAAATTATCTTATGTAAATATTTTACCATTGTTATTCCTATCCATAATGGGTAGCTTTTTATTTTGTACTTTTGTTATAAAGTCAATCCCTCTCGGCAAAATTATAAGGGTAGCCATAGAAACGAGGAGAGTGAATGGATGAAATCGATATCAATAAGAAAATGTTTCGGTGTATTTCTCCTTGTTTCGCTGTTAGCCGTTATTTTTAGCCACCCAATGCAAAAATATTTTGAAATTCCCACCAAACTTACTTTATTTGAAGGACAAAATAAATCATTTAAAAAAAGCCAGTTCCTTAACGCAGAAGTGGTCTCTGCAAACTCTGGAGTTTTAATTGATAATCGTTCCAAGGCTCTGAATATTAAGGGCTCTAAAAATGGGTATAACCAAGTCGTTTTTAATATTGCAGGTATTCCTGTTAAAACGGTTGACATAGAGGTTTTAAAGGATTTTAAGGTAATTCCGGGAGGGCAATCCATTGGAGTGAAATTGAATACATTGGGTGTCCTTGTGGTAGGCCATCATCAAATAGCAACCGAGAAAGGCAACCTTTCGCCAGGTGAGATTTCAGGAGTGCAAGTTGGAGATATTATTACTGCTATAAACGGGAAACCAATTACCAAAATGCAGGATGTCGCTCCTTTCGTTCAGGAATTTGAGAAGAATAATAAACCGCTGATTGTAGATATATTTCGGGATAATGTAAAATTGACCAAACAATTATCTCCTTTAAAGGATAAGAATGAGAAAGTATTTAAATTGGGGTTATATATTCGTGATTCAGCTGCGGGTATAGGTACAATGACCTTTTACCATCCACAGACGAGAAAATATGGGGCTTTAGGTCATGTTATTTCTGATATGGATACAAAAAAGCCAATTGTAGTGAAGGATGGTCAAATTGTTAAGTCAACCGTTACCTCGATAGAAAAAGGAAGCAATGGAAATCCTGGAGAAAAGCTGGCTCGTTTTGCAGCTGATCGGGAAGTAATCGGGAATATAAACCGTAATTCTCCATTCGGTATTTTTGGACGGTTGAATCGGCAAGTGGACAATGGAGTAAATGATACACCAATGCCAATTGCTTTATCAAATGAAGTCGAAGAAGGACCAGCTGAGATTTATACAGTTGTGAACGGAAATAAGGTAGAGAAATTCGATATTGAGATAATCAGTACTATTCCGCAAAAATTTCCGGCAACTAAAGGAATGGTTTTGAAGGTTACCGATAAAGATTTATTAAGCAAAACTGGCGGGATTGTGCAAGGAATGAGTGGGAGTCCAATTATACAAAAAGGGAAGGTTATTGGCGCAGTCACGCATGTTTTTGTCAACGACCCAACAAGCGGATACGGAGTTCATATTGAATGGATGCTCAATGAAGCAGGTATTAATATCTATCAAAAGGATCAAAAAGCAGGGTAATTCAGCCTGCTTTTTCCTTTTATTGGTAGTATAATGGGGAGTAGAGTGGAGATTTTTCGACAATTGAATAATATTATTTGCATGTTAAGACGAAAACAGTCGAAATAAAGAGGATTCAGGAGCAAAACTTGTATTAATATATAATTTTAAGTATTTTTCATTTTTTCAATGCTTTTTATATTGCAATGTCGAATTTCTCGGTTAGAATAAAGATTAGAAATGATAGAAAATAAAGGAAATGTCTGAGGAGGATATCTGGTTGAAAAAAATAAAAGTATGTGTCGTTGATGACAATCGTGAACTTGTTGCTTTATTGGAAGAGTATATATCAGAACAGCCGGATATGGAGATTACAGGGGTTGCCCATAATGGACAGGATTGTTTAAGCATGCTTGAACAGCAAACGCCGGATGTTTTAGTACTTGATATTATCATGCCGCATTTGGATGGTCTGGCCGTTTTGGAGCGAATTAAAGATTCTCAAAAAGGAACGAGTGTTCCGAATGTCATCATGTTAACTGCTTTTGGCCAGGAAGATGTTACGAAAAAGCGGTTGAACTAGGAGCGTCATATTTTATACTTAAACCATTTGATATGGATAACCTTGTCAATCATATTAGACAGACAGGTGAAAAGGGTGCTGGCATAGCGAGAACGAGCACATATACACCGCGTCAGCCATCGGAATCTAAGCCTCTAAACCTTGATGCAAGTATCACTAGCATTATCCACGAGATTGGGGTACCTGCGCATATTAAAGGCTATATGTATTTACGTGAAGCAATTTCTATGGTTTATAACGACATTGAACTGCTTGGTTCGATTACTAAAGTCCTTTATCCGGATATTGCGAAAAAATTCAACACTACTGCGAGCCGTGTAGAACGTGCTATTCGACATGCAATTGAGGTCGCATGGAGCAGAGGAAACATTGAATCCATCTCCTCATTATTTGGATACACAGTCAGTATGACGAAAGCGAAACCGACAAACAGTGAGTTTATTGCAATGGTCGCTGATAAGCTTCGACTCGAACATAAAGCATCTTAATCATATGTAATTGACGTACTTGTGATCTAACCCTTAGTGGTGCGACGCGATTAATTAATAAACCTTATGTACCAACTGTCTGGTTTATTATCATAAAGAGGTATCTGTGAAATGAAATTTGCATGGATACTTCTTTTCTTTCTAATCATCTGACCTTTAATCTGGATTAAATACCACATATTAGCTACAAAAGTTTACCCGTTTTGTTTTAACCCCTTCTTCATGTACTCCCCTAGCTTTATGCCTTGCAGATTTTCCTAATCTTGTGAGACTCGAAAATGAAAGAACAGCTACCTTTACGGGAATACTGTTTAATAATTACCTCCAGAGAAAATATCCTACTTCCTCCGGTTTTGTTAGTTTGTATTCTAAATCCTGTCCTATAAAATAGATGCATGAAATAAACTGATATAGGGAATAGGAATTTATATGTTTTGAACGGAGGTATGAATATTGACATTAATATTTGGACATAGAGGATATGCTGCTGTGTATCCGGAAAACACGATGATTTCTTTTATCGAAGCCTTTAATGCAGGTGCAGATGGGATTGAATTGGATGTACAATTAACGGAAGATGGTGAGCTTGTTGTCATCCATGATCTAACGGTTGACCGTACGACAGACTCAGAAGGTAATGTTCGTGATTTTACTCTTGCAGAGATTAAAAAGCTCAATGCTGCCAATAACTCCAAAACTGTAGAATTTGCTAGTATACCTACTCTTCGGGAAGTTATGGAGTGGTTGGCTACAAATGATTTACTATTGAACATTGAATTAAAAAATGGGGTATTTCCCTATCCAGGCATGGAAGAAAAAGTGATTGAAATGATTCGTGAGTATGACATGGAAGAGAGGACGGTTTTGTCCTCGTTTAATCACTATAGTATGGTCTATTGTCATCGATTGGCTCCTGAGATTGAAACAGCGCCATTATACTCAGATGGGCTATATATGCCCTGGATTTATGCAAGCTCGATAAAAGCGAAAGGGATTCATCCAAAATACAAAGCAGCACCTAATGAAATCATTGAGGAATCTATGAAAGCTGGGATTGCAGTCAGGCCTTATACGGTGAACCGCAAAGCAGATATGAAGCGATTATTTAATGTGGGATGCACTGCATTTATTACGGATGACCCAGATAAAGCGATTCAGCTCAGGAATCAATATCAATAATTTCATCTGAACTTATCCATTTTCGTGGTATATTTATCCATATAGATAAATAGGGGATGATGAATTGTTAGTGTTACTCTGTATCGTCGGCTGCATAGTTATAGGGTATTTTACCTTTGCGATATTTGGCTACTTATATGGCGGTATAATTGTTTTGGGAATAGTATTAGGATGTCTTGTCAGAAGCTTATACCTTATAACTAAGGTACATAATTATCTTTTAAAAGATGAGCCAAGAAAAGATAAAGTAAAAGAGGCCTACCAAAAGTATTTGCAAGAAGGCAGATCATATAAGTAGACTAAAATGGGCAGCCTTTGGTTTAAAATTAGATATATGCGTACATAAATAGATCAACTAAAGTAGGATATAGCAATAGGATATCTTTTGGTTGGAGCCTTTCTAATCGTGATATAGTCGAAGCGTGGAATCGTGTTTCGTGAATAGCATTATAACAGACGAACGTATTGTATACGTTCGTTTTTTAGTATGAAAAAAGGTATTTCGGAAATGGAAAACGAATATATACTTTTTCAGCTAACGGTTAGAAGAGTGGAATGAGGTTACCAATTTTAAACTAATTTGTAAAACAAACTTTACTTTTGGTAAAATTAGTTTTACAATTAACTTAACAAATATTTACAAAGGAGGGCTTGTGTGGGAGGAGAGGGATGTTTATTATCAAATAGAATTCGTATTCTAAGAGCCGAACGAAAAATGACTCAACAGGATTTAGCTAAAAGCGCAGGGGTTAGCAGACAGACAATTATTTCGATAGAAAAAGGTAACTATACCCCGTCATTAGTGCTAGCCTTTGATATTGCAGAAGCTTTTAATGTTGGGATTAATGAAGTATTCCAGTATAGAAAAAAAGGGGAGGGGTTATAATGGCAGTGTTTCTGCTTATCGCTATAATCGCGTATATATTGATCTTTTTTGGTTCTGTGTTCTTTAGTGTGAAATTCCAATTTGGAGACGAGAGTAAGGATGAGAGAGGGAAGGGTATATTAAACACATCTTACTCAATTGCTTTCCCGATATTCATATTAGGATGGTTCTTTATTTTTTTAATTGATGAATTTATAACACCATTTTCTTTTGATGGTTACAAAATGGCTATATGGTTCTTATTAACTGGAACCTATATTATTCACGCTGTTAGTTTATATAATTTGAAAAGGATTTCATAAAGTTTACTGGAAGTTCAGCCATTAAATAAAATAGTTTTACATCTTTTAGAACTAATTGCGAAATTAGGTCAATTAAGGAGACAGCCAATAAAAGCTGTCTCCTTCTTTAATCATAAGTACCAAGGTTACGAACAAATCCTTTTATAATTCCCTCACCTCCTGCCTTATCCTCATATAGCGATTAATTTAAATAACATTTCAATTACCAACTCTTTTAAATATGTGTCATAAAAAAAGACCAAATCATGTAGGATCTGGTCTTCAAAATTGGTACTTCTATTGGCACCCTTGCAAAACTTAATGGTTGTATGCCTGTAAGGATCACCTGAAATTCATTTACGGACAGGTTTCTCACTAAATCGATTTTGAACTTTATTACGTTTTCGATCGCGATAAAACACGAATCCGGCAATAAAAGAAAGTCCGCCAATAAATAATAGTAAACCTAATAAAAATTGTACCCAAAGGGCAGGTAGCATTGGGCTGAGTCTGCCAAAAATCATGTCTCTCATCCATTTAATTCCGAGTGCGGTTAGAAGGCCCGGAATCAATAAAAGCGCAAAGGCGATTATCCGTTGCAATTCATCACGTCCTGATTAAGTGTATTTCTATCTTCAACTTTATAAAATATAGAAAATTTGTCAAGTTTATTCAAATAACTTATGATAGAGGAAACAATGAAAAAATTTGCACTATTCTGCACCTTCACTTCAAAAGGAGGAGATTGCCTTGCAAACAGTTTTGATTATTGGGGCGGGCACTGGAGGGCTATCCATTTTAAAAATCTTACTTGAGGCAAAGGATTATCAGGTTATAGGAGTAGTGGATCGTCATTCGAGTGCAGTGGGACTTCAATTAGCTGAACAAAATCATATAAAAACAGGCAGTGACTGGGTAGATTTTATCACTGATGGCTCGGATATCATTTTTGAAGTGACAGGGGATGAGCAAGTTTACCAGGATATAGCCCGCCATAAAAGTAATCACACTCTTTTAGTTCACGGGCAGATTGCCTTTCTGTTAGCCAATCTGATTCAAGAGAAAGAAAGTTTAATCAGGAAGTCGAAAGAAGAGGCATATTTACATGAATTAGTTTTGAATGCGACCGATAACGGGATGGTGCTTATTAATACAGAAGAGAAAATCATCTTTTTTAATCAGGCTGCAGCAACGATTACCGGTGTCCCCAGAAAACAAGCAATCGGTCAGCACATACATAGAGTTATTCCTGCGTCCCGTCTTCCTGAAATCCTCAAAACAAGAAAAACGGAGAGCAATCAGCGGGCTCATTTGGATAAAAATTTAGATGTGGTAACAACCAGAATGCCTATCAAGAATGAAGAAGGCGGTTTACTGGGAGCTTTGGCCGTTTTTAAAGGAATCACGGAATTTACAAGCTTAGCAGAGGAAATTACAAATTTAAAGCATATTCAAAACATGCTCGAAGCTATTATTCATTCGAGTGAAGATGCAATAACTGTAGTGGATGAGGATGGGAATGGAATCTTAATTAATCCTGCGTATACCAGAATTACCGGGTTGACCGAAGAGGATGTCCTGGGCAAACCGGCTACGGCAGATATTACAGAAGGTAAAAGTATGCATATGCAGGTTTTGAAAACAAAAAAACCTGTCCGGGGCGTACGAATGAAGGTAGGGGCATCGAACCGGGATGTGGTGGTTAATGTAGCACCGATTATGGTGAATGGTCATTTGAAGGGAAGCGTTGGCGTCATTCATGACCTTTCTGAAATACAAAGCCTAACACAGGAACTGAAAAGGGCGAGACAAATCATTCGTAATCTAGAGGCCAAATATACATTTGACGATATTATTGGCCAATCTAAAGAGATGAAATTGGCATTGGAGCAGGCGCGTTTATGTGCCCGTACGCCAGTTACCGTATTATTGAGGGGTGAATCGGGTACAGGCAAGGAATTATTCGCCCATGCAATCCATAATGCCAGTGATCGAAAATATAATAAATTCATTCGCGTGAATTGCGCAGCGATATCGGAGTCGCTTTTGGAGAGTGAGTTATTTGGCTATGAAGATGGAGCTTTTTCAGGTGCAAAGCGAGGCGGTAAACGAGGACTGTTTGAAGAAGCCAATAATGGCAGCATATTTCTTGATGAAATTGGTGAGCTTTCTCAAAATATGCAGGCAAAGCTTCTTCGCGTTTTGCAGGAGAATGAAATAGTTCGTGTAGGAGGAACCAAGCCTATTTCCATTGATGTGCGTGTGATAACAGCGACCAATGTCAATCTTGAGAAAGCGATTGCAAAAGGAAACTTCAGAGAAGATTTATATTACCGAATTAACAGAATGCCTATTTATATTGAGCCTTTAAGGGAACGTAAGGAAGATATTCCCCCATTATGCGTCCACTTAATCAAAAAGTTAAATTTGGAGTATGGCCGAAGTATTGAGGATATAAGCGGTGAGGCACTCATCATGCTTCAGGAATATGATTGGACTGGAAATGTAAGGGAAATAGAGAATATATTAGGGAGAGCCATAATTTTTATGGATCAGCATGAAAAAATTATACAAAAGAAGCATTTACCTGAAAAATTATTGAAGGCTGCAGAAGGTTCTCCTAACCATACAATCGAAAAAAGACCAACATTAAATAATAAACAAAGTTTAGCGGATCAATTGGATGAAGTGGAGAAAAGCATTATTATGCGTTCTTTAGAAAAGCATAATGGGAATAAAACTGCTGCCAGCCGTGATCTGGGTTTGTCCATTCGTAATTTTTATTATAAATTGCAAAAGTTTAGTCTTGAATAAACTTGCATGCAGAATTTTTCGTGTGTGCAAATTTTTGCAGGTTCTATGAAAAAAGGATTCTTCTAAAAAGGTCGATTACTCAACAAAATTCATGTTGGCACGATTCTTGCATCTAAAGACTGTGGGTGAACCAAAACAAGGGGCCAAGATGGTATGGCTTGAGTTTTACAGCAGCTATGCTGTTCATAACAAGTCTGCAGAGGAGGCAAGTTCAAGCACGATTTAGAATTACACCCTAAAAGGACCTAAAAAGCCAAATAACTTCATTTTAAATCTTAAAGTGTGAAAGGTCAGTAAAAAGTAAAGGTTAGACCGAAGATAGAGAGGGGAAATGAAAAATGGAAATTTTTAAATATATGGAGCAATATGATTATGAACAATTGCTGTTTGTACAGGATAAACAATCTGGTTTAAAAGCTATTATTGCCATACATGATACAACCCTCGGACCTGCGCTTGGCGGCACAAGAATGTGGACATATGATACAGAGGATGCTGCAATAGAGGACGCTCTTCGATTAGCGAAGGGAATGACGTATAAAAATGCAGCTGCCGGCCTGAATCTTGGCGGAGGTAAAACCGTTATTATCGGTGACCCGCGTAAAGATAAAAATGAAGAAATGTTCCGTGCATTTGGGCGTTATATTCAAGGGTTGAATGGAAGATATATTACGGCTGAGGATGTTGGAACAACAGTGGCTGATATGGATATAATTCATGAGGAAACGGACTATGTAACGGGTATTTCACCTGCTTTTGGTTCATCAGGAAATCCATCCCCTGTCACTGCTTATGGCGTGTACAGAGGAATGAAAGCAGCAGCAAAAGAAGCATTTGGCACAGATTCGCTGGAAGGAAAAGTAATTGCTATCCAGGGAGTAGGAAACGTGGCCTATAATCTTTGTAAGCATCTACATGAAGAGGGTGCACAATTAATAGTGACAGATATTAATAAAGAATCAGTGAATCGTGCTGTGGAGGATTTTGGAGCAAAAGCAGTGGATCCTGAAGATATATATAGTGTCGATTGTGATATCTATGCACCTTGTGCGCTCGGTGCAACTATAAATGATGAAACTATTACGCGAATCAAAGCAAGAGTAATTGCGGGTGCAGCTAATAATCAATTAAAGGAAACTCGTCATGGAGATGCCATTCATGAAATGGGTATCGTTTACGCACCTGATTATGTGATTAATGCCGGTGGGGTTATTAATGTCGCAGATGAGTTATATGGCTATAACAAGGATCGGGCATTGAAAAAAGTAGAGGGTATATATAGCAATATTGAAAGAGTCATAGAGATTGCTAAAAGAGACGGAATTCCGACCTATGTTGCAGCGGACCGAATGGCTGAGGAGAGAATTGAAAAATTAAAACAATCCAGAAGCCAGTTTTTATTAAACGGCCGCCATATACTAAATCGTCGCCGTTAGAGTCACCTGGGAATGAAGAGTCCGTATACGTGTAAACTTGCGGACTCTTGTTCTCTAATCAGGCTCATTTCTGGTTTGCGAAAGGGGTTTAACTTAATAATCTCTGACCATGTGGTAAGACCAGTAGAATAAGGATGGAGTTATATGAGAAAGTGTGTATCTCTTAAATATTAAGTACTGAATATAGATGTTAGGATGTGGATTTTAAATGGCAACTGATTATGATTTGGTCATTTTGGGCGGCGGCACAGGCGGCTATGTAGCAGCCATAAGAGGCTCCCAGTTAGGTTTGAAAACAGCTATTGTTGAAAAGGGCAAGCTAGGCGGAACCTGTCTCCATGCTGGATGCATACCGTCAAAAGCACTTTTACGCAGTGCAGAGGTCTACCAAACTATCAAACATGCAGGAGAGTTTGGCGTGGAAGTATCCGAACCTCGTCTAAATTTTCTAAAGGCACAGGAAAGAAAAGAAAGAATCGTTGAACAGCTCCATAAAGGTGTGCAACATCTAATCAAACAAGGAAAAATCGATTTATATGAAGGGTATGGACGCATTCTTGGACCATCCATATTTTCGCCAATGCCAGGGACCATTTCAGTTGAGATGAATAATGGAACGGAAAATGAGATGTTAATTCCGAAAAATGTCATTATTGCAACGGGTTCAAGACCAAAATCCTTGCCGGGTTTAAAAATTGACGGTGAATCCGTAATAACATCAGATGAAGCTTTACAGCTATCCGAACTGCCATCTTCCTTGCTTGTTATCGGAGGAGGAGTTATTGGAGTAGAATGGGCATCGATGATGGCTGATTTTGGAGTGGAGGTAACTATACTGGAATACGCAGATCGTCTTATACCAACAGAAGACCGAGATATTTCGAAAGAGATGCAAAGGATCTTAAAGAAAAAAGGTATTAGGATCGTTACTAAAGCAAAAGTAATGCCAGAAACGCTGCAAACAGGACAGGGCGTATCCATATCCGCAGAATTAAACGGAGAAAAGAAGGAATATAAGGCTGAAAAAATTCTTGTATCGGTTGGTCGCCAGGCAAATGTTGAAGGGATTGGTCTTCAAAACACCGATATACAAATTGATAACGGCGTAATAGCTGTTAATGAGTTTTATCAAACAAAGGAATCGCATATCTATGCCATTGGTGATGTGATTGGAGGCATGCAACTGGCTCATGTCGCAAGCCATGAAGGAATCACTGCAGTGGAGCATATAGCTAACCAAAGTCCACATCCTATCCAATACGATTTTATTTCCAGATGCATATATAGTAGTCCTGAGGCAGCAAGTGTAGGAATCACAGAAGATGAAGCTATTCAGCGCGGTCATAAGGTCAAGGTCGGAAAATTCCCGTTCAAAGCAATTGGAAAGGCATTGGTCTTCGGAGAGTCAGACGGTTTTGTGAAAATGATTTCTGATGAAGAAACGGATGATTTATTAGGTGTACATATGATTGGCCCGCATGTAACAGATATGATTTCTGAGGCAGGCTTGGCCCTTGTATTAAATGCTTCAGCTTGGGAGGTTGCTCATACTATTCATCCGCATCCTTCATTGTCTGAAGTGATTGGAGAAGCAGCTCTGGCTGTTGATGGAAAAGCGATTCATTCGTAAAAATTTGAGCAAGGCTTTAGAGGAGGTTTACTAAATGACAAAAAACAGGCATGAAGTCCTGGGATTAACGGACGAAATGGTATTGGAAATGTATGAAACAATGCTGATGGCAAGGCGTATAGATGAAAGAATGTGGCTGTTAAATCGCTCTGGGAAAATTCCGTTTGTGATTTCGTGTCAGGGTCAGGAGGCAGCTCAGGTTGGAGCAGCTTTTGCCCTTGATAGGGAAAAGGATTATGTACTGCCTTACTATCGCGATATGGGGGTAGTTCTAACATTTGGTATGACACCAACTGAGTTGATGCTCTCAGGATTTGCAAAGCAGGAAGATCCAAACTCCGGCGGCAGGCAGATGCCAGGTCATTTTGGTCAGAAGAAAAATCGAATTGTAACAGGTTCATCGCCGGTTACCACTCAAGTTCCCCATGCAGTCGGAATCGCATTGGCTGGAAAAATGGAAAAGAAAGATTTGGTTACATTTGTAACTTTTGGTGAAGGTTCATCAAATCAGGGAGATTTTCATGAAGGTGCCAATTTTGCTGGTGTACATAAACTCCCTGTTATTTTTATGGTTGAAAATAATAAATATGCAATTTCGGTACCAATTGAAAAACAATTAGCCTGTGAAAAAGTGTCAGACCGAGCTATTGGATATGGGATGCCTGGTGTCACAGTAGATGGCAATGATCCGCTCGAAGTGTATAAAGCTGTTAAAGAGGCTGCTGACCGTGCCCGACGCGGGGAAGGCCCTTCTTTGGTTGAAACTGTATCCTACCGGCTTACTCCGCACTCAAGTGATGATGATGATCGAAGCTACCGTGCTCGAGATGAAGTGGAAAAGGCAAAAACGGAGGATCCGATTCTCACATTTGGGGCGTATTTAAAGGAAATTGACCTTCTGGATGAAGAGAAAGAAACAGAAATCAATAAAAGGGTCATGAAAATCGTAAATGAAGCAACAGATTACGCTGAAAATGCTCCGTATGCAAAAGCAGAAGATGCTTTGAAGTTTGTATATGCTGAGACGGAAGGAGAGTAAACCATGCCTGTCATTTCATATATTGATGCAATAACCATGGCGATGAAAGAAGAAATGGAACGAGATGAAAAAGTTTTTATCCTTGGTGAAGATGTTGGCAGAAAAGGAGGAGTGTTTAAGGCTACAAACGGGCTGTACGAGCAATTTGGTGAAGATCGAGTAATTGATACGCCTTTGGCTGAATCTGCTATTGCGGGGGTAGGAATCGGAGCTGCAATGTATGGAATGCGACCGATTGCAGAAATACAATTTGCGGATTTTATTATGCCGGCAATAAACCAAATCATTTCTGAGGCTGCCAAAATCCGCTATCGGTCCAATAATGATTGGCATTGTCCGATGGTCATACGTGCTCCTTACGGTGGTGGGGTACACGGTGCCTTATATCATTCACAATCAGTAGAGGCCATTTTTGCCAACCAGCCTGGTTTAAAAATTGTTATGCCATCTACACCATACGACGCAAAAGGGCTTTTAAAAGCAGCAATACGTGATGAAGATCCTGTACTTTTCTTTGAGCATAAACGTGCGTACCGTCTGATCAAAGGGGAAGTCTCCAATGATGATTATGTATTGCCGATAGGCAAAGCGGATGTAAAAAGAGATGGAGATGATATTACGGTTATCACTTATGGACTTTGTGTTCACTTTGCGCTTCAGGCTGCTGAAAAATTAGCTCAGGATGGAATCTCAGTGCATGTTTTAGATTTAAGGACAGTGTATCCCCTCGATAAGGAAGCAATTATCGAGGCTTCCTCCAAAACTGGTAAAGTGCTATTGATAACGGAAGATACGAAGGAAGGCAGCATAATAAGCGAGGTGGCGGCGATCATTGCCGAGAACTGCTTGTTTGAGCTGGATGCACCAATTAAACGTTTAGCAGGTCCTGATCTTCCGGCGATGCCATATGCTCCAACTATGGAAAAATATTTTATGGTCAACCCGGAAAAAGTGGAAAAAGCCATGAGAGAATTAGCAGAATTTTAAACTGATTGCGAAAGGAGATAAATAGCGAATGCCAATAGAACAGATGAAAATGCCGCAGCTTGGGGAGAGTGTAACAGAAGGGACGATCTCGAGCTGGCTTGTAAAGCCCGGTGACCGAGTGAATAAATATGACCCGATAGCTGAAGTAATGACGGATAAAGTGAATGCCGAAGTTCCATCTTCCTTTACTGGAGTAATTAAAGATTTGATTGCAGCAGAGGGAGAGACACTTCCTGTCGGGGAAGTCATGTGCAGTATCCAACTAGCAGGAGAGCCTGATAGTTCTGAAGAGGCACCAAAGGAAGAAAAGAATCATTCTGAGGAAAAAAGTGAATCGCTAATTCAGACCGACCAATCTAATAAGGCACGTTATTCTCCGGCCGTATTAAAATTATCCCAGGAACATGGGATTAACCTCGAAAACGTGGCTGGAAGCGGAGCCGGCGGTCGAATTACTCGTAAAGACATTTTGAAAGCTGTGGAGAGCGGCACTGCTGCTAAGGCCCAAGTTAACATTGAAAATGCTGAACCGAAAGCGGATACTCAGATGTATGAGCCTAATTTGGGTGTAAAGCAAAAATCATCAGGCAGTGATATGAAGATAGAAAGTGGAGATCGAGAAATACCTGTAACTGGTATAAGGAAAGCTATTGCACAAAATATGGTGCGTTCTAAACATGAGATTCCGCATGCATGGACAATGGTGGAAGCGGATGTAACCAATCTCGTTCAATACCGTGATTCACTTAAGAAGGAATTTAGGCAAAAGGAAGGCTATAATCTAACTTATTTTGCCTTTTTTGTTAAAGCGGTTGCTCAAGCATTAAAAGAGTTTCCAGAAATGAATTCAATGTGGGCTGGAGATAAAATTGTCAGGAAAAAAGATATTAACATCTCGATTGCTGTGTCGACGGATGAAGCGTTGTATGTTCCGGTTATTAAATTTGCAGATGAAAAAACAATTAAAGGGATTGCACGTGAAATTAATGAATTGGCTGAAAAGGTCCGTTCCGGTAAATTAAAGTCCGAGGATATGCAGGGCGGTACCTTTACGGTAAATAATACTGGTTCATTTGGATCCATCCAATCGATGGGAATTATAAACCATCCACAGGCAGCTATCTTGCAAGTGGAGTCAATTGTCAAGAAACCAGTTGTCATGCACGGCAATATGATTGCTATCCGGGATCGGGTCAATTTATGTCTATCACTAGATCACCGTATTCTTGATGGATTGGTATGCGGAAGGTTTTTGGCTCGAGTGAAAGATATCCTGGAACATATCACAAGCGAAAATACACCGCTATATTAATAGAAAACATGAGGGCACACAGTATGTGTGTCTTCTTTTATCTACTTGAATCATTTCCCAAGAAATAATTTACTGGATTAAATGAAAACAATGAAGTTCCTCTGAAGAATGGACATTGTATACACCTGTGAATTCATCGACGTTTTTCTTTTCATTTTATTTTAAAGGAATTTTTCTCGGAGTTGAAGAAATGATAGAGTGACTGCCGTCTGATTAAGGGGATGGATGTAGCTATGCACTATTTGATAGAACCAATAGCATTTGTGAAGAATAGCAGGAAAGAAATAGTGGATGATGATTGGGGTGCTATTGTATCGTCCATTGAACTGGCTGAGAATATAAGTCAATCGTCTTTAAAAGGTATACACGAATTCTCTCATTTAGAAATTATTTTTTATTTTGACAAAGTAGATGATAGAAATATTCAGTATGAAGCAAGACATCCCAGAAATAAAGAATTTCCCGAGGTAGGCATCTTTGCACAAAGAGGGAAGAATCGGCCGAATAAGCTTGGGGTTACAATCGTTGAATTGGTGGGAGTTGAACAGAGAGTATTAACTGTTAAAGGGCTAGATGCTCTGGATGGTACCCCTATCATAGATATTAAGCCTGTAATGAAAGAATTTTTGCCAAAAGAAAGAGTTCTTCAACCCACCTGGTCAAATACTTTAATGGAGAAGTATTGGTGAATTGATTGAATAATGATTTAAGAAGATTTGGACTATTTTTCCTTTTATTGGAGAAAAAGGTCGTTTGCATGATAAGATTAATTAACATACTATTTCGTTAATTGGCGAGGGGAGGGAGCTTTCTTTTAGTAGAAAGCAAGCTATGAAGATAAAGGATGCGAAGAATGATAGGTTTCAACAGACAACAGTGGAGGAGTGGGAAAAAGCAGTTCTAAAATCTTTAAAGGGAAAAGAACTGGACACATTACACACTCAAACGTTTGAAAAAATCATTTTGAAACCGCTTTACAATTTGGATTCAGAAAAAGATGAAGTACCCGTACCCGGTAAACCTCCTTATACAAGAGGAATCTATGAAAATGGCTATCAGCATCACCCGCTAAAAATTTGCCAAGTGGCAACAGGAAGCAATATTAAGGGAACTATACTCGAGGCATTGGAGAATGGGCAAAATACGATTTCCTTTGATGTAAACAAAATGGGCAGTGAAGAACTTATCAAACTATTGAATGATTTGCCGATTGAGGACTATCCTTTATTTCTACAGGCTGGTTCTGGTAACCGGCAGGAAATCATTATGGAAAAGTTAGCTGAGGTTAACGGGCTATCTGATCAACAAGGAGCAGTGGTACGAGATTTAATTACTGAATGGGCTGAAAGAGGGTCTATACCTACTAAAGAAAACAATGCCTTATCTGATTGGTTTCACTATATAAAGAACTGGAATCTATCTTCCCCAACAATAAAAACAATTCTGGTCAATAGTAGGCCTTATCATGAAGCAGGTGCAGATGCCGTCAAAGAGATTGCGTATTCATTATCACTTGGTGCACATTATGTATTTGAAGGCATGCAGGCAGGGTTATCAGCACAAGAAACGGCAGAAAAAATAATTTTTTCATTCTCGATTGATTCCTCCTTTTTCATGCAAATTGCCAAACTTCGAGCTGCGCGAAAGCTTTGGTTTGCGGTTGGTAAATCATATGGTCAGGAAAACATCTTTAAAATGGACATCCATGCACAGACCTCATTAAGAAATAAAACGGGGTTTGATCATTATGTAAATCTCCTCCGTTCAACAAATGAAGCATTGGCAGCAGTAATTGGGAACTGTCAGTATCTCACGGTCATCCCATTCGATCAATTGCAAAGAGAAAAGAGTTCTCTTGGAAAACGCCTGGCAAGAAACATTCCACATATTCTTAGGGAAGAGAGCATGTTAATGAAAACAGCTGATCCAGGCGGGGGTTCTTACTATTTGGAGGCTTTAACAGATGAACTGTGTCAACAGGCATGGGATCAGTTTATTAAACTGGAGAAAAAAGGCGGTATTCTTTCAGAGTTAAAGAAGGGGCAAATACAAGGAGAGTTAACGGAGCTAGCTAAAAACAGATTATCAGCGGTAGCTATTAGGAAGGAAAAGATGGTGGGTACAAATGTGTATGCAAATCCAAAGGAAGAACGACCGGATCTGGCACAGAATTTAATAGAAACGCAAAGCATTCAAAAGAGTGAAAAAGAAATATTCCCGCTTAAACCAATCCGTTTAGCATCAGAATTTGAAGCTATTAGATCGATGAATTTGACCTGGGGCAATGAGATGGAGCAACGGCAAAGAATCATAGTGATTGGACTGGGCAGCGTCTCTCAATCTAAGCCATATATTGATCTTTCAAAAGAAGTATTGGCGGCAGGGGGTCTGAGTTATACAGAGCGAACCGGAATAGTAAATCAAGAAATGCTGGAAGAGATAATAAGAGGTTGCCAGGGAATCTATTTCCTGATATGCGGTGATGAGAATCACCTGAATACGCCATTATCCAATTTAAAAGTAGACAGCAATATGCATATTTATGCAGTGGGGAATTTTGATTTGGCTATCAAGGAATTTAATTGGAAGAAAATTGACCGACATACAAATATGATTGACCTATTAACCATATTGTCATCAAGGCAGGGGGTAAAGGCATGAAAAAACCGGATTTTTCACAAATAGATTGGCAGTCTGTCCATGAGGATTTCGTTTCAGATTCAGCAGATATACGTTCGGATATTCCTGACTTTGAAACAAATGAGCAAATACCGTTAAAGCCTCTATATAATCGGGATGATTTAGAACTGGTGGAGCATGTACCGTCCTTCCCGGGGATTGCTCCCTTTACGCGGGGGCCATATGCAGCGATGTATGTAAACCGCCCATGGACAGTTCGCCAATATGCAGGCTTTTCTACTGCTGAAGAATCGAATGCTTTTTACAGACGGAATTTGGAGATGGGACAAAAAGGGTTATCGGTTGCATTTGATTTAGCGACTCATCGAGGCTATGATTCTGATCATCCGCGTGTGGTTGGGGATGTTGGGAAAGCGGGAGTTGCGATTGATTCGATAGAAGACATGAAAATACTATTTTCCGGTATACCACTAGAGAAAATGTCTGTGTCGATGACAATGAATGGTGCCGTATTGCCGATAATGGCATTTTATATTGCTACAGCAAAAGAACAGGGCGTAGATTCATCACGGCTTACCGGTACGATACAGAATGATATTTTAAAAGAATATATGGTACGTAATACATATATTTACCCACCAGCTATGTCTATGAAAATTATTGCCGATATCTTTGAGTATACCTCCGCTCATATGCCGAAATTTAATAGTATATCAATCTCTGGCTATCATATGCAGGAGGCAGGAGCACCTGCAGATTTGGAGCTTGCCTATACACTGGCTGATGGAATTGAGTATGTGAAAACAGGATTGAAAGCGGGCATACCTATTGATACGTTTGCCCCACGTTTATCGTTTTTTTGGGGTATCGGTATGAACTATTTTATGGAAGTTGCTAAGCTAAGAGCGGCTCGCTTTTTATGGTCAAAACTTATGAAGCAATTTGATCCGAAAAATGAAAAATCGCTGGCACTTAGAACACATTCGCAAACATCCGGTTGGAGCCTTGCTGAACAAGATCCATTCAATAATATCGCCAGAACTTTAATAGAGGCACATGCAGCGGCACTCGGGCATACTCAATCCTTACATACAAATGCTTTCGATGAAGCGATTGCGCTGCCGACAGAGTTTTCAGCCAGTATCGCCAGGAATACGCAGTTATTCTTACAGGAGGAAACCGGAATTACAAATGTTATTGATCCATGGGGTGGTTCCTATTATGTCGAGTCCTTAACGAATCGTTTAATTGAGAAAGCATGGGCACATTTGGAAGAGATTGAACAGCTTGGAGGCATGGCGAAAGCAATTGAATCCGGTATTCCAAAGATGAGGATTGAGGAAGCTTCTGCACGCCGGCAAGCAAAGATTGATTCCGGTGAAGAAATCATGATTGGAATCAATCAATACAGGACAGAAGAAAAAGAAGAATTTGATATCCTTGAAATTGATAATTCAAAGGTCCGCGAACAGCAGATTAAACGACTCGAAACGATTAAGGATACGCGTAATCAGGAACAAGTTACAAAAACACTGAATGCATTGACCAAAGCGGCACAGTCTGGCGAAGGAAATTTGTTGGAATTGGCTGTTGAGGCAGCAATTGCAAGAGCAACTCTTGGTGAAATCTCGGATGCGATAGAAGCGGTTTCGGGTCGCCACCGCGCTGTTATCCGAACAATCAGCGGAGTCTATGGTTCCCATTATCGGGAGTTGGATAAAATCAAAGAAGTTAGAGAATTAACAGAGGGATTTTTGCTAAATGAGGGTCGCCGTCCCCGAATATTAATTGCCAAAATGGGTCAGGACGGTCATGACCGAGGGGCTAAAATAGTTGCCTCAGCTTATGCAGATCTAGGATTTGATGTCGATATGGGTCCTTTATTTCAAACACCGGAGGAGTCTGCTAAACAGGCAGTTGAAAATGATGTGCATGTCATAGGGATGAGTTCTTTAGCCGGAGGGCATAAAACATTGTTGCCTCAGTTGGCCAGTGAACTAAAAAAACTTGGCCGGGAGGATATCGTCATTATTGCAGGAGGTGTCATACCGGAGCAGGACTATGACTATTTATACGAGCATGGAGCTTCAGCTATATTTGGTCCTGGAACCGTCATACCGGAAGCGGCTATCAAAATAGTAAATGAAATTTATAAAAGGCTAGGGTATGAGGAAGTGTCCAGTCATGACAGACCATAATCAGCAATACGCAAGAAAGAAGTATAAGAGAGTCCATACGAAGCCCGTTGATACAGAGGAAATTGTCCGGAACTTAAAAGCCGGGCAATTACAAGCATTATCAAAAGCCATTACTTTCGTTGAAAGCAAAGGGGACGTTTATCGTCCGCAGGCTGAAGAGATTTTGCAATCTATCCTCCCCTTTACAGGGAATTCAATTCGCATCGGTATTAGTGGGGTTCCAGGGGCAGGAAAGAGTACATTTATTGAGAATTTGGGGCTATTTTTATGTGAGCTTGGGTATAAAGTGGCCGTACTTGCCATTGACCCAAGCTCTTCCATCAGCGGAGGCAGTATACTTGGGGATAAAACTAGGATGGAAGAACTTTCGAAACATCCAAATGCCTTTATCCGCCCGACCCCATCAGGAGGTAAATTAGGCGGTGTGCACCGTAAAACAAGAGAAAGCATGATGATTTGTGAGGCTGCCGGTTATTCAGTGATCTTAGTGGAAACGGTTGGAGTGGGACAAAGCGAAGCTGAAGTCAGGGATATGGTAGATTTTTTTCTGCTGCTGACTCTTACGGGTGCCGGAGACGAACTGCAAGGAATGAAAAAAGGCATCCTTGAGCTTGTCGATGGAATAGCTGTTAATAAAGCTGATGGGGAAAATGAGAAGTTAGCAATTCGAGCGAAAGAGGAATACCGTCAAATCCTCCGTGATCATATACCGGCTACAAAGGATTGGACTGTCAAAACGTTTACCTGTTCAGCCTTGCATAAAAAAGGTCTGAATGAAATTTGGGAGGCCATTATAGAATTTTCCGTTTTCACAAAGGAAACAGGTGAATTTTCGAATAGGCGAAAGCAGCAGGTCACAAAATGGTTTGAGAGTGAAGTAGAACAACAAATCATTGACCATTTTTATACCAATAAAGCTGTTAAGGAACTATTACCGATTATCGAAGCAAGTGTCAGAGATGGAGAGAAAATAGTTTCAAAAGCAGCTGCTGAATTATTTCATCTGTATTTTTTTTCGAAGGATAAGTAAAATGTAGAGTAGTACATAAAAAAGATGGATAGCCTTATGGCTATCCAAAAGTTTAGGAGTATAGGGGGTCATCTTAATTAAAGGTACTATTCCCCTGTGTAAGTAAACTAAACCTGTCATCTGGAATATTTTATAAAAAACGGCTGCTCTGATACTATAAGGGTAGCTCCGATAGAAAGGAAGATGTTTAAGTGAGCATGAATTTTAATTTATTTATGAACGACGTGGTTCGCCAGGCTCGTCAGGAAATACAAAATGCAGGTTACAAAGAATTAACAACTGCAGAAGAAGTAGATGAGACTCTAAGCAAAAAGGGAACAACGCTTGTTATGGTTAACTCTGTTTGTGGATGTGCAGGTGGTATTGCTCGTCCTGCTGCTTATCATGCAGTGAATTATGATAAAAGACCAGACCAATTGGTAACGGTCTTTGCCGGTCAGGATAAAGAAGCTACTGCCAGAGCAAGAGAATACTTTACGGGCTATCCGCCTTCCTCTCCATCATTCGCTCTTTTAAAAGATGGAAAAATCATTAAAATGGTTGAGCGTCATGAGATTGAAGGGCATGAACCTGTAGAAGTAATTGAAAATCTGCAAAAAATGTTTGATGAATATTGTGAAGAAGTCTAATCGATCTTACCTCAGGTGAAAAGAGGAAAATAAGCTCAAAAAAGATAAGAATGAAAATGTCTAAATATAATAAAATTCTGTATATAATTTTATTATAATGTTATGGGAGAAGTATCATTTTTTGATACTTCTTTTTTAGTTTAACGCGTGAAAACTCAAGAAAAATTAATTATATATACATAATAATTAAATATTTTGCAAAACAGATTTTATGTGTTAAAATACATTTTGTTGCATATATATAATATTTATTAAATCTTAAAATATAGTTTGATAGTTTAATTGTGTAAGGAAATGAAAACTATCATCATGAAAAACACATTATAGTGGGGGTAAAGGACAATGAAAAAATGGTTGCTTAGTTTATTGACAGCAGTATTAGCAGTTTCGGTATTAACGGCTTGTGGAAGTTCTGACGAGTCAGGAAATGGTTCTGAAGATGAAAAAGTTTTAAAAATGGCTACATCGGCTGATTATAAACCATTCGAATACATTGATACAGCGAAAAGTGATGAAATTATCGGATTTGATGTAGATTTGGCAAAAGCGATTGCTGGGAAACTTGGTTATAAAGTAGAAGTTGTCGATATGGATTTTGGCGGTTTAGTAACGGCTGTGAAAAATGGACAAGCTGATTTTGTTATGGCTGGGATGACTCCAACTGAGGAGCGTGAAAAGAATGTGGATTTCTCTGATATTTATTACACAGCGAACCATATGATTGTCACTTCAAAAGATAACAAAATCGAATCAGTTAAAGATCTGGAAAATAAAACTGTCGGGGTACAAATGGGTTCTATTCAAGAAGAAAAAGCTCAGGAATTAGCTAAAATAACAAAAATGACAGTTGAAAACCGTGACAAAATTCCTGAATTGGTACAGGAAATAAAATCTGAACGTTTTGATGCGGCTATTATTGAAGATTTAGTGGCACAAGGGTATCTTGATAAGAATGAAGATTTAACAGGATTCCTTCTTGAAGGAGATGCAGAAGAAGTTGGATCTGCCATTGCTTTCAAAAAAGGCAGTGAATTGCGCGATCAATTTAATGAAGAGTTGAAAAAGATGAAAGAAAATGGTGAACTTGAAGAGTTAGTTCTAAAATGGTTTGGCGGAGACGCTGAATAATAATTTCAGAAAGGGAGAACCCCTTTCTGAAATTTTCTTTTTATTAACAGTGATAGGAGAAAGTACATGAATCTTGATTTTACAGATATTATCCCTTCCATGCCCTATATAATGGAAGGTGTATATACGACATTGCAAATAGCAGCATTGGCTGCATTGTTTGGTTTCTTGCTTGGAACCATTATAGCTTTATGCAAAATCACTACAATTAAGCCGCTCATTTGGTTATCAGATTTTTATACATCTATATTTAGGGGTACTCCATTAGTTCTTCAATTAATGATTATTTATTTTGCTTCACCGCAATTATTTGGTTTTCAAATTGAAGGGTATTGGGCAGCAGTTCTAGCGTTTTCTTTAAACTCGGCTGCATATATTTCCGAAATTATCCGTGGGGGAGTTCTTGCGGTAGATAAGGGTCAAAGGGAAGCAGCCATGGCACTTGGTGTTCCATACAGCAGCATGATGGCCAATATCATCCTTCCGCAGGCATATAAAAATATTTTACCTGCCTTAATGAATGAATTCATCACGCTTACAAAGGAATCTGCGATCGTTACAACTATCGGGGTAATGGATATCATGAGACGCGCATACCAAGTTGGGGGACAAACCTTCCAATATTTAGAGCCGCTTCTGTTTGCAGGTTTAATCTATTACGTATTGGTTATGATTTTAACGCTAATCGGAAAAATGCTTGAAAAGAGGTTGCAGCACTGATGATAAAAGTAAAAGAGCTATATAAAAGCTATGGAAAGCTGGAAGTTCTAAAGGGGATTTCCACAGAGATAAAAGAAGGAGAAGTGATTGCTGTAATTGGACCATCCGGTTCCGGTAAATCAACATTTCTTCGTTGTATGAACCTAATGGAAAAACCAACTGGCGGACAGATTTGGATAAAGGGTGAGGAGATTACTGCACCGAAAACAGATGTGTTAGCGATGCGTCAGAATGTAGGAATGGTATTCCAGCACTTTTATCTGTTTCCTCATAAGACGGTTTTGGAAAACATCATGTACGCACCAATGAAAGTCCGCAAAGTCAAGAAAGAGCAAGCCAAAAAGGAAGCAATGGAACTATTGGCAAAAGTAGGAATGGAAGATAAAGCGAATGTGTATCCTGAACGCCTCTCCGGCGGTCAAAAACAAAGGGTAGCCATAGCGCGAGCATTAGCCATGAAACCTGAAATTATGCTGTTTGATGAACCTACTTCAGCGCTTGATCCTGAGATGGTGAAAGAAGTACTCGAAGTTATGAAATCACTGGCAACTTCAGGGATGACAATGGCGATTGTGACGCATGAAATGGGATTTGCCAAGGAAGTAGCCGATCGTGTTTTATTTTTAGATGGAGGAGTGATTGTGGAGGATGCCCCTCCGGCAGAGTTTTTCTCGAATCCTAAATCTGAACGTGCTAAAGACTTCTTGCAAAAGGTACTCTAAAAAGTTTATGCTATTAGTAAAAAGATGGTCTGATTTCAGAGCGTCTTTTTTGCATTAAATTGCATGAGAGGGACTACATAAACTATGTTTAAAATCGGATATCGAACCGTTAAAACGGCTATAGGGACTCCAATTGCTATATACATAGCCCAAATAATTGGGCTTCAGAGTTTTGCCTCTGCTGGAATCATTACTATATTGTGTATTCAAAGAACAAAAAAGCGATCGTTCAGGGCTGCCGGTGAGCGTTTCTTTGCCTGTTCATTGGCCATGCTTTATTCCTTTGCATTTTTTGAACTTCTCGGATATACACCTCCTGTCATTGGATTAATGCTGTTGTTTTTTATTCCGACAACTGTTGCATTAAATATTTCTGGCGGTATTGTGACAAGCAGTGTAATTATTTTGCACTTATACGCTTCTAATTCGATTACATTGTCAAGCTTACTTAATGAATTTTTACTAGTTGTCATTGGGATTACAGTTGCCTTTCTGGTTAACTTTTATATGCCGAACATGGAGCGGGAGCTAAAAAAATACCGAATGGATATTGAAAAGCTCTATAGTATTATTTTTAAGGAATTAAGTAATTATTTGGTGACAGGGAACAGTGCCTGGAGCGGTAAAGAGATTATAGATGCAGAAAATTTAATTCGAAAAGCGGTTTACTATGCAGCTTTGGAGGAAGAAAATCATAAAATAGTCGATGATGCCTCGTACTATCACTATTTTAAACTCCGTGAAAAACAGTTGAGTATCTTAAAGAGAATACTGCCTTTAGCTGCTAAGATGGATTTGTCGGGTGATGAGGTCAGTCATGAACTTGGTGAATACATTGGATTTTTAAGTGATAATGTTCATCATCATAATACCGCTAATGAATACATCGAGATGCTTGAGAAGTTAGTGAAGGAAGTAAAAAAGAAAGAAATTCCAACATCCTTCGATGATTTTGAGAAACGGGCCGCACTTTTCCAGCTGATCAAAGAATTGAAAGACTATCTAATAATCAAAAGTACAGTGAAACCACTGCCAAATTCTAAAGAAAAGAAATGAATGAAAACACAGTTCAGAGCCCATCCTAAACAAAAAGGATGGGTGTTTTTTATGAAATGGATGTCACTCTGGTTATTACTGCAAGTAATGTCTCCAATATGGCCTTTAGGACCCAACCCAATTCCCGGGGATCCGTTTATCGTGATTAATAAACAAACCAATCAGCTAGTATTTTATGTTGATAATCAGGAAAGATATCAATTTTCGATTGCTACTGGAAAGAATGATGAAGATACACCAGAGGGTCTGTTTACGATTATTACAAAATTCGAGGATCCTGAATACTCCAGAAAGTCGATTCCGGGTAATGATGAAAGAAACCCACTCGGCTCTAGATGGATGGGGTTTGATGCACGTAAAACGAATGGTAGAAATTACGGGATTCATGGAACGAATCAGGAGGATTCGATTGGAAAAAAGGTGTCTGCTGGATGTATCCGGATGAAAAATCAAGAAGTCCAGGTACTGTTTGAATTAGTTCCGCTTGGTACAAAGGTGTACATCTATGATAATTCAGAGCCTGCTTCTTTTTATGCGAGACTATTTCATGCCATAAACGAAAAAACCTCATCTGACTCTCCGTGAAGAGAAAAAGATGAGGTTTATTTTTTATAGGAAAGCTGACAAACCGGATAATAAGGTCACCGCGACCATCGTAAAAATCATAATATAAACGATTATCTTCTGTGTACGCTTTTTAGACATAGAGCTACACTCCTTTTACATTCTTCTATTTGATACTACTATGTTTAGCAAAACTCCTCAAGTCTAAAAAAAATTCATTCACTATTTGAGCAAAATATCTTTATAGAATTTTAAGAATGCTCTATTATTTAAGATAGGAAAATAAAGGGGGATTTGTATGCAAAAGGGAATTGATCATATCGGCATTGCTGTTCGTTCCATTTCGAAAGCGCTTCCTTTATATGAGGGGATTTTTGGTATGGTAAATGAAGGGGAAGAAATAGTCGAGAGCCAGGGAGTTAGGGTAGCTTTTTTATCCACTGGTAATACACGAATAGAGTTATTGGAGCCCTTGAATGAATCAAGTGCTGTTGCAAAATTTATTGCAAAAAGAGGGGAAGGCATACACCATATTGCGCTTGAAGTGAGTGATATTAAAGAAAGAATTAAAGAAATAAAGGATAATGGCATTCAATTGATTGATGAAGAACCCAGACCCGGAGCACATCATACACAAGTAGCTTTTATACATCCTAAGTCGGTACAGGGAGTTTTAGTAGAGGTTCTAGAGAAACCGGAACGGGAGGAATAAAATAGTGGATATGTATGAAAGAATAACCGAACTGTATGATAGAAAAAATGATATCGAGCTTGGTGGCGGATGGGATAAGATTGAAAAACAACACGAAAAAGGAAAATTGACAGCTAGAGAGAGAATCGATATTTTGATGGATGATAATAGCTTTGTTGAACTGAATGCTTTTGTTGAACATCGCAACAGAGACTTTGGTTTGGATCAAATAAAAGGGCCTGGCGATGGGGTTGTAACCGGCTATGGCAAAATTGATGGAAGGCCAGTTTATATTTTTTCTCAGGATTTTACCGTATTTGGCGGAGCATTGGGTGAGATGCATGCCAAGAAAATATCATCCATTATGGATTTGGCTGCTAAAAACGGAGCTCCAATAATAGGATTAAATGATTCCGGCGGAGCGAGAATTCAGGAGGGTGTCACCTCGCTGGATGGATATGGCCAGGTTTTTTACCGCAATGTTATCTACTCGGGCGTTGTACCGCAAATATCAGTTATCATGGGTCCATGTGCAGGTGGTGCCGTATATTCTCCAGCCATTACGGATTTCGTTTTTATGGTGGATCAAACAAGCCAAATGTTCATCACCGGTCCAAAAGTGATAGAAACCGTGACTGGGGAAAAAATTAGTTCAGAAGATTTAGGCGGAGCGAAAGTGCATAATTCTATTAGTGGAAATGCACATTTTGAAGGAAAAACTGAGGAAGAAACATTACGTTTGGTAAGGAAATTGCTTTCCTATCTGCCTTTAAATAATGAAGAAAAACCACCAGTAAGTGAATGGACTGAGCAAAATGATTATTGCCCTGATATTGCTGAATTGGTACCTTATGACGGTATCCGTCCTTATGATGTTAGGAAGGTTGTAAAAGCAGTAGTCGATCAGGATTCCTTCTTTGAAATCCAAGAGAGTTTTGCTCGAAACCTAGTGATTGGTTTAGCGAAAATTAAAGGTGAGACAGTCGGTTTGGTATGTAATCAACCGAAATATATGGCGGGAGGACTCGATATCAATTCTTCTGATAAGGCGGCAAGATTTATCCGTTTCTGTGATTCATTTAATATCCCGATTATTACATTTGAGGATGTAACGGGATTCTTTCCGGGAATTAAACAGGAGCATGGAGGAATTATTCGGCATGGTGCGAAAATTTTGTATGCTTATTCGGAAGCAACCGTTCCAAAATTAACGGTGATTTTAAGAAAAGCATATGGGGGAGCATATGTAGCCTTAAACAGTAAATCGATTGGGGCTGATCTTGTCTATGCTTGGCCGAATGCTGAAATCGCTGTGATGGGGCCACAAGGTGCAGCCAATATCATTTTTGCTAAAGAAATTAACAATAGCCCTGATCCTGAAGCCGTACGCCAACAAAAAATTGAAGAATACCGTGTAAAATTTGCTAATCCATATGTAGCGGCAAGTCAAGGGATGGTCGATGATGTTATCGATCCAAGAGAAACCCGAATTAAATTGGCACAGGCTTTAGAGATGCTTCGAACAAAAAAAGAATCAAGGCCGTCAAAAAAACATGGAAATATTCCGCTTTAATTAAATTGAAGAGTCCTATAAAGGGCTCTTTTCTTGTAATCTATTTTTTTAATAAGGATTAATTGTATCTGATTATTAAACAGCTGAATAAAAGACTTGTAATTCCTAAATGATACTAACCGTACACCTCATTCCCTGAAAAAGAGAATGGCTCAAAATTATTATTTGCAAAGGGAAAAACTGTCTGCCATATGTCAAGTGCCTGCTCTTTTCTTATGACAAAAACATCGGTATACTTATAAAGTAACTTATTCCTGATAGGAGGAAGACAATTGATTAATGAAGAGAGATTATTACAAGAATTCTTAGAATTAGTACAAATTGATTCTGAAACAAAAAATGAAGGACAAATAGCAAAAATCTTAAAAGATAAATTCAGTCTTCTCGGAGTAGACGTTTACGAGGACAATGCAAAGGAACTTACTGGCTTTGGAGCAGGCAACTTAATTTGTACGCTGCCTGGCACTAAAGAAGGTGTTGATACGATCTATTTTACATCCCATATGGATACGGTTGTTCCTGGTAACGGTGTCAAACCTTCCATTAAAGATGGTTATGTAGTAACTGATGGTACAACTATTCTTGGGGCAGATGATAAAACTGGTCTTTCCGTAATGCTGGAAGTTATCCGTGTATTAAAAGAAAACAATATTGAGCATGGCACAATCCAATTCATCATCACAGTTGGTGAAGAATCCGGCTTAGTTGGTGCAAAGGTATTGGATCGTTCTCTTATTAAAGCTACATATGGTTTTGCATTGGATAGTGATGAAGCGGTTGGTAACATTATTGTTGCAGCACCGACACAAGCTAAAGTACAGGCTGTTATTAAAGGTAAAACAGCGCATGCAGGAGTTGCGCCGGAAAAAGGTGTTTCTGCAATTACGATTGCGGCTAAAGCTATTGCCAAAATGCCGCTTGGACGAATTGACGAAGAAACAACTGCTAATATCGGTCGCTTTGAGGGTGGTACTCAAACAAATATCGTTTGTGATCACGTAGAAATTCTAGCTGAAGCACGCTCCCTAATCCCTGAGAAAATGGAAGCTCAGGTTGCGAAAATGAAAGATGCCTTTGAAACAACAGCTGCAGAAATGGGCGGTACTGCTGAAGTAGAGGTAACGGTTATGTATCCTGGTTTTAAATATGATCATGGTGATCATGTGGTGGAAGTTGCTAAAAAAGCAGCCGTTAAAATCGGCCGTGAACCAAAACTTCAGCACAGCGGAGGAGGCAGTGATGCAAATGTCATTGCTGGACACGGCATTCCTACAGTTAATCTTGCGGTAGGATATGAGGATATCCATACTACAAGTGAAAAAATGCCAATTGCTGAGCTTAATAAGCTTGGTGAAATGGTACTTGCAATTATTGAAGAAGTAGCAAGTCCATCTAAATAATAGTGTTTGTTCAAGGTGCCACTGGATTATTCCGGTGGCCATTTTACATAAAATTGTTTAGTGCCGGATAAACAGTGAATATAAGGGAATAAGAGGGTTTAAAGAGATGGAACAACGTCAAGTAAAAAAAGGCGGAAGAGTCATTTTACATGTGGATATGAATAGCTTCTACGCCTCAGTTGAAATGGCACATAATCCTGAATTGAAAGGCAAGCCATTGGCAATTGCCGGGAATGCAAAAGAAAGAAGAGGGATTATCGTGACATGCAGCTATGCAGCGCGTAAACACGGGGTGAAAACCACCATGCCTATTTGGCAGGCGCAGAAGCTTTGTCCCGGCCTTATCCTGATGGAACCTAATTTTGACCGGTACCGTGCTGCCTCGCAAGGTATTTTTGATTTGTTGCGGATGTATACACCGCTTGTAGAACCAGTTTCGATAGATGAAGGGTATTTGGATATTACCGATTATTGCGGAGATAGATCACCAGTTGAAATAGCCCAGACAATTCAAAAAAGGATTATGGAAACGATGGATTTGCCTTGCAGTATAGGTATAGCTCCAAATAAGTTTTTAGCGAAAACGGCTTCAGATATGAAAAAACCAATGGGAATTACGATTCTTAGAAAGCGTGAAGTTCAGGCTAAACTTTGGCACCTGCCGGTTGGAGAGATGCATGGAGTGGGCCAGAAAACAGCTGAAAAACTGTCATCAATAAACATTAAAACAATTGGTGATTTGGCCAATGCACATGAGGTTTCGCTTAAAAAGCTGCTTGGAATTAATGGGGTTCGATTAAGAGAAAGAGCTAATGGCATTGACAGACGTGTGGTAGATCCTGAGTCGATATATGATTTTAAAAGTGTCGGGAATTCAACCACATTACCAAGAGATGTAACAAACCAGCAGGAATTGTTCGAAGTCCTTCATCGTTTGAGTGAAAAAGTTTCTGCTCGGTTAAAGAAAAAGGAACTGCTGACTATAAAAGTTCAAATCATGATTCGTTATAAGGATCGAAAAACAGTAACACGAGGTAAAACCCTTCAAAATCCTATTCATAAGGCTGAAGATCTATATAGCCATGCACGAGATCTTTTTTCAAAGCATTGGAATGGAAATCCAGTTAGGCTATTAGGGGTAACAGCAAATGAAGTAGTTGAACAGCAGGAAGCAATTAAGCAATTGGACATTGGATACGACTGTGGAAAAGCTAACTAAAAAGTTTGGGGATAAAATTATCCGAAAAGGGATAGAAATAGATAACAATAAAGTGGATGCTAAGACCAGTTTTAGCAAGGACTTCTTAAAACAGCCCAAACCTAGGAATGACAAGGGAAACTAATTCGTAGCACTTGCGAAAATAGTGTAAAATTGCTAAAGTTAATACGATTTAATATAGCGAATAAATCAATGAAAGGAATGTTTACAGATGGAAAAACAACAAATCGGTGTAATCGGTCTTGCCGTTATGGGTAAGAATTTAGCATTTAATATTGAAAGCCGTGGATATTCCGTTTCAGTATATAATCGTTCATCCGAAAAAACAGATGCTATGATGAAAGAGGCAGAAGGCAGAAATGTTCATCCTACCTATTCAATCGAAGAATTTGTAAACTCATTGGAAACGCCGCGTAAAATCTTAATCATGGTTAAAGCGGGTGCAGCAACAGATGCAACTATTGCCCAATTAACTCCTTACCTTGACAAAGGGGATATCCTGATTGATGGCGGTAACACGTTCTTTAAAGATACGCAGCGCCGTAATGAAGAATTAAGCAAGCAAGGCTTCCATTTTATTGGGACTGGTGTATCTGGCGGTGAAGAGGGAGCACTGAAAGGCCCTTCTATTATGCCTGGAGGACAAAAGGAAGCATACGAGCTTGTAGCTCCAATTTTAAAAGCTATTTCCGCTAAAGTTGGCGATGATGCATGTTGTACATATATTGGGCCGGATGGGGCTGGTCATTATGTGAAAATGGTTCACAATGGAATTGAATACGGAGATATGCAATTGATTTCCGAATCCTATGCTTTATTACGCCATATTCTAGGGCTTAATGCTGATGAACTTCATGGTGTATTCTCCGAATGGAATAAAGGTGAACTTGATAGCTATCTAATCGAAATCACAGCTGACATCTTTACGAAAAAAGATGACGAGACCGGTAAGCCGATGGTAGATGTAATCCTTGATAAAGCAGGACAAAAAGGAACTGGAAAGTGGACAAGTCAAAGTGCACTGGATCTTGGTGTTCCACTGCCAATCATTACTGAGTCTGTTTTTGCGCGTTTCTTATCCGCGTTGAAAGAAGAACGTGTGGAAGCCTCTAAAGTTTTAACAGGTCCTGAGGTTAAACCATTTGCCGGAGATAAAGCAGCGTTTATCGAATCAATTCGAAAAGCTTTATATTTGAGCAAAATTTGTTCATATGCTCAAGGCTTTGCACAAATGAAAGCTGCATCAGACGAATACAATTGGGATCTTCAGTATGGTGATATTGCGATGATCTTCCGTGGCGGATGCATCATTCGTGCACAATTCCTTCAAAAGATTAAAGATGCTTATGATCGCAATCCTAACCTTAAGAATCTTCTTTTGGACGATTATTTCAAAGAAATTGCATTAAGCTATCAGGAAGCATTGCGTGAAGTAATTGTTGCAGCTGTTCAGGCTGGTATTCCGGTACCATGCTTTACAGCAGCATTGTCCTACTATGACAGCTACCGTGCAGAAACATTGCCTGCAAATCTATTACAGGCACAACGTGACTACTTTGGAGCTCACACATACGAGCGTGTAGATAAAGAAGGCATTTTCCATACTGAATGGATGGAATCTAAATAATATCAATAAAGCAGCTTAAAGATCCTTGTTCTTTAAGCTGCTTTTTTATGTATAATTATGGGAATGAAATCCATTCTAGGAAATAGATTTTAGCAAACCCTCAGTGACTGAAAAGTCATAATAGTTTTAGAACAGTTTGACATCGTTCAAGAGCTGGCATATACTGTAAATAATAAAAGGTAAAGGACTGATATTGGGACGATGAGAATCTAATCTTGTTTTCTGCGATGTTTTTTTATAAAAACAGAAGCCTGAAAATTGGATTAGTGTGCCCATAACACGTTCTTTCATTGAATAGAGTATAAATAAAGGATTCAGCTGCCATGGCTGTATTCATATTTGTATACCTCTGTTGATCAACGATGTTCACACCCCAATAGGCTTCTGTTGGGGTTTTTAGTTGTTAATTTTAAGAGGTGAGAATGAATATGCTAAGTCTGAAGGAAATACAAAAAAGCTATGGTGAAAGAACGATTTTAAAGAATATAAATATGATTATAGAATCTTGGGATAGAATTGGGCTGATTGGCTATAACGGGGCAGGTAAAACAACGTTAGCCAATATTATGACAGGAGCAATTCAAGCGGATAAAGGGAATATTAGTTTTGGGAAAGATCATGTCAGTATAGGATATCTGCGGCAGTCAATTGACTATACAGCCAGTATCTTTCAATCCATGTTGGAGACCGGGGCTGAGGCTGGAATGTTTGAGCTGACGAGTCAGCTTGGATTAGAAGGGTCACAGTTGTGGAATCAAGAACGATTGGACCATTTAAGCGGGGGAGAACGTTTAAAGCTTGCACTCGCACATATTTGGTCAACCAAACCTGATTTATTAATTCTGGATGAACCAACAAATCATTTAGACTTTGATGGGATTCTTTGGCTGGTAGAGGAGCTTGCATCCTATCAAGGTGCGGCCATTATCATCTCACATGATCGATACTTCCTGGACCTGGCTGTTAAACGTATATATGAAATTGAGGATGGTATTGCGCATGAGTACACTGGCAATTACAGTGCTTATAAGAAACAAAAAGAAGAAAACAGAAGAATTCATAAACATCAATATGATCAACAACAGAAAGAAATCAAACGGGTAGAAGCGCAAATGAATCAATTGAAGAATTGGTCAGAAAAGGCACACCGTGATTCAACGAAGCATGGCACTGCCTCTGAAAGAAAATTAATGGGCAAAAAAGAATATTACCGAGTTAAGGCCAAGAAGAAGGATATACAGGTTAAATCCAAGCGAAAAAGGCTGGAAGCGGAACTTACAAAAAAAAGAATAGAAAAGCCTGCTGATGAAGTAAAGATTGAATTTGATTTTCAGGCGGCGGACAAGCGAGGTAAACGGATAGTGGAGGCAAAGGATTTAAAAAAGCAATATAGAGATCATACAGTTTTCCAAAGCAGTTATTTTTATATAAAACACGGGGAGTCAATTGGCGTCGTTGGTCCTAATGGCGCGGGGAAAACAACGCTAATTCGGCTGATTCTAGATCAAGAGCCCATCAGCGGCGGAGAGTTATGGAAAAGTCCTACTCTGAAAATCGGCTACTTAAGTCAGGATGTTGGTGATCTCCCGGTTCATAAGAAGCCAATAGAAGCACTTGGACTTTATGAAAGGGATTCGATATTTAAGGCAAAAACGTACTTGGCGAATCTCGGGATTACAGCAAGACAAATAGACGAACCGATTTCCTCCCTATCAATGGGGCAGCGTACGAAAATCAAGCTAGTTCAAATGCTGATGGAAGGTTATGATTTGTTGATACTGGATGAACCGACTAATCATCTCGATTTACCGAGCAGAGAACAATTGGAGGAGACTCTTTCAACTTTTGCCGGGACCTTGGTAATAGTGTCGCATGATCAATATTTAATTGAACGTCTATGTAACAAGCTGTTGGTTATTGATGAAAAAATCATTAACCGCGTTGAAAGAAACAATCGAAATCCGGCCGGACAAATACCTGCAATGAATAGGAATATCGAAGAAGAACTTATGGTCGTAGAGACAAAATTAGCTGCGGTTTTAAGTCAATTGAGTTTATTAACATCCGTCGATTCTAAGTACAGTGCATTGGATAAAGAGTTTAAACAATTAATTGAACAGAAGGCTATCCTGAATAGAACCGGAAATTAGCCATTTATATTAAAGAGGTGCTCTGCAGATATGATTGAAATTATTATGGTGTTCACTATTGGTGAATTTCACGCCCGATAAGTAAGAAGAACCCGCCATCATTTTCTGTGGGCCATCATTTTTTTATAGTATCATTTGCGAGACGTTCCTACTCATGAAGCTATAATTTGATATTAGTAAAAAATAAAAGAACTACAAAGAGACGATCATTTGTATCGACCCAAAATTTAGTTTTTCACTCTAAATTTTAGGAGTCATTACCATTTGGTCGTCTCTTTTATATTTATCATCGTACTTATTTATTTGTTTTTAGATGCCAATTTTCTACCATAATACCAGTATGTCAGCATCCCCAAGATATACGCAATAATATCCCAAGCATCACCGGTACTCGTTTTTATAAATAGAGGAGTTATGACCTCCCAACAGATTCCACAAAATAAACCGGCAACGAGGAAGTGATGGATCTTGGTTAGCTGAAACGAAGTCCAGTTACTTAGAGACAGAACAAAGTTCAGGTATGCTGCAAAGGAGATGCCTCCTAGGTAGTCATTGAAATGACATCGCAGCAGATATCCGAGGACAGGAATTTGTACATCCGCTTTAATTAATTCATTCATTTGAAAAAGGATCAGCGGCACAATGAAAAATAACAAATCCTTCTTTTGTCTCTTATTTAACCGCATATTGAGAAGAGAACCAATGCGACTATGATTGCGAAAACAGTTGACCAGAAACCCATAAGGCAGTCTCCTTTACATGATAAAATTAATTTTCCACAGACTTATATTCTGAAACTCTATAACAACATATGTACACCTATGAATGCTACATAAACCGGATGACCTAGTTCAAAATTATATTCATCCCAAGAGAAAATATGCAGTGTCATCTCAAGGTTTTTTCTAATGCAGGGAATGTATATCCTTCATACTCTGAGATCGTAAGTACACAGTCCGCCAGTTTGCCCGGTGAGATTTCTGTACTCATCGCGTTAATAGCATATCGTCCTCAATGAGAGAAAAAATATCCGCTAACTCTTTATACATGACACCTGACACCTCATCTTTCCTATGTTTATACTACATAAATGCTACAACTATCTAATACCCTATTAACAGCTAAAATAATCCGATTTAATTATACTAGAAAAACAAATTGTTATATTAGAATAAGAGATGCCTTTTTCTTGTATTATAATAACACTGTTAATTTTTGTTAATATTCAGAAGGTGGACTGCGGTTGAGAGACCGTCCACAGACGGTCAACCCATCCTGCAGCCGCAGCTGCTATGATTGTATTATGATACAACCATACAACAAAAAAGAGCCGACCTATACGGTAAGCTCCGGGGAGAGATTAGTGAGGACTCTCATTCTCTGCCTTGTTTCGGTAAAGTATAACGGCATCTAAACAACTGTAACTTGAAGATAATGATACAAACCACTCTTATATAAGATATAATTTATCGAGTTCATGGTAACACCCTCTGGTTTGCCAACATTATCAAGAATGCTTTGTCCAAAATCAAAAGCTTCAGAATACCCTAAACCTGGATCAAGTGCTAATACCGTTGCAGCTACAATCGGCGATACATCAGTCGTTTCTTCAATGAGGAAGGTAATGCCGATTGCAACGCCTTCCGAGTAACCTTGACTAACAGGAACAGATATGTCAGTTCCTTTGGAGAACGAATACATTCCGACCGAACGACTATCGTCTTTTATTCTATAAAAAAGGATATTATCTTCATCATAGAACAATTTATTTTCATCATGTTCCTCTTCTGATTCAAAAGAATATCCATTTATACCGTCAAAAGCATCATCAAATCGATCTGCAAAGGCAGAAGGGTAAATCGATAAATGATTGCCATCAACAAACGAGGTCACATCTTCTGATTCAGTATCCAAAACAGTTTCACACCTTGTGCAAGATACTTCTCTGACACTAACTGCCTCGTCATAATCTATATCCCACTCGCTCCAGGCTCCGCGTTCATGACCCAATGCTTCACCTTCAATCTTTTCGCATATAGTGCAGGTTTTAGGTTCTGTACATGTGGCATCAGAATAATCATGAGTGTGAAAAAGCTGTGTTATTCTGCACGCGGATAGACAAAACAGCATACATGCAATAAATAACAATGAAATTATTTTTTTTTGCCATTTCTCTTCCTCCAACAAAAAAATTAAGCATGTTATAGATAATATTATATTAGAATATTATGGAAATATATAGATAAATGGTTATTTTTTAGATATGTAAAGATTTACAAAGAGAGTTTACTTTGTTGTAAGAATAAGGATTCATTAATAATTTATAATCATCCTCTTCTTTTTTATATTCTATATAACTTAATTAAAGAGATAATAATCAGTGGAAAAATATCGGAGAAATATTTAACTATGGTCTTGTTGTGGGTTTTATTTTTAGCTGGGTATTTTATCTAAAAAAGAGAATAGTAAATAAAAACTATTTCCTTTCCTTATCTGAAGGTGGGTATGTTTATGATCGAGAAGCTCGAGGGTTACCCTTCAGTGCAAATTATTATGATATATCAAGAATCTTTTGAAATTAAAAAAAGTATCATGTATAGTTTAATTGTAATAGAAAGATACATAATGCTAAACAAAAGTTGATAAGGCAGAGGAAATGTTGGAGTTTTTAACAAGTCAAGATTGGTATCTGAACGATGAATCTCTTAAAAGTTACTTTTCAGATTTGATATATTGGAATATCAAATGCTGTGTTTCTATAAATAAAACTGGAATTTTAATCTATCATAACAGTAAGTTATAGAATTCATCGCCCTGATTTATGATCCATACATGAATCTGCCAATTAATTTAACGATGATTAGGAGGATGAACAATGGGAAGATTGCAAGACCAAGTAGCCATTATTACAGGTGGAGCGAATGGTATTGGTAAATCAATTGCGACACGCTATGCGGAAGAAGGGGCAAAGCTGGTAATTGCCGATTTCAATGAAGAAGCATTGCAAGCTACTGTCAATGAATTTAAAGCGCAAGATGTTGAGATAATGGGTGTAAAAGTCAATGTGGCAGTTGAAGAAGATGTTCAAAAAATGGTGGAAGAAACTGTGGCCACATTTGGTCGCGTAGATATTTTAGTTAACTGTGCAGGTGTATTAGACAAAATGCAGGCTGCTCATAATGTAGAAGATGCAGTTTGGAGCCGCGTAATGGATATTAATGTTGGCGGTGTAATGCGCGGTACACGTAAAGTATTGCCATACTTCCAGGCTCAGGGCAGCGGCGTAATCGTGAACCTTTCCTCCATTACCGGTTTAACTGGTGGACGTGGCGGATTTACGTATACTGCGGCTAAACATGCAGTTACAGGCATGACTAAAAATATTGCATCTCATTATGGCCCGCAAGGGATTCGTTGCAATGGAATCGCACCGGCCCAAGTTGAGACTGGGTTAACCAGTTCAGTGGATGGTATGGATATGGAAGGATTACAATATGCAACGCGTGGTGTTAGTTTAATGCCTCGTGCTGCTAAGCCACAAGAAATTGCAGACATTGCCCTTTTCTTGGCAAGCAATGAATCTTCCTATATTAATGGTGTAGTATTGGCAGCGGATGCAGGATGGTCTGCTTACTAATCAGATTAAAAAATGAATAGGTTTGAAAAAAAGGAATCCATTTGGATTCTTTTTTTATTACTATCTAGCATTTCTATATGGGTTTTCTATTAAAATTCAACATGGATCATAGTGGGGGAGAAAGGGATACAGGGAGAAAAGTGTATTTAATAAGTAGTTCATGGCAAAGACAAAACAGTGCAATTGTCCTGAAAGTTAAGGAATTTTTATTCCTGATACTGGTGATTAATTGCGGATATTCTAAACACGAATCTACCAATAAGAAATCATTAAAATTAGTAAAATAGGGAACCAAATGGGTTCCCTTGTTTTGCTTATTACTATGAGTCTTGAACTAACAACTAGCATAAAATAAGAAATCTTAAACTAATTGTACCTCATCACCTATCCGGATTTTTCCGGTTTTAAGAACGGAGGCATATACACCGAAACAATTCTGACGAGTTCTATTCATAAATTTTAATAGAGAAGGATCCTTTTCGCTGTTTTCGGGATTAATGGTAATAATCATGCATCTTTCACAATGTCGGTTAACTTGTATTTCAACCGATTCACCAATCAAAAGACGTCTTCCGAACCAGGTATCTTCTATATATGGTTGCTTTTCAGTTAGATCGAGGACCAAGTTAGGGCGAAACCGTTTATAGTCTATCAGACTTCCATACTGCTTTTTTAATTCTAGAAGAGAAGCATCTGTTACGAGCAATAAATGTTCCACCTCAATTGCGCCTAGTGGCACATCATTCGGGGTGAATTGTACAGGAGTAATACTCCTGTTTGCTGCCGTTTCTAGGTCCTTAATCAATCCAGGGTGATTCCACGTTACTCTTTTTCCTGATGGCGTGACTACTTCGATGGGTGGATAGGTATCCAAGCTGTCAGGACCCATAAAGGATGCTTGGTAACTTGCCATGATTGGAGCCTGAGTGATGGTCAGAAATTTATTTGTACGGCTATTGTCTATATAAGCATGACTGCGATCCCCATAAAGACCATAGGGCATTACATTAGATTCCTGAACATGTTCACCTGTAAAGGATTTAACAGGGTGGCGCATAATTGCTTTCACGTGCCCGATTAACATAGCAACCCGCCTTTATTTATATTTCTTTTTGAACTTCTCGATACTGGTATTTGAACCAATCAGTAAAAAGTCGTCTCCTTCTTGTAATTTGAGATCCGCAAAATGCGATAATATTGGCTGTCCATTACGAAGGACTAAGGACACCGTAATATCGAATTTTCTTGAAAAATTCAATTCGTTCAATGACTTTCCATGCATCGTTTCAGGTACTTGCATTTCAATTGCAGAAATATCCTTCGTGATTTCAATATATTCAATGACACCTGTTAATAATTCCTGACGTGCCACTTTCCGACCAGCTTCTTCCTCTGGAAGGATAATACGATCGGCACCAAGGCTTTTTAAAATTTCCCCGATTTCTCGATTGTTAGCCTTGGCGATGATTTTTTTTGCTTTTCTTTCTTTCAGTTTTTTTGTAATTAAAATGGCCGAAAAGGCATCAGAGCCAATTGCAACAAAGACCGCATTGAATTGATCGATTTTCAGTTCATCGAGTACAAGCGGATCACGAAAGTCACCGACAATCGCATGAGTCGAATATTCATCTAAGGACTCGAGATTTTTTTCACTGCGATCTGTAACGATTACTTCACAATGTTGTTTGTATAATTCTTTTACGATGCCAGTACCAAATCTTCCTGCTCCAATGACTAGATATGATTTCATGAAAAATGTCCCCTTTTTAGCCTACTGCTAAGTCTTCTTTTAAATATCTTGTTTTAACTTTTTCTACTTTAAAAATAGTATAAATGAAACTGAATACACCTATTCGGCCGATAATCATCAGCATGATTAAAATGGATTTTGAAACAGGTGTTAATTCAGATGTAATTCCAAATGATAAGCCTGTATTTGTCAGGGCAGATAACACCTCAAACATCAATGGCTCCAATGGCTGCGTTTGTAACATGGTTAATAAAATCGTAGAACCAAAAAACAATGCCATAAAAGTAAAGAAAACCATAAAGGATTTATCAACTGCTTCCTGAGCAATGGTTTTTTTATAGATAACAACCTCTTTTTGTGATTTCGCTACAGATAATACCTTTGATAATAGTACTGCAAAGGTGGTCAATCGTATACCGCCTCCTGTACTGGAGGAAGCTCCCCCTATAAACATAAATAGGGTCAAACATAAAAAGGTAGTGATTGTTACTTGTGAGACATCAATCGTTGAAAGCCCACCATTTCTTGCTGTCGCCGAAAAAAACAATGAATTCGATAGTTTTTCCCAAATGGAAAGTCCGCTAAACGTATTATTTGTTTCCAAAAAGAAAAATATAGCCATACCGATAAATAGTAGGAGAAAATGAAGTCTTATATTAATCTTTGTAAACAAACTTTTCTTCCTTCTAAAAGATAAGAAGTACTCTACCAATGTCGGATAGCCAAGACTTCCTAAGAAGATTGTTATAGCCGTTGTTATTAGGAAAAGATGATTATGTTTAAATGAAATCAGGCTATCACCGAATAAATCAAATCCGGAATTAGTGAAGCTTGCTACTGCATGAAAGGCAGACACGAATGCCGCATCCCAAAAATCATCATATCGGGGTCGTATCTCCCCTAATAATATAAAGAAACAAATCGTTTCTACTAATAAGGCAATGACTAAAACCGAAATTCCAAGAGATGTAATGGAACTTAGTTTTGACTGGTTTTGGTCCTTGGATAAAAGAAGCATACTTGATACCGTAATCTTCTTGTCCATCACGACAAACAGGTAACTGATTAATACAACAATCCCGATTCCGCCAAGCTGCATTTCCACCATTAAGATGGATTGTCCCACCCTGGTTAATTCTGTTCCTACGTCTATTGTAGTAAGTCCTGTTACGCTTAAGGCGCTTGTGGACAGAAATAGAGAATCCATTATAGAAAACCCGATGGAATTGGACTGGGGTATCCATAACAAAAAGGCAAATAAAATGATAAAACCTATGTATAGGAAGAATATTTGCCGGAATGAGTGGATTGAAGATTTGCTCTGCTGCATATTTATTTAATCTCCATTTCTTCTTTGTAAAGTTAGTGTATTGATTCATAATATAACCCGTTTGCTGTAAAAGCCAATATCATCGTACTATATCTCATAATAAAACACCAAATAACATTTTTTCGTGTTCACTAAACAGTTTTTTATCCTATCACAATTTATACGAATTTAAAACAGTAAATTAAACTTATAGGATTACGTTTATGACAGAAAATCAACCCGTAAAAAAAAATACTAGTTAACTAGACAAATAGATGGCGATTTTTCTAAAGAACTGAATATAAATAAGTGAGGACTTAATGGGAGGGGAACCATTATGGACAATATCCAAAATTTATATGAGCGTTATAAAAAAGGCGAGAAATTTGCTAAGCCCTTTAGCCAAAAGCAAGTGGGGAAGCTAAGTGCAAAAGATCCAACAGAACTGGCATCCAATAACAAAGTGGTTCAGGATATGCTAAAGAAGTATTCACAACAGTTCCAAAATAATAGACATTTTATATGAGCATCTGTATTAAACTTTGACCTTATTACTATATGAATAAGGGCATTTTTTTTGTAAACAAATAAAACCCCTTTAATTAGGGGTTTTGGCAAAGGGCCATTCTTCTTTTTCAACCATAAGTGCATACTCAATATTTTCAGCTTGATACATTAGGGCATAATGTAAAAATAAGATATTTTGTTTATCAATAACATCAAATTGAGAAGAGTAGCTGGACAATATGGTCACCTTATCAGTTCCGCGATAGTTGAAATGGAAAACAAGTCTGTTTTTCTTTATTTTCACAAGGGGAACCTCCCAGTTTAACACTTCTGGATCGCCGGTTTCTTTTGAAAGTATGGCATATTCCCGTTCGACTCCGATAAGCTGATGTAAATCCTTGGTTTCGCATTCAAAGGCAATATTATATCGTTGTTTATAACTGATTTTAAAGTCCTCCAAAAAGTAATCAAGTGCGGAAAAATAATTCACCTCCATCGTTTCTTCATCAAGGAATGTGAACAACTTTCCGATGCTTGCATCTGAATACATGGCTGACAGAAGGGTTGCTTTTGAGCTTTGCAATTCTATAAAGGCAACTGCAGCCGTTTCTTTATCCTCCACCTCAAATTCCATTTGAAATAGCTTGAAACGTTTGAGCTGCCTCGTTGTACTAGGAATAATTAAAAATAAAATGATCCAGACTGATAATAAGAAGATTCCCTTCAATATGGTAAGCAGAAAGGTGGAGGAAATCAGTGGTTTAATTACATATTCCGTCCACCATGTAGGAGGAACAGCAGTTGAAATAGGAAGCGGTTTCACATCACCCCATAACAATTGATATAGTGTCCAGCCGATGATGAAGAGCAGCCCGCTATAATAAATAAAAGTCAGTATATCGTTTATTAGGTCTTTGATTGATGAAAGGAACTGTTTGAGGACTTCTGCAATCCGACTCACGAAATAGTCACCTCTTCACATTTTACAGGAAAGACCATAAATGTATATGCGAAGAGGTGGAGAAATAGAATAGGTAATTAAGTTTTAATCCATTTTTAAAATGGGTGTCTTATATCCAACCGTATGAATATTATTCAGCTTGACTTTATGGTTGGCATTTTTAATTGCGATATCTCCAATCTTTGATTCAGCCTGTACATTTGATATAGTTGCTTTTGCTACACCTTTACCAATATCGATGGCAGTTGGAGCTGAGTTTTTTATGGAAATAGTACTTAAACGAATGTCATCGGTATGCTGCCTGCCGCCAACTATTTTTATATCCGTACCCGCAGTTTGGAAATTTTCTATTGTTATATTTGCCAGTGTGATATGACGAGATTTATATTGAATGGAAACCATTGGATTCCTTTGATAATCATAATTCGAATCTCCGAGCAGAGTGAAATGGTTAATAACCACATTTTGATAGGCTGATACGACTAGACACCTTGGAGTCGAGCCTTCATAAAGATCTGTGAAAATGGGTGCAATTGCAACGATATTCGTCGCTGTTATATTAAAGGCAGATTTAGACTGTGGCTCTGATTCGAGATGGTGGCCTATGTGCCGAAAGTTATAGGAACGATTATCATGGATAGATATATGTCCGATAATATGAACATTGGAAGCAGCTGATGCAGTACCATGCGCCTTTATTTCAACCCCTCCAAAGCACCTGGTTGAAGAATTATTAATCAGCCAAACATCGTCAGATCCGTCATCTACCTCAAACCCATTTGAATTGGAGAATCCCTTCATGTGAGCTCTGCCGCTTGGATCACACATATGGCTGTTTGTAATCAGAATATGGCTGCTATGATGTGTTGTTATTCCATCATCTCCAAATCCATAGCCAGAAAGATGATCTAACCATATATATTGGCTCGGCCATCTCGAACGTGTGCCATCGCCCAAATATGTATAGTAGGCAGCTGAAACATCAAAACAGTGTAAACCTGCATTACGGGCTACAACATCCTTCACCCATCCATAAGTAACATGAGCATATGTTAAACAGCTCGAACGGTTATTACCGGAACTAGTTCGATCGCTCTGTGGAAGCCTTTCTACATTCCAGTCAAGTGTCATCCCCTGTACGAGAATATGATGATTACCACGGATTGGACTAGAGTTTGTAATAAGAATAGCTTTCTTTGGTGTTTCATTGGCTAATTTAAGAACCGTTTTATCTTTACCTTCTCCTATCAGACATGTGTAGGAGGGGAGCTTTAGTCCCTTAACAATAAAAACACCTTCCGGAATATAAACCATTCGCTTACCTTTACCAAGAGCAGCCTCAAACGCTTTAGTATTGTCTGTTATCCCATCACCAACAGCACCATAGTCGGTTACATTGATCTGTTCCTGGATCTTTTGATTTAAATGCTGATACTCTTCATCTAATTTCTTTTTCCATGCTGGAAAAGGGTGACCGTTCAAGATTGTGAAATCAGCTGGATTTTTTAGCTCAGGCTGTCTGCTTGTTGTCAATAAGAGACGGGGAAATGCATATTTTAAATCCCTTAGTGGCTTCCGATTAGGCATGGAAAGAGGGGAAAACTTATTTAATTTTTCATTAAGCAATGAAAACGTCTCTTTTACCAGACTTGCTGGAGTTTGGTTTGAGGGAAGCCATCTAGATAAGAGAATTTCATTTTTATTTGGATCATGATTTTTCGATAAGTACAACATACTGGAGTTTCACTCCTCACGTGAATGAAAAATGGATGTTATTGTATTCCCTTACTAGATGTAAATTAATCGTAATGAAAATGTAATATCGTTTGTAGGTATCTTAGCATATTATATGGGTATAAAATATAAGAATCATATGTAGAAACAACTAGAGGAATCATGCTTGAAAGAAGGAGACTGCGATTGAGGAAGTTATTTAAAACTGAAGTAGGAAGTTGGATTATCTCTATCGCATTTGCAATCGTCTTAGCTTATCTTGTAAAAACATTTATCATTTCCTTTTTTATAGTTGAAGGAGCCTCAATGGAACCAACACTTTATAATAATGAAAAAGTCTTGGTCAATAAGTTAGCGGCGTATAGTGGTTCAGTTGATCGTCAGGATATAGTAGTCATTCGAGATGATGGAAAAGATAAATACTATATAAAGCGGATTATAGGGTTACCTGGAGAAAAGGTTGAATATAAGAATGACTCGCTTTATATAAACGGCAAGCAAAAAGATGAGCCATATCTGCCTGATGAACAAGGAGAAGTTGATTTACTGAAAATGAATAAAACAGGTGACTTTGATCCATTGAAAGTTCCTAATGATCATTATTTTGTGATGGGAGATAATCGGTTGAACAGCAGGGATAGCCGTAATGGATTGGGCTACATAGATGAAGATGATATAGTCGGTACATGTGAATATGTCATTCTCCCATTTGAACACGCACGTAAAACAGATTGATAAAATTGCATCTCCACATGGTGTGGAAAAGGTGAATGGCTCTCGAGCCATTCACCTTTCCGTTTTTAAATATTGCGTTTATAGGTTTCTTTTGTCAGCACCGGGAATTGATCCACAGGAGCATCGAGTTTTTGTATATTGAAAACCTCTCCATATTTCTCAAGTTCATTGGCTATTTGATCCTGCAACTCTCTGGTCGGAACCTCCACGTTGTATTTAGTACCTTCATGCAAAAGCCTTGGCTCCGTTTCAAAATAAACATAGTACATGGGAAATTCCTCCAAATCATCATTTGGTTATTGTATTCCCTTTTTGAAGTTAACAAAACAATTTTTACATTATAGACCAATAATCTGATATAAATATAGATCCATATAGTCTATCTTTTGATCGTTGCTTTTTGTCTCAATCGTTCCTTCGAAAATGGATTTTCCGTCTTCGAAATTAAAGATGCTTATATAAGGTTTGTTTTTTTCCCCTCTATAAGTGAGAATCATTTTGTTGTGATATACATTTATATTGTGATCAAACATTTCTGAGTTCACTTGGATTTTATGATCCTTTGTGATTTTTTGTTTCTCAAAATCATACGTAACCATAGCGACTATTTTCTTTCCGTTCTCATCTTTAATAGCGGAAACATATAATGAAGTTTGATCATAAGCTATATTAAAACTAGAACCATCTTCTTGTAATAGCTGTTTCGTTAAATCACTCGGAAGGGTCAACCTATCTAATTTCTTTGTTTTATAGTTGTACACATATAAGTCACGGCTAACAGTTTGACTGTTTTCATCTGTATGGATAGTCTTATCTATCTGAAATGTAAAATGAGTACGAGCTTGCGTCGGGTTAGTATCTGTTAAACTGGTTATATAAATATCTTGCTGATCCGTTGATTGTTCAGTTGTCAAAATCGAATTATCGTCAATTAGTTTTTCCTTTTTAAGGTTAATCGTATATTCCTGAAGTATTTCTGTCCCATCTTTCGAATTACTGCGTGTCATGACAAATAATTCATTCGTGGAGATTTGGACATCAAGGATTTCAATAAAAGATGAATATTCCTGATTGGGCAGGTTTACTTCAAAAGAGGTTGTATCCTCTGTTTTCTTATTGAGCTGATCAATTTTTAAACTGAAATTATGCATTCCATGTCTGGTAGAAAAATCATACTTGGAGTCGACAAAAATGACTTGATTTGTGTCATTGTACAACTGGTTACTATAAATTTTTCCTCTCATAAAGGAAGAATACTGATTTGCTAAATCTTTCAATTCCGCTGTTTCTAAATATTTTTCCCCGTAGTCCACCTGCTCAAAAAAAGGTAATTCAGATCGATAAGTGGCCCCCTCTTTCGTTACATTAAACGTTTCTGTGAATCCACCTACTTGATAATCTGCTTCCAATGATAAGGTGTCTAAGATTTTAGCATCTCCATTTATTTGTTTGACGTAAAAATCAGGGAGGGTGGAGGAAGAAAAGGCCTGATTTATATAAAATACTGATATGGATAGCACAGCAACAAGCAGGATCAGAATAGAATTTCGATATTTTTTCATATGTTTCCTCTCCTTACACAGTTATTTTCTTATTTAATAAATAGCGGCTTAATAAAATGGAGATAATGCCTAAAATACTGGCTGTAACGCTTACAATGATGATTTGCTCAGATGTATAAATGTAATTACCTATTTCTAATAATTCGATTAATATAATAGGTGCTGATAATACAGCTATAACACCTACACAGTATAGGATGGCAAGAATGATTCCTTTCCATTTAAAGCTGCGCTCAAGCAATATGGCCGTGAATAGGATGCTCAAAGCAATAAATCCTGCACCATAATATAAAACGAATTCTGTGAAGGTAGATGGGAGAATAACCGTAATAAATTGAGATCCCTTGATTAAGCTGCCAATCGATACCTCATGTAAATAATCCGCTGATATAAACCATTTCAAAATTTTTGATTCAATTAGAAGGAGTATCAATTGGATAGATACTAGTGAGAGTACAAGTAGCATTATAGCTGTTAATTTCGAAAAATAAATATTCATTCTTGATGTAGGAATCATTAATAAACGATAGATAAAGGATCCTTTACCTGACCAGTCACGGTACCAAATTAGAAAGATATATAAGAAGATGGCACCTGCACATAAGGCAATCGGACCATTAAACCAAATAGAATTCACATAATTGTCCATGCCATAATAACCAAATTCTTCAATAAAGACTTCTATAGGGACACCATTCGTTAATGATTTATTAGCGTCACTCATGTAGATGTTAGCTTCAATGATTAACCCGGCAACTTGTATAATAAAAACAGCAATAATCAATCCAAATAAAATTTTTGTAAATCGATTTAACTCCATATTCACAAGCTTAAAAAAGCGATTCATCCTCTATACACCTCTCTCATTACATCTACGACAGACTTACCTTCGTTATTTCGAACTTCTTCTGCATTAAATTCTTTATAAACGACTCCGTCATTTAACAAAACAACTTTATCAATGAGGTGCTCAATATCGTTGATTTCATGGGTTGTGATGATAACACCGCGGTCTTCAATCAGGTGGCTTGTAAAGACATCTGCTATTTGTTCACGGCTGAAAATATCGATACCGGAGAATGGTTCATCCATAAGAACATAATCAACATCCAGAGCCAATCCCAATAACAAATTCACTTTCGCGGTATTTCCTTTAGATAATGTTGAAATCCGTATGTTTTCATCCAATTTGAAAAAGCTCAATAATTCATCGGCGCGATCTTGGTTCCAACTCTCATAAAAATCATTCATAAAATCCATTGCCTGCATAATGGTGAAGTTCGAAAGCATCGTGAACGTATCTGGAATAAATGTGATTTTCTCATACGTATCCTTCGTTCTTTTAGTTCCGTTTATAAGAATTTCTCCACCATCAATAGGAGTAAGGCCCATGATGGATTTCATAATCGTTGTTTTACCTACACCGTTTATACCGATTAAACACGTGATTTCCCCTTTGTTGGCTGTGAATGATACATCATCCAATACGTTTTTTCTTCCAAATTTTTTCGTTACATTTTTTACTTCTAACATGAAATCCCCTCCTTACTCTTGTTCCGCATTATATTTTTCTTTGACAATACTCAACAGTTCATCTACTGGTAATTGAATCGGTTTAATTGCCTGAACAAAGGTATCAACGGCTTCAACAATGAGTTCCTGACGAACGCTTGACAATATGACCTTGTCGGTTGTGACCCGGCTTGGGAAATTTCTTTCTGTGTGAATCAATCCCTGTTCCTCCATTTCCTTATACGCTTTTTGAGCAGTATTGGGGTTTATTTTTAGAAGATTGGCAAGCTCACGTCGAGAAGGAATCTCCTCTCCGCTTGCAAGCCGACCGGTCGCTATTTGTTCTTTGAAGTAACGGACAACTTGTAAATATACAGGATCCCGGTTATTAAAGATGATGTTCATTAATTCATCTCCTATGGCTTTTTAACCAATTATTAGTGTGTGTACTATGTAGTTCATACACTCGATATGTGTACTATACAGTTAATACACTAAAACTGTCAATAGGATAGTAAAAAATTCCCTGAAATAGTTTTAAAACGTGTAATTATTTAAGAAGGGTCATGGCAAAATAATAAGGATTCTCTGGGGAAGGAGTTTACTTGTTATGCATAATACAGGCCTGGTTCTAGAGGGTGGCGGAATGAGAGGGCTATATACAGCTGGAGTTCTGAGGTATTTGATGGAACAGGATATATATGTGCCATATACAATTGGTGTTTCAGCTGGTGCATGTAATGGCTCTTCTTATATTGCACGGCAAATAGACCGTAATTATGCGGCGAATATCGATTATGTCTCACACCCGGAATACCTATCCTATAAACGTTTTCTGAAGAAACGTGAATTATTTGGAATGGACTTTATTTTTGATAAAATTCCAAATGAACTGGTCCCATTTGATATAAAGGCTTTTTGTGAAGCAAAGGAACAGTTTGTCGTGGGTGTTACAGATTGCGTAACAGGCGAACCTGTATACTATAGAAAAGAGCACCTAATAAAAGATATTACAACGATTCTGCGCGCATCCAGTTCGATTCCTTTTTTTGCTCCGGAAATCTCTTATGATGGAAGAATGCTGCTGGATGGCGGTGTTGCCGATCCAATACCGATACAAAAATCTCAAGCAGACGGGAATACGAAAAATATCGTTGTGCTTACTGGGAATAAAGGCTATATGAAAGCATCGTCGCTTGATTGGCTTGGAAAAAGAAAATATAAGAACTATCAAGGGCTGCTAAAGGCTCTTCGCAAACGGCATATCGTTTACAATGACACGATCCGCTATTTGGAGGAACAAGAAGAAAAGGGACTTGTCGTCATTATTCGTCCATTAGTGAAATCAGATGTCAGCCGTGTTGAGCGTAACCCTAAAAAGCTGAAAAAGCTGTACAATCAAGGATATGCTGAAGCCAAGGCTGCTTATGGAAAAATCAAACGGTTATTATAATAAAAACCCATCACTTAAATGGTGATGGGTTAACGTTTAGTATGAAATTAGGCTAATTCTGATTGTAAGTAATTCCAGATTAACTGGGCAGTATGTTCAATAGAGCTGATATGGGTTCTTTCAAAAGCATGTGAAGCATCAATGCCGGGTCCAATTAATCCGTGTATGATATCATAGCCGGCACGGATGGCAGCAGAAGCATCAGATCCGTAAAAAGGATATATATCTACACGGTAATCAATCTTGTGTTGCTTTGCCAATTCGACTAAATGCTGACGCAGGCCATAATGATAGGGTCCGCTAGAATCTTTTGCACAAATGGAAACACTGTATTCATCCGTAGATTGTCCTTCTCCAATTGCTCCCATATCTACAGCCAGGTATTCAACAGTTTCAGCAGGAATGTTGGAGTTTCCGCCATAGCCTATTTCTTCATTATTTGAAATTAAGAAGTGGGTCGTATAGGGGAGAGTGATGCCTTCTTCTTTTAACTGTTTAATGATATACATCAGTATGCCGACACTCGCTTTATCATCTAAATGACGGGATTTAATAAATCCATTGTCTGTCAGTTCAACACGGGGCTCGAAGGAAACAAAATCACCTACAGAAATACCTAGACCTTCTGTATCCGTCTTGCTTTTTGTCACAGCATCAATTCGAACTTCAATCGTTGCATCCTCGCGTTTAATATCTCCCATTTTCTGATAAACATGGACAGAAGTTTGATTTAAAAGAATCGTCCCTGTAAACGTTTTACCTTCAGCTGTATGGATTTTACAATATTCGCCTTCAACAGAATTCCAACGAAATCCGCCGATCATCGATAATTTTAAACGCCCGCTTGGTTTGATTTCTTTCACCATAGCACCTAATGTATCTACATGGGCTGTTAGAAAACGGTGCTTTGAATCATCCTGTCCCTTGATTGTTGCCAATAGGGCACCTTTATTTGTTTTTACTGCAGGTATTCCTTGAGATTGTAAAAACTGTGCTACATGATCAATTACTTCCGTTGTATAGCCGCTCGGACTTGGAATGGATACAAGGTCTTTTATGTACTGGAAAATTTCCTGGCCATTGGCTTTCATGGTTCCGAATCACTCCTTTTTATGTATAGATTTATTATATACCTTTGTTAAAAAGTTGGACAATAAAGGCAGAAATAACTTGCTTTTTTAGCAGTAGGACTGTAAATTTATAGTTAAATAAATATTCTGAAAAATCTTATCAAGAGAGATGGAGGGACAGGCCCTGTGAAGTCTCAGCAACCGCCAATATGGAAAGGTGCTAATTCCTGCAGGAACAATCATTCCTGGCCGATAAGAAGGGACTCACTCTAATGAAAAGTCTTCTTCTTGAAGACTTTTTTCGTTTTTAAGCATAGTTTTATTCACTGGGAAAATGAGTGGATGTAAGTAATTCGTAACTTTGATGGCAAATTAGAGCCGGATGAAGGTAAATCAGAGTAACTGTATTTCGGGGATTAATAAAGAGAGAGGGGTCATACATATGACAACAGTTAAAATCGAAACACTCTTAGCTCAAATAGGCAATCGAAGTGAAACACAAACAGGTACTGTTAATCCGCCAGTTTATTTTTCCACAGCCTATCGCCATAACGGAATAGGGGAATCAACAGGGTTTGATTACATAAGAACAGGAAACCCAACCAGAAAATTATTAGAGGAAGCAATTGCCGAGCTAGAGGGTGGTAAACAGGGATTTGCCTTTAGTTCAGGTATGGCTGCCATTCACTCATTGCTATGTTTATTTTCTCCAGGTGATGAAATAGCCGTCTCTGCCGATCTGTATGGAGGGACATATCGGTTATTTGAGCAAATATGGAAGACGTATGGCATCAAGTTTAACTATTGCCATACATATGAAGATTTCGCTGAATCCATTACGGAAAATACGAAGGCCTTTTTTATAGAAACACCGACAAATCCGCTTATGCAGGAAATGGATATTAAAGAAATTGCTCAACTGACCCAATCTAACAATCTACTGCTCCTTGTGGATAATACGTTTTATACACCCATTTTGCAAAGACCGATTGAGCAGGGAGCAGATATCGTTGTCCACAGTGCCACCAAATATTTAGCAGGACATAATGATGTATTGGCTGGATTAATTGTCTCAAAGAGTAAAGAGGTTGGTGCGCGCCTAGAAGAATATCAAAATGCAACAGGCGCTGTACTGCCGCCATTTGACTCCTGGCTTGTGATGAGGGGAATGAAAACATTGAGCCTAAGGATGAGGCAGCATGAGGAAAATGCTAAGATAATCAGCCGATTTTTAAGAGAAAGAGAAGAAGTGACAGATGTCCTTTATCCTGGTAAAGGGGGGATGATATCGTTCCGGCTGAAATCAGAGGAATGGATCAATCCATTTTTAAAAAGCCTTCGCATCATATCTTTTGCTGAAAGTCTGGGTGGAGTAGAAAGTTTAATGACGTACCCTGCTACACAAACACATGCGGATATCCCTGAGGAAGTGCGTACACAAAATGGAGTCTGTAATTGTTTGCTGCGCTATTCTGTTGGGATAGAGCATGCGAATGATTTGATTGATGATCTTATTCAAGCTTTTGAATCATTATCGGTTTAGGTTATTAGAAATTTGAACTTTACAGGCATTTAGGTGCATCATGAAGGATTCCAGAAGTAATACCTAAAAAGGATAAATTAGAAAATTATGCAAATTAACGACCCGTTTTGATATACTATACCAAAATGGGTCTTTGGGGAGAATGAAAATGGCTGAACTGGTGATTTCTATTAGCAATCTTCAAATGCATTATGGATCGAAAGAAGTACTTCGAGGAATTAATCTTGATGTAAACAAGGGACAAATTATTGGCTATATAGGTCCCAATGGGGCGGGGAAAACTACCACAGTTAAAATATTGCTCGGACTCCTTACAGACTATACAGGCTCAGTGAAGGTCTTTGATAAAGAGCTTTCTGAGGATAGGATTACCTATAAAAATAGAATTGGCTATGTGCCTGAATTGGCAGATTTATATGATGTATTGACTGCACGTGAATATTTGACTTTTATAGGTGAGCTTTATGGCTTATCTTATGAGCAGGCTGACCAAAAGGCTTTTAAACTAATGAGGCTATTAAATATTGAAGAAATGTATGATTCACGAATAAATAGTTATTCAAAAGGGATGAAGCAAAAGGTTCTATTAATTTCAAGCCTTCTTCATAATCCGGATATTTTATTTTTAGATGAACCTTTAAGCGGTCTCGACGCGAATAGCGTTATGGTCATTAAAGAATTGCTTGGACTGCTGGCAAGCGAGGGAAAAACTATTTTTTATTCCTCACATATCATGGATGTCGTCGAGAAAATTAGCAATCGAATTATTTTACTGCATGAAGGCAGGATTGTTGCAGATGGAAGCTTTGCAGAATTACAGGATGTTGGCAAGGAAGGAACTCTTGAAGAAATTTTTAACCAATTAACTGGTTTTACACAGCATCGTTCAATTGCCGAAGATATTGTATCTGTTGTTAAAGAGGATTAATAGATGAAAAAATTTATGAGTTTGCGTGTGTTGGATAGAGGACAAAAGCTCTTTCAGTGGATGGGAATTGATTATCCGGTTATGAGAAGAATTCTTCAGGTTAAGCTTACAATGGATGCCAGAAGAGTTCCAACTTTGATGAATGATGGGTCTGGAAATACAGGTAAGGATTCAAATCAATTTTTAAAATCCTTATGGGTTTATGCGCTTATGGGTCTAATACTGATTCCTTTTATTATTATGGGTGAAAATTATTTTTTCCAAATGAGTATGTTGTTTGCGGTATTTATGTTTTTTATCATTACATCTTTAATATCTGATTTTTCCCATGTGATGCTTGATATACGGGATCAGTCTATTTTATTGTCTAGACCGGTTGATGGGAGAACGGTCTCGGTGGCAAAGCTGATACATATTATTATTTACCTTGGCACAATAACCCTTATTTTTATTGCGCCTGCGTTCATTGCTGCTATTGTTACTCAAGGAATTGGCTTTAGTCTGTTATTTTTGCTGGTCATTATATTGATTGATATATGGATAGTCTTGCTTACTGCTTTAATCTACTTGGTTATTTTAAAGTATTTTGATGGAGAGAAATTAAAGGATTTTATCAGTTATGTACAAATCTCCTTGTCTATTTTAATGATTGTTGGCTATCAACTAACGGTAAGGATATTTGACCTTGTAGATAGGCAAGTAGAATTTACACCAACTTGGTGGAGCTATATTCTTGCGCCTATTTGGTATGCCGCTCCCTTTGAGGTAAAACTAAATGGGAATTTTGCATGGCAATATATTCTCTTAATCAGCTTGGCTGTAATTGTACCGCTTGTTTCTGTCATTATTTATATTAAAAATGTTCAAAACTTTGAGCAGTATTTACAAAAGTTAACTAATCATACAGGAGCCTTATCGAAAAAGAAACGCAGTCATTTTTCAATGTTCCTATTACGAAATAAAGAAGAACGAGTCTTTTATCATTTCGCAAAAAACCTCATGAAAAACGAACAGGCGTTTAAACTGAAGGTATATCCATCTATTGGAATGGTTATTATTTTTCCGTTTATTACACTACTCAATCAATTCGGGGAAAATGGATGGAAAGGTATTCAAAATGGCAGCGGTTATTATACAATTTATTTCAGTGCGCTTATGATTCCAACTATTGCTATTGCACTCCGATATACCGATTCATATAAAGGAGCATGGATATACAGGGCCTCTCCATTACAGAGTGCTAAGTCTATCTTTATAGGTACATGGAATGCGGTTATGGCCAAGTATGTTCTTCCCATCTATTTGGCATATAGCTTTCTATTTATTCTTATATATGGAAGTGCTATCTTTTGGGATCTATTGATTGGTCTCTTTACGTTATTTATAATGGCAGTCCTGTCGTTCAGGACATATACAATTATATTGCCATTTTCTAAACCAACTTCTGCAACACAGGAGAATGAGGGGATTAAGACCGTTTTCCTGCTTTTCATTCTTGGCGTATTTGCAGGTTTTCACTTTCTTATAAGCAAGGTTGAGTATGGTTTATATGGATATGGGGGAGTCTTGCTGATCACAGCTATTCTTGTATGGCGATATGGATTTAGGGTCGACTTTAAAGATTTAAAGGATTGATACGATTTTAATAACCACTGTGTTCGTATCAAAAAGCGCTGTTTATTTTATTGGTGGTTGACTTTCTTTAAAATCAAAGTAGGCATTTTGTAATACAATTTGATATTCTATACGTACGATAAGCGGATTTGATGGAAAATGGATAGGGGAGTGGAGAGATGAAAGCTTTAATCAATATAGATTATACAAATGACTTTATAGCAGATGCTGGCAAATTAACATGCGGTAAACCTGGAAAGGAAATTGAAGAGTACATTGTTTCTTTAACAAAAAGATTCATTGAGGACAAAGATTTTGTTGTATTTGCTATTGATGTACACGATGAGAATGATCCATTTCACCCTGAAAGTAAATTATTCCCACCGCATAATATACGTGGTACCGAAGGTCGTTTATTATTTGGAAATCTTCAAAATGTGTATAATACTAATATTGGACAAGAGAACCTGCTATGGATTGATAAAACACGATACTCTGCCTTTGCTGGTACTGATTTGGAAATTAAATTGCGTGAACGCGGAATCACGGAATTACATTTAGTAGGAGTTTGTACAGATATCTGTATTTTGCATACAGCAGTGGATGCCTATAATAAAGGGTTTAAAATAGTAATACATAAAAATGGAGTGGCGAGCTTTAATGAAGCAGGTCATGAGTGGGCCTTATCCCATTTTGAAAATACGCTGGGAGCCAGTGTTTTGTAATTGAAGGAGGAAGTTTGATGACACATTATCCGGACGACAGCTTTGCTTTGCATACAGACCTATACCAAATTAATATGATGGAAACCTATTTTAAAGATGGGATTCATAATAAAAAAGCGGTATTTGATGTGTATTTCAGGCGCAACCCATTTAAGAACGGTTATGCCATATTTGCCGGACTTGAACGGGTGATTACATATATTAAAGACTTAAAATTTACAGAGAGTGATATTCAATATTTAAGGGAAGAGCTTAAGTATGACGAAGTATTCCTTGAATATTTAAAAGAACTGCGTTTTACAGGCACCATCAGAAGCATGAAAGAAGGCGAGCTCGTTTTCGAAAATGAGCCTTTAATGCGAATTGAGGCTCCGCTTGCAGAAGCTCAGCTGGTTGAAACAGCAATATTGAATATTATTAATTACCAAACTCTTATTGCAACAAAAGCATCACGTCTGAGTGTAGTAACTGGTGGTGAATCCCTGTTTGAATTCGGTACAAGGAGAGCACAGGAAACGGAAGCGGCAATTTGGGGAACAAGAGCCGCTTATATCGGCGGTTTTCAGGCAAGCAGTAATGTCAGAGCTGGCAAGAAATTCGGCATTCCGGTAGTAGGAACTCATGCGCACGCGCTTGTTCAGGCTTATCGGGATGAATATACAGCCTTCCGAAAATATGCAGAATCACATTATGATTGCACCTTCCTTGTTGACACCTTTGATACATTAAAATCAGGTGTGCCAACTGCCATACGAGTAGCGAAGGAAATGGGCGATAAAATTAATTTTAAAGCCATTCGTTTGGATAGTGGGGATTTAGCTTACTTGTCTAAGAAAGCACGCAAAATGCTTGATGAAGCAGGCTTCACAGATACATTAATTACGGCTTCCAATGATTTAGATGAAGCAACAATCCTGAACCTGAAAGCACAGGGCGCCAAAATTGATATGTGGGGTGTCGGAACCAAACTGATCACGGCCTATGACCAGCCAGCTTTAGGAGCTGTATATAAAATGGTCAGCATTGAAGATGAAAACGGCGATATGGTTGATACAATCAAAATCAGTGCAAATCCTGAAAAAGTGACTACTCCTGGCATGAAGAATGTGTATCGGATTATTAATAAGGAAACAAATAAATCGGAAGGGGATTATATTACACTCGAATATGAAAATCCTGCTTCTGAGAAAATATTGACTATGTTCCATCCTGTACATACCTTCATTAGCAAGGAAGTAACAAATTTTGATGCAGTACCACTGCATGAAAACATCTTTGTGGATGGGCAATTAGTGTATAAAACACCAGACTTGACGGTTATTCAACAATTTGCAAAGGATAACCTGGACTTGCTTTGGGATGAATATAAACGGTTCCTTAATCCGGAAAAATATCCGGTTGATCTAAGTCCAAAATGCTGGGAAAATAAACGGGTTCGTATTCAGGAAATAATGGAACACGTGAGAAAAACAGAAGCTGAAGTGAAAAACTGGAGATAATCAGCAATCCACCTTGCCAATAGACAAGGTGGATTTTTTGCTTTCAAAATAAATTTTAGGAAGGGAGTGCTTATACCTTGAAATGGAGACAATTATTTCGTGAGTATCGTAATATCCTTCCGAATGATTTAGAACAAGTTAGAATTAAAGGGATAAGATTACGCAAACGGCGAACCATGCTGAAAAAGAATGAATGTGGCTAAGAAATATTTAATGAACCTGGCATATAGCCAGGTTTTTATTTTTACTGACTAAAATCCGCTATAATATCAGACTGAATGTCGGTAAATGATGAAATGAGGGGAACGAAAATTATAAAAATAGGTTTCAGGATGTATGTTAGAACTTGATTTTAAAATGTATAATATTGGAAACGCATAAAAGAGGGTGGGTGCATGAAAGTAGGTTCGTTGATTAAATATTATCGGACTAAGCAGGGATTAACTCAAAGTGAGCTGGTCGAAGGCATATGTTCTGTACCTCATCTAAGTAAGATTGAACATAATGAGAAGGAAGCAAATGACCAAACTATCCATTTATTATTACAACGTTTAGGAGCAGACTTAACGAATGTTTATGAACAAAATAATACGGTGAAAAGATTGCTGGATGAATGGATTGAATGCATCAATTATTTTCAGATTGAAGAGGCAAAAGAGATTGATCGGAAGTTAGATAGTTTGGTAGATTTCATTGCCTATACACCACATTTATTTTTATATGAATTGTATAAAATGAGATATTTATTATTTATTAAGGATACTAAAAAAGCCATTCAACACTATAAATGGCTTGATAAACATAAGAAGAATTTAAATTATCAGGAGCTATATTTGCTTCATTATTATCATGCTATTTGTCTGCTCATCCAAAATAAGTACAGACAGGCCAATGAAGTTTTAGAGGAATTAGTTTCTGCAAGCAGGGATGGGATGAGTGTTTCTGCGGATGTTTATTATCATTTGGCACTTGCTAAATGTCATATGGAACAGCATGGGCATGCTATCTTCTATGCTAACGAGGCACTAAATGCCTTTACTGCCCAATATAATATAAAGCGAATTATGCACACGCTTGTGATTCTCGGCATTAGTTATACCGATACAGGCATTTATGAGGTGGCAGCAGAGTGCTATAAACATTTGAAAAGAAATGCTGAGATCCTAAATGAATCGGCAACTTTATCGATTGCCTATCATAATATTGGCTATTTAAAGCAGAAAAAAGGAGAGCTGAGTGAAGCAAGAGACTATTATTATAAAGCTGTAAATTGTGAAGCGGAGAATGCCCAATCTTCTATGGTGAGCCTTTATGCTTTGGCAGAAACCTCTTATTATTTGGGAGAATGGGAACAGGCGAAAGAGTATTTACATCACTTAAAGAAGAAAGCTCAAGAAACCGGGTCTAAAATATATCAAATGCTGCCCAATTATTATTTATATATGATTCAGGGGGAAGAAGAAAGAGCGATTAGCTATTTAGAAGAGTATACCCTTCCTTATCTATATAATGGGGAATCTCATTATAATGATATTCGCAGTGTTAGTAAAATTTTGGCAGATTATTATAAGAAATCAGGAAAGTTTCAGAAAGCCTTGCAATATATTTATACAGACTACTAGTTAAGGAGGAGAATAGATGAAAAGAAAAGCTCCCATTTTGCCGCCAATCGTATAAATGGTGTCATTTTAGAGAGGGTCAAAAGGACTGATTGTCCAATCAATCAGTTCTTTTTTGTTTTCATTTTTGCATAATTAATTTAGTGGATTATTAAATTATCTGAAAATTTACATAAATTTTATTGGGAAAATATAATTCTACTAGGTACAAACACCCGTTTGTATTAATCGCCAAATAGGTCGCAAATAGGATAGAAAAATGTCGATAGGTAAGAAAAAGCGCAAAAAATATAGTAATTTGTCACAAAAACTAATCTGATAACTTGGGAAAGTTTTTTTATTTGACAAAATAGAAAATAATAATTCTGAATTAATAGTTAATTTGTTCCGTGTTCAAAGAAAAAAATAGCCACTATAATAACGATACAACAAGAAAAGTTCACAGAAAATTCAAAAAACGAGAGGAGACTGAAAGATGAAAAAAAGGAAGATATTTGCTGGAGTTGTCCTAAGTGTATCAATGGCTTTATCTTTTGGCTCAGGAACAAATGCTGAGGATAGGTCGACTGCAAAGGCAAAGGATGTCAGCTCAGAGAAAACCTATCGTGTTCTGATTCAGGGATCTCAGTCAGAAAAAACAAAAGTAAAGAAAAATATGGGGACACACCGAGACTTCAGCAACCAAGGATTTACGACAGATGTTTCTGAAAAAGAATATCAGAAACTATTGGAAAATAAAAATATCGAAGTAGAAAAAGTACCTGAATTTAAAATTGCTGCAACTGCTATAGAAAAAGCTACTTCTGCACCTACAACCCGAGTGCCATGGGGAATTAAAGCAATCTATAATAATAGCTCTCTTACTTCTACATCAGGCGGCAGTGGAATTAAAGTAGCAGTTTTAGACACAGGCGTGTTAAAAACGCATGCGAGTCTTTCATCCAATATTGAACAATGTAAGGATTTCACTCAAACAAGCAGCACGGTTGTGAATGGCTCCTGTGCTGATGGGAATGGTCATGGTACCCATGTAGCCGGAACAGTGGCTGGCAATGGTACTGGCGTATATGGGGTTGCCCCTCAATCCAAAGTATGGGCCTATAAAGTTTTGGGTGACGATGGATCTGGTTATTCAGATGATATAGCAGCAGCAATTAGACATGCGGCAGACCAAGCATCCTCTACAGGTTCAAAAGTAATTATTTCAATGTCACTTGGTTCCAGCTCTAATAATTCTCTCATTAGCAGTGCTGTAACATATGCTTATGGAAAAGGTGTTCTAATTATTGCGGCAGCTGGTAATAGCGGCTATTCTGCCAATACAATCGGATATCCGGGTGCTTTGGCGAATGTAGTGGCTGTGGCAGCTCTTGAGAATGTTCAGCAAAATGGAACATACCGTGTGGCTAACTATTCTTCCAGAGGTAACCCATCCACAGATGGTGATTATGTAATTGGCTTAAAGGATGTTGAAATCTCTGCTCCAGGTTCTGCAGTTGAATCAACCTGGCATACGGGTGGATATAATACAATCAGTGGAACCTCAATGGCAACACCGCATGTATCCGGATTGGCAGCAAAAATATGGGCTTCCAATACAGGATACTCTCATACACAGCTACGCGCGGAATTACAAAGACGTGCGAAGTTAGTTGATATTAAAGGTGGATATGGAGCCGCTACAGGTGATGATTACGCATCCGGTTTCGGTTTTGCAAGAGTACAATAATAATTGAAACTTACGAATCAGCCTCCCGATTTTTGGGAGGCTGATTGATAATAGGATTAATTGAGAGAGTGGATTAATCTGATCTGGAATTCAATGGAATCTGCAAAACTAGGAGGTGTTTCCAGATGAAAGTATAAAAAAATGATGTAAAACAACAAAACTTGTGGGGAATTCATCTTAAGCAGAGGAAAATCTGCTGACGTGGAGCTGAAATTAGCCAAAGCGAGTATATAAATAGCAGAATCCAGCCAAAATGGAACAGAATCCAGCCGAACTGGACGGAAATCCAGCCAACTGAGTCTGAAAGCCGACTGATATATCAGATACAACGAAACAATTACACTATTTAATTATTCATTACTATCCCCCTTTAGGTAGTTGCCATTAGCAAAATCCTTATAAAGGAATTGATGATAATGAAAAAATGGTTTCGAATGAAAGGATGCGTAGAGTTATTTCGCTCGATAGCCAAGAAAGGAATGCTTTATTTTTATCAATTGGGGTTAGTTAGTATTGCCGGCTGGACATTGGCAAGTTTAGTGATGGCATATCAGGAAGTCTTGATGAATCCGATACAACTGCTCATGGTAACAGAATTGTCTAACCTTGATAAAGGTTGGTTCGTAGCATTGATGACCAATATAGTAACATCAGATGCAAATCGGATTATTGGAAGAGGGCTGTTGTTGCTGATTATTTGGATACTACTATTTCTATTTGTGCCTTTAGCAACGAGGAGTTTAAAGAGCTTCAGATTATTTCAGTTTGAGATAGAGCTGGAGGATGAAGATCCTTTGGAGGAACAAGTCCCTGTCGAAATTTTTCAATATGCACGGTTAAAAATCATTTCTAATATCTATGCCGAAAACAATAAAATGAGTCTCTACCGTTTCTATAATGAACAAGCCGGTTGGGCAGATTATAAAGAGGCACTGGCTTTCTATCTGGAAATAATGGCGGAGGAATACTGGGAGCAGGTTAGGATAGGAATCAATTGGGGGGTATATGAGTGGCAGGCTTTACCGGAAGAATGGAAACACCAGGCTTATATATCAGCAGATAAAGATAAGCCTTGTATAAAGAATAAACAAACGACTGTATATGGACCATCAAAAAACTCCATGATTTATACGTATCAGCATTTTGACACCGTCCTTGTAACGGTTCTTTGGAGTTATACTCATGAGTTTGATGCTATTGACCAGCAATGCATGTATATACTTCATCATGCCTTATCTGATCGTCTGGAAAACATAGAATATGCCATCTGGATTGAAAAAAAAGCAGCCTGTGGTCATTTTTATGAAACTGATTGTGAAATTATGGAGAGGTGAGTATTGGATTGGCTGATTATATTATGGACAAAGCCAAATATCGTGCTGAAAAATATAGACAATCGCCAAAAATGTTGAGTATCACTAAAGAGTGTAAAGTTATTGAAATAAAGCCGAGAGCCGAATATGGTTATGCAATTGAGAAAAAGGTGTTTAAAAAGTAGTCCATTCCGCTCAATCTTTATTATTGACTGGATGGTCTATTTTTTTATTTGCCAAAAAGAGGCTAACGTATACCTGCACATTTATCCCAAAGAGAGTAACGTAAGGGAAATTTATTTATAAACAGAGAGGGGACTAGTATGTCCTTACCTAACAACCCAAACATTACCCTTGTATAATAATTGACCGGGAAGATGCCATTAAAATGTTACTGCCTTCCATAGCGATGGAAGTTATGGGTTTATCACATATATTGAATGCAAGGGGAGAGAAACTGTAGTAAAAGCTGTCCATAACATTCAGAAGACTCTATTATGATGGATGATAGCGTTAATCAAATACTTAGGACAACTGTAATATCATAAATTATGCTGCAACTGAAATTGGAAGATATCATTTTGGGCTAGGTTCCATCTACCTTGTCAGTAGTAGTATCTTTTCAACGTGCCAATGAGGTAAGCCTCCCTTTAACTGAAAGGTTCGACTATTTCTCTCCAATTAGTAGGTACGGTCTCTGTGGAAACAGGGGACAGGGGCTAACATATCGATTGTAAGATTAGTATAAATAGTAATAAAAGAACGTGCTTTTCAAAGATGTTCTTTTTCAATGGCTGTTTTCGTATGTTGCTCAATACAAAAGACTCAATTACCATTTTGTAGTAGTTATAGATAGAGATAGCTGCTTCAACAAACCGAAAAAAGGAGTGCGTTATAGTGATAAATAAACGTTTTGAGGATGTTTATACTCAAGGAAAATGGAGGTTACTAAAATAATTCGTGATAATGAGACAGGAGTCCTATATATGTTTCATTATAACGGCCTTATTTCTGGATTAACTGTTATGGTTGATAAAGATGGAAAACCTTTAGTTAATAAAGATTTTATACCTGAGTCTGGTACTTCAGTGGAATAATGCGTCGGCCACTTCCTTATGGAGGTGGCTTTTTTTACACATATATTTAACCGTTAATCTAAAATGTACTTAAAACCATTTGATTCACTCGTTCTTTGGTTGCAAAGAGTTTAATCATTTTTTGGTCTCACAATATTGACAAGTCATAGATGAAATCGTTTGCGCAAAAAGTGAATATTATTTGACTTTTCAGGATAATTTATATGATTAAATAGGTAAATGAGTAAAAAAAGGTTTGAGATATTACATTCATATGTTAAATTGGAAAAGAAAGGTTTGTGCAAACGTTTTCGTAAAGTGGAAAATTAATAGTTTTTAAGAATAAGGTCACTGGTCTTTTACATATTTATAGAAAACGTTTACTTGAACCAAACATAAAGAGAGAAGCGAGGTAAAAGAATGAAACAAAAAAAATGGTATGCGGGTGCTTTATCAGCTTCACTATTGGCAGCAGCTGTCTTAACGGGATGCTCATCTGAGAGCTCTTCCTCCGATAGCAAAGATAAGGTAACAATTGATGTATTTCAGTTTAAAGTGGAATTCAAGGATCAATTTGAAGATGTAGCCGAACAATATGAAAAAGAAAATCCAGGTGTAGAAATTAATATTACTACAGTTGGTGGCGGGGAAGATTATGGTGCTTCTTTAAAATCTAAATTTGCTTCAGGCAAGGAACCTGCTATCTATAATGTTGGCGGACCGCAGGATGTTGCAGATTGGAAAGATAAACTAGCTGATTTATCCGATACAAAAGCATCCAAAGAAGCACTAGATGGAACTCTAGATGGTGTAACTACAGATGATAAAATCCTTGGTCTTCCATATAACCAGGAAGGATACGGCTTGCTTTATAACAAAGAAGTCTTTGAAAAAGCTGGTATTAAAGCAGAAGAAATCAGAACAATGAAAGCGCTTGAAGAGGCGGTTAAAACAATCGATACCAAAAAAGACGATCTTGGTATTAAAGCAGTATTTGCTTTACCAGGAAAAGAAAAATGGATTACCGGGTTGCATGCTTCCAACGTCTTTATCTCTCCAGAATTTGAAGAAAATATTATGAATGCTTACAAATCTGACAAGGTTGATTTTAAATATGGAGATCAATATAAAACATACATTGATTTATCCAATAAATATTCTATTCAGCCAACTGTTAGCCTTGATTACTCACAGCAAGTAGAAGAAAACTTCTCACTTGGAAAGGTAGCTATGATTCAACAAGGTAACTGGGTATATGGTTCCATCGCCGGAATTGATGAAGAATTTGCTCAAGAAAAAGTTGGTATTCTACCAATTCCTGTAGAAAGTTATAAAGAAGATTCTCTACCAGTTGGTATTCCAATGTACTGGGGAGTAAACAGCAACAATGATGAGAAAGTTATTGAAGCATCTAAAGACTTCTTGGATTGGTTATATACATCTGAAGAAGGTAAAAAGACAGTTCTTGAAGATTTCAGCTTCATTCCTGCTTACAAAGGATATGATTCTAGTAAAATCGCAGACCCAATATCTAGAGAAGTATATGATTATGCGACTGAAGGAAAAACAATTGGATGGGTATTTATGGGCTATCCAACTGGTTGGGGCGAAGATAAATTGGGTGTAAACATACAAAAATATTTAAGTGATGAAATGTCTTGGGATGAGCTAGTCAAAGAATCTCAAAAATCTTGGTCTGAATCACGCTAATATCATTTACGTATATGTGATAGAACTGCAAAACAAAGTAGTGTTGGGCTACTTTGTTTTGCTACATAGATAATGGATGAGGTCATAAATTTTGTCACAATTTTGGAGGGGTAATAATGCGTACTCGCAGTTTTTCCTACTGGTTATTCCTTACACCGGTTCTAGTATCGCTATTTCTTGTCGTACTCGTGCCACTGGCACTTGGTGTATTTTACTCATTTACGGACTGGAATGGAATTCAAACAACCGCTTTTGTTGGTTTTCAAAACTATATTGGTATATTCCAAGAAAAAGAATTCATGGACGCTTTGTGGTTCACAGTTAAGTTTTCTATCGTATCGATTATTTTAATCAATGTGATCGGTTTAGTTTTAGCCTTAATTGTAACCTCAAAAATTAAATCAAATAATATCTTACGTACAATCTTCTTTATGCCAAACTTGATTGGTGGACTGATTTTAGGGTTCATTTGGCAGTTTATTTTCACGAAAGCATTTGACGCAGTTGGTGTGGCCCTTGGCTATGAAGGTTTACAAGGCTGGTTGTCGACTACAAATACTGGATTCTGGGGATTAGTCATCCTGATGAGCTGGCAAATGGCCGGTTATATCATGATTATCTATATTTCGTATCTTGAGGGTGTTCCAGAAGAATTAACTGAAGCTGCCGAGATTGACGGGGCGAGCTATTTCCAAAAACTACGCGCAATCATATTCCCGCTCGTAGCACCGGCATTTACCGTTAGTATGTTCTTGACGCTGTCCAATACGTTTAAATTATATGATCAAAACTTAAGCTTAACAGCTGGGGGACCTTATAACTCCACACAAATGGTCGCCATGGAAATATTCCAGACTGCATTTAAGGAAAGCGATATGGCTTATGCCTCTGCAAAAGCAGTTATCTTTTTCTTGATTGTCGCATCTATCAGCTTGACACAAGTATATATCAACAAGAAAAGGGAGGTTGAATTGTAATGCGCAGAAAGCATAACTGGCCCTTAGAAATAACTGGGATTGTATTAGCCTTAATTTGGCTCTCCCCTTTCTATATCATGATTGTTAATTCGCTTAAAACAAAAAAAGAAATGTTTACGAATGTCTTAAGCCTTCCGGAAGCATTTAATTTTGACAACTATGTGGAGGCGTACGAACAACTGGATTTCTTGAAAACACTATTTAATTCCGTGTTAATTACAGTTGTAAGTGTAGGTCTGATTATTATCTTTTCTTCAATGGCTGCATATGCTCTCTCACGGAATAAAAGTAAGATGAGTACGTTTTTATTCTTTATTTTCGTGGCAGCTATGCTGATTCCTTTCCAATCCGTCATGATTCCATTAATTACGGTATTTGGGAAATTTGAAATGCTGAATCGTGCTGGCTTAATCTTTATGTATATTGGCTTTGGTTGCAGCTTGTCGATTTTCTTGTATCATGGAACATTAAAAAGTATATCCCAATCGCTTGATGAAGCGGCTACTATAGATGGAGCTAACAAATGGCAAATCTTCTGGCATATTATCTTCCCAATGCTAAAACCAATTTCTATTACAGTCGGTATTTTAAATACGATCTGGATTTGGAATGACTATCTATTGCCGTCCCTTGTCATCAACCAGGAAGGAATGCAGACTCTTCCATTGAAAATGTTCTTCTTCTTTGGGGAATATACAAAACAATGGCATCTTGCTCTAGCCGGGTTAACTTTAGCCATTATTCCTGTCATCATTGGATATTTCTTTGCACAAAAACAAATTATTAAAGGGGTAGCTGAAGGTGCAGTGAAATAGGATTTACGAATTGAGGGGTGGCTCTGATGGATGTAACAATTAAAGATGTTGCTCGAGAAGCGAATGTAGCACCGTCAACTGTGTCAAGAGTCCTGAAAGATAGCCCGCATATCAGTCTTCAAACAAAACGGAGAGTCCGGGAAATCATGAATCTGATGGGGTATACCCCTAATTTTCAGGCTCAAAGCTTAGCTGGGAAAAGTACACAGGCTATAGGAGTAATTATGCCTGACACTGCCTATCAAGCATTTAAAAATCCTTTCTTCTCAGTCGTTCTACGTGGCATTAGCCGAAGTGCGAATGAACAAAAATATGGTTTGTATTTATCAACCAGTTTTACTCAAGAAGGTATCTATGAAGAAGTTGTTTCCATGGTTCAAGGAAAAAGGGTCGACGGGTTAATACTCTTGTATTCACGTAAAAATGATGAAGTGATTGAGTTTTTAAAGCAAGTTAATTTCCCATTCATCGTAATTGGAAGACCCTTGATGCATGAAAAAAGTATTACCTATGTGGATAATGATAATGTGACAGTTGCTAAAGATGTTACAAAGTATTTGATAGAGATGGGACACAAGAATATTGCATTTATTGGAGGAAATGAAAACTTTGCTGTTACGATTGATCGTTTAAAAGGATACAGGGAGGCGCTGGAAGAGAGTGGACTACCATTTTGCAGGGATTATCTGATTGACGAACATCAATTTAATGATAAAGGTTTTGAATCACTAAAGAATCTAATTAACTACAATCCCATGCCAACAGCTATCATTGCCCAAGATGATTTGACCGGATATGAAATATTAAGTTATTTGGAAAAACTCAATATCCATGTACCAAGAGACCTTTCCATTATCGGCTTTAATAACCAAATTCTTTCTCAGCATTCGAGACCGCCACTGACATCAATAGAAATACATATATCTCGCCTTGGTATTGAAGCAACAAAAAGTTTAATTGAAAAGATAAAGGATCCAAACACATTTCCAAAGAGAGTGACGGTTCCAACACAATTTATTGAACGGGAATCTTGCAGAAACATAAAGTGAATTTTAAAGCTGTCCAATCATTCAACCGAGTAACTGATTGGACAGCTTTTGTTATGGAGATAAAGAAATACAATACGTTTAGGCGCTTATCCTATTTTAATAGTTAGGGAGATGTATGCTATATAACTAAAAAATATGGAAAGGAGAAATCGCCTCAATTAAGTGCTGTTTTCGCTCAATTATTATGGAAAATCGCTCAATTATATTCAAGGAAAGCTATAGAATAAGATTATTTCTTATCTGTTTGGCTAATAAATGGCTGTTTTGAGCTTTTTTTATTGAAATAAGCATGTAAAAGACTTGATTGAATACAGATGAATGGTTAATAACATCATTTATAGAAAAAATCGATTCAAGCAAGCTATGAATAAGCTGAATCGATACTTTTTCAATTAATATTGAGTAACTCTTGAAGCTTGAGTAGCTTTTTTACCATGAGCTACATAATAAAGGCCTATAGCTATAAACGAGATAACAGCCATTGTTAAATAAAGCCCACTATAACCGGAAACCGGAATATAAAATCCTTGAACAAATGGTCCGATCCCGATCCCAATGTCATACATGACAAAGAATGTGGAGGTGGCGAGCCCAATCCGGTGGGGAGACGTCATTTTGATTGCTACAGTTTGTGCACTGGATTGAAAAGTGCCAAGCCCTACACCGATTATAGCGCCTGCTAAAAGCAATGTAATACTGTGGCTTGTCTGACTTAAAACGATCAACCCGATTGTGTATAAAATTAGAGAGGGGTAGATTACTGTATTTTCACCGTATATATCAAACCATTTTCCCGTAAATGGACGCGTCAGTATTAGACAAATAGAATACATGACAAAGAAGAAGCCTGCTGTCGATACTAAATTAAGCTCCTGAGAATAGGAAGTTAAATAAGATAATATACTGGAATATGTAAATCCAATGACCCCAGCTGTAATAGCAATAGGCAGTGCGGCCAGCTCAAAGTAGTCACTTATTTTATGACCTTTCATCGACTTGACTTGCTCAGCTGTAAATTGCATCTTTGGAACATTCAAGAAGAGCGTGAAGATGAAACTTAACGAAGCAAAGACAACGGCAACCGAAAAGACAATTGTATAAGAAAAGGAATTGCTGATCATTAAGCCTAGAAATGGTCCAATAGCCATTGCCAGGTTTGTACTCATCGCGAAATATCCCATACCTTCCCCTCTTCTGGATAAAGGTAATATTTCAGCCACAAGTGTTCCTGTAGCGGTTGATGCGAAACCAAATGAAATACCGTGGATTAATCGAACGATTAGTAAGAGTGCAAGGCTCGACGCCATAAAATAGAGAATAGTTGCTGCTAAAAATAAGGCTAGACTGATCGTAAGCATTATTTTTGCACCGACCAGGGCAATTCTTTTGCCAGCAATAGGCCTAACTAGCACAGCTCCGATAACAAATATACTTGAAGCGAGTCCGGCTATACTTTGGCTCGTATGAAAAGTAGTAATTGTATAAAGTGTTAAAGTAACCATTAAGCTGTAAAATGTTAAAAAGATAAATAAATTAGCTGAAGAGATTAATAGGAAGTTTTTTGTCCAAAGTCTTGGTTTCTCCATTTGTAGTCACGTCCTTATTCATGCTGTAATTGATGCTGCATTTTGCCAAATATCTTCATCATAATTTTTATTTCATCCTCTGATACACTTGACATTACTTTTTCTTCAAATTCACTGACATGGTGTATGCAGGTGATATAAATTTCTCTTCCTGCCTCTGTTAATTGAATTCTTTTTTCCCGTTTATTATCGCTTGGAATCTGCTCGATAATATCCCGCTCTTGCAGTCTGGTAACGGTTCTTGTAATAGTGGGTTTTTCCACATTCAAATAATTACTAATATCCACGAGGGTGGAAGGTCCATAGTGCTTTAAATAATAAATAATAGCCCATTGTGAGTGGAATAAATCATGCTTGGCTAATTGATCATTCAATCGTTTTGTAAATAATCGAGCTGTCTGCAAATATTGATGAAAAAAATACTGGTGCCCGGAAATAGACAATTGTACCACCACCTCGAATATAGTTACCTAGGTAACTATACGCCGGTGTTGATCATAAATCCAGTAAAAAGCACCAATAAATTCATTTGGATTATTGTTTCTTCAAAATTAGTGTAAATACACTAGAGATGGGGAATAAAATGATGAGATAATTGAGATTAACAGATAAGGGATTAGGAGGTGAAGAAGAAAATTCAAACATAGGAATTAAATGAAGTGTGATCCAAAATGTTTTATATTTTTTTAAAATCCTCGTCTTAATGGAATAGCTTACTAGTTTTCATTACAGAGGCTAGCCTAATCTTTACATATCTAGTTTTTCTATCTGCATGTATCTATTTTGAATTGAAGGAGTAGGGTCTATGGGTGAATTATTTCAGTTACTAAAAAAAGGAAATACAAGTGCAATTACAGCAGCAATCGTCAACTTAGTGATATCTATTATTAAAGGTGCAGCTTATATGTTTACTGGTAATGTGGCATTATTCGCGGAGACACTTCATAGTTTGGGAGATTCAGCTAACCAATTCTTTGTGTTTATTGGGTCAGCGTTAAGTAAAAAAGCACCGACCGAACGTTTTCCCAATGGATTTGGCCGCTTGGTAAATTTGGTTCTTTTGGGAGCGGTATTAATAGTAGGAATCATGTCTTATGAAACGATAAAAGAAGGATATATGCATATTTTACACCCTAGTGAATCTAGTTATTTTTGGGTGAGTATCGGTGTTTTAGCCATCAGTGTAATTCTCGAAGTTTTTGTTTTAGTTAAAGCAATGAAGGAAATTATGCATGAAGTCGGAGTGGAAGCGAAAGGCTTGTCTTTCTTATATAAAAGCTTCACCTATTTTGGTAAAGCGAAGCCTGCAACTAGGCTAGTGTTTTTGGAAGACCTAGTTGCTACTTCAGGTGGGGTTTTAGCGATCATCGCGATTGTCATATCACATTTAACAAACCTACACGCAGCTGAAGGAATTGCCTCCATTCTTATCGGCATGATGATGTTATTTGTAGTTGGTAAAGTATTCTTCGACAATGCAGCAGGTGCCCTTGGTGAAGCTGATGAACTGATGGAGCAATATATTGGCGATCTGGTTCTTCTTGATAAAGATATCAAGGATGTTCAGAAGGTAGTCGTAATTAAAGAGGGCGAGGATTTTCATGTAGAAGTCTGTGTCGAAATTGATCTGTCTTTAACGGTTGCCGATATGGACGATATTAAAGATCGTCTTAAAAAGCAAATCTTAGCGGAAAAGGGCGTTGTTGATGTCATGATCGAATTCGATGAAGACGATGGCCTGGTAAATTGGAACCAAGCTGAGAAATTGCCAGCAGAATAAAAACAAAGCGCTTGATGACGGGTATATGTCTCAAGCGCTTTTGTTTTTAATTATTTAGCTGTGGCATATCCAATTTATATAGTTTTGTATAATGGGGCATCATTTGAAGAAGTTCTTCATGAGAACCGTTCATACTGATTTCCCCGTCTTGAAGAAACAGAACTCTATCCATTTTTTCCACACCCATTAAGTGATGGGTAATCCAGATCATTGTTTTACCATTTAACGTCTTAAATATGGTTTCAAGGAGGCTGCGTTCGGTTTGCGAATCAAGACCGACAGTTGGTTCATCTAGAATAACAATCGGATTTTTTTGTAAAAGTATTCTCGCAAGCGCAATACGCTGACGTTCTCCGCCTGAAAAACGCCCTCCCAATTCATGCATACGCGTTTGATACCCATTTGGAAGAGATTCAATATAATCATGCATCCTAACTAATTTAGCAGCTTCATATACCTCTTCATCGCAAGCATTTGGATTGCCCAGCCGTATATTATTCATAACGGTTGTATCAAATAAATGTGGTTTCTGATGGAGTACAGAAATGAAGCTTGTAATTTGAGAATCTAAAAGAGAAATATCTTTATTTCCTATACTGATTTTTCCTTGATTAGGTTTATATGCACCTAATAAAAGCTTTACGATTGTACTTTTCCCCGCTCCGCTTTTACCCAGCATCGCAATTTTTTCGCCAGGCTGAATGGTAAAGTTTAAATTATTCAATACCTTCTCGTCAGTAGAAGAATAAGAAAAACTAATCTGATTAAAGGTGATAGGCAATGCAGTTTGTGCCTTCAAATCATTAAATTCGCTCGTGTTTTCATTGTTTGTTAATCCTATTAATTCTTTTTCTTCCTGTAAGCCATTCATTCGCTCCAATGAACTTTTATAACTGGAGACCTGGCTAACAGCATCGGATAATGGGGCGAAAGCATCGACTAATGGGAACACTACTAGAATAAAAGCTGCAATCCAAATAGGAGAGAATTGTTCGGCTTCTACCTGTAAGGTAATCCAGCAGGCAAGTGCCACAATAATAACCAATATGACAGCTTGAAAGAGAAAATTACGTTTTCGTTGAAATAGATTGATCTTTGCTTCAAGTACATCAACCTTTTTTTCATCTTTTTCATAACATTCGATAAAATCGGACTGTCTGCCACTAATCATCCAATCACCAATTCCCATAACAGCATCTGTCAGAGATTGATATAGTCCGTTTCTTGCATTTTTCATTTGTGCATGTCTTGCACGCGTCACTAATAGTGATACGAGAGGAAACAAAATAATCAGGACGAATAACAATAGAAACATTAGAAGCGCAAAAGGAATAGAAAAGAATCCTAATGCCAAGACAATTAACATATATAAACCGATGCTTATGATAGATGGAAAGATTGTCTTAATATATAAATCTTGAAGATGCTCAATATCATCAGCCATCACACCAAGCAAATCGCCGGTTTTATATCGGGATTTGAAATCTAAAGCATCTGGTTCAAGTGCCCTATATAAACGGACCCGCATACTCGATAGTATTTTTAAAACAAGGCTATGGCTGCTTAAGCGTTCAGCATAACGAAAGGCTGGCCTTGATACTCCAAACAGCCTTACCAAGACAATCGGTACATACACAAGGAGGATGTTTTCTGGTAAAGTGGCAGATTTGGATATTAAATAGCCAGATGTAAACATTAAAGCACCTGCGCTAAAGAACGTGCCAACACCAAGTACAATTACGATAGTTAAGAGCCACTTATTTTGGGATAAATAAGGACCAACCCACGAGTTATTGAGAATGGAGATATAGTCTTTTTTCTTAGCCATGGTGCACCTCATTTCCCCCTAAGTGTTCTTTAATTAATTGATAATAATGGCCTTCTTTTTTTAATAGCTCCTCATGACTTCCGATTTCAACGATACGCCCTTGATCTAAAACAATAATTTGGTCCATGTCTGTCATCCAATGAAGTCGATGAGTCGCAAAGAATACAAGATGATCGTCAAATAAAGGAACGATATTTTGCTTTAATTCATATTCCGTCTCTATATCAAGGTGAGCAGTTGGCTCATCAAACAAGAGAATTTTTCTATTTTTATCAAGGAATGCCCGTGCTAAAGCAACTCGTTGTTCCTGACCGCCACTCAGCATACGACCGCTTTCTCCAATCTGTTCATCCAATCCATTTGGTAGGGAATCAACAACTTCTTTTAATCCTGCTCGATCAATAGCCAACTGAATTTCCTCTTCACTGGCGTTTGGAGTGTAAAATGTAATATTGTTTCGCACAGTATCATTAAATAGATAAGGATGCTGTGGAATATATAGCAATTGATCCTGCCAGCTCATTTCTTTAAAAGAGGAATAGGAATGATTGTTAATAGTAACTGTGCAGGATGTAGGGTTTAAAAATCCGCCCAGTACATCAATTAAGGTAGATTTTCCGGCACCGCTTGCGCCAATAATACCGATTTTTCCGTATCCCTTCCATGAAAATGATAGATCATTCAGAGCGGATTGATTGGATTCCATGTGTTGGACTGTCAAGTTGCTAATGGTTAAGGAATCCTGATTTGACCAAGTAGAGAATGTTGTATTTTGTTTTTGTTTTAGATCAAGCGGCCAATTAATAATCCGTTGAATAGCAGACATACTGTTTTTTCCGTCTAAAGTAGCGTGGTAATCTGTTCCGAAGTCCCGAATCGGTAAAAAGTATTCAGGAGCAAGGATTAATACCGTAAGTGCCGGTCCTAATAAAATTGCACCTTCCATAAGCCGAACACCCAGGAATAAGGCGACAATAGCGACTGAAAGGGAGGTGAAGAAATCGAGCGCGAATGTTGAAAGGAATGCAATTCGTAGTGTCCCCATCGTTGCTTTTCGGTAACGTTCACTTACGTTTTTGATATTTCGATCGTACTTTTTACTTAAGCCCAGAAGTCGTAAAGTTTCCAAGCCACGTAAGGAATCAACAAAATGGTTGGAAAGGACTTGATAGGATTCATATTGTTTATCAGCCTTACGCTTTGCTGCAATCCCAAGCATAGCCATAAAGAATAAAAGAATAGGGAGTACAATGATTACAATTCCCGCAGAAGTCAAATCAAGCGTCAGCATAAACCCTACAATTAACAGAGGAATCAGGAACATACTCATCATCTTGGGCAAGAAAAGCTTTAAATACGTTTCAACCTGGGAAACACCTTCTAAAGCCATTGTTACTAAGCTTCCTGTCCCTTCGGATTGGGTGAATCGAGGACCCAATTCAAATAATTTCTTCAATAATTCTTTTCGCATCGCTGTCCCTGATTCGGAGGCAAAGCGATCCATCCATTTATCACGAATAAAAGTCAAAAGGTGGCGTACCAAAAAAGCTAATACGAATAAAAGGAAGGGGATAAGCTGTTCAGACAGCTTTTCCCCATTAAATAAGTTTGTAATCCCTTCAGCAAGGTAGATGGCCTGAATAATAATGGCAATCCCCTGTAATAAAGAAATCACGAATAGGAATGTCATGGTGCTCTTTATTCCTTTTATAGTTAAAATCTCTTTGTTTATCATTAATGACTCACCGGTTCCTTATCAGAAATACGCTTTCTGAATACATAGTAGCTCCATATTTGATAGCCAAGAACGAAGGGAAGTAATATTAATGCTACGATGGTCATCACCTTAAGGGTATATGGTCCACTGGAAGCATTCAATATAGTTAAGTTATATTCGGAACTAATTGAACTGACCATTACTCTTGGGAACAGACCAACAAATAACATCGTAACAGTAAATAGCATAGTTGAAGCCGTCATAGTGAAGGCTAAAGCTTCCCTTTTCTTTGCTGAGAATACATAACCTAATACGGTTGTTACAACTGCACCGAGCAGGAATAATGGTGTAGCGAGCGGCCGTACTTCAAATAAGTCTGTCATTGTATAGGTTAGTACGGCGAAAACTATAAGACCTGCTAATAGAATTAAATATATTTTTGATACTAAAGAACGTGCACGATCACGAATCTGCCCCTCTGTCCGAATGCCGATGAATGTTAAACCATGCACAAGGCATAACACAATCATCGCGATTCCGCCAACAATGGAGTAGGGGTCAAAGTAATCTCCAAAGCTAGCATACATATTTTTGGATGCATCAATTGGCATTCCACGTACAAGGCTAGTAAAAAGAACACCCAATACAAAAGCAGGTATTATACTGCCGACAAATATCATCCAATCCCAGAAACTAATCCACTTTTCATGGACTTTATGTCTGAATTCAAAAGCAACTCCTCGTACAATTAAGGCCAGCAGGAATAAAACAAATGGTAGATAGTACCCACTGAACATGGTTGCGTACCATTCAGGGAATGCCGCAAAAATAGCACCGCCTGCAGTAATCAACCATACTTCGTTTGCATCCCAGAAAGGCCCGATGGTAGAAACCAACTGATCCCGCTCTTTTTGATTACGCGCGAGAAAACGAGTGGACATTCCCACGCCAAAGTCAAAGCCTTCAAGAATAAAGAAACCAATAAATAAAACAGCTACAAGGATAAACCATAACTCATTTAGACTCATGCTCCAAAGGCCTCCTTGTCAAATAAATCTACATCTGGTTTTGTATCAGTGGTTTGGTATGGTCCTTTTTTAATTTGTTTCACAATAAGAGTGATTAATACGACAGCAAGAACAGTATAGGCCCCCAAAAATACAATAATCGATGTTAACAGCTGTCCTGCAGTAACATTAGGGGATACGGACTGTGCAGTCGTATATAATCCAAAGACTGTCCAAGGCTGCCGGCCAATTTCAGTCATAATCCAGCCAGCTGTATTGGCGATAAAAGGAAGGGCTATTGCTCCAACCATTGCTTTTAAATAGAGTGATTGATTTATTAGGTTATTTTTCTTGATAAATAATAGTCCTAAGGTTGCTAACCCCATAATAATAACTCCAGCAAAAACCATAATGCGGAAGCTCCAATAAACAGCTCCTACCGGCGGGATATAATCGCCTTCACCATAAAGCTCTGTGTATTTCTCCTGGAGTGTATTCATTCCTTCTACAGATCCCTCAAAGCTATTATAGGCTAAGATACTTAAAGCATAAGGGATTTCAACAGACCACTTGTTTTCACGGGTTTCTTCATCAATATTAGCAATTAGCGACCAGCTTGCCGGGTCACCGCTATCTTCCCATAAACTTTCACTGGCTGCCATTTTCATAGGCTGTGAGGACATTAAATGCTGTGCCTGCCAGTGACCAGTAAATGCGATTCCAAGTCCTGAGATCATCGCCACAATCATAGCGATCGTAAATGATTTCTTAAATACATCTAAGTTTTGCTTTTTCAATATTTTAAATGCACTGATCCCAGCTACTACGAAGGCTCCGGTTGCAAAAGCCCCAAAGACCGTATGTGGAAATTCAACAAGCAGCTGAGGATTTGTGATAAATGCCCCGAAATCATTTAATACAGCTTTGCCATTCTCAATCGCAATCCCAACTGGTTCCTGCATAAAAGAGTTCGCAGCGAGAATAAACAAGGCAGAAAAAATGGTACCGATTGATACAAGCCATATAGATAGTAAATGAACCCATCTTGGCAATCGGTCACGCCCAAACATCCATACACCAATGAATGTGGATTCTAAAAAGAAAGCCAGTAAGGCTTCAATAGCCAATGGAACACCAAATACATCTCCGACAAAGCGGGAGTATTCTGACCAGTTCATTCCAAACTGGAATTCTTGGATAATTCCTGTAACTACTCCGACAGCAAAAGAGATGAGAAAGATATTTCCCCAAAACTTTGCCATGTCCAAATAAATTTCTTTTTTCTTAAAAAAATACAATGTCTCCATAATAGCAACTAAAAATACCAATCCAATGGATAGTGGTACAAAGAAGAAGTGATAGATTGTAGTTGCTGCATACTGAAACCTAGCGAGATCCAATACTTCCATTTAACTGTTCACACCTTTCAATTCTTATGCATTGTTCATTCATTCACAAAACAGACGAAAAAAAACCATTTATAAAGTGCTGTCACCTCTATTATAAAAGTAACTAATTATTTTTGCGTGAATGAAGAGTTGGCTTAAATAGTTTAAATTGTTTAGTAGGTTATCCCTATGTATATATTAATAATTAGTTAAATTTACAATGACCTTGTTTATATTAGATATAATAGTCCTATAATTTGCAAATATCTATAACTAAACTAAAATTACTATAATTAATTCAAATTTATGAAACAATATTGTCACAAAAGCTGCGCAAACGAATTGTCATTCGTTTGCAAATCAGTTGACAAAAAGAACAGCTTGATTTTAATAAATCAAGCTGAAGAGGAAGATCAAGATTAATATTTTACCAACTTGTAGCCTTTTATTTTGCAGATATGATTCATAGCCTGATTAAACGTAGCAAATGTTTCATTCTTTATTTTTGTTCCCTGGTTTACGATTTGGCGGACAAGAGTAGTGGACAGGCCTGTATATATAGCTTCTGTACCCAATAAAGCAAGGGATTGAGAGATGACCTCCAGCTCTGCCACAATATATTCGTCATCCAGTGAAGTTACGCTAGTAAAATCAATCACCATATAGGAAGCCTGTTTATCAGAGCTTTCATATAAAGCCTTCTCTTTGATCTTATGAAGACGATCTTCCGACAAAAATCCAGTAATGGGCATTAAAAGTACATCATCCAGAATTGTTTTGATGATAGGAGCATACATTTCTTCCATCATCGAATGCCCTTTATGTATTTCTTCTTCATAATCGGTTACATCCTTCCAAGTGAGCATATAACCTGTTAAACCATTGTTGAATGTAAAGGGATTTATTGCAATCTTAGCTGTGTATTTATTGAAAAATATAATTCTGCTGGTATTGGGGAAGGAATCGTTTTCGAGTATTGTCCTCTTGCAGTTCCCCCCTTGATCAAATTCTGCTATGTTTCTCCCGATATATTCTTCCTTACTTGATAAACCGGTAAAAGGACTTAGACATTGAATTAATTTGTCAGCGTAACGGTTGATAAATATGATGGTTAATTGATCATCACAAATAAAAATATTTTCTCCTACTGCATTTAATAATTGATAAGTCTCCTCTGATTGAAAATATCCCATAACCTGTCTCCTTATTTTCTTCGTGCTGTATTAACTCTCATTATACGGAATAATATTGGATAGATAAAAAGTTTTACTTTATATATTAAAAAGGGTAACCAATCAAGAGGTTCAAGAGGATGAGTAGATAGCATATGGGAGACAGTACTATTATTGAGGAAAATATATATCCAACTGGTAATAAAAGTTGTATACTGAAAATTGTGAAAAGACAGGAGGTTTTTGAATGAATTACTCTCTAACATGGAATTTGGATAACATATTTCCAAATGGCTCTGAGTCACCTGAATTACTATCAAAATTAGCTGAAATCAAAGAGCTGTTAAATACATACAAAGGGGAAGTAAAAGCTTGGCAGGCTCCTTCAGACGTTAGCGGTACCAAAGAGATTGTTTCTATATTAAAACAAACAGAGGTACTGCAAAAAGCAATCTATCAGGTATCGGCATTTCTTGAATGTGCTACTGCCCAAAATGTCCATGATACAAAGGCGGATCAATTAAATGGAGAAGTATACACATTAATAAGTGAATTCGAAACAGTTTTTACAGGATTTACAATTAAACTTGTCCAAATAAATGATGCTGTCTGGCAAGAAATCATCGAACAACCAGAAATTAGTGAAATAGCTTTCTATATTAATGAGCAAAGGGAACATGGTAAGGAACAATTATCGGAAGCTGAAGAAGCACTCATTAATGCATTGCGCGTAGATGGATATGTCGGGTGGAGTACCCATTACGATTCACTTGTAAAAATGATTGAGATTCCTTATACAAATGAAGATGGCGAGACTGTTCATTTATCAGCTGGCCAAGCTTTTAATAAGATGCACGACGATCCTAATCCAGAAGTCCGAGCGGAAATTTTCAAGAAATGGGAAAAAGCCTGGGGAGAAAAAGCCCCTTTGTTTGCTGACACGATTAATCATTTAGGCGGCTTCCGTTTGGCTAATTATAAAATGCATGGTGTTGAAGATTTTATGAAAGAGCCATTGCAGTATAACCGAATGAAGAAAGAAACATTGGATGTAATGTGGGATGTCATTGCAAAAAATAAGCAGCCTTTTGTAGAGTTTCTTAAACGTAAGGCAAAGCTTTTAGGTAAAGAGAAATTGAGCTGGGTAGATGTTGATGCACCGATCGTAACAACGGAACCGATGCATTACACATTTGATGAGGGAGCAAAGTTTATCATCGATAATTTTGCGAAATTCGGTGATGAATTGCCTAAATTTGCCCAGGAAGCATTTGAAAAGGCGTGGATTGAAGCAGAGGACCGTACTGGCAAGCGTCCTGGAGGATTCTGTACTAGCTTTCCTGAAACAAATGAATCACGTATCTTTATGACCTATTCAGGCTCACCAAGCGGTGTAGCAACGCTTGCTCATGAACTAGGTCATGCTTTCCACAGCCATGTATTAAATGATAAGCCATTCTTTAATACAGATTACGCGATGAATGTCGCTGAAACAGCATCTACATTTGCTGAACAAATTTGCTCTGATGCCAGTGTCCGTGCTGCTGTATCGGATGCAGAAAAAATCACATTGCTCGATAACAAAATACTAAATGCAATTGCTATGTTCATGAACATTCATGCCCGTTTTATTTTTGAAAAAAATTATTATACAGAACGCAAAAATGGATTGGTTTCCGTTGAGCGCTTGAACGAAATGATGGCATCTGCACAAAAAGAGGCATATCAAAATTCTCTGAGTGAATATCATCCAACCTTCTGGGCAAGTAAATTGCATTTCTATATTGCAGAAGTGCCATTTTATAATTTCCCGTACACGTTTGGATATTTGTTTAGCTTAGGGATTTATCACTTATCTTTAAAAGAAGGTAAGTCATTTGAAAAGAAATATATTGCATTATTGCAGGATACAGCTGCTATGACAACAGAGGAGCTTGCGATGAAACATTTAGGTGTAGACCTAACGAAACCAGATTTCTGGCAGGCTGGTGTGGATCTTGCAATTGCTGATGTAAATGAATTCCTTGAATTAACGAAATAAAGGGAGAAATTCCTTTTGTGTGGCATTGTCATTCTTTAGAGGGTGGCAATGCTTTTTGACTTTGATAGATCATTCAAGCATGTAAAGAGTAAACTATAGGATAGATGGTTGAAAAGGGGATTAGATATTAAATGGTCATACGTTCATCAAGAATTGAGGACTACGAACAATTAATAGAACTTGAAAATTTGATTTGGAATTATACAAATACACCGATGCCGATCGTTTGGGAATCAGTAGCCGATTATGCTCAGCATTTTCCGCCGGGAAGCATGTTTGTCGCAATTGAGAACGGGAGAGTTGCGGGCTATATGTCTGTTAAATATCCTACTCCGTTGGAGAGCAATTGTCATGTATGGGAAATGGCGATTGGTGTCCATCCTGACTTTCAGGGCAAGAGTATAGGCAGTAAATTATTGCAGTTTCTGGATGAAGAGGGGAAGAAGCGTGGGATCCGAAAAATTTCTTTAAGGGTATTGTCCACAAATACACCGGCTATTTCTTTCTATAAGAGGAATGGCTATATTAAGCAAGGTGTATTAAAGGGAGAATTTTTTCTGAATGGTCAGTATGTGGATGATATACTAATGTATAAAGAACTCGTTGATTAAGAAGGAGAGGTTGTTTGAGTGATTAAAATAGAGCTCGGCACCGAAGGAGATCAAGCGTTTATCCGAGAACATTTAATTGATTTTAATCGACGAAAACTGCCGGAGTATAATGATACACCGTATGGGAAAGTCACCTATGTGGTAAAGGACGACCACAATCATATACAGGGCGGAATCGCAGCTCATTACAGCTGGGGAAGAATGCAGATTGATTTCCTGTGGATTGACGATCAATTGCGACAAAAAGGGGTAGGGAAAGAGCTTCTGGCAAGAGTTGAACACTATGCAATAGAAAAAGGATGTACACTTCTGATGTTGGATACATTCAGCTTTCAAGCACCAGATTTCTATAAGAAAAACGGATTTTCCGTATTTGGAGTGATTGAAAATCATCCAGAAGGACATCATCAATATTTTTTACAAAAAAGAATCTGAAGTGTTAATTCATCTAATTGATTATTAAATTCTACTACTAAAATATTACTATATTACAGTGGATGCGGTTAAAATCATGTGTTTTTATATGGAACAAATCGAAAAAAATGGATTAAAAGAGCCATTCAGTGGAAATTCTTAAAAGAATAGCTCTACATAATTTAGTTTGTAGCAAATTTAACTCTTAACTGCTGAATAAGCTGTAAATCACTCATTTCACACCATTGTTCGGCAATTTTACCATTCTCGATTCGAAATATGATGATACCCGTTTCTTTAACCTGTTGATTTTCAGAAGGAATATCCAGTAATCCGCCTTTATAAATGCTATATCCGCTATAGCATGCAACGATTTTATCCCCTTCTTCAATCGTGTCATGAACGGTCCATTCGCGCTCAAAAAAGAGGTGTAATACCAGGATAGCCAATTTTTAAAGTGCTCGATACCGACATAGCCCTCGTCATTTCCCTGAGAATGAGTAACCATATCCGCTGATGCAATATCTTTTAAAATATCTGTATTCCCGTCCGTAAATACATCCCGAAACCATACTTTAACGATTTCTTTTTTATCAACGCTTCGCAAAGTAAAAACCTCCATTTTATCTCATTATACAAATTCGAAACGTCGCCAAAAAAACTGTATTTCTTTTCAAAATAAAAGCTGTAATATTGGAATACAGAGAAGTTGCTCACTTTTTTTGATTACTATTTTCTTATATATAGCTTGTTGATTGTTGTTCAATCAGTCATACAGTATTTTGTATGAACTGGCTAATAATACCGGTATAAATAGAAAACTTAGGATATTAAAATAGTTAGGTTGAATACTAAGCGTAGAGGATGAGGATGATGATTAGCAGTAAATTAGGATTTGGAAGGAGATTCCAAATTTCTATAATCCTGATTATGGTGGTAATCGTACTCTTTTCGGTAATGACCATCCAGAATTTAAATAGCTCCCGTGAGGACTTATTAGAAATTGTAGAAAATCGATATAAAAAAGTGAATTATACTTATGAGATAGAAAAGAACGTCAGTTCATCAAAAATGTTGGTTGGGAGTATTGCGAATGATCTATCAGGAGTAACATCAGCTACTATACAAGATAAACTTGCTGAAAATCATGTCAAGATTGAAGAACATTTTGCAAAAATCCATGGTATGACACTAAATGAGGAAGCTAGGGAAATATTAATGGATTGCGCATCCCTATATCGTATATACAAAGAAAACGAACGAATAATCATAATGGAACTAATACAAGACAATGAGTACGTTAGTAAAAATTGGAAGAAAATAGAGGAATCAAGTTCTAAGCTAACAGAGTCAATAGAAGAGTTTATTAGCTATCAAGAGGAGATGATGGAGGGCGCATTTAAACGGGCAAGTGAAAAGTACAATCATTTGTGTCAGGTTGTTTTCTTGTTAACAATAACTTCCTGCGGGTTAATTGGGTTAATTGGATACTGGGTTATTCGTTCAACAACAAAGGACTTAAAACAAATAACAACTGTATTGAAAGAAATTGATTTAAATGATCCATCGACCCTCCACAGGCTTGAAGTAAAAACGGATGATGAAATAGGTCTGATTGCTGAAGCTTTTAATAATATGTCCGTGTCTTTAGAAATCTACAATAAAAATGAGAAAGCGTATTTGAAAGATATCAAGATACAGAACTGGGTACTATCAAAAATTAATGAAATAACAAGCTTAACACAAAGTGCCTTTGATATAAATGAATTTGCAAAACGTCTTCAAGGGAAGCTTGCACCATTAGTAGGTGCTTCGATTGGGGCGCTCTATTTGAGGGGTCAAGCTGATGAAACATGTTTTTATCGTGCAGCATCCTATGGTGACGGTGGAAAAGATCAATTTAAAGTTGGTGAGGGGATTATTGGGCAGGCTGCTATTGATCAACAAATAGTCCTGTTAGAAGATATCCCGGAAGATTACCAATTACTTTCAACAAGCTTGTTTGAGACAAAACCTAAAGCGTTTTTGGTTGTCCCGATTATTTATGAAAACATCACGATTGGGGTTCTTGAATTTGCAAGTATAACAGGCTTTTCAGATATACAATACCAAGCCATTCAGCAGGTGAATGAATCTCTCGGTTTGGCTATACACAGTGTTCTAAATAGAATGGAAATTGAATGTTTGCTAAATGAGTCAAAAGCAATGACTGAAGAATTGCAGGTTCAGACTGAAGAGCTTCATTCACAGTCAGAAGAATTAATGACGATTAATGAACTTCTGGAAGAACGTGAGCAAGAAGCTATACAAAAAACGAAGGAACTTGAACAGTCCCAGGAAGAATTAAGAATTAAAAATGAACAATTGCAGCTAAGCTCAAATTATAAATCCGAATTTCTGGCGAATATTAGCCATGAACTTCGTACTCCTTTAAATAGTATTTTAATTCTTGCAGAGATGTTAATAGACATAGATAGTGATTGTTTTTCAGCAGAGGAAAAAGAGTATATTGAATATATTTATTCGGCTGCAGACAGTTTAACATCTTTAATTAACGATATACTTGACCTTTCAAAAATAGAAGCTGGAAAGTCTGAAATCACATATAGCAAAATGAACATCAGTGAGTTGGTTGAAACCTTAAATATATTTTCGCCACAAGCCGAAAGAAAACAACTTGGTTTCACCATTGAAATAGATGAGAATCTACCTTCCTATTTCTATACAGATGTACAAAAAATTCAGCAGATCGTAAAAAACTTACTATCAAATGCTATTAAGTTCACAGAACGAGGAAAAGTGTCTGTGAAGGTGGAAAAAATAATCCATACATGTGATGAAAAAGATAACCATAATACCACTCAATCTGACGAGTGGATAAAAATTGTTGTCATGGATACAGGTATAGGAATCCATAAAGATAAGCAACAAACCATTTTTGAGGCCTTTCAACAGGGAGACGGATCTACTGTACAAAAATATGGTGGAACAGGCTTAGGTTTATCAATCTGCAAAAAATTATCCTATTTGCTTAACGGTCATATATTTGTTGAAAGTGAAGTAGGGAAAGGTAGTACGTTTACTCTTTATATACCGTATCTACAGAATCAGGAAAATATTAATGTAAATCAAGGGGATCAATATCATCAGATGATAGCAGAAGTGGCTGCGGCTAAAGAACCAAATGATATCCAATTGGACATACTCCATGGAAAAAGAGTGCTTATTACAGATGATGATCAGCGTAACATATACTCACTAAAAGCAATTCTTGAAAAAAAGAAAATGGAAGTCTTAGTAGCTCATAATGGAATCGAATGCTTGGAGATTCTAAAAAAGGATTGCCAGATTGATATGATCCTGATGGATATTATGATGCCTGAATTGAACGGATATGAGACGATGAAACGTATCCGTCAGAATTCAGAGTTTGCATCACTACCGATTATTGCCTTAACAGCAAAAGGAATGAAGGGCGATCGTGAAAAATGCTTAGCGGCTGGTGCATCAGACTATATCAGTAAACCAATTAACCTGGAGCAATTAATATCCGTGATGAGAGTATGGATGAATTAAAAGGAAAATAGATAAGGATTCATTTCAAAAAGTTAATGTTTTTGCCGCTCAATTGGAGTCAATTTGAGCGGCTTTTTTTATGGAAGGACAGAAAAGAAATCTTCTGTAATATAGGTTTATTCTCTACTAGTAGTAGGTTCATTCAGTAGACTTGGAGTCAAATCATTGATTGTTAATTTGAGCTTCTATGGCACTAATTCCTCTTTGAAGGATTTTAATTTTCTAATCTATTTTAGTTCTTTATCATAAATCACAAGCATAGAGGGAATGGTTGTTTTCCTGCTTCACGAATAATATTTTTAACAATTAGGAGGGTTTTAAGCTCTCTTTCTTGAACATAAGTAGTCAAATCGTTTTATAGTTTAAAGGGGGATCGGTATGAATGAGATTGTTGATTACTATAGTGAATTTGATGAGTGGGGAAGATTAGACAGGGAACCAATTGAGTTTCAGGTGAATTGGCATTATATTAAAAAATATTTAACTCCATCAGGTACTGTTTTGGACAATGGAGCAGGCCCAGGGAAATATTCGCTTAAGCTGGCTGAAGAGGGGTATCGCGTTACCCTGTCGGATTTGACACCGAGCTTGGTTGATATTGCTGAAGATAAAGCGCGGGAATTGGGACTGTTTGCCCAATTTGATGGGTTTTATAACATAGATGCAAGAGACCTGTCTGCAATAGAAGATGAACAATTCGATGCTTCATTAATGCTAGGGCCACTATACCATTTGCAGCAGGAAGAGGATCGATTGATGGCGGTAAAAGAATTATATCGTGTAACCAAGAAAAACGGCCTTGTTTTCATAGCATTTATGCCAAGAGTAAAGCACATGTTAAATTCACTCATCTGTCCTGAACATTGGCGGCCAAACAACACGGTGGATGCCATTCGACAGTTTACCGAAACCGGCTGTTTTAATCATGCAGATAGTGGGAGATTTACGGGTGCATACTATTATCGTGTAGAAGATATAGATCCATTTATGAAATCAAGTGGATTTGAAAAAGTAGCTTTAATAGGATCTAATATAGGTTCTATGGTTACAAATCATCAGTGGAATTATTGGAGAGAGAAGGGTGAAGGCGAAATGGGAAAAATAGTAGACCTGTTGATTGAGTATGCAAAGGAACCATCTCTGCTCGGTACATCATCACATTTACTTTATATTGGTCTGAAAAAATGAAGAATAGAGCTGCCAACTAGTGTGACAGCTCTATCCTTATATCATCTCGATTAGATAAATGTAGTAATATCTTCTACAGGTAAGCGTACGGTTTTAAAGTAATGATCTCCCTCTGCTTTACCAATTGCGATTAATACTAATGGAATATATCTTTCGTCCACATTGAAATTTTTAGCAAAAGCAGTTTTATCGAAGCCGCCCATCGTAATGGTATCCAGCCCACGATTTTTCGCTATCAGCATTAATTGCATGGAAACAAGACCGGCATCAAAGCTTGCCATATTAGCTCTTGTTTCTAAAGGTGCACCCGGATAGACCCGTTTAACATCATTCACGAGCCTTTGTCTATTTTCTTCGTCAACATAGCCTGCTTCAAACATCATATCGTAGATTTGATCTGCTTTTTTATACATTTCAGTATCCCCAAGGACAGCAATAACAGCAGATGCATTTTCAGCCACCTTTGCATTGTTACCATATAAGGCAAGATCTTTCTTTCTATCCTCATCTTTAACTACGATGAAGCTCCAAGCCTGCATATTGCTAGAAGATGGAGCTAAAGTAGCTTCCTCAAGGATGCTTTTTAATTCTTCTTCGGAAATTTTAAAAGAAGCATCATACTGTCTGATCGAATGACGTTCCTTAATAATCGTTGATAAATCTTTATGTACATTTGACAAAGTAAATCCCCCACAGTTCCATAAATAAAGTTATTATTATATGCTTTGCTTATTTTTAGTAAGTAACAAGTAAATTGTAATGTTGCAACTTACATTTGTCAACTCAATCGCCAGTTAGGAACGCAAACGATATGGATTGTGAAAAAACATGAAGAAAACTAACTTTTTTTTAGGCAACTCCGTATATCTATATTTGAATAAGTGAACATCAATCTACCATTTTGCTATATGGTCTTCAATACAGCCAAGCATTTGCTTGATTGTCAGGATAGTGCTGTCCGGTAAGCGTATTTCTCCGTTATAATAGCCTACCATTTGATGTACTTCTGATTTCACTATAATAGCATCAGTCTTGGCGATCCGTTCATATAGAGGTGTAAAGGTGAGCCTTACACAATCAGTCGCCAAAGAGTCAATCTTCCATGGCTGCATGAAATCATGTTTATTATAGTGAAATTTCATATCTTCACTGATTTTTGTCAGCCGTCCATTAACTAATACGGCATTTTCATTAAAGCCTGTCCCATCAGTCCATTGTCCGCCAAAATTTAGACCAATTACATCATTTCCTTGTTTACCAGATGCCATTCCCCAATTCCAGGTACAGTTTCTTGGCCAGATACCTCGTCCGTAATCTAAGCTGGCATAGCTTTCATCAGGAGTAAATTGATAGGTTTTAGACCCAATAGTCAGCGTCCCTTTAGTAGGAAGACAGTGCATTTTCGTTGTTAATTGAAATGTTTGATCACTCCAGGGTATGACAACACTCAACGAATCCGTTTCAGGATAGCTAATTTCAAAGTTTGCCAGCAACGGTTTTTCGTTAAAATTAGGAATCTCTACGTTCAGCTGAAAACGATTATTTTCCCATAATATAGCGATGTCCATTTGTTTGGAGGTGAGTTTAGTACTCGCCAATACATCATTAGGGAGCGCTTTATTACTTTTAAAAGGAAATAAGGCTGTTTTCTCAAAAAATGTCTTGGTGTTTAAATCGAGATAATAAACAAAGCAAACCATTGCGAAATCTAAATGGCTGATTGTAGCCGAAAAAAGAACATCTTTATTTGTTATACACCAATAGTTCCATTTCTTTTTACGAAGAAAGCGTCCAGTGACATTTCCGCTGATAAGAGGCTTTCTCGACCAGCCTATGCTATCAGGTATTAAATTACCTTTTTCATCGCATAAATGAACTGGTTCTATTATTTCTCTTTCATTATATATATGACTCATCCTTAACAACCTTTCTATTAGAATTACTATTTGTAGTACAGATCTATTATTAATTTATCATTAGAGGGAAGGTGAGTCTATTGGTGAAAAAACAGCGAGCGGGTAATAGAACCCGCTCGCTGAATCTTAATTAGCGTATAATCGCTTATAACTATCAAAATGTTTTTTATAATAGCTGTTGTTTGTACTAGTAATACGTACTCCGCTGTTATCAGCATGAATAAATTCATTATTTCCTAGATAGATGCCTAAATGGGAGATTCCTTTCTTATATGTACCGGAAAAGAAAATGAGATCTCCAGGCTGAGGAGAACTTACATAATAGGAACGATTAAAGAAACCTTCAGCCGTGTATCTTGGCATAGAATGTCCCGCTTTATTAAAGACATAATAAAGAAAACCGCTGCAATCGAACCCAGATGGTGTTGTTCCTCCCCACACATATTTTGTGCCGATCAAGCTTTTACTGATGGAAATCAGATTAGATGTAAAAGCTAAGTTTCCTATTGTTTCCTGAGCGGAAGAAGACCCGCTTGAAGGTTCGGAAACAGAAGGCAAATCACTTGCTGCCTTTGAAATTTTCAGCTTTTGCCCCACATAAATCACATCAGATTTTAACCCATTCATCGATTTGATTTGTGAAACGGTCAAGGAATAGGTTTTAGCAATCTTACTTAGCGTATCCCCCGACTTAACTGTATAGGTCGTTGAAGTAGCAGTACTGCCGGAAGAGCTTGAAGAGCTGCTTGACCCTGTAGTAGTAGAAGGCTTAGACACCTTTAACACTTGGTTAGGGTAAATAATTGTACTGGATAGGTTATTCCAGCTCTTAAGTTGACTGACCGTAATTGAATGCTTGTTGGCAATTTTACTTAACGTATCGCCAGATTTCACCGTATAAGTAGTAGCGGATGAACTACTGCTGGAAGAACTTGTAGAACTTGAGCTGCTAGATCCAGTAGTAGTTGAAGACTTAGTCACCTTTAACGTTTGATTCGGATAAATAACTGTACTCGATAGGTTGTTCCAGCTCATAAGCTGACTGACCGTAGTTGAATATTTACGGGCGATTTTACTTAATGTGTCTCCTGACTTTACCGTATATGTCTGATTGGTAGACACTGATGTACTTCCGGAAGAAGAATGATTGGTGCTTGATGAGGATCCGGAAGCACCTTCGGCCACTTTAATAATTTGACCAGGGTAAATGAGATCATTCTTTAAATCATTCCAGCTCTTTAGTTTACTTACAGTCGTAGAGTGCTTAGCAGCTATTGCTGATAAAGTATCTCCTGATTTAATGGTGTAAGTTTTAGAACTGATAGAACGTTCGGTAATACCGGATGATGATGTACTGCTAGATACTGTGATGACTTGGTTTGGATAAATAATGTCACCTGTCAAATCATTCAACTTCTTTAAATTCGAAACCGTTGTTTTGAATTTTGAGGCAATAAAAGAAAGTGTATCCCCCTTTTTAACTGTATATGTCGATGCTGCAGAGGCTTCTTGAGCAAAAGCAGTCGACATGATTGCAGCTGCAGTGAGGGTCACAACTTTTATATGCTTCATTTGAATCAACTCCTTTACTAGCTATTTGATAAAAATACAATATCGTTATTATATTAGCATAGTAAAATTTTAGATTAAAGTTATAAGTATTAATTTTCGCTGTTGTAAGAATATGAGATTAATAAAATTTAGAAATAAAACTTACTATTTTTTATTTTTTTAGAATAATTAACAATAGGAGGAATTTAATACCTGGGTAGGGGGTGAGTGAATATTCTGGTTGCAGACGTACAAATTTAGGGAAGTGTATAATCGATGTAAATTATATTATAGTGAACCATTAGGCAGTTATATATAAACGAGTTAGAAAAAACAAAGAATTAAGCTCAGCAGTTATCCAAAGAAATTAGATATTAGCTTTAACAGTAAGTTATATGCGGATTTTGTGCATATAAAAAAGAATGACCAGAAACAAGGTCATTCTTTCTTTTTGCTTACGCAACATCCTTAATAGTTGCATTCTTTTTCCAAAAGCCTAAAAGAACAGCTGTTACTAGTGAACCAATTAGTATGGCTAAAAGGTACATAAAAGGATTATCTATTAATCCAACAACGAAGATACCACCGTGTGGAGCTGGAGTCGAACAGCCAAATGCTGCAGATAAGGCTCCAGCCGTGGCAGCGCCTATTACAGAACTGACGATGACTCGAATTGGATCTGCTGCTGCAAAGGGGATTGCTCCTTCCGTGATGAAGGAAGCACCCATAACATAGTTTGTAAGACCAGACTTACGTTCCGAGTCAGTGTATTTATGTTTAAAGAATGTAGTGGATAGTGCGATACCAAGCGGTGGGACCATTCCTCCAGCCATAACAGCAGCATGGGGGACACCATTGCCGGCAGCAATTGCTGCTATACCAAATGTGAAAGCAGCCTTATTGATAGGACCTCCCATATCGACAGCCATCATACCGCCGACGATTAAACCAAGGAACACTGCGTTTGTACCGCTTAAGTTTTCAAGCCAATTAGTCAGCCCTTTATTCATGGCCACAACCGGGTCATTAATGATGAATATCATAATTAGACCGGTAATTAATAGGCCAAATAAAGGATATAGCAGTACTGGTTTGATACCTTCCAAAGAAGTTGGCAGCCAATTGAAAGCTCTTTTCACACCAAGAGTTACATACCCTGCAAGGAAACCAGCGATTAATCCGCCAAGGAAGCCTGCGCCTGCCGTTGCAGCTAATAAGCCGCCGACCATACCGGGCATGAAACCTGGGCGATCTGCAATCGAGCTGGCAATGAAACCAGCAAGTACAGGTACTAATAAGAAGAACGCACCCTTGTCTCCGCCGCCAATGGTATTGAGTGCTGCAGCAAATTCATTGTAGCCCGGTGTCGTTGGATCGGTTGGGTTAATTCCGCCAAATAAGAAGGAAAGGGCAATTAAGAGACCGCCGCCGACAACGAATGGAAGCATATTACTTACACCGCTCATGAGATGTTTATATATTTGAGCGCCTATCCCTTTTTTCTCCTGATTCCCGCTATCCTGATTAGTGGATCCGCCTTTGGCTTCGTAAATTGGGGCATCCTGTTTTAAAGCACGGTTAATTAGTTCTTCGGGCTTGCGGATTCCTTGTGCTACAGGAACTTGAATCACATGTTTGCCATTGAAACGATTCATTTCAACGTTTTTGTCTGCAGCAACAATGATTGCACTTGCCTTTTGAATGTCTTCAGCAGTGAGAGGGTTTTTGATACCGGTGGAACCATTTGTTTCTACTTTAATATTTACATTCATTTCTTTCGCTTTTGCTTTTAAGGCATCAGCTGCCATATAAGTATGTGCAATTCCAGTTGGACAGGCAGTGACGGCTAATACATAACCTTCTTCATTTGCCTCTGCAGTATCCGGTGCAGGTTGATCTTTTGAATCTTCATTTTCAAGCTCATTCTGTTTGGCATCAATAATAGAGAGGATTTCATCCTCTGAAGAAGCTTTCAAAATAGCCTGACGGAAATCATCATACATTAGCATAGAGGAAAGCTTTGATAATGTATCAAGATGAGTATCGTTTGCTCCGTCAGGCGCGGCTATCATAAAGAACAGGCGAGCAGGCTGCCCATCCAATGATTCATAATCAATTCCGTTAATGGAACGACCGAAACATAGGGCCGCTTCTTTAACAGCTGCCGATTTAGCATGGGGGATTGCAATCCCTTCACCGATACCGGTTGTGCTTTGCTCTTCACGTTTCATGATTGCTTCATGATATCCTTTACGATCTTTCAGTTTGCCTGCTTGATCTAGTTTGCTGACAAGTTCAGCAATAACTTCTTTTTTGTTACTGGATGAAAGATTCAGGATAATAGTATCTTTCTTTAACAGGTCTGTGATTCTCATGGTTTCACTTCCTTATAGTTTTTGAATTTCAACTTGCGGGAGAAGAGCTTCGATATGTTCTTTTTCGGCAAGGTCGTAGTTGAATGCTGTTGCACTTCCAGAGGCAACTCCATATTGAAATGCTTTTTGTATATCCTTCGTTTGATCCCACTTCCCGATAAATCCAGCTACTAAAGAATCGCCTGCACCAGTAGAGTTTTTTACATCTCCTTTTGGAATCGTAGCTGTATAAACTCCATCGTGATTAATAAGTAAAGCTCCTTCGCCTGCCATAGAAACAATTACGTTTTTAGCACCTTGCTCAACAAGAATGCTACCGTACTGAATGGCCTCTTTGGTTGTTTCTATTTTCGTATCAAATAGTTCCCCAAGTTCATGATGATTTGGTTTCACAAGAAAAGGATGTTCTTTTACAACATCGAGTAAGGTTTTTCCGCTTGCATCTACGACTACTTGTATACCTTGTGCTGCATATTCCCTTGTTAACTGCTGATACAAATCTGGCGAAATGGAAGGAGGGATGCTGCCTGACAAAACGAGAATATCCTCCTTAGTCATCTTTGAAAGCTTTTGACGGAGTTCATCCATTTTTTCGGCGCTTATGTATGGCCCTAATCCATTAATTTCAGTTTCTTGCCCAGTTTTTAGCTTTATATTGATTCGGGAATCTTCATCGACATTGATAAAATCTTCAGGTACGTTCTCTTTTCTCAAAGCATCGAGAATGAATCCACCCGGAAATCCACCGCTAAAACCAAGTGCGGTTGTTTTTGAACCAATTCGGGAGAGGATACGTGAAACATTTATTCCTTTTCCTCCTGGATATTTAGCTTCTTTGCGCATTCGATTTAAGCCGCCAAGTTGAAAATGATCAACCTCTACGATGAAATCCACCGATGGATTTAGTGTTACGGTATAGATCATGATTTCACTACCTTTATTTTTGTATTCATCTTATACTTAGCCAATTTGGCTGAATCCATCCCGCTGGTAATTATAGTTGCTTGATTCAGTTCAGCCACTCTGGCAAAGGATGTTTCATCAAATTTACTGAAATCGGCTAATATAAAAGCTTCTTTCGATAAATCGATGGCTGATCTTTTTAATATAGCTTCCTCTGGGTCAGGTGTACTGAAGCCCCAATCTGGATGAATGCCGTTTATTCCGAGAAAAACTTTATCAAACCGGTAGTTGTTTATATTATTGATAGCCTGACTGCCAATTATTGCATTTGTAGATTTCTTGATGCGGCCACCAATTAAATACGTAATAATATTGCTTTTCTGAAGTGCAGCTGCCTGCATAATCCCATTTGTGACGACTGTAACGGGTTTATTTTGAATGAAGGGAATCATAGCAAGGGTTGTTGTACCAGCATCAAGATAAATACAATCACCATCATCAATCATACTTACAGCTTCTTTGGCGATTGCTTTTTTTTCGCTTGTTCTGGAAGTGGATTTCTCCAGAATCGTTGGTTCAATGCTGCGTTTTTTCACAAGTTCAGCTCCGCCATGTACTCTCTTTAAAATAGACATGTCTTCCAATTGGCTTAAGTCTCTGCGAATTGTGGATTCTGATGTATGTAATTCTTTTACTAGCTCCTGTATTTTGATGAAGCCATTTTGGTTGATTTTTTCGATGATATATTGCTGTCTTTCTGAAGTCAGCAATCCAATCACCTCCCTACCGTTTAAATATAATGTGTTTATAAATAAAAATCAATCAAATTCATTCAAAATCAATCAAAAAGATTCATGAAGTTTTTAAAAACTATCATAGGGTTAATTCTTTATAGCACCTGAGATGGTTTTTAGATAAAATCCATTATTTAATAAGATGGGTTTAGTATAATCAAATAGAAGAATTTATATTTTGGGGTAACAAAATTGTCTATATCACAATAAAGAGGGTAACTTTATCAATAGAAACCGAAGGGGCAACTTGAGAAGGGGGTTAGTAGAAGATGATTGTATTATTTGATGGGGAATGCAATTTTTGCGATAAGAGTGTTCAATTTATCATTAAAAGAGACCCGAAAGGAATTTTTGTTTTTGCCTCCCTGCAGAGTGAAGCAGGCCAGCAGTTATTAAAGGAATACCATGTTCCTGAAGGAATAGACAGCTTAATTTTACTTGAACCAGATAATCACAAATACTATATGAAGTCTTCGGCTGCCTTAAGGATATGTAAACATTTATCGGGTTTATGGAGTATGTTGTATGTCTTTAAGCTGGTTCCAAGAACTATTAGAGATAGAGTGTATGATTTAATTGCGAGAAACAGAATTAAATGGTTCGGTAGTAAAGATCAGTGTATGTTGCCTTCACCGGAAATTCGAAAAAGGTTTTTATGATGGGTTCTACATCAAAAAAATCCACTTTCGCAGGCGAAAGTGGATTTAATCATTTATTAAAGCATACCATCTAGCAATAATACACGAGACGGAGCAGCATCAATGCCTACCAATTTAAGCGGTGCTGCGACCATAAAGTATTCACCGGCAGGGACATCTTTCAAGCGCAAACCTTCAATAACAATTACATCGTTTGCAAACAGGGTTCGGTGAGTAGGGTGTCCAGGTTGAGCACGTTCAACACCAAGCCCATCGATACCAACACCATTAATGCCAATCTCAGACACATGCTTCGCACCAGACTCACCTAGCGCGATAAATTCAAAGTTAAATTCTTCATCGAAAGAGTTTTTTGTTTTTAAAAGAATGAAGTCACCTTTTTCAATAGGTAAAGACTCAAGATCTTCTTTTTCAACTAACCCTGTTACATGAGTTAAATCAAATACTTTACACTTACCAACGAGACGTTCAAGTCCAATTGTTTCAATAGTAGCACCATCATTCATCATATGAAGCGGGGCATCTGTATGAGTTCCGACATGGGCATCAAGAGTAATGCGGGATTCGGTAACATGTCCGTTTGTTACAGTGTTGAAAACTGGCTGTTTGTCCTCAATATTTTTATAAACGGGCATTCCAGTGTAAATTGGCATAGAAACATCATAAATTTTCATATTGGTTTCTCCTCCACAACTTTATTTTAATTTACTCGTCTTCTTCTTCAATTGCCCACCAATGGAAGCCATCTTTTGAGAGCAGTTCATCTGCGCTCTCTGGCCCCATTGAACCGGATGAATAATTAGGGAAACATCCAGCAGGTTGGCTTTCCCATGCACGAGAAATTACATCTGTGAACTTCCAGGACAAGGCTACTTCATCCCAATGGGAAAAGTTTGTTGCATCTCCGCGCATCGCATCGAAAAGCAGGCGTTCATAGGCTTCAGGGGTATTGAATCGGTCGTATTTGGAAGTCCTAAAGCTTAATTTAACTGGTGTTTTTCCGCCTTTTTTAGCATTGAGGTGAAGCGTGATTCCTTCTTTAGGCTGGATATTAATAACTAGTAAATTAGGGTTTAGCTGCTCTTCAGTTCTATAAAACAGATTCATCGGCACGTCCTTAAATTGTACGACAATCTGAGTAGACTTCGCCGCAAGCCGCTTGCCGGTACGGATATAGAACGGTACACCGGCCCATCTGAAATTTTCAAATAACAATTTTCCGGCTACATAAGTTTCTGTATTGGACTCTGGGTCAACCATATTTTCAGAACGGTATGCTGGTAAAAGTTTGTCACCGACTTGACCTTCACCATATTGACCGCGCACAAAGTATTGATCTACTTCATCTTCCTTTATAGGGCGAAGGGAGCGAAGTACTTTAACTTTTTCACTGCGGATCTCGTCAGTCGTTAATTTAATCGGAGCCTCCATCGCAAGCAGTGAAACAATTTGCATAATATGGTTTTGAACCATATCACGCAAGGCACCGCTGTTCTCATAATATCTGCCTCTATCTTCAACTCCGAGAGTTTCTGTAGAGGTAATCTGAACATTGGCTATGTAGTGATTATTCCAAAGCGGTTCAAAAAAAGCATTTGCAAAGCGAATCACTTCAATATTTTGAACCATTTCTTTCCCTAAATAATGATCGATTCGATAAATTTCATTTTCGGAGAATGATTGACGAAGCTGATTATTGAGCTCTTCAGCTGATTTAAAATCATGGCCGAATGGCTTTTCGATAACTAAGCGTTTATAACCGGCTGTATTGGTCAATCCATCTTCTTTTAATCTTGTGGCAATCGGTCCAAAATACTCCGGTGCCATCGCAAGATAAAATAGTCGATTTCCATTTAACTCATATTTTTCATCCAATTGGTCTGCCAAGAGACGCAGTTCTTCATATGATACACTCGCTTGGCTGACATCCAGTGATTGATAGTAGAAATGACCGGCAAATTCAAGCTTTTCTGAATCAGTGCCATGTTCATCGGCAACCGCTTCCTGAATATGTTGTTTAAGACGATCTGTTGTCCATTCGCGTCTGCCAATTCCTATACAGGCGAAGTTTGAAGATAATCTGCCTTTCGTGTATAGACGGAATAATGAAGGGAAAAGTTTCCGTTGCGCTAAATCTCCAGTAGCCCCAAATATCAATATTAATCCTGATTGTTTGTCAATAGTGGGCATTCAGAACCTCTCCTTATATGGTAATTACGATAGTTTATTTTATCTCTTATTCAACTCTTTATCAATGGATTGAATTTTTTCCATCTATACTTAGTTTACAGATAAAGAGGGAGAAAATAAAATATTTTATCGCTATATTAAAAATGTGGAAGTATTCGGATTTTCTCAAATGCTGAAAAAAAAGGAAGAGTGCTGTAAAATAGATGTATTCAAATAGGCTGGAGGAATTAGATTGGAATTTGTATTTTTAGGAACAGGAGCCGGCATACCGGCTAAGCAGCGAAACGTATCTTCGCTTATCCTGCAGATGAATGAAGAGAGAGGGGCAAGCTGGATGTTTGATTGTGGAGAAGCGACTCAGCATCAAATATTACGCACGCCTGTAAAAACGAGAAAAATAGAGAAAATATTCATCACGCATCTGCATGGTGATCATATATATGGGCTACCTGGCTTACTTGGCAGCCGTTCATTTCAGGGGGGGACAGAACCGCTGACCATTTACGGACCGGTAGGAATCAAAGAGTATGTGGAAACGTCCTTGCGTTTGAGCCAAACTCATTTAAAATATGATCTGTCATTCGTGGAAATAGTAGAAGGTGGTCTGCTATTCGAGGATGAGACATTCAGAGTGGAGGTATTGCCTTTAGATCATGCTATTTTAAGCTATGGGTATCGAATCGTCGAAAAAGATAAACCCGGAGAACTACGGGCTGATTTATTAAAAGAAGCTGGAATTCCGCCCGGTCCGTTATACAGCAAGCTGAAAAAAGGTGAAATGGTCCAATTGGAGGATGGCCACATAATAGATGGCAGAGATTATATCGGAACACCTAAGCCGGGGAGAGTGATTGCTATATTGGGTGATACCCGCCCGTGTGAAAATACTGTCAATCTGGCATTGCACGCTGAATGCATCGTTCATGAAGCTACTTTCCAAAAGGGACAGGAAGAGATGGCCGCTGACTATTTTCATTCGACTACCATTCAGGCAGCCGAATGCGCTGTAAAAGCGGGTGCCAAGCGTTTAATCCTCACTCACATCAGTTCCAGATTTACTATGGATGATGAAATAGAGCTTGTTAATGAGGCCAAAGCTGTTTTTGCAAATACTGAATTAGCGAGAGATTTTTCGGTTTTTAAGCTTTAAAAATAAATCGATAAACTAATAGTAGAGATAGCAGGAAGCGTATGTCCTGCTATCTTTTTTTATTTCTGGGATAAGCATAGTTTTATTAGTTTTAATTAAAAACCCTTTTGTAAGAAAATGTAATACAATTGATGTATACATATATAGGGGGAATACGATTTGGATAAACAAAAGTTTGAAGTATTAATTGGAGATGTGTTTGCTGTAAAACTGCCTGATGGACGGTTTGGTGCGATAAGAATTGCTAAGCACCATCAAGAATTAGGCTCATACCTGGTTATCACAACTCCATATATAGGTGAGGAACTGCCTGTTATTGAGAATAATTGTTTAACTTATATCCTTCGTCAAAATCATTTTTTTTATAAGAATAATCGAGCCCTTGTATGGGTTGATGGAGAGCCTCCTCGGGATTTAATATATATAGGAAATCTTCCTTTGGCGGAAAAGGAAAAAGCTATAATATGCAATTCATTCTGTGAACAATGGGATCGTATTGGAATAGAGGTTTATCATGAATGGAGATGGGAGAATGATCAGGAGAATTTTATTAAAGAAGTTCAAGAGGAACAAAAAAATGATGAGGAAGAAAATCGAAATATAGCTCAAGTACCTAAAAAGATGATGCATGATGAAGAATTTTGGTCTATTATTTCCTTGCTGAATTCAAATGGTAATGGGAGAGAAGATATACTAGAACCGGCCGTTATTGCTTTATCAAAAATGAGTGTAAAAGATATAAAAGAATTTGAGGAAGCATTATCTTACAAACTCTACCTATTAGACACTAGAGAGCATGCCAAAAACATCGGAGAATATTCATATATAGAAGATAATCCAATCAATTTTTCTGTTGATTTATTTTTGTATATCCGTTGTGCAGTGGTTGCAGAGGGGCAGCAAAATTTTGAGCGTACATTAAAAAATCCCGAGATGATGAATAAAAATCGAACATTTGAACCTTTATTATCAATAGCCTCCTATGCTTATGCAACAAGAATGAAAAAGGATTTTGAGTATACATCCGGCTGCAGCTATGAAACTTTCTCAAATATTGCTGGATGGAAGGGCTAAACAGCCGTTTGAGGTGATTCTTTAGGAAAGGTATTAATGCATAAGAGTGCTATTGACTTCCGTTTGAGAGAGAAGATTTTCTACCTGTTATTAAAAATTCTCTGTTGTTTGAGATGTTTTTTTATCTGCGATTAAATGAAAGCGACCCATTTCTTATTTCATTCCAAATGAAGTTATAATATTAATATAATATTTAAAAAAGAATGGGGGACGGATTAGTATGTCTGAGGAGTTATTAGACTTAGCTATTGAATTAGCTAAAAAGTATCATAAGGATCAATTTGATAAGGGCGGTAACCCTTACATTAATCATCCATTAGCTGTAATGAATAGGTTAGACACGGCAGAAGAGAAAATTGTCGGAGTGTTGCATGATATCATCGAGGATACAGAGCTTACCTTTGATGATTTACGAGAATATGGCTTTTCAGAAAAAATTATAGCTGGAATTGATTCTGTGACTAGAAGGGAAGGAGAAGAGAGGGAAGCATTTATATATCGCGCCAAATTAAATGAGCTTGGTCGAACAGTTAAAATAGCGGATTTAAAAGAAAACAGAGACTTATCCAGAATTCCTAACCCACAGGAAAAAGATTATCAACGTGCAGAAAAGTATGAAAGAGAAATTAGAATTCTAACAGAAGATAATTGGATTTATAGCGATGATGAATGGATAGAGATTTTGGAAGAGAAGTGAATAAGGAATCAATGATATCAAACCAACTTATTTAATCATATTAGGAAAAATGATATTAATAAATATGAAAGCAAAAATTTTAATTGATAAAAAAACACCTCTTGATTTGAGGTGATTTTTTTATTAAATATATATGTTAGGCTTGGAAGAAATGAAATGTACTAAAATTAATTTGAATGAGAAATTCACTTTTAAGAATGTAGAAGAGATTTTAGATAATCCACATGTTCCCGGTCTTTATCCAGGATTTTATGGACTAGACTAAGACTTTCTTCATCTAACTTCCCCCTTACTAGGTCCTCACTCATTTTTATCCCATATATATTTTCCCCCTTAATAGCATGTTTTATAATCTCTTCCTCTGAATTGTAGTTTTCAATCAAATTTACAACTTTCGCTTCAATCCTTCCAAATATTCCTTCACTCGTTATAGGTGTACCACCTAGATTTTGAATTCTCTCTGAAATAAGGATTGCGTGATTTTTTAGGTCTTTCTGGATCGAAATAAACGAGTCTTTTAATGAGGAATGTTGTAGCTTTTTTATAAAGTGTTCATAGGCGTTAATGGCCATATATGAACCCCGTAAGAATGTGTTAAGCGTCTTAATCGCTTGTTGTTGGTCCAATCATATCACTTCCTTAAAATAATAATTTTACTATGTCCATGTAAAGTGAAAATCATTAGATTGCGGTATCGATACAGCTCAAATGTTAGCAGCTGTTGAAAATAGTGAAACGATTTTATTAGATGAAAACCAATAATAACACTGAGACCTCAACCACTTGCTATTTGGCTTGGAGAAACCGACAGACGGCAGACGGGGAAGTGTTGATTAGAAAGACTCGTCTGGATCATTTATCAAGAGCCGAAAAAGTATTCCGTAAAAACCTAAATGCTTAATCTGCAATAAAGAAATAATGAAATTAAAGTTGTTTTATTGGTGAGGGATGCTTCAATAAAAAAACAATTTAAAGTGGGAAAAACAATATTAAAGTTTAACATAGAAAAAATATATAGAATTTATATGTGAATAAATGTACTTAAAAAAGGGGATTTAGTTGAATAACGGAGACAGCAAAAAAGATATCTTTAAGGCTCAGAAACAAACCTTATAAAATAGAAAAAAGAAAGACCTTCCATAAAGAATGTTGCCAGCACGCGAAATTCTCTGAAGGTCTTTGGATTTTCTCCAAGTTTTCAATTGTAATAAGAGATTTTTATAGCTTAAATTTCGCCATTTGCTCCTGTAACTCTGATGAGAGCTTGGATAGAGAGCTTGAGGACAGGCTGATTTCTTCGGTGGCTGCAAGCTGTTCTTCAGTAGAGGCAGCTATATTAGTTGTATGCACTGACACACTTGATATATCCTCTGCTACTTGATTAATGGAATCCGATACAAGGTTGGAGCTGGCCGAAATCTGTTGGACTGAAGCGGCCATGCTATTCACTTCTTGTTCCATTTGAACCATGTAAGCCACAATTTCCTTGAAAGCCTCTTCCGTATTATTGATAACAGACATCCCTTCCTCAACCTCGACCTTTACCTCATACATGGATGAAATCGATCCTTCCATATTTGACTGGATTTCTTTAATAAGGTTGACGATTTGGCTGGACGAGGATTGAGATTGCTCAGCAAGCTTTCGTACCTCATCTGCGACAACAGCAAAGCTTCTTCCATGTTCTCCAGCTCTGGCTGCTTCAATAGCTGCATTTAATGCTAAAAGGTTTGTTTGATCGGCAATGGCTGAAATAGTTCCTGAAATCTTGCTGATTTCACTGGAACTGGTATCCAGCATTTTCAGGATTTCTTCGCTTTCAGTGGCTTTCTTGTAAATAAACTCTATTTGCTGAATGGTCCTGGATAATAATTCATTCCCATGATTTGCTTTTGATACGACCTTGCTGCCTGTTTCGGAGATTTCGTTTGATACACCTGCCAGACGCTGGATAGAGGTTGTCACTTCCTCAAGAGCGTGTACACTTTCCTGAAGTCGAGTATTAGCAGAATCAGACACATCGGCAACATGGTTAATGGAATTGGATACTTCTTCTGTGCTGTGAGTTGTTTCCTCCGAGCTTGCAGTCAATTCTTCGGATGCTCTTGCAACTTGTTCAGTTGAATGGTTAACCTGGGTGATCAGTATCTTCGTATTGTCCACCATTGTATTAAAATCACTTGCCAACTGTCCTAATTCATCCTTGCTTTTATTCTTTAATGGAGAGATTGAAAAGTCACCGGTCGCAATCCGATTTAGGCCTTTACTAACCTGTGAAATCGGTTTGGCTATTTTTGCAGAAAAGAAGTAAGCAGTACAACTGGCAATGATGACAGAGCCAATTGATATTACAGCTACTAACCAGGCAAGCTCAGATGATTTAGATGTAATTTTTGCGACGGGTTTGCTGGATATAATCGTCCATTCCCAATAAGGTTCCCTTTTAACATAAGCTATTTTTTCAACATCACCTTTTTTGGAAGAATACGATATGAAAGCCCCGTTCTCACCTTTCTCAAGAATCAGCTGATCCACTGTTTTGTCTCCGTTTGTTTTAAGGTCTTTATAATTTGTATCTGCGTTTTTAGTATGTAAGGTAAGAGTGCCATCTTTGTCGATTGCAGATAGTTCTCCATCTTCTCCAAAATCATAACCTTGATAAACTTGCTCTTCTTCTCCCAGAATCTCTTCATTTAATTGTTGCTGTGCATCCTCTAAGGAAATATAACCAGCACTCACTTGTTGGTGTAAGAGTCCGATCATTCCAATTGTCATATCAGTGTTTGTTTGGAGATTTTCTTTCTCTGTTTCAATCAATTGATCTTTTGAGATAAAAAATACGCTGATACCGATAACGATTACAGGAATGATTAACGTTATTAAAGTTAACATCAATAATTTAATCTTGATTGAACGAGCTTTTTTCTTTTTCAATATATTTTTCCTCCTATCAATTAGGAAAGTCACAATGGTCTTCAATTAACTATCGGCATTCATTTTTTTGTCTTAACATGAAAATAATGTAATTGTTGTGAAAAATAAATTCTGATAAGAGAAACTGAAGAAATGTTTGTCCCTTTGGTACGGATGTGAAGGAAAAATACTAATCTACAGCTACATCGAATTGTTCCAATATGTAATTATTTAATTTTAGTTTAAGATCTCGTCATTATTATTTTGTATTCTCCTGTCGAATTTTAAGGTTCAAAAAAAGAAAAAGCACCGTTTCTATAGAAACGATACTTTTTTCTTAATTTGTTTCCTGTACTTTATTAAATCAAAACAATGATTTAATCGAAGGAAATTACCAACCGCGACCGTATTGCACAGGAGCTTCAACAGAAGCACGCAGTTCCTTGGCAGCATTTTTAGGCCAATATGGATCACGTAATAATTCTCTACCGATAAAAATTAGATCAGCACGGTTGTTTTGTAAGATTTCCTCCGCTTGTACGCCAGATGTGATTAATCCGACGGCACCAGTTGCAATGTTGGCTTCATGCTTGATTGTCTCACTCATTGGGACCTGATAGCCTGGGAAGCTTGGTACCGGTACTGACATTACACCACCGGAGCTTACATCAATAAGATCGATTCCGTCTTCTTTCATCCAACGGGCATATTGAATATAATCTTCCGGTTCATATCCGTCTTCGTGATAATCTTTAGCGGAGATTCGGACGAATAATGGGCCGTCAAAAACAGATTTAATAGCAGTAATGATTTCTTTTAGGAATCGATAACGATTTTCCGGCGATCCGCCATATTCATCGGTACGAGTATTAACGGCAGGAGTTAGGAATTCATTGATTAAGTATCCGTGTGCGCCATGAATCTCCATAACCTCAAATCCTGCCTTTTTGGCACGAATAGCGGCTTGTTTGAAGGCTTCAACTGTATCGGCAATATCCTTTTTGGTCATTTCTCTAGGAGTTTTCATTTTTTCATTAAAAGGCACAGAAACAGGTGCGATAATTTCACCTTCAAGCTCAGCTTTTCGCCCTGCATGAGCGAGCTGAATCCCGGGAACTGTGCCATATTCCTTCATCATAGCAGTTAGCGTATGTAAACCTTCAATGTGATCGTCACTCCAAATGCCTAAATCTTGATCAGAAATTCTACCTTGCGGAGTAACTGCGGTTGCTTCCACGATGATTAAACCAACCTGGCCGACAGCCCGGCTTGTATAGTGAGTCATATGCCAGTTCTGTATTTTTCCATCACGTTCGTAGCTGGAGTACATGCACATCGGTGACATGACAATCCGATTTTTAAGAGTTATATTTTTAATTGTATATGGTTCAAATAATAATGATTTAGTCATTGATGACAACTCCTTTCAGTAACCAAGTATAACAGTTGGGATTAAGGGGTGACTAATCAAATGCTTCAAATAAAAGGAAGAGAGCATGTGGCCCGGGAATCCCCGAGTACATGCCCCCGATCTTACTTAGTAACCGCCGTAGCCGCCTCCAACATAAGAAGCACCGACAATAATTAACAAGATGAAAAGAACAACAACGAAAGCAAAGCTTCCTACACCTTTACCACCATAAGAATCACTCAATACAGACACCTCCTGTTCATTGCTGCAATAATGGGAGCGAATTCCCATTACATAGCCATCATATGGTTTAAAGTGATAGATGGATTGGACAATATTTAAAGTTGGGACAGCCTAAATTTCTGCAGCAATCATTACTCTCGAGAATTAATGGATTTAAAATTAGCTTATGAAAATTCCTCTTTACCTTATTAATATGTTACGAATGTTAAAAGGTCAGCTATTTTGCTATAAGTCATGGTTTTATATAAAAAATATCAAGAACAATACTCGTAAACAGGGAGGAGAATGGCTATGAGAGATCGGAGCTCCGTGGTAATTATAGAAAACAATCAGATAGTACTCATTAAAAGAAGTTTGAATGCTTCTGTTTATTATGTTTTTCCTGGAGGAGGCATAGAGAATGGTGAAACACCTGAAGCTGCAGCTAAAAGGGAAGCCATCGAGGAATTGGGGGTAGGTGTAAATGTTAATGAATGTATTTCAAAAGTAAAATATAACGGAAATAACCAATACTTCTACAAGGCAAAAATTTTATCTGGAACTATAGGCACCGGGCAAGGTGATGAATATACAAACAAAACAAGGGGAAGAGGAACGTACCTGCCAATATGGGTGGGTCTTGAAAAGTTAACATCTATTGACGTAAGACCAATGGAGGTGGCCTTAAAAGTTCAATCATTATTTCATCATGTATGAGGGGAGAGCGGGATTCTAACATTTGCTGGGCTGAATGTTGAAAGCCTACTGGAGTGGGATAGTAAAAAAAGAGAGGATAGTATAATCCTCCCGTTAGATGATTAATGATTGACCATTTTTCTGAATGCGCTTAGAGAAGTGCTGTAATTGATACGCGCATCATATAACTATTTATTTTACTCATATAGAATTTTTTCTTTGATTTTACTTCCTAATTCCTTACCCATACGCTCTGATTGGAGGGTAGCCTCTTGAATGCATTTAATAAAGGCTTCCTTAACGCCATGTTGTTCAAGGATTTGGATACCTGCTTCAGTAGTTCCTCCTGGACTTGTTACCTCGTAACGCAGCATTTGAGGAGATTTATCGGAGGAGTGGACCATTTCGGCAGCTCCCATTAACGTTTGGATAATCAGAGTTTGAGCTTCTTGATGATTAAGACCAATTTGTTGGGCTGATTGATGCATGGCTTCAATTAAGTAATAAATATATGCTGGTCCGCTTCCAGAGAGGCCTGTGACGGCATCCATTTTCTCTTCTTCTGTAAAAACGACCATTCCTACCGTATTGAAAATGTCTTTAGCCAGTGTAAGATGCTCTGGTTTCATATAGATGTTCCCTGAAATAGCAGTGGCGGATTTTCCAACTGCCGCAGATGTATTTGGCATAGCCCGAATAATCGGCATAGTATTCTCTAAAATGGCTTCAATGCTTTGAGTAGAAATTCCTGCGGCAACAGATATAAGTACCATCTTACTGGTTAGATAAGGTTTGGCTTGTTGTAAGACTGTATAAACATCCTTCGGCTTAACGGCTATCAGGATGATATCTGCGTCAGATAGAAGGGAGGACATGTTGCGGCATGGAATAACGCCATAGTTTTTTTTCAAGCGTTCTAGTTGAGGATCATTGTTCCGATTACAGACCCAAAGATCTCCGGGTGAAGTTGCCCCTTTTTTTACAATGCCTGCAATCAATGCTTCAGCCATAGAACCGGCTCCAAGAAAAGCAATTTTTTTATTCATGCTCCTGCCTCCTTTGTAAAAATAAAAAAAGCCCTTCATCCTGTAAAGGACGAAAGGCTATTCTTCCGTGGTACCACCTTAATTTACGAGCATTCGGCTCTAGAATGCTTGCATCTTTATACCGGATAACGCCCGGTCGGACGGCCAGGTTTTCCTGACAGCTCGAAAGGCAGGTTCAATCATCAGTGGGCGGCGAAACCTTACAGCCAACGGGTTTCACTCTCTTACGCCATACATGATTTACTATTCTTTCTCGAACGCTTGTATAAGTATATTTATTTGATATTAATAGAAATTATGCAAAAAAATAGCTCATGTGTCAAGAATATTCAAACTTTATGATGGAATTTTCATACAAATTATGTAAAAATAATTACTAAAATACATAACAGGGAGTAATGAGATGAGTTCGATTACAAGGGTAGCTGAAAAAATTATTATACCGACTCCGTTTGCTGTCGGAGATGTAAATACGTATCTTCTAAAAGGAGATGCTTTAACTCTGGTAGATGCCGGAATTAAAACACAGGAAGCAAAAGAGGCACTTGAACGGCAGTTAAAGGAACTGGGATATAGGCTATCTGATATTGAACAGGTAATATTAACCCACCACCACTCTGACCACTGTGGATTAATTGATGTATTTCAAGAAGATCCATTGTATGGACATGAAGATAACCAGCGGTATCTTAAAAGGGATCCAGCATTTATGAAGGAACAAAAAGATTATTTTACAAGTATGGCAAAGCAATTTGGCGTACCTCCGCAATTGATGAAATATGCCAATGATGTAGAGTCCCTATATACGTATTCGGGTTCAAAACCCCTCACACATTTTTTGAAAGAAGGAGACTGGATTCCCGGCCATCCTGGTTGGAGAGCAATGGAAACCTTTGGCCATTCACAGGGTCACTTATCCTTCTATCATGAAGAGTCAGGTACACTGATTGGCGGAGATTTATTATTGGGTAAAATTTCACCTAACCCGATTCTGGAGGTACCGAAAAGGGCAGAGCAGGAGAGATTGAAGCCGCAACTGCAACTGAATGATAGCTTGCGTCGATTGCAAAATGAAAGACTGACAATCGTATATCCAGGGCATGGAAAGGACATTACTGAACCATACCAGCTAATAGAGAAACGTTTAAAAAATCAGCATGAGCGGGCATTTCATGTTAAAAGCCTCATTGGGGAAGACCGTCGGAACGTCTTGGAATTAGCTATACAATTATTTCCGAAGGCTGTTAAGAGAGATCCAGCACTGGCATTGTTTGAGACATTGGGCCAACTCGATTATCTAGATAGTCTTCATGAAATTGAAAGTGAAATGGTTGATGGTGTCGTATGGTATTATAATAAATAATGGACCATTAATGAGGAAGTGAAGTACATGAATGAACGAATTCGTGGGAAAATTGTTACGATTACGGGTGCCTCAGGCGGGTTAGGTGAACAAATTGCCAGACATGCTGCTAAAAGTGGAGCAAAATTGGTTTTAATCGCACGGAGTTTGGACAAATTAGAAAAAATCCGTAAAGAATTAATGACTGATTTTAATTGCGAGGTTTATGTATATACATTGGATGTATCCGATCGGAATGCTGTTGAACAGACATTTGCCCACATCAAGAATGAAGTGGGAGATACCGATGTTCTGGTGAACAATGCTGGCTTTGGAATTTTCGAGAAAGTGTTGGACGCAAGTTTAGATGATACAGAATCCATGATCAATACAAATGTGGTTGGACTCATTGCCTGTACGAAAATGGTACTGCCTGCGATGGCAGAAAAGAAATCAGGCCACATTATCAATATTGCATCCCAGGCTGGGAAAATGGCGACGCCGAAATCAAGTGTTTACTCAGCAACGAAGCATGCGGTACTTGGATTTACAAATGCCTTACGTATGGAAATGCATACAGAGAATGTTTTTGTTACATCCGTCAATCCTGGACCGATTAAAACCAATTTCTTTAATATCGCAGATAAAGAAGGTACGTATATCAAAAACATTGAACGCTTGATGATTGATCCGGTCAAGCTGGCAGAAAAAATCACGAATATCATGCTAAAAAATAAGCGGGAAATTAATGCACCAGGCTGGATGAATGCGGGAAGTAAGATTTACAGTTTAATTCCGAGGACGGTTGAAACGCTCGGGCGAAGTCAGTTTAATAAAAAATGATAAGAGAAAATCCACCTAAAAAACAAGGTGGATTTTTTGTTCCTGCAACGACTTGATGCTAGATCCGTTTCATTTTATATAAAGAGATTAGTATTTCCATAACATAGCGATGAACTGATGTCCTGCACCAACTGTCCAAAACATAACATAATCTCCGCGCTTAATACGCCCATCCTGTATCCCTTCATGGAAAGCGAGGAACGGACTGCTCGAACCTGTATAGCCATATTGATCTCCAATATAAATGACCTTTTGGCTTTGGATATCCTAGTGTTGTTCAATGGTTAACTTATCTCCATATGCAAATTGTGAAATACAAAATGCAGCAATATCGGATTTCCTCAAGCTATTCGGCTCCAAAATACGGTCAAATAGATCAAAAATAATCTGAGCAGAAAAACTCGCATCGAAAGGGGTAAATTGAATGTATTGGCTGTCAGCATTTGCATTTATGGATTTACTTAATCCTTCCTTTTGATAAATAATCTTATCTACATCTTGATTGATTACTTTCATATCTTTGCAATCTACGATTAAAAGGTATTCTTTATGTATGGCGATACCGCTTGTGCTGTTATCTTTTTTGGAATTTTAATTGATGGGGAGTAGTTCTATTGATGAAGTAGGGCAGGAGGAGGTTTATAATAGCAGCAACGTGTTAGATGGTTACTGGAAAAATGGATGTACATAAAGATAAGAAAGACAAAATTATATAAACATAATACATATTTATTGAAAAATATAGTTAATAATATTTAGATTAATGGGTATATAGTAAATATAGTTATTATAGAATAATATTTTAAAAAATATATAAGAGAGAGGGTGGCTAGTAATGAGTCGTCAAATGATTAATATTTTAAAATGGGTATCAGGCGGTATGGAAGCATTATTAGGTATACCTGTTCTTGGAGGAACAATTATCCTAAGCATGGCATGGGTACCCTTATTTATTATGCTTGCTTTCCATATCATCATTGTAGTCTTTTCGTATAAAGCCGGAATAAAAGCTAACGGAAATATACTGGGAATTGTAACGTCCGTTGTTGGCTTCATTCCTGGTATTGGAATGATTATGCACTTGTTGTCAGCGGTATTCATCCTTGTGGATGCTGCTCAAAATCAGGCTAAAACAGCTGTTTGATAGAATTGAAAATAAACCCGATAAAGCCCTTGAAGGTTTTATCGGGTTTTTCATTAATCAGTAACACGAATACTGCCGGTCTCCGTGCTCAGTTGAACTGTAATGCTTCCATCCCCACTCATATAACTTCCGGTTTTTTTGCCAAAGATTCGTTTACTGCCAATCTCAGAGTCTGCTGTAATTAAGATGTTATTTGGATCCTGATTAATTGTTAAGTCGATTTCTCCAAGTTCATTTTTGGCGATAAGCGGTTCAGTGATTTCATCGGTCGAAATATCAATCGAGCCAACTTCATTATCGACCTGGAGCTTGCCGCTGTATTTTTGTATCTTAATGTTCCCTAGCTCTGAAGAAGCGATTATTGAAGTGGAGGATACATCGCTTATATGAATGCTTCCAACTTCTGATTCTGCATTTAAGTGGGCTGCATTAATCTGAGAGATTGTAATTTCACCGACTTCATTTGATGCTGAGATTCTGTCATACTGTTTTTTTGGCAAATAGACTGTAATATTCTCTGATGATTTTTTAAAATTAACACCTAGAGAAATAGTATGATCCGCCTCGTTTGTAATGGACAGGGTTTCACCGTTCTCTTCTATTTTTATGGGATTGGACATTTTAGACCCAATTGTCTCAACAATAATTTCATCTCCAGATGTTTCTGCCAGCTTGATTGTCCCTACGGTATTATTGACATCAATCGATTGTATCTCTGAACTTTGAAACTGCTTCGTTTGTTTGTCATTCTCATTTTGAAGTGAAAAAAACGATTTTGCAGTCAGCAATGCTCCTGAAAAGCCAATAACGATGAGTATTCCAGCTACAATCAGCCACTTTTTATACATGCTTCATACCTCCCTTTACAACTGAAACATTCCATTTGCAATATTTAATAAACACTTTAGAACTAAAGATGGTTACATAATACATGCCAAACAAGAGGAGAATTCCTAAACCGCTGAACCCGATTGAAAGAAAAACTTCAAATGCATAGGCCTGATTGAAACCCAATATAATACCAATCAGGTGGAGGAATGGTGATAATATGAGACCGATACTTGCCCCCCAACCGCCTAACAATATACCTCCAAGAGCTATGGCAGGACCAAGGACAAAAATTAGATTCAGAAAGCTCAGTCCAATTGTTAATCCAATCGCACCAAAGACGTTTGAGAAGGTCATCTTCCTGTCTATCTCGGCAAATGTATTCGATATATTTAATTCCTTTGCGATTAATTCAGGAGAACCAAGATTATCTGATATTTCACTCTCGGACTTTCCCTCTAATAAACCATTTTCAAAATACTCATTATAATCATTTAAGATGTCATTGCGTTCCTCTTTAGGCAGGGCGCTAAGATGGTTAGATAATTGTTGCAAAAATTGTTCCCGATTCACTGTACTTCACCTTCCTCAATAATTTGATTAACACCTGTGGAAAATGCTTGCCATTCTCTTACCAGCTGCTTCAGGTAATCCCGGCCTTTTTCTGTTAGATGATAGTATTTACGAGAGGGCCCCTCTGTAGATTCCTGTAAATAGGTCGTGAAATATTCTTCTTTGGTAAGTCGTCTGAGAAGCGGATAGACGGCTCCTTCGGAAATTTCAAATTTATCGGAAATCCCCTGAACGAGCTCATATCCATAACGATCCTTGTTATTTAACATAACAAGTACGCAAAGCTCTAAAACGCCCTTTTTGAATTGGACATTCAATCGTAAAGCCTCCTTTCCTTCGCTATTATACATTGTATAGTAGTAACTATAGTATTACACACGGTACTGTTTAATGCAAGGTAGTATGGATGTTTTTGTAAAAATAATTCAATGAGCGAACATGCAATTAAATTTTTGAAAATATTTTAAATTTGTAATTGACTAACAATTCAAATAGTAGTAATCTGTGTAAAGACTTACCAATTTACTTATCAATGAAAGGAGGACTGTATGATGAAAAAATCAGTGATTGTTGTAGCGTATCATCGAGTCGATATGAGATTTGTGCAGTCCTCCCGTTTAAATATGATTTAACTCGTTTTAAACGAAAAGACTGCACGTTGCCGTGAGTACTTTTGTCTAACTCAAATGTAAAGATTGGACGTTTTTACGTTCGAATCTTCTTTTGATTGGAGGAAGTATCAACACGTAATCGTTGCAGTCTTTTTTTGTTGGTAATTTTAAGTTGCATTCAAAAAAGGAGGAAGAAAAATGGAATCAAATGTGGTCAATGTAAAAATCTCAAGGGACATACAGGCAAACAGTACGTAGCAATTAAAATGTTCTTCGGTTAAGACAAAGGAGGAGATGGAATGTTTTCGGTTTTAAAGAAATTAGGTTGGTTTTTTAAAGAGCACTGGATTCGGTATACAGTCGCAATCGCGTTATTGAATATCGTAAATGTGCTGGAGGTTTTGCCACCGATGATTGTTGGGATGGCCATAGATGACATGAGTATAGGTGAAATGAATCAGGAGACACTCATGACCTATGTTTGGTGGATGATCGGGTTAATGGTCACCCTCTATATACTAACCTATATATGGAATTACCAGTTATTTAGTGGAGCGTATGTTTTAGAGCGGAAGCTGCGCTCAGGATTTATAGGTCATTTATTAAAAATGACACCAACCTTCTATGAAAAGAATCGTACAGGCGATTTAATGGCAAGAGCAACCAATGATCTTAAATCTATATCCGTTACAGCAGGATTCGGTATTTTAACGTTAATGGATTCTACCTTATATATGATTGCGATTTTAGCAACAATGGCCATTACAATTAGTTGGGAACTTACGCTTGCCGCCATCTTACCTTTGCCGATTATGGCATGGGCAGTCAAAAAGGGCGGAGAGCGAATTCATGAGCACTTCACAGTAGCACAGGATGCTTTTGGTGAACTAAATGACAAGGTCCTTGAATCAGTCGCGGGTGTCCGTGTCATTCGTGCTTATGTACAGGAACGAGCGGATGAAAAACGCTTTGAAGAGATGACAGAAGATGTATATGAGAAAAACATGAAAGTAACGAAAGTAGATGCCATGTTTGATCCGGTTATCACATTCGTTATTGGTATCAGTTATTTAATCAGTCTTGGATATGGAGCCAATCTAGTATTCGCTCAAGCCATTTCAATTGGGCAGCTTGTGACCTTTAACGTATATCTATCGATGCTGATTTGGCCGATGATCGCCATTGGGGAATTAATTAATGTCATGCAAAGAGGAAATGCCTCTCTCGATCGCATGAACGAAACATTATCTTCTCAGGAGGATGTAAAAAATGATCCGAATCCAGTGGATGTCCCGGAATTAGAGAACGTTATATTTGATCAAGTAGTATTCCGTTATCCTTCTTCAAAGGTGGATAATCTAGCCGATATCAATGTCAAAATCGATAGCGGGGATACCATTGGAATCGTCGGAAAAACAGGAAGTGGAAAAACCACATTTGTGAAACAATTGCTCCGTGAATATCCTGCTGGAAACGGAATTCTTTCCCTATCCGATGTACCGATTGAAAAACAAAATCTTGAGGATGTCCGGGAATGGATTGGATATGTACCGCAGGATCATGTTTTATTTTCTAAAACAGTTCGGGAGAATATTTTATTTGGAAAAATGGAAGCAACTGATGAAGAGTTTTGGAAAGCAGTTCGCCTCGCTGATTTTGAAAAAGATATAGAGAGACTGCCGAACAGACTGGAGACGCTGGTTGGGGAAAAAGGTATTGCTTTATCTGGCGGACAAAAGCAAAGGATTTCAATAGCCAGGGCGTTAATTAAAGATCCGGAGATTCTGATTCTCGATGACTCCCTCTCTGCAGTGGACGCCAAGACAGAAACAACGATTATCGAAAATATTCGGAATGAACGAAGCGACAAAACGACGATAATCACTACTCACAGATTATCAGCAGTACAGCATGCAGACTGGATTATTGTACTAGATGATGGAGTGGTGATTGAGGAAGGCACACATGAAATGCTGCTCAATAAGAAGGGCTGGTATAAAGAACAATTTGATCGCCAGCAAATTGAAGCGAACAAGGAGGTGAGCGCCTAATGAACGAACATTTGGAACAAACGGAATCCGGTTGGAAGACGGGAAAACGTTTATATCAATATGCAGTGAAGTGTAAAGGAACCATTATCCTAGCACTAATGATGTTATCCATCTCAGTAGGGGCGGACTTAATCGGACCCTATATCGGGAAAAACATGATAGACAACCATATCATGGGGATTGAATCTCCATGGGTGGAAACGAAGAATACAAAGGATGCCGTTCACTATCAGGGGAGCACATATAAACGTGAGGCCTATGTAGAGGATGGGGAATGGACCGGAAGTGAGGTTGCCATCCAACAGGTTGGGACGACGTTTTTATTCCTAAACCAACCGATAGAGTTTGATGGGAAGAGATCCTATAAAGATGGGCAGCTGGTGATTACTAGTGGAGAAAAAAGAGCAACCTATGAGGCTCAGAAATTGTCAGGAGCACAAATCATGGCGTTTTATCAGCCAGAGATCAGCCGTATAATGCAATTACTTGCTCTGTATTTCGGAATTATGGTTGTGGCATTCTTCTTTCAATATGGGCAGAGCTATTATTTACAAAAAGCAGCGAATCGAATTATTCAAACAATGCGAAAGGACGTTTTTGCTCAAATTCAAAGACTGCCGATTCGCTACTTTGATAATTTACCGGCAGGAAAGGTAGTGGCACGGATTACAAATGATACCGAAGCAATTCGGGAGCTGTATGTAAGGGTTTTAGCTAATTTTTTCTCGAGTACGGTTAATATTATCGGAATTATCATTGCCCTATTTTTGCTTAATGTAAAGCTTGGAATGGTGACATTGATTATTCTGCCGCTGCTCGTTGGATGGACATTATTATTTCGTAAATTTGCTACAAAGTATAATAGGGTCATTCGGGCACGTATAAGTGATATTAATGCCATGATTAACGAATCCATAAATGGGATGAATATCATTCAGGCATTCAAGCGGGAGAAAGAAACAACAGAGGAATTTGAAAAACTGAACACAGAGCATTATGTATACCAAAGTAAAATGCAAAAATTAAATTCCTTGTTAAATGGAAATCTTGTAGGTGCTTTGCGTGTTATTACATTAACGCTATTTATTTGGTATTTCGGAGGTATGGCAGCATCTGGTGAATCAGTCGTCAGTCTAGGCGTTTTATACGCGATGGTGAATTATTTAAATCGTCTGTTCCACCCAATATCAGGAATTGTCAATCAGTTTGCAAATTTTGAACAGGCGATGGTAGCCGGTGAACGCGTATTTGCACTTCTGGATGAGGAAGGTATTGATGTTGAGGATCAACGTAAGCCACGTTTTAAAGGGCATGTTGATTTTGATCATGTATCTTTTAGCTATAAAGAAGGAGAAAAAGTATTAAAGGATATTCAGTTTGAGGCTAGTCAGGGCGAAACAATAGCCCTAGTGGGGCATACAGGCTCTGGGAAAAGCTCCATTATGAATCTGTTATTCAGATTTTATGACTATCAGGAGGGGGCTATCCGCATTGATGGGATAGAATTGAAAGATATCCCACATCAAACCTTGCGTGAGCATATGGGAATTGTTTTACAGGATCCATATTTGTTTACTGGAACCATCCTTTCGAATATCACACTTGATGATCCAAAAATTTCGAGAGAAGTAGCTGAAAAAGCGTTACGGGATGTGGGAGCTGACCGCGTGTTGGCCAATCTTGAACATGGGTTTGATGAACCGGTAGTTGAAAAAGGGAGTACTCTTTCATCAGGGCAGCGCCAATTAATATCCTTTGCCCGTGCTTTGGCTTTTAATCCGGCTATCCTGATTCTTGATGAAGCTACATCCAGTATTGATACAGAAACAGAAAGCTTGATTCAGGAAGCAATGGAGGTGCTAAAGAAAGGTAGAACCACTTTTATTATTGCACACCGTCTTTCTACTATTAAAAGCGCTGACCAAATCCTTGTTCTCGATAAAGGAAGAATTGTGGAGAGAGGAAACCATGATGAACTCATGGAATTAAAAGGCAAATATTATCAAATGTATGAGCTTCAAATTGGAAAACTTGCAGGTTAATACTATAAGTTAACAAATAGCAATCTAAGGAAAACAGTGATCAGGTTAATCAAAAGAATATATCCTGTAACTAAAAGGTAAAGAGGAAGCAATAAGCTTCCTCTTTTACTATAGTATATGAAGATATCTAAGGATTCTTATACTAAATTATTCTTGGTATCTATTTTAGTCCATTATTGCCCAATAAGCAGGCTTAAGATTATAATTCGGATCAAAGACAAATGGTGCATCTTTTCCAACGCCATTATTATATTCCTCGGCACGGTCGTCTAGCCATGTATGATTATCTGCAATTCCCCAGAATGTCACGTTACTAATCTTATCTCCTAATCTCTCATACATTTCAAATAACTCATTATACCTGGCAGCTTGACGCTGGAACTCTTCTTCTGGAATATCCTCATATGAAGGATAAGCAGGTCTTGGTGGCCAGCCGTATAAGCTCACATCTAACTCGGTTACTTGATTATCTAAACCAAGACTAGCAAAACGATTAATAGATTCCTCCGTTTCAGTAATGGATGGCCAGCCTAATTGAATATGAGCTTGATGACCGACACCGTCAATAGGGACTTTTTGTTCAAGCAATTCAACAACTAAGTTATATAAATGGGTTTTTTTAGGTTCTACCTCTGTGTTGTAGTCATTAATGTACAGTTTTGCATTCTTTTTTGCATATTTTTTAGCTGTTTTAAATGCTACCTTAATATAATCAGTACCAGTTATTTGATACCAAGGAGATTCACGTAGCTTCTGCTCATTTGATGCATATTCGTCAATCACTTCGTTTACAACATCCCATGAGTCGACATCATTTTTATACCGTTTGACAATCGTTTTTATGTGTTTTTCTAAACGCTGTAATAATAGCTTTTTATTTTTCTCCCGCTGTTTTGGATTGGTTTCTTCGGTCATTTTATTCCCGTTCTTATCAATAAAGAACCAATCAGGAACCTGGCTATGCCATACAAGGGTATGAAAACGAACATCCATATCATTTTTCTTGGCGAATTTCACAATTTTATCTGCTTCTTTAAAATTGAATTTCCCCTCTTCGGGTTGGATGGATATAGGCTTCATTACGTTCTCTGCAACAATACTGTTATAGTGACGCTTTAATACATGACCGCTCTTACCCATTAATTGATCGGGTTCGACAGCAGCCCCAATTGTGAAAGAATCTTCGTACCTTTCATATAAAGGGGAAGCTTTTAAAGCACTTAATGGCTTAGCACTCGCAATATCAGTGGAAAAGACAGGAGTTACAAGGGCAATAGCTAATCCGAAACTTAGAAACTTACGTACTAATTTTTGTGACATGTCCTAATCTCCTTTTCATTTAAAATAGAAAGCGTTTACATAGGTATTTGAACATTATTATAGAAGGTATCTACTTAGTAAGTCTAGGAAACAAACTAAGTTACGAGAAAAATAGGCCATAAATCACGGAGAGAAAACTAGCTGACAAGTTAATATAGGGCTAAGTACATAAAAGAAATGGAGTGCGGTATATAGATTGAAGCCAATACCTGTACTTGTTAAAAGAACAATCACTATAGTTGCATATGTCTCAATCAAAAATATAGGAAAGGTCATTAAATCGATTAATTGCCTATTATATAAGGCTGTTGCTCTATTGGGGAGCCGGCATATTATTACGGAAGTAAAAAAAGATATTCCTTATAGAAATCTTTCGGAATTTACTATATTATGAATATATTGAAATAAGTAAGCGCTTCAAATGAGGTTATATGAACATATAAGTTTTAGCCTACCCATAGTGTAAGATTACAAGTATTTATTCTGTATTTATTGATTTCATGTTATTTAACTAACATAAGGGGTGTTCTTAATGATTGTTAAAGATTTCTTCATTGCTCTTTCAGAAAATCAGCTTTTAAACCGCACAGCTCAAAAATATGGGTTAAAAATGGGTGCCCAAACTGTAGTTGCCGGTACAAATATAGACGAAACAATTGAGAGTATAAAAGAGTTAAATAAGTATGGAATTTCTTGTACCGTGGATAATCTTGGAGAATTTGTGAGTGATAAAGATGAAGCTGTAAAGGCGAAGAATCAAATCCTTCAGGTTATTGAGGCCATTTATGAAAATAAAGTCGATGCTCATATATCATTAAAACCCTCTCAATTAGGGTTGGATATAGATTTGGATTTCTGCAGAGACAATCTGTTGGAAATTTTTGAAGTAGCTGCAAAGTATGATATTTTTATAAATATTGATATGGAGAACCATTCCAGATTACAGCCTTCTTTTGATTTAGTAGATCAGATATCGGAAAAATACGATAATATTGGTACAGTTATACAAGCATATTTTCATCGAGCCGAAAATGATATACAAAAATATAAAAATTACCGCCTTCGTATTGTAAAAGGTGCCTATAAGGAACCTGCTGAATTAGCCTATCAAACAAAAGCAGAAATTGATAAAAATTATATCAATTTGATAGAATATCATCTGTTAAATGGTAAGTTCACCTCCATTGCAACACACGATCATAAAGTCATAAACCATGTGAAGCAATTTGTAAAAGATCATCAAATTCCTAATGAAAAATTTGAATTCCAAATGCTCTATGGTTTCCGTTTCGATATGCAAACGGAATTGGCTAAAGAGGGCTACCGGTTTTGTACGTATGTTCCTTTTGGGACAGACTGGTATGGATACTTTATGAGACGTTTGGCTGAAAGACCTCAAAACATAAGCCTTGTAACGAAACAAGTATTCACCAAAAAAACAAACACGGTCCTTGCGATAGCAACCGGTGCCTTTTTACTTGGCAGATTATCTAAGAGAAAAAAATAGGTATGCAATAGCCACTAACCTAAACAAGAGGATAGTGGCTTTTTAGTTAATCTATTTTTCTGAAATATTACTAAAATATTACAATAGAAAAAGAATTGTAATATAATAGGAGTTAAATAGAGATTTATAAAGGAAGATTAAAGAATGCGTAATTTTGCAACTATCTTGGTTACTATTATAGTATCCATAACAGTAATGAGCTGGATCAAGCCGACTTCCAGTTTGGCTGACAAAACGAATGATCAATCAGGGCATCCAGAACTGAACATGGTTACATATGAAAGGACCGTAAAAAAAGTGCCTGAAAAATTAAATGGTAAAGAAAGAAAAGTAGTTTATTTAACAATTGATGATGGTCCAAGTCTTTATACAAAGGAGTTAATTGCTATACTCGATCAATTTGAAATACCGGCTACTCATTTTCTGATCGGAAATAATATGAAGAAATACCCGGATATGGCCAAGGAATATGTCAACCGTGGAGATTATATCGGAATGCACTCAATGAGCCATGATTATAATAGATTGTACAAAAAGGGAAAAATTGTAGAAGAAGTGATGGAAACACAGCAATTAATCAAAGAACAGGTAAATATTTTGCCGATTTTATTCAGATGTCCATATGGATCATCTCCAGGGTTAAATACGAAATTGCGAGATCAAGCTGCACACGCAGGATTGAAAATGTGGGATTGGACAATCGATTCAAAAGATTGGAAGCTGCAAGAGAATCCTTCAAAAATTGAAGGAGAAATTCTGAAGCAATTAAATGGATCTGAGGAAATTATCTTAATTCATGAAAAGAAAGGTACCATTGAGGCATTGCCAGGAATAATTAAAAGTATAAAGGAAGCGGGCTATGAATTTGAAAGATACGAAGAATCAAAACATTTTCCGGCAAACTTCCATAAAGATAAGAGATTATAAGGACGAGGAATCGTATGATTAGAAAGAAAATAGGTATATATCTAGCTTTAATTGTAACCAGTATGTTAATGGCTGTTTTAATTCTACCAGTTATACAAAAGTATGATGAAAAATATTTGAAGGTTCATAATCAAGTGGCATGGGATTTTAAGTCTAATATGAATTATGGGGAGCTTTTTAATACCGAAAATAATAAGCTGCAATCCCTATACGAAATGACAGTAAAAGATGGAGCAGATAACCTAAAAAAGGCTGAAAACCAAATAAGTAAGGCTGAAGAGACAATCAATCAGTGTAAACTAATGGTTGACGAGGACAAATCATTGGTAGAAAACCAATTAATACAAATGAAAGAATCAGAAGAATTACTGAGTAAAATAGATCAGAAAAAAGTACATAAGGAAACATTGTTGAGCCTCCATGACTCACTGATTAACCTGTTACAAACATATAATCAAGCCCTTGATCAATATGAAGAAGTACTTAACTTGGAGCAAAAGATATACTCAGCGTTAAAAGCGGAAAAGGATTTAAAAGAAATAACCGCTATTATAGATGAAGCAAATCAATCATCCGGTGAATTATCTGGTACAATCAAGGATTTAAACGGCTATATAGTATCCTACAATAAGCTACAAATCTAATTCAGACATCTTCCATTGATTTGCAGTTAAACTCTTGAAATGGTTCACTTGTAAAATTGGAATCTATTAAAGAGCAAATAGTCTTTTAATAAGTAGAAAATTGGTGATTGAAAATTTTTCTCCTAACATGGTAATATGTTTAAATCAGTGTGTAGAGATATTGGTATAGTTGATATGCCAAAAATATATGTCTTGATGATACGTCTGCCATCTGAATTTTTCATTTTTCGGAGGGTATATATGCATAGAGAAGATAGGTTGCCACAAAACGCAAGAGAAGGCATATTATTTATGCTCATCATTTCAATCATCTCAGTAAATACGATTGCACCAATTATTATGGGATTGGAACGTGGTTTCAGTAAAGAAAATTATATCGAAACCTTAAAGATTATTCCAATTATGTGGATCATTGTTGTTTTATTGGTGAGATTTGTTGCTGGACCTGTGGTTGGTAAAATAATGCCTAAATTCATAGGTAAAACAGATGGATTCAATGCAAGAGTTTTAATGAATACATTTTTCAATGTAACCGTTCTATCCGTCCTTTTAACCATTATCGGTACCTGGGTTGGCTCAAAACAAATCAGCTTAGAACCTTTTCAAAATTTCTTTTTGAGCTGGTTTAGGAATTTCGGTGTGGCATTTTGGATTGAATTAATAGTAGCACAGCCAATTGCCAGATTTGTAATGAAGAAAATCCATAAGAGAAAAGCGAATAGAGCAGAGACAGTTAACGTATAAGATCTGTGAGATTCTCAGAGATTGTGAGATCAATCTGCAAAATAATAAAGTTCAACCAGAACAAGACTGGTTGAACTTTTTATTTTGCTCATTATATTTTTTGTGTCGGTACTTATGTTGGGTGTTAAAAGGCTAGGATATTCACCACAATCTTGATTAGTCGCATGCTATAATAGGCCCTTGTGAAGACAATTGAATAACGAAAAAAGGATAATATGTACTAATTTGTAAGAATATTCTATACAATAGATATAGAGGCGGAATTCCGCTTTACATAATTACTATTTATATAGAGGAGAGGTGAAAAGACTCAGTGTCGAATGAGAATGAATATTTATTAGATAACGAACAAAGTGTTCCAAAAAAGAAGGTCGAAAGACATCCTGGGGAACCAACGACTGCTTTTAAAGGTGCTACCTGGGCGGCTTTATTGGTAGGGGTTGCTGCTTATCTAATAGGATTATTTAATGCTTCAATGGAATTAAACGAAAAAGGGTATTATTTCGCAGTATTAGTATTTGGACTTTATTCAGCAGTATCATTACAAAAGGCGGTTAGAGATCGAGATGAGGATATACCTGTGACAGCCATCTATTATGGAATTAGCTGGTTTGCTCTTATTGTTGCAATCGCCTTGATGGGCATCGGTCTTTATAATGCGGGAAGTATTGATTTAAGTGAGAAAGGATTTTATGGTATGTCCTTTGTATTAAGTGTATTCGCTGCCATAACTGTTCAAAAAAATATTAGGGATACGCAGAAGGCTAAAGAAAAAGATTGAGTCATTTATGAAATCAAAAGCAGATACTCCTTTTTGTTTCAAGGGCTATCAGAAGTGGCCCCCAAAAGTCGGATATCAATTCTAACTTTCGGGGGTTATTTCAATTTCTATAGGAAATACACTTTCTTTGATGGAATTTAATTATGGAAAATAATTAGAAGGAGTAGAAGAATGGAAGGACTGGTAAAGAGAATTGATACCGTATTTTTAGAGGTAAGCGATTTAGACTACTCGATTAAATGGTATTCAGAAAAATTAAGATTAAATATGAGATGGAATCGAAATGGGTATGCTGCCTTCACAATAGGAGAAACCTCGTTAACCCTTGTTCAATCAACAGACGCAAAACCTGCAAAACACTACCCATTTAATTTCTTTACAACTAACATAGATGAAGTACATAAGTTCTTTATAGAAAATGAAGTAGATGCCGACGAAATAGCTGATTACCCGGATATACGAACCTTCGATTTTAAAGATCCGGATGGTCATATTCTTAACTTCTGTCAATTTAACGAATAACGACTTGATAGCAGGGTTTGTTCCCTGCTTATTTTCTATCAATATGAAAAAAGGATAGATTCTCTATCCTTTTTATCCAATAAACTGTGCCCTACGGAATTTCATATAAATGTCTCCGAACAATAGAAATTGAGTGAGGAGTGGCTTTAGCAGCCATTCTATTTCTGCAAATACACCTCAGCTCTTTTTTCTAAATAGCGCTGCAGAAGAGAAACAGCCGCACATATGCACCAATAGATCATCGCTACAAGTATGTACATCGTCATATAATCAAATTCCCGTCCTCCGACGATTTTGGCATGCTGAAATATTTCAGGGACCGTTATCATCGCTGCCAATGAAGAAGCTTTGATTAAATCCAGCAACACATTAGAGAGAGGTGGTAGCGAAATTCGGACAGCCTGCGGAAGGATAATCCCTCCCATGGTTTGCCAATAGGATAAACCCAATGATTGTGAGGATTCCCATTGTCCTTTATCGACAGAACCAAGAGCAGAACGGTTGATTTCAGCAATATAAGCTGCACTGTTAAAACTGAATCCAATAATAGCCGCTTGCATGGCAGTAAATTCAATTCCGATAATCGGAAAGCCAAAATAAAGAATAAAAATAATCACAAGAATGGGTACACCGCGCATAAAAGAGATGTACATGCTGGCTGGCCAGCGCAGCCATTTACTTTTTGAACTCCGTCCAAGAGCCAAAAAGAAACCAATGATCAATCCCAAAGCCATACTGATAAATGAAATCAAGAGGGTATTCGATAAGCCTTCAAGAACATATGGCAATGAATCGATTGCTAATTCTGGGTTAAATATATATTGCCATTGGATATCTGCCATATAAATTCCCTTTCAATCACTTATTTAACTGAGTCCAACTGAACTTCTTTTGTAACGTCTGCGCTGTCATAGAATTTTTTAGAGAGCTCCGCCATTGTTCCATCCGTTTTCATTTCTTCCAATACCTTGTTTATTTCGTTCAACAAGTCACTGTTATCCTTTTTCATCAATATGGCTTGATTGCTTGGGTTGTATTTTATATTAGGATGTACGGTAATATCGAATTCTGGAAATGCAGCTACAGCTAAACGCTGGGTATAATAATCATTTAGAATAATGTCAGTTCTGCCAGTAGAAACATCTCGCAAATATTGATCATTTGTTGCATTGTCATAGATGACTTCTTCAGCTCCATGTTCACGTGCCACTTCCATATATGTAGTTGTTGCTTCTCCAGCTGCTTTTTTCCCTTTTAAACTATCAAGATCTTTAATGCCGGATAAATCTGATTTTCTAACGATGGCAGCGCCGAAGGAATATTTATAGGGTTCAGAAAAAGAAAATTTTTCTCTTCTTTCCTCAGTAGCTGTAATATCATTGACAGCGATGTCAGTTTGTCCATTGTTGATGGAGGCTAGCATTCCATCAAAGGCCATTTCAGTAAATTCAGCTTCTAGGTTTAATCGTTTAGCTACTTCACGTGTTACTTCCACATCGTATCCGGTTAATTCATTTGTTTCAGAATCATGATAGGAAGCGGGATATAAGGTTCCGGAAGTTGCAACTTTTAATTTGCCGGATTCTTTAATGGCTTCCCAGCCGGTTTTTTCCTCTTTTTTGCTTTCTTCCCCTTTGTTATTACTGCATGCAGCAGTAACCAAAGCTAGCATTGCAATTGCTAGAATTGATACAAGTCTTTTAAAGCTATTTGTGGTTATCATATTTTCACCTCGCCTACCATTATATTTGAAAAAAATGTATATGTCATTTGGGAATAAACTTGAAAGGGTATCGCGCGAAATAGAGCGTAGAAGAAATGCAAAAGGGAACAAAATTACTAATGAATGGGAGGGCACAGATGAAGGGGATAGCAGGAGTGATGCTAGTTTACTAAATTTAATAAGTTTAGTCTGGTATACAAAGCAATAAAAAAGAAATAAACGGGTGTAGTATAATGGAATGAATAAAAAAAGGTAGTGGAAATTAATCCAAAACCTTTAGCATTTCGGTGATCTTTCTTTTCGTCTCTTCCAAGTCGTATTCCTTTTCTCCAAGTGTTTCTCCATCTTCAGAATAGAAATCTGCAAAATTTTGTCCTTCATACCGCGGAACTACATGCATATGAAAATGTGTTAATTCATCAAATGCTCCACCGTTCTGACAGACTGTAATGCCATCCGGATTAAACAAAATTTTTATCACTTTTGATAGCCTCTTTGCTGCCATCATTACGGAGCTTGCCGTATTATCGTCAAATTCATTAAAGTATCGAACATGTTTTTTAGGTAAAATCAAAACGTGTCCTTCGTTATAAGGATCAATATCTAAAATACAACAAACATAATCATCTTCAAAAACTACATAAACATTTTCTTTTTTATGTGCTAAATTACAGCCTAAACAATTCATTACAGCTCCCCCTTTATTAAATTATATACGTAATTAAAAAAGTGCAGAGGGGAATTTTAGGAATAACAGAATGAAGGTATTGATAAAGGTGGGTAAGGGAGGTGGAATCTTGAAGATTACGACGAAAGTTTCCCTATATATCGGGTTATCCTTATTGCTTCTCATCGTTCTTTATCTGTATGAACTTGAACGACAAATCGACTCACCTGGAATCGAAGGAACAATTATCATTAGCGAAGCCGATGCTGTATTCATTGTGCTCGATTCAAATTTTGAGAATGAGGACGTGGATTTGCCGATTGAGGAGCTGCAAGCCAAATATAAAAATGTCGGGCGTCTATCCATCCATCAAAGTGATTATAGAGGTGAACTAAAAACCGGACAAAGGGTGAAAGTATGGATGAGCCAAACAATGGAATCCTCTCCCCCTATCTTTAAAGCGATAAAACTGGAAAGATTGTAGCAGTATTTTCATTTATTACATTAAAAAAGCCCCGTGCCATAAATAGTACGGGGATAGAATCCTTTGAAGTTCTAGACTATTTTCTTTTCTTTTTCAGCTACGGGGTTTATGCGATTGATTTCAGGAGCATGGTGCTTAGATTTAATCCAGGACCAGCCAATTGCTGCCAGTAAAATAAATCCCACATAGCCCATGATTGGATACACGGTGTTTACCAATGTAGTAAAACCAGCAAAGCTAAGACCAAAACCAATTGCTCCGAATATCACAACTGAAGGATGAAAGAAGCGTCCTTGAGGAATGATTCGCACTGTGAATGCATAAAACATTCCCACGCATGTATTGTAAATCATAGCCAATAGAATAATAGATAGCAGGTTCCCGATTAAAGGTGAGATACTATTAGCTAAAAATAAAGTAGGCATTTCTACAATTTGCATATTAGCCATATCAGTCATCATACCTATATTAATCAGCAGCATGAGTACACCGAGCAGGATACCGCCCATAATTCCGCCAATAGCTGCTTGTTTTTTATTTTTAAACGTTCCGCTAATAACAGATAGCATAGAGAAACCGACAGCAACATTAAAGGATACATAAAGTAATGCGGACATGAACCAATTTGAAGCCGCTGCTTTGTCTAAATCAACATTACGCTCTATGTCTATAGGAGTGATTCCATTTTTAATTAGCGCGTATCCTGATATAAAAATCATAATAACTAATAAAAATGGTGTGATTGAGCTAATGATAGAGATGATTTTCTCTACCTTCAATAGCATGGTCAGGATGGTGATAACTGTCATAAATAGTGAACCCCAGATGGCAGAAATCCCAAACTGTTCCTCAACAATTGATCCTGCGCCTGCTATCATAATTACACCAACGCCAAATAAAAAGAACGATAAAATTATATCCAGTGCTTGACCAAGAAAACGTCCGCAAAGAACCTCGATGATTTCTTTATGTGAGGTGGCTTGCATATGGCTGCTCAGTTGAGAGAGCTGCATGGCAATAAAGGAAAATAAGACAGTTGCCAGCAAAATAGCAGGTATACTGTAAAAGCCAAAATTCGTAAAAAACTGCATGATTTCTTGGCCAGAGCCAAATCCCGCTCCAACAATGACTCCTACAAATGCACCTGCTAGGTATAAACTTTGTTTCATTTTATCAGTCCTCCTTTATGGTAGTTTGGAGGGATATCCAAAAATTAAGTATTCTGATATATTAACATATTCATTCTATTTTAACAAATTGAAGGAAATGGAATTAAGTTTTTGGGAAATCCCGTTATAGAAGAAAGGTTAGTTTGGTAAAATGAGATAAAAGACAGTATAAGGGAGGATTCCATATGACAAGAAAAGTAGATGGAGTTCCAGCAGATACAATGAAGGAAAAGATATATTCAACCATTATAGGCGGGATTATTGGGGATGCTCTTGGTGTACCGGTAGAATTTAAAGCCAGAAATGCCGGCGTTACAGATATGATCGGTTATGGGACCTATAATATGCCTCCTGGAACATGGTCTGATGATACATCACTAACGATGTGCCTGATTGAAAATTTAATTGCAGGAAAAGATGAAAATGATTTGATGAATCGCTTTGTTTCCTACCAGGATAAAGGCTACTGGACCCCATATGGTGAAATGTTCGATATCGGCATTGCAACCGCAAATGCTATTAGCCGTTATAAGCAAGGTGTACCGGCTGTTCAGTGTGGTGGGAAAACGGAATATGATAATGGCAATGGCGCACTTATGCGTATAGTGCCACTTGTATTTACATTATCGAAAGAGCCAGATTTTCAGACGAGGAAAAAGGAAATAGAGAGAATTGCGCATGTCACGCACGGCCATCCAAGATCTACCCTTGGTACAATTATTTATGTGGAATTTTTGCTGAATATGTACGATCAACATTCACCTTTAGAATCCTTGAAAATTGCACTCAATACATGCTGGGAACAGCTTGGATCAGAGAATGAGTATCAACAAGAATTTGCTTCATATGAAAGAATCTTTAGTCTAAGCTTGCTTGAAGCAGACCGCGATGATATTCGCTCGGATGGATATGTTGTTCACTCACTTGAAGCTGCTTTGTGGTGTTTCTTTAAATCTCAAACCTATGAAGATGCCGTTCTTGAAGCGGTCAATCTGGGCAATGATACTGATACGATTGCTTTTATAACGGGAACTATAGCTGGTATGTATTACGGGATGAAAAATATTCCGGAAAAATGGGTGAATGCCCTGGTCAGTCAAGATAAAATCATAGACCTCTGTGATCGCTTTTATGGCTATTGCGTGGAGAAAGCGAAATAATTTTATAGATAAAATATATGAAATCACTAAAATAGACCTGCTCAGGAAGTCTGCAAAAACGACTTTAGGACAGGTCTTTTTTAAAAGGCTTTTTTTTCGCATAGATTGTCGCTCTGAATAGAAAGAAAGAAGTACTTCTTATATAGATAAATATGTCTAAAGGTAGTGAAATCCCATTAATCTCAACCTTTCGTAAAAAGTATGACAAGAATAATTTACTTTTTATGGTATTGTAAAAAGACATATTCGGCTGAAGAGCAGGCTAATCAGATAAATTAAACTTTTAGACGGAAGAAGCTATCTTGATGGTTATCTATAATAGGCAGTAGAGTTTTCTAGGGCTTGAGACTTAACTTAAAATACTTCTATAGCTCATTTTTATTAGCTTGTTAGTAACGTATGCTTGAAAAAAAGAAAGTGGGTTATAGAAAGCAATGAAGATAGAGTCAAGAACGTGTAAACTGGATAGCCTAAAGACGATGCAAATATTTATAGATACCTCTTCATTAGAAATATTTATTAATGAAGGAGAAGAAACATTCACAGCCCGTTATTTCCCTAAGCTAAAAGAAAAAGAAATTCTTTTTAGTAGAGAAGGACGATTTGATTTGATGAAATGGGATCTTGCTTAAATAATTTCCTTATCATGACTTGTATAAATGCCTATTATGGCTTTTGTGCAGGTCTTTTTTTGTAAATATAAGTTTTTTCACCCATGACATTGTGTCTAGATGAGCAAAAAGTATTTATTATAAAAGGGATATATTTGCATATGACAGAAAGGGATTCTTTGAAGCTACACATTCATTCTACCTATATTAAAAAAGTACTTTACTCGCATTTACTCTATAGCAGGGTAATAGTATCCTAAGAAATAGTACACAAATTAGAGTACTAAAAATAGAGTATTGTATCAGAGCTTACAATCATTAAGAATATGTAAGGCTAAAAGAAAAGATGGAAGGAAGGTAGATTGATGAATAAGACAGAAGAAATGGTTTCCAACCAGGTTCTGGGTGTATTAAGTGGAAAGAGTAATGAAGATCCATTTTCTGTATTTGCAAAAATGCGCGAGCTTGGGCCTATCGTTTCTATTCCCAACCCTTTGGGAGAGGCAGATCGTCAAGCTTGGATGGTTGTACATATGGATGAGGCAGTCCAAATCCTTAAAAATCACAAACAATTTACTGTAGATCCTTCCTCTATTGATGGAGAAAAGGGTTTTAGAGATAAAATTTATAGCGAGGTAGATACATCAGCACCTGACACATTTTTTACCGGCAAATCAATGCTTTTTGTTGATGGTACGGACCATAGGAGATTACGGATGTTGGTCTCAAAAGCATTTACACCAAGATATATGGAAGGCTTGCGACCGCGTATTCAAGAAATTGCAGATGAATTACTTGATAAAGTTCAATCTAAGGGTGAAATGGATCTTGTAAAAGACTATGCTTACCCATTACCAATTAATGTGATTTCTGAAATGTTGGGGGTGCCATACGCAGATCGTGAAAAACTCAATATATGGTCCTCCGCGATTGCGAAGGGGATGGGCTGGGGGAGACAAGACCCTACTGTAGCAGCCCATTTACAGGAATTTGGAGAATACACCCAAAACCTGGTTGCAGAAAAGAGAGCCAATCCTTCTGATGATTTAATTAGTCAGCTTATTGCGATTGAAGCAGAAGGAGAACGTCTTGAAGAATCAGAATTAATCTCAATGATTACTTTATTAATTTTTGCTGGGCATGAAACCACCTCAAACTTAATCGCAACGGGATCGATGTTGTTGTTTGAACATCCTGAACAACTTGAAGCATTAAAAAGCGATCTAAGTTTAGTTCCATCAGCTGTAGAGGAATTATTACGTTTCAACGGTCCATCTACAAGTGTGGGTCCACGCTTTGCAAAAGAGGATGTAGAGATAGGCGGCAAAAATATTAAAAAAGGAGATATGGTTCTTGTGACGGTAAAAGCCGCGAATCGAGATGAGGAAGTATTTACTGATTCAGAAGGGTTAGACGTGAAGCGGAAAATAGATCATCACCTAGCATTTGGACATGGTGTCCACACCTGCTTAGGAGCTCCGCTTGCAAGAGTAGAGGGAGATATTGCATTTACTACCCTATTAAAACGTTTTCCTGACTTAAGACTGAATGTACCTCAGGAGGAAATTCAATGGCAATTTGCCCTTTCCTCAAAAGGAATCGATTCACTTCCTGTTGCTTTTTAGTATATATAATAACAAAAAGCCAAGACCTTGATTTAAAAGGTTTTGGCTTTTTGGTTATAAGTATTAAATTAATGCCTTTAAGTTTTATTGTGCTGTTAAACCACCATCAATGATGAATTCACTGCCAGTTGAGTAGCTGGACTCATCAGATGCCAAGTAAAGCACTAAGTTAGAAACTTCTTCAGATTGAGCCACACGTTTAAGAGGAATGTGTTTAGCAAATGCTTCTACGGCTGCTTTTGTATCTTCTTGTACAACCATTGGTGTAGCAATGACACCTGGGTGAATAGAGTTTACACGAATACCGTAATTTGCACATTCGATTGCAGCTGCTTTTGTCATACCGCGTACTGCAAATTTAGTATCTGTATAACCGATAGCACCAGCAACGATTCCGTTCATAGACGAGATATTAACAATCGATCCACCGCCAGCTTTTTGCATGGCTGGAATAACTGCTTTCATTCCTAAGAATACAGAAAGTTGGTTAATATCCACGATACGGCGATAATCTTCCTCAGTCATGTCTAAAATAGATTTTGCCATTGTAATACCAGCGTTATTGACTAAGACATCGACTTTTCCAAATGCTTTTTCCGCTTCTTCTACAACCTTTGCCCAATCTTCAGCACTAGTAACATTTTGTTTTACAAATAAAGCGTTTTCCCCAAGTTCAGCAGCTGTAGCTTGACCTTTTTCTACATTAAGGTCTGTTAAAACTACTTTAGCGCCTTCTTCTACTAATCTACGAGCATGTGCCGCGCCCATACCTTGAGCCGCTCCAGTAATAATAGCAACTTTACCTTCCATACGTGCCATGATGGCATTCCCCCTCAGCGCCTAATATTTAGTATTAGGCATATTATCCTACACTTATAAATTACCAAATAAATGTTCCGTTTGTCCATTATTTAGGATTAAATATCATTATATTTACATAATTTATCCATTTTTGACGAATGTTAAGAAGGCACTGCTTTCATTAGAAAAAAGAAAGTAATATAGTAGAAGATTACTCTCTTTTAAGGATCGTTAATTTATAACTGAATCGAAGTATGGCTAGCTAATAGATTAATAACACAACCAAAATAACTCCCTAAAAAACTGTAGGGAGTTAATTACTGGCTATTTTAAAGAATGACATTTGTCGGATCGTCACTGAGTTGTCTATATCCGAGTATCCAATTCCAAGCATCATCCAGCTGATCGGAGTCAAAATGCTTAGCTTCAATGCCCGGTACCAAATTACTGAGCGTTGCAATCATATTGGACCAACTCTGATCTGCTACAATTGCAATCTTGTTAAATTGATTCATTCGTTTTGTATCGAATTTGATTCCTTCTGCCAGACCTTTAAGGCTGGCTCCATCAACGTTTTCAATGACAGCTAGTAAATTAAATTCCTTACCATCCAATAAATTTTCTTTTACAAAGTTATCTAATTTACGTGCATCTTCTTCAGTCGATTTCCCGTACATTTCTACTGCGATAGTAGAAGGATCCTTACTTGGTAAAAATGTTAGCATTTCTATTCCTCCTTATGCATCGTTTTATTACACAATTCCCCTGTAGAACAATGTCAAACCAATAATTTACTATTTACAGATACTTGAAAAAACCATCATAATACATATGAGCAAATTTTAGGTATTTTATACTGATAAATCAATTAGAAGGGCGGGTAACTTGGACTATATAAAGTGATATAACAATTTTTTTATCTATTCTTTAGTTTTAACGCTCGACCGTAACATGGATTCTTGGCATGGAATAGAAGCGAAAAGGTATTTAGGCCTCTAAAAATCCAAGTGGTAAAGGAAGCGTTAGTAAAACAATAGAGGTGACAGGTATATTGCCATATACCTTGGCAGGATTAACCTATAAATAACATCATAGATTGGAGATATGTACAGTGTTTATGTTTATCGGTATGGCTGGTTTTTTAGCATTTATAGTTTATTTGATTTTGTCAGTGATTTCCGGCTTACGAAAAACAGGTAAGGCAAAGAAACACCTTAAAATGGCTGCAATCATGTTTGTCGTGTTTATGGTTGGTGCAATGAACAGTTCAGATGAGCTGGAAGAAGCTCCAGTGGAAACAGAGGCAACCGTAACGGATGAAAAGCAAGAAACAGCAAAAGAAGAGCAAAAGGAAGAGATTGCTCCTTCTGCCGTAGCAGATGTAAAAAATGCCATTCAAAAAGGGATGGATTATCAGGATTATAAGCAAATAGAGCAAGATCAATTGAACGTGGAAACAGGAGAGACCTACTCAATTGGAAATGGAAATGAAGGACATGTATTAAAAGCGACAGATGGATACGTGGTAGTTGGAACGGACTATTCGAAAGTGCTGTCAGTTGAATCATTTGCGAGTAACGAAGAAGCTAAATCCTATGCAGACAGATTAGTAAAAGAAGCTGAGGCAGCTGAGTTGGCTGCAAAGGAAAAAATCTATGAAGAGTCCAAAATAAAACTAAGCGGTTCAGGTGATGAATCAACAGATATGATTAATCTGCAAGCTGGATTTGCCGTTTTTGAAGGAAACTACACTGGCGGTAGTAACTTCATTGTGAAATTGATGGATGAAGCAGGCAATAATGTAGAATTGTTAGTCAACGAGATTGGCAGCTACAAAGGAAAGACGTTTGCCATGATTAATACGACTGGTAACTATTATTTAGATATTAAGGCATCTGGTAACTGGAATTTCTCTATAAGTCAGCAAATTCCACCAACCCCAGCTGAACTTCCAACTGAAATCAGTGGAGAAGGGGATGATGTTGTTTTTGTAAGAGCCGGCGGCGGAAACTATAAATTTACATCCACACATCAGGGATCCTCTAATTTTATCGTTCGTATTAATGGAACGGGCTTACTTGTCAATGAAATCGGAAACTATAGCGGCTCCACCCGCAATAAACTGGAAAACGGTGATTTTGCGATTGTAGTCAAAGCCGATGGAAAATGGTCAATTAAGATAGAAGAATAAAAACAGCTCAGTAGAATGATGTTTCACCCCGAAAGTTAGAGTGAACTGCACCCCCAATTGTTAAACGTGTGTCTAACAATTGGGGGGCAGTTCACTTTTGGGGTATTTTTGTTTTGAGAAGGCTCTATTCGTAAACATTGTTGTTAATGAAAAAAGAGAGATAGCATACCGCTGTCTGCTTGTGCCTCTGCAGTCGTTAGCATAATAAGGAGGTATTTAGAAGTAGTCAGGAATATCAAGTGATAGCGTGGCGAAAACATTTTTCTTCGAATAATACATGCAAATGCTGTCTTCATATTTTTGACTATCATTTGGTAGAACAACAAAACCTAATCTTTTGTAAAAGTCTATCCCAATATCACTATAAAGGAAAAAGTTATTACAGTTATCATCCTGTTCTAATTTATTTATTGTTTTATTGACCAAAGTAGTAGCATATCCGTTTTTTCTTAAATAAAAAGGAGTAACAATTGAACCAATACCTTTTACAACTTGTTTTCCAGAAAGATTTAGTTCATATACGACGAGGGAGCTTAATAATTGCTTTGTTCCTGTTGCTTCAAGAACGTACCATTTCCCCTTTTATACTTACTAGAGTTTTCACACATAGTTATATATTCTTTAAATGGTAATTTATCTCCCCAAACATCATAGCCCATCTTATAAATTTCTATCATATCCTCTTTTGTTGCTTCCCTAATTTTTCTCAAAGTATATATCCTTGTATTTATACGGTTTATATTTTCTTTTTGATTTTAAGGTTATTAAGACCTCTATTCTAATTGCACTAAACTGTATCTTAGCAACATAAAGAGTTCAACAGAAAGGGATATTAATCCTATTTGTAACAATGCTCTGTTAGTAGTGAATATATATATAATGACTTAGGCTTTAACTTAATAGAAGGACATGACCCTCCGAATTAAATATGATGGCATGAGAACCAAATCTAAAAGTATCATTAAAAGCCAAGTTTATCTCCCATCCTTAGATTATTTTGTTGCATTTTACTAGATAACTTATTCTCCGCCATTACTGTTTAATCCTCTGTTCAGCCATACTAACAAGTAAAATGTGAATATTTTATGTAAAATGATAAGTCTATTTTACTAGTAGAATTAAATTTAAAAGGATTTACATATTTTCATAAAATATATACATTTACATAATTTTGTATATTCTTTATAATGAAAGCGATACCAAAAGAAGGGGTGTTCTTATGAAAGCAGAAAAAGTCATCCATCAATATCAGAATTATCTTGGAAGTGGAATAAAACCTGCGAATTTTGATGAATTTTGGGATAAACAACTGGAAGAGCTTGAACGGCTTCCATTGGATTATGAATTAGAGAGAGTTGAAATTCCTTCCCGAGTCGCTGATTTTTATAATTTGTATTTTATTGGTGTTGAAGGAGCAAGGGTGAGATGCCAATATGTTTGTCCGAAACAAGTAAATGGAAAAATACCCGGAATGCTTATGTTCCATGGATATCATGGAGACAGTGGTGATTTTGGCGATAAAGTAAGCTGGGCTGCTGAAGGCTTTTCTGTCCTTGCTATGGATTGCCGCGGACAGGGCGGGCTTTCTGAGAACAACTCTAAAGTAAAAGGAACAACGATGAAGGGACTCATCATCCGCGGTGTCGAAGAAGGGCCGGAAAGTTTGTATTTCCGTTCTGTATTTCTTGATACTGTACAGGCTGCCAGAATTTTGATGTCGATGGATGAGGTCAATGAAGAGGAAATATATATTCAGGGTGCCTCACAGGGCGGAGCTCTATCATTGATTTGTGCAGCGTTGGAACCAAGAGTGAAAAAGGTTGTTGCGCAATATCCATTTTTAAGTGATTACCGTAAAGCTTTTGAATTTAATATTACTTCTTCTGCCTATGAGGAACTTCATTATTGGTTTCGTTTCCGTGATCCGATGCATGAGCGTGAAGATGAATTCTTCAACACTCTTGAATACATAGATTTGCAACACTTTGCACCGCGAATTAAGGCGGAAGTAAAATGGGCGATTGCCCTTGAGGATGATGTTTGTTATCCAGCCCAGCAATTTGCGGTCTACAATCAAATCACTTCGCCAAAGGAAATGATTATCTTTCCGGAATATGGTCACGAATATTTGCCGAAGCTTGGTGACCGCGTAAAGGGGTTCCTATTATATGAATAAATTGATTAAAGTAAATAAAAACAAGCTTGAGTTTCATCTATCAAACAGTAAAGTAAGTTATTTATTCCGCGTGATGGACCAAATCAATCAGCTGGAGCATTTATATTTTGGGAAAAGTATTCGTCATCAGGAAAACTTCGACTTTTTAATGGAAAGAGAAGTACGTCCATCGAATAATCAGTTTGAGGGTGATCATACTTCATCACTGGAACATATCAGACAAGAGTATCCTGGTTTTGGTACCTCGGATTTTCGCTACCCAGCCCAGCAGGTTCGCTATCCAGCGGGTGACAGAATCAGTCGTTTTGAATATGCAGATTATCGAGTCATGGAAGGGAAACCAGTCCTTGCTGGTCTGCCGGCTACATATACGGAATCTCCTGAGGAGGCAGAGACGCTCGAAATTCTGCTGAAGGATGCGTATTCTGAGCTGACATTATATATATTCTATACGATTTATAAAGATCGGCCGGTTATTGCCAGAAGTGCTAAATTTACGAATAATGGTTCTGAAGACTACGAGCTTGAAACAGCGATGAGCTTAAGCATCGATTTTTCAGATGATAATTTTGAATTGATTCACTTAAATGGTGCCTGGACCCGCGAAAATCATCTTGAAAGGAAACCGGTTATAACAGGCGTCCAATCGATTTCCAGTACACGTGGAGCAAGCAGTCATGCTCATAACCCATTTATGGCGTTGGTTCGACCCGAGACAACGGAGCATGCCGGTGAGGCATATGGCTTCAGTTTAATTTACAGCGGTAATTTTCTCGCCCAGATTGAGGTGGATACATACAAAGTAACAAGAGCGATGATGGGCATTAATCCATTCCAATTCGCATGGAAGCTGAAGCAGGGTGAAAGTTTCCAAACACCAGAAGCCGTACTGGTTTATTCTGACTCTGGTTTAAACGAAATGAGTCAGGCATTGCACGACCTTTATCGTACTCGATTGGCGAGGGGAGTTTGGAGGGATAAAGAACGTCCGATTCTTATTAACAACTGGGAAGCGACCTATTTTGATTTTAATGAAGAAAAAATTCTTGAGATTGCACGTAGTGGTGCTGAGCTTGGAATGGAGCTGTTCGTCCTTGATGACGGCTGGTTTGGTCAGCGTAATGATGATAGCTCTTCATTAGGGGATTGGTTTGTTAATAGTGCTAAATTGCCTAATGGAATGAAGGGGTTATCAGAAAAGATACACGCCTTGGGATTAAAGTTTGGTCTATGGTTTGAACCGGAAATGGTCTGCAAGGATACTAAGCTATTTAAAGAACATCCAGACTGGCTAATCCAGGTTCCGGGCAAGAGACTATCTCACGGCCGAAATCAGTTTGTCCTGGACTTTTCCCGATCTGAAGTAGTCGAAAATGTATACGAACAAATGGATGCGATTCTATCAGACTGTCAAATTGACTACATCAAATGGGATATGAACCGCTATATATCAGAGGCCTATTCCATAGCATTGCCGGCGGATCAGCAAGGAGAGGTATGGCATCGTTACATTTTAGGTGTTTACTCCTTATACGAGAGGCTGATAGCGAAGTATCCTGATATATTATTCGAATCCTGTGCAGGCGGTGGAGGACGTTTCGATCCAGGGATGCTCTACTATGCACCTCAAGGCTGGGCAAGTGATGATACAGATGCAGTTGAACGGTTAAAAATTCAATATGGAACTTCATTCGTTTATCCATTATCCAGTATTGGCAGTCATGTATCTGCTGTTCCGAATCATCAGGTGGGAAGGACAACAAGCATGGAAATGCGCGCTAATGTTGCCTTCTTCGGTACATTTGGATATGAGCTGGATATTACCCTTCTATCGGAGGAGGAAAAGGACCAGATTAAGAAGGATATTACCTTTTTCAAGCAGCATCGCGCTTTGATCCAGCAAGGGACATTTTTCCGGTTATTAAGTCCGTTTACCAACAATGAAACGGCATGGATGGTTGTTTCAAAGGATCAAACGGAGGCGATTGTTGGCTATTATGAGGTTTTATCAAAGCCAAATCGTCCATATGAACGATTAAAGCTAAAAGGATTGGCAGAGGACAAAATGTACCAAATCAATGGAGACGGGAAAAGGTTTGGCGATGATTTAATGCAAATCGGTCTTCTTTTCGGAGAAAACTTTACCGGAAAAGCGGATGAATTTTGGTCCAGAGAGAAAACGAAGGATTACAATAGCAAACTATTTTATTTGAATTCAATAAACTAACTGTTTAGGAGAGAGGCAATCATGAAAAAGTTTCCGGATAATTTTTGGTGGGGTGCAGCTACCTCTGGTCCCCAAAGTGAAGGTAGATTTAATAAAAAACATGCAAATGTATTTGATTACTGGTACGAATTGGAACCTGAGGAGTTTTACAAACAGGTTGGACCTGATACCGCCTCCAATTTCTACAATAGTTATGTAAAAGATATTCAATTAATGAAGGAAATTGGTCTCAATTCTGTCCGGACCTCAATTCAATGGACAAGATTGATTGACGATTTTGAAACAGCGACTGTCAACGAGGATGGTGTTCGCTATTATAATGATGTGATTAATGAGTTCATTAAGCAAGGAATCACGCCTGTTATGGCACTCCACCATTTTGACCTTCCGGTTGAGCTATACAAGAAGTATGGCGGCTGGGAATCAAAGCATGTAGTTGACTTGTTTGCTAAGTTTGCGGGCAAATGCTTTGAGCTGTTTGGCGACCGCGTTAAGTACTGGTTTACTTTTAACGAGCCGATGGTCATTGTGGACGGCCAGTATTTATATCAATTCCATTATCCAAAGGTGGTTGATGGAAAAAAGGCAGTCCAAGTTGCGTATAACTTAAATCTGGCTTCCGCTAAAGCGATTAAGGTTTTCAGGGAGTTGGGTCTTCATAATCAGGGTGCAAAAATTGGAATCATTCTCAACCTGACTCCATCCTACCCGGCATCCAATAAGGAAGAAGACGTAAAAGCAGGGAAAATTGCGGATCTATGGCGCAATGAGATGTTCTTAAATGCGGCTATATATGGAGAATTCCCGGCACAATTGGTTGAGATTTTAACAAAAGATAAAGTGATTTGGGAATCAACGGAGGAAGAACTGGCGATTTTGAAGGCAAATACGATTGATACCCTTGGTGTTAATTTCTATCATCCGTCTCGCGTAAAGGCGCCGGATATCTCACCAAACAGTACAGCCGATTGGATGCCTGACCGTTATTATGATCATTATGATATGCCCGGCAGAAGGATGAATGTGGACAAAGGATGGGAGATCTATCCGAAGGCGTTGTATGATATCGCCATCAATATTCGTGATAATTATAAAAATATCGAGTGGTTTGTGTCTGAAAACGGAATGGGTGTTTCACGTGAGGAACGTTTCCTGAATGATGAAGGCATGATTGAGGATGATTATCGGATTGAATTCATTGAGGAGCATCTAGAATGGATCCATAAAGGAATAGAAGAAGGGTCAAATTGCTATGGTTATCATTTATGGACACCTATTGACTGCTGGTCATGGAAGAATGCGTACCGTAACCGTTATGGATTTATTTCGAATAACATCCATACGCAGGTGAAGACCATCAAGAAATCGGGTTATTGGATTAAAGAAGTTAGTGAAAATAATGGATTAAAGTAAGTGATTGATCAAGCACCTAATTTATATAGAATAACGGAACTGTTCTGCAAATTAGGTGTTTATTTATTATTCCAAGGGAGCAGGAAGTGAAAATCATGTCATTACTTGTTTTTGATATTGGCGGTTCGGCTGTAAAGTATGCGGTTTGGGATAAGGAAGAAATAGTAGATAAAGGATCATTTATCACTCCATCTACATGGGAGGAAATGAAAACATCCTTATTGCAGGTTAAACAGAAATTTGCTAATCAGTTCATGATTGAGGGAGTTGCAATCAGTTCACCTGGAGCTGTCAATCAAAGAAGAGGAGTCGTGGAAGGAGCAAGTGCTGTTCCCTATCTTCATGACTTTGAGATTTACCCTGAGCTAACAGAGCTATTCGGTTGCCCCATTTCCATGGAAAATGATGCGAATTGTGCAGCGCTTGCAGAAGTTTGGAAGGGTGCAGCTAAGGGGCTGAAGGATATTATTTTTGTAGTAGTCGGCACAGGTATTGGCGGTTCCGTGATTGTCGACGGAAAGATTCATCATGGAAAACATCTTTTTGGCGGAGAATTTGGGTATATGCTCTTGAACCATGATGAGACCTTCAGTACATTAGCAAGCCCGGTCAAAATGGCTGTCCGCTATGCGAAACGGTTCAATCTGCCAAGCGGAAAAATTAGCGGAAAAGAAGTATTTGAACTGGCGGAGCAGGGTGACAAAATAGCAATAGAGGAAACAGAAAAGTTCTATTATAGCCTGGCACAAGGAATCTATAACTTACAGTACAGCTATGACCCTGAAAAAATTATTATTGGCGGGGGAGTCTCGGCTAAACCAGATTTGATTCCACAATTACATCGTAAATTTAAGGAAATATTAGATAAGGTACAAATTGCAAAAATTGTTCCAGACATTGCTATTTGCAAGTTTGAAAATGATGCCAATCTTATTGGAGCAGTATACAATTATCATCTAAATCACGGCGAAAGCAAATAACAAACAAATCCTGCATCTATACCATGCAGGATTTTTATTTGGCCCTGTTTATAAAGGTTATTGCGAAGGGTTAGTAAAGGAGAAATGTTTTTGGTCTCATTTGTTTATTCATGTCCATCTGATTGTTTAAGTGAAATGCTTCGCAAACACGTTCAAGTATACTTGATGACCTCAATTTAGTGCCTATGGTAAATAGGTTAATCAAAAATATTACTTATAAAGCGAATGATCATCCTTGGTATAAACATTAAAATCTCCCAAATTATTTCACCAATGATCTCAAACAGGGATTCTTTAAAAAAGCCGTTTCTATTTCTCCTTCTATGTCTCATCTTCTTTTAACTCCTAATTAAAAATGATTGATTTGGAGCAAAACATTTACCTTTAAACAAATTCTCTTTCATTTCTTAATCGAACAATTAGCTAGATGAAGAAATAGTCTTCCGCTGCTATCAAATAAAAGAGTAGTGCACAAATAAACCAAATTAAGTAGCCTCTACGATTTGTTTCTTTTACTAAATAATTTTCTATACCATTTAATAGGAAGCTAGTTCCAAGCATAAGATACATCCAATAAAATCGACTAGTATACAACACTGGAAACGAAGCAATACCCATGCCAATCCATACAGTAATTTGTGCATACATAAGAGGTTTAACTGGATGTTCAACTTTTTCAAAGAACAAGCTCATAATATTTTTCATAATAGAATTCATATTTTATCCCCCATAGATCATTTCAGGAACTATCAGCTCTAAATTAACTTTACTGTAATAGTTTACCATTTTTAAGGTTATACAACTATACTAATTGAGCTAATATTAATGAAGAGGGATAAAATAAGGCTCTGCTTAAACAGAGCCTTTTATTTATTCTGGTAGTCTTTTAATTAGCTCATAACACATGCGGCCGTTATGATAAAATCCTTTCCAGGAGTCAGCGATATTTTCAGGTGTTTGGTATTGATTATTTCTGAGTGAGGAGATTATCTCTCCATGTTCATCAAGCCTTGAGAACCATTCGCCACCCGTACGAGGGTCGTGAATCTTTTTCTGAATATAATTCCAAGCACGTTCGCTGAGTTGGATAAATTGTTCATCTTTAGTAAGCTGATAAGCATTATAAAAGCCGATAACTGCCTCTGCCTGCGCCCACCAAACCCTTGTCTTATGTATGTTTCCTTCTTTTTTAGCATCATAGATAGATCCATCCGAATCAATGCCTTCAGCTGCAACCTTGTAAGCAATCTGCTTATTCATTTCTACAATATCTGGCCGGTCAAGACCGGTTATGTTTAAGGTTTCGGTTAAGAGCCAGCTCGTTTCGATATCATGGCCGTAGGAGTACGCCTCTTTTGTAGGCTGCCAGTTTTCATCAAAAGCGACTCTGCAAACATGTTCTGTAGGGTGATAGATTTTTGAATAAAACAAATCCAACAGATAATTGATTTTGCTCAACAGCTGCCTATCAGGCCAAACGCTATATAAATTTGTATAGGCTTCTAATAGGTGAAGGTGACTGTTAGTAGTAAAAACAGCACTGGCGCCTTCATTAAGCAGATGATGCTCGGTCTGTATCCAGTCCTGTGTAAATTCCTCTATGTAACCCCCGTATGTAGTAGAAAAACATGTATCTTCAAGAAGATGAAAAAGGTCAATGGCATAGGTTAAGGCTTCCTTATTGTCAGATGCCTTGACATATTCACTAAGTCCATAAATAGCAAAGCTTTGTGCATAGATATGCTTAGTTGCAATCAGAGGCTGTCCAAGGTAATCGACAAGCCAATAGATTCCTTTATGTTCTTGGTCCCATAACGCATTAATCAAGAAGTGGTAGGAATGCTCAGCGGCCCGCAAATATTTTTCATCTTTCGTGAGAAGGTAAGCGCCCGAGTAGCTCCACAGGTGACGTGCTCCTACCACACCTCCTTTAGGACTATCTTTGTGTAAGGTCAAATCATAATCCACAATTCCATATGATCCGCCATTATCATAATCTAATAGTTTTATCCAAAAGGGGAGAATTCTTTCGTTTAATTCCTTTTTAAATTCAACCTTTTCCAACTGGAACAGCCTCCTCATATCCTTCGACAATATTTTGGATCCATTTCTTCGATAACGTTCGTTTTACACCGAGAAGAGCCCGAATGATTTCATGTGAGCTTGCAAGGGCATATATAGCAACTTAATATAGCGTCTGCTCTAGGTTTTCTTTGATCATTTTCCAGGAAATAAACTCCTTTTTAACAAGCAACATGAAAAGAAGACTTGTCTGGACGAAATCATATTCAAACTGGAGATGATTAATAACTGAATCGTGATTGGAATGGTGAAGTAAAGCATTTTACGGTAGTATTCTTGTTTATGATCCATATCTGCACGTACTTTCAATTTTTTAATTTTGCTTTACGAAAATAAATGGAAAATATATAATTAATTTACAACAAATGTATATACTTATCAATCTATTAATATTACTTTTTGTTACATTTTGTTAAATCATTTGAAAGGAGAATATGATGGATTTTATTAAGGGATTTAGCTTTGGTTATATGAGTAAGCGCGGAGAATGGGAGGATGTGAAGGCAAAACAGTCTTTAAAATCTTTAAAAGAAAGATGCGGAATTGATCATGTCGTTTTAACGGTTGTGGCAGAGCAAGATCGACCCCAGTCCACTGTAATTAACTGGAGGGAACATCCGAATGTGGTCAGTGATGAAGAAATCATCGAGATGGTCCATTTTGCACAATCACTGGGTTTAAAGGTTATTTTAAAACCGATGGTGAATGTTTCGGACGGGACATGGCGTGCTCAAATTAATTTCTTTGATACCGATGTTCCGTGTGAGCCTAAATGGTCTGAATGGTTTGCCTCTTACAATGAATTCATTCTTCATTACGCGAAACTAGCTGAAGAAACGAAGTGTTCCATGTTTGTGGTCGGCTGTGAAATGGTCAATGCAGACCGCCGTGAAAAGGAATGGCGTGATTTAATAAATGAGGTCCGGAAGCTGTACAGCGGACTTGTTACTTATAATTGCGATAAGTACCAAGAAGATATTCTAAAATGGTGGGACGCTGTTGATGTGATCTCTTCTAGCGGTTATTATCCGATTGATAAATGGGAACAAGAGCTTGACCGTATTGAAAGCGTTGTCAAGAAACACACTAAACCATTTTTCTTCTGTGAAGCCGGCTGTCCGAGCTGGGAGGGTGGAGATTTGCTCCCAAATGACTGGACATTAAGAGGGAAAGCAGATGTCAATGTCCAAAAAGAGTGGTACGAAAAGATGTTTAGCACAACGGTAAAGCGAGATTGGGTAAAAGGATTTGCCTTATGGGACTGGAAAGCTCATTTATATCCTATAGAAAAGGCAGATTCTGATCAGGACTATGCTGTCTATGGAAAGCCGGCAGAAAAAGTTATTTATCGATATTATAAGGAAATCTTTTAATTTACAAGAATGAAAGATTGTCTGTTTTGTTGATAAAAAGTTACAACATTTCAAAAGTATTACTTTTTTGTAATAAAAGACTATACAAACTAAAACATAGGATGCTACAATATTTTTGTAAGCGTTTACCAAATTATACTTTGGAGGGAACTGGAATGAAGAAATTATTCCGTATGGGGGTTGCCGCAAGTGCTCTGGCCCTTGCATTAACAGGTTGCAGTGATAAGAGCAATAGTGATTCCGATTCTAAAGAGTCAGGAAAAGAAACAATCACTTTTATCAACCACAAGACAGACTGGACAGGTAATGGGAAATGGGATGAATACATAGCAGAGTTTAATAAAAATCATCCCGATATAGAAGTAAAAGTGGAAACGATTACAGACTATGCCGGTCAAATGCAAATTAGGATGAACTCAGAAGACTACGGTGATGTGTTCATGATTCCAACAACGATTAAGCCTGAAGACAATGCAAACTTCCTTGAGCCGCTTGGTAAACAGGATGAATTATCAAAGAAATATATGCTTTTAAGTGACCGTTCTTATGAAGGTACTTCCTATGGTATTCCGATTGCAGTTAATACGACTGGTGTCATCCTTAACATGAAGGTATTTAAAGATGCAGGTATTGATACTGTTCCAACAACACCAGAAGATTTCGTAGCTGCATTAGAAACAATCAAGAAAAAGAACGCGGATGTAACTCCTTTATACACAAACTACGCTTCCGGCTGGACATTAACTAACTGGGACTTCATCCGTACAGGTGCTTCCGGTGATCCGGATGTTACGAATAAAATGGTGAAAGATAAAGAACCGTTTGCAGATGGTAAAGTAATGAACACAAGCTACAAACTTTTATATGATTTAGCGGAAAAAGGTTTAACTGAAGCTGATCCTTCCACAACTGATTGGGAACAATCCAAACAAGATTTGGCAGACGGAAAAATTGCTGTTATGGTTCTAGGCAGCTGGGCAATTGAACAAGTTCAAGCTCTTGCTGAAAATCCAGAAGATATTCAGTATGCAGCGTTCCCAATTACCGCACAAGATGGCAAACAGTATGCTGCGATTGGCGGAGACTACAATATCGGTATTAATGCGAACAGCAAACAAAAAGAAGCTGCTCGTAAGTTCGTAGACTGGTTTATTGATGAATCTAACTATACAAAAGATACAGGAGCCATCTCTCCTAAGGTTGGCGAAGAAATGCCAGCAGCTCTTAAAACGATGGAAACAGCTGGAGTAGAATTTATCCAGGCTAATCCATCACCTAAAGGAGAAGAATCTCTATTTAGTGACATCAACAACACATCTGAAATCGGTATTGATACAACAGAAGCAACGAAGCAACGTATTATCGATGCGGCAAAAGGCAATACAAAAGAATCCTTTGATACCATTATGAAAGACTTGAACAAAAAATGGTCCAGTGCAATGGAAGAGGTTGGCAAGTAAGGAGAATCATCTTATTGAATATACTGGGGTGTTTGCAGAATTCATACTGTAACACCCCAGTTCCTCTAATACAGAAGGATTTGAAAAGTATCTTTGTCCATTAGGGCCAGCTAATGAGATAAGAGGAGTAAAAGCGATGAAAAAAATAAATTTGAGTTATAAGGCGCAGCGTCGTATTATCATTTTTCTGTTTTCAGCTTTACCTGTTTTTTTGCTTTTATTATTTTCTTATTATCCGCTAGTAAAAATGCTTCAATACAGTGTTACGGATTGGAATGGGATTAGTCCGACGAAGGAGAATGTTGGTCTCGCCAACTATTTAAAGGTCTTTACAAACCCAGAGTACTTTTCAGTATTTAAAGTCAGTCTCTACTATTTTGTAGCGACATTTATCCAACTGGGAATTGCTTTATACTTTGCCACGATCCTAACTTTCAAGGTGAAATTCGCAAACTTTTGGAAGGGTATTTTGTTTTTTCCGTACCTTTTAAATGGAGTGGCTATTGGGTTCATCTTCTTGTATTTCTTCAAAGCCGGAGGAACATTGGATACGGTCATGACTTTCCTTGGGTTAGATAGTCAAATCCAATTATGGCTTGGAGACCGTTCTATAAACAATATGTCCCTGGCGTTTACGTCGATTTGGAGATATATGGGGTTCAACTTCATCATATTCCTGGGAGCTATTCAGTCCATTGATCCTGAAATTTATGAAGCAGCGGAAATTGATGGTGCCAGCCGGTTCCAGCAATTTTTATACATTATTTTACCGAGTATCAAACAGATTGTGTTCCTGAATATCATTTTAGGAATAAGCGGTTCCCTAAGTGTATTCGATATCCCATACATTATGACGGGTGGATCAAATGGAACGAAAACCTTTGTCATTCAAACAATCGATACAGCCTTTAAGTACCAGAAGCTAGGACTGGCGTCTGCCATGGCCCTCATATTGTTAGTCATTGTCATCGTCGTGACATTAATTCAAAAATACATGACTAGAGAGAAAGAGGTGTGACCATGAAGGCAAATGTCAGTGTGACAGAACCAAAGATTCCAGCAAAGCAGGATCATGCATACAACATTAAGAAACTGCTTGGCGCCATTGTAAAATACGGCAGCTTACTGCTTGGAGTAGCGGTTGCTATTTTACCTGTATTGGTTGTGTTTATTGGATCATTCAAGTCAAAAGAGGAATTCCTGACAACTGGTGTTCTTGCTTTACCGGAACAATTTACGTTTGACAATTATACAAGAGCATTCATAGATGGCCAAATGACTGTTGGGTTTAAAAATACGCTTATCATCTTTATTGTTTCAATTGTAGGAAAACTCTTGCTTGGAACGATGATTGCATATGTTTTGAACCGATTTGATTTTAAATTGAAGAAACCTATTATGGGACTCTTCCTCCTTGCAACCCTGATTCCGGCAATCACTACACAGGTTGCAACATTCCAGATTATTGAAGGGATGGGCTTATTCAATACGATTTGGTCGGTTATTGTTCTGAATCTTGGTACAGACGTAATAGCTGTCTATGTATTCCTGCAGTACCTTAACAATATTCCAGTTTCATTGGATGAAGCAGCAATCATGGAAGGCGCATCTTACTTTCAAATATATCGCAAGATTATCATGCCTTTGCTCAAAGCTCCAATGATTACGATTCTTATTATTAGCGGTGTGGGAATCTACAATGACTTCTATAATCCATTCCTGTATATGCCGTCACCTGAATTGAAGGTTATTTCAACAGCGTTGTTTGCCTTTAAAGGACCATATGGAACGGATTGGCCGGTCATTCTTGCGGGCGTTATTATCGTAATTACACCGATATTAATCGTCTTCCTGGCCCTTCAAAAGTATATTTATAATGGAGTTTCTGGTTCAGTAAAATAAGTATTTCAAGTCCATTATAGTAGAGGAAGAAAAAACTGCTTGAAAGGAAGGATCTTCTTTTCAAGCAGCTCTTTTTATAAAGGTATTAGTTTGTCAGAATCTTAGGGATGAAGACTATTTTTTTGGTCGCAATGATTAATAGAGGCGGAGCCAAAAAAATAAAGGCAACTAAATTTACTTTGATTATTAAGGTGAAAGCTACGATCATCAGCAATATAACCAGGCTTCGGAGTGGATGGCGAATGCAAGTATCAAAAGCCAGTGCATAGATCCATTTTGCGGAATGAGTATTCTGTTGATCATGAGCAAGGAAGTAAATACTATAAATAGCAATGGTCCATAAAAGAAAAGTCCAGATCAAAATTGGTATTTGCAGCCATGTTAAGATAGGCAAGGCCTCGTGAAGCGGTGGATAGATAGACATCAGTGAAAGTCCGCTGAATAAAAACAATAGAAACGATAACCCTATATAACTTTTATTCTTTTTATAGGATTCTTGAAAAGCTGAACGGATTGAATCATCTTCTTTCCGGTGAATGAGTTCAACAGCATGGATCAGTCCGACTGAAGCGGAAACAAACCCATAGATGATTCCACCTCTAAGTATATAAAGCCAGAAATAATAGCTGGAAATAGTATATTGAGAGACGAAATCAATAAAAAGTTTTATCAGATTCTTCATGTTGGCCCACCCTAACTTTTACAATATATTCTATATATACCTTTAAATGATTACAAATTCAAGGGAAAGTTATAATCATTTAAAGATATAAGTATAATCATATCTTCAAGCATGATTTGATATTTCGATGTAATACGTTATATGGAATAGAACAAAGAATCAGGTCATTGATTACTATAATTTGCATACCTTTACTTTTACACTATATTTTTCCTGTGATAGTATTTATGATTGACTTATAAGAAGCGTTTAGGAAGGTGTTAGGAATGAACAAGTACGAGGCCATTGCAAATGAAATGAGGCGAAGGGTAAAGAGTGATTATTACTCAAAGGACCAGCCGATTCCAGACGAATATACTCTTTCGAAAGAATTTGACAGCAGCAGGGTAACGATGAAAAAAGCTTTGAATATTCTTGTTACAGAGGGGCTTTTATATAGGAAAAGAGGACATGGTACCTTTATTATCGAGCCTCCATTTGATGACAATAAAGTGAATATCATCAGTGAAGAAAATATTGGACTATCCAATCTGGCCAATAATGATGAGGTAAAAAGCAAGGTAATTGCCTTTGAAATTCAATTTCCCTCTGAGCAAGTAGCCAGTAAACTAAGGATCAGCCTTGATACACCTGTCTATCATATTATTCGTCTCAGGATTGTAAATGATGAACCATATGTAATAGAAAAAACATACATGCCGGCTAATCTGGTTCCCGGTATTAATGATGAGGTTCTTCATTCTTCCATATATAAGCATATTAAAGAAACACTTGAATTAAAAATGGGTGGAGCACACCGTAAAATCAGAGCATGTAAATCAAATGAACTGGATCAAAAATACCTGGATTGCAGAGCTGACGATCCTATCTTGGAAGTCGAACAAGTTGCCTTTTTGATTACTGGTATACCATTTGAATACTCTTTCTCACGGCATCATCACGACAAGTTCGTCTTTACAACGGTAACGGTAAATCGATAGGAAACCGCATAATTTGGCTCAGAAAAAGAAAAGGTGACTCTAGAGAGAAGAGGGTCACCTTTTCTTATTGTAAGAATAACTTGAGTTGTACAAATCTTATTGGGGTGTCTTTATAGATATTAAGTTTACCTCCTATCAAAACTATTTTTAAAAGGAGGCAGAATACCTTATTGCTAGTAGGAAAACTGTAATTCTAAAGTGGGTGTCTATGGTTTATTTAATGAATGATTCAAACGATTAATTTCTCGCTTCCAAAATAGATACTGGAAGAACCAGAACATTAAATAAATGACCACAAAGATAAGGAAGTAAAGTGAAAATCCTATAAAGGAATGCTCCATCCAATGGGAGTAATAGGCGACAGGAAACATGGCGATGGTAACTAAGAAAAAGTGTAGAGTTGTTTGTTTTGTAAGACTCCAATTATCATGTTCAAAAATGATAGAGCCTGCAGCAAAAGCAACTCCTAATAATCCGCTTAAAATAAATTGCAGTAGATAGGCATTTAATTCTGTACCCATGGTCTCTATTAAGCTGGGTACTACAGCGTAAAACGTCCCATCCCCAATGCCAAGTGAAATGCAAAGGGTTATAAAGGTTGATATAAAAACGCCTAGCGGAAATCCTATTGCCCCTCTTACGATAATTGTCTTCATCTTCATCACCTCATATTCCTAAATGTTTTTTTATCTTATTAATATAACGCCTCGAGACATATGATTGATCGCCGGTATTGAATTTCAGAGTGATTGTTCCGCTTATGCTCATATCTAAGCTTTTAACTTTTTCAAAATTGACAATCTCAGAGTTTGAAATTCTGATGAATTGTTGGCGCGGGACCATTTCTTCTAATTGGTATAATCTTTGTCGTAAGCGCAATTTTTCATTATTTACTTGTGCATAAACATATTGACCTTCAGTATAAATCCGCAAGATATCGTCCATTTGTATCAAAAGAATTTCATCACCTTTATAACCCATCAGTGATTGGTATTCATTGCCTGAAAGTTTTTCAAGTAAACTTGAAATTTCATTTGTCATCTCACTAGCATGTATGACGATTTTGGGATCTTTACATTCACTATCTAACTGGATTTCTATCCTCATATTCCACCCCCACCCTTTTTTATGGATCTTTCTCCCTTTATTATAGGAAGCAATTGGATATAGTACTACAGCTTTTATATACCTGGTCAGATTTCTAATATATATGGGTGAAAATGAATAATAGCATGATAATCAGTGGAACCAATCCTTAGGGATTAAACCCGTGGCCAACTATGAGCCGAAGTTTAAGGGGGTGAACTTAAATGACCGAAAACCTACAAAGCAGGGGACAATCCTTTTTTAATGAAGAAACAGTTAGTTAGGGTTAGATGGGAAGCAGAGATGCTATATTCAGCGTGAAAGATCTACAATTGATAATCTCCAGATGATACTCAAGAGAAATCGAATACACTCAGTTAAATTTGAATTGTTAACAGGAAGTAAAGGTGAACTTAAAGGTAAAATTAGCACAAGAAAAAGAGATTCATCAAAATTGACGAATCTCTTTTTCTATTACAGTGGATTTCTTTATTTTTTTCGGAAGAATGCTTTTCTAAATCCTTATTGAAACGCGTAACTGATACCGATTAATCCGTTTTATCTTTTAAAGGCTTCATTCTAATTGATGCGATAACGAGTACGACAATTAAAATCATACCGAGATATCCAAACAGTGGGTAGAAAAAGGAAACTAACTGCTTGAATCCAAAGAAGCTTGCAGCAAAAGCGACGAGTACAGAAATAACCACGAACCAATTGTATTTTTTCGTTTTCGGGGTAAAGAAGCGTGTACCAAACGAAAAGAACATACTAACAGCTGAATTAAAAATCATGCCGAATAGAATGATGGAATAGAGAACTCCAAAAAGTGGTGATATTTGATTGGCCAGCCCTAAAGACGGCATGTCCAAGTGCCCTACCTTATCAACTTGTGCAAAGATGGCTAGATGATGCAGGACAATTAAAATTCCTACACCTATACCTCCCGCCAGTCCTCCGATCGAAGCAATTTTCTCCTTGGGTTCATCGCCGCCCATTACCAGAGTCATGGATGCTCCCATTGCGATTGCAAGTGAAACATAATTAATAATAGAACTCAGCCAATGATTTGTAGCCGAAGACTGTTCGTTCGCTATAGAGTCAAGCTCAAAGAAAGAATATTCCATGGTCACCATACTATGTATAAATAATACGACCACTCCCAATATGAGAAAAGGGGTTATCATAGCAATAACTTTTACAACCCGGTCTACGTCGGAAAGGATTGTGATTAAAATGAGAATCGTCATGATAATGATGCCAACGAAACTTGGCAACCCAAACTGCTGATTGAAAATAGACCCTGAACCAGAAATCATGACAATTCCAATTCCAAAAAGGATAAATACGAGGATAGAATCGATGAGAACGCCGAGGTAACGTCCACTGATTTTATAAATAACTTCCTTATGTGAGTCTGTCTGAAGCCGGCTGCCCAGCTTAGTTAAAACCATTCCCAAATATCCGAACAATAGGATCGAGAGAAAGGCTCCAATCGTTCCCTTCATTCCAAAACTAGTAAAATACTGTAAAATTTCTTGTCCTGATGCAAAACCGGCACCTATGATAATTCCCATAAATGCACTGGCTATTTTAATAATATTCTTCATGTCTCCTCCATTCGTAGTATTATAAAGAATTTGAGGCACGGTTCAGCCACTGCTTCTGAACCGGAATAGTCCTCAATAGAATTATTTTCCCTATATAAATAGTGTTAAACAAAAAATATGAAATAGAATAATTTGTTTGTGAGAAAAGAGACAGCAGTGTACAGGAAATAATTAAGCTTTTTATAAGATGGGAGGTTAGTGCAAGAAGGATATTAGGAGCGAAAAAAAGAATAGATTATGCAATACATAATTCCATGCAAATTAAAGGAGTGAGTAGTTGATGAATATTCGTATTTTAGAAGAGTCCGATGCTCATTTATATCAGAAAGTGCGATTGAATGCATTGAAAATGAACCCGGAAGCATTCGGTTCAACCTATGAGAGAGAGGTGGGATATTCTTTAGACATGGTAAAGGAACGAATAAAACCAACAATGGACAAGTATATTGTAGGTGCCTTTGATAATCGAAAATCTTTAGTTGGCATTGTTACCTTTATACGTGAAGACAATCTCAAAACCAGGCATAAAGGAAATGTTTATGGAATGTACATAGCTCCAGGCAATCGAGGTCAGGGTTTAGGAAAGTTATTGATGAATGAACTTATCAGTAAAGCGAAGAACTCTGAGGGATTGGAGCAAATCAATTTAACTGTTGTATCTGATAATCACTATGCAAAGAAATTATATAAGTCGTTGGGATTTGAGGTCTATGGTATAGAAAGAAATGCCTTAAAGTTTAATGGCCGATATTATGATGAGGATTTGATGGTACTAAAATTAGCAGTGAAATAGAGATATCTTTATGATGACTTTTCTTTATGGAAATAAGAAGGAAAGCTTATGGATTATGCTATTGGTCAATGAAATCAAATTGGTTAAGCAGCATTATGGTCTTATAGTGAACATAAGTTAAGAATAAAATTGAACTATCAAAATCCAGTTTGTAAATTATTCCACAGATTTTAAAATCGAAGGTAATAAATTAATCATAGATTTAGATAAGGTGTAGGGCAGGGAAGAAGGATTTAATAATAAATTAATAGAAAATATTTTATACAGGTTAGTTAACAAGATGGTTTTCCAATTTAAGGCGGTGAGGTTATGAATGATAAAACTCTTAAAAGCAGTAATGATTTTGAACATTTGGTTAGGCTGATTGATTCAGTTCCTCAAAAACAATCAACTTTGTTAATTGGGATAGATGGCTGTGGAGGTTCTGGGAAAAGCACACTCGCTGATAAGTTAAAAGGGAGATTATTAAATACAACTATTGTACATATGGATGATTTTTATTTACCCTCTTCTCGAATTCTAAAAACACTTCCAAAGAACAAGCCTATAGGTGCAGATTATGATAGGAGGCGTATTTTAAATCAGGTTCTTGAACCCATAGCTCAAAATAAAGAAGGACATTATCAGCGATATGATTGGGTAATGGATGGTTTAGCGGAGTGGCATACTGTTCCAGTTGGAGGAATTGTCATAATAGAAGGTGTTTACGCAATATGTCAGGAATTTTTTAATAAATATGATTTTACGATATGGGTTGAATGTCCACGAGAAACAAGGCTTTCACGAGGTCTTGAAAGAGACGGAGAAACAGCACGTGATAGGTGGGAAAATAATTGGATGCTATCAGAAGACGTTTATGTTGAAACCTATAAACCTTTTGAAAAAGCTAACTTAATAGTAAGTGGTATTGAATAAATATACTAACATCAGGATAACAGATTTTTATCTTTTCTAAAAGAAGGGTAAATATTAAGCAATCGATTCCAGAGGAATTTAAAACTGAAAAATGGTATAAGGATAGAATTTGATTTCATCAGTACAATTTCTATTATGCTAATTGGCTAAGAAGAATTAATGTCTTTTTGTGTTGAATTTCTTATTGGAATACAGGAGCAGGCTAACGGAATAAAAGTGGTGAAAGGAGGAATCAATTTGAAAAAGAAAAAAAGACTTTTAGTAGTCGGCTTGCTGGTATTATTAGTGATAATAATATTTCCGCCTATATTAGGACAAATGGTACACAATAATGATTCGCCAAAATCTGCAATAAGAGATGAAATACTCAAAGACGGGCATCCATATCAAAGTTTCTTTGCTTTAATAACGAAGAATGATTATAAAGATAAAGTATACGGACAGCTATACAATGTAAATTGGTTTGACTACGATAATCCTACAGGACATACAGCAACACTGTGTTATTCAACAAAGATAGAGAGTGAAAAATATGAAGTCTCTTGTGGTACAGGGCCATAATACATTAGTTCGATTGCTACCCTTGAGGCCTAATGATCATCTCTATTTGCTATTTCACAAACGGAGCAGTTTAGTTACATAAGGTTTTAACTAGCAAAGGAGCAATGTTATATTACATAAATCCAAAAGTGTGGAGAGAAAATATGAAACCAAATTATACTGACTTAGGATTCGCAGATAAAATGGGTCCGAAATTAAGAATGTTAGTAGAAAAACAACTATGTGATGACCTCCGTTTTTATGGAATAACGGCGAATGAGTTTAAATTTGATTGGTCTGAAAGTTGTATAGAGGTGACGATGCCGCCTATTTAGATGGAGTAGTGGAAAACTTCTCAGGAATTAATATATTTGATGAAAAAGATAAACATATTGCAGAGGGATGGATGGAGTTTATTTATGAGCCAACTTATAACTTTTTCATTTCTTATTGGGAATTTCTTACCCACTTTAATGCGGGGATAGAAATTGATATTAAAGATAGAGTAGGAATCCCCCTTCATATTTTTAATATCATTCCAGTACCGATACGATTTAAGTATGAGTACTAACAGATTTTTAAATTATATCAAGTTATGAATAAATGTAATTAAGCAACCAGGGGCATTGATCAAAGAAGGATTAATGCCTTTTTGTGTTGAATTTCTTATGGAAGTAAAGGGGCAGATTAGTTCGAGAGTGTTGCTTAACTATTACTCAACAATCGGTCATTTAATGGAATAAGGTTGAATGAATCATATCGAAATTAAATGTTCATTGTAACGTTGATACTAATTCACTAACATTAAGAAACTGCAAATATAGAACTTGGTTAATACATAGCCTATAACAATACGTCATTAATAGAAAAGGGGCATTCAATTGAGTTCTTTTAAATTTAGTATTAGTCGGTTGCTTTTGTACTTTTTACTTGTATCATTATTTCTCTTTGTTTCGGGTAATGTAGGACAATATTTGACTAAAACTCAAGGTATGGATCGACAAAATAGTATGCTTTTACAAGGAGTAATCTTTAGCGGGTTAACGCTTTTTGTACTATATATATTTAAAAGAAAAAAAACTGACTTGTTTAAGAATATTGGCTTAAAGGGTGTAAATTCACCATCTAGTTTGATCGTCGGAATCGCGTTGCCTTTTATATTAGTCATAACAGGAATTATAACAGCTTATTTATTTGGTGGCATTGAAAATGTCAGCTTGAACCTGACAGCCACTGTTATAATTTCCATTTTAATTAATACAGTGACAGCATTTATGTATGAAGCATTTCCAGAAGAAGTCTTTATCCGAGGACTAATCTTTGAAGAGTTGCATAAGAAATTTCGCTTCATCATCGCATTGATTTTACAGCCGTTAATCTTCATTTGTGTTCCGGTTGCGGTGATGGCATTGGAGTCAATATTCTTTAGTGAGCCATTTACGTTAACTATAGATTATATTATATTGCTCTTTACATTTGGAATTGCTCTACAATTATATAGAAGGTATACAGGAACAATATGGATGAGTATGATCTTCCATGTCGTTTATCTTGAAGTGACTAGATATATATCCATGGGAGGTATGTATGACCAAGACGTCGCTCTTTTAATATTCGATGAGACATTTAGTGGATTCATGACTCTATACTTGTCGTTTCTGTTTATAGTGGTATTTAGTGTAGTGGTGTTGTCATTTTTATTAATAATTGATAAAAGAAAAAATAAGCTATAAATATATTCACCTTTTTCTAGTCAAAAATTCATATCAGAAGTATTATACAGAAATAAACAGGGGCATTGATCAAAGGATGATTAATGCCTTTTTATGTTGAACTTCTTATGGAAGTAACGGGGCAGGTTAGCGGAACAAGGATATATGATTTATAAGAAAAGGGTGTTAAATATGAATAAAGCAGAAAGAACTGCAGGTTTACGAACTTTACAGTTTTTATGTAAAGGAACCAGACTAGAGGGACTTAATTTTTATGGTTTAAGGTTACTTCTTTCGGAGAGTGAAAATAATTCTAATCGAATAAATGGTCAAATTTACATTAATATTGAGAGTCCAATTTGTTTATTTGAGTTAATGCCTAAAAAAATCCCATTATTAAACGAATTATCTAAAAAAGATTCGATTGAATCTTTAAAGATGTTATGTGAGTTGAGATTAAAACAAATTGTGGATGTTTCTTTAGGTGTTGAAAGTCCACATTTATTCTTAACGTTTGACTCTGGTGAAGTATTGTTTATATGGGGCCAGAATGAGCAGTACGAGAGTTGGCAAGTAGGAGTTATGGATTCTGAAGATGGTGAGCATTGGGAGATAATAGCTTGTCCTAATGATAGTTTAGCAATATGGGGACCAGAAGATATTGTAGGTAATATAGAATTTCCTTGTAGAACTAAAGAGGGTATTGATCTAAGTGGTTTAATGCCTTTTTATGTTGAATTCCTTAGTGAAGTAAAGGGGCAGGCGAGAAAATTTTATAGAGAAATAGGTGTTTTGTTGCAACTACGGAAAAGTTAGATTAAGTTTAAGATATATTTGAATGCATTTGAAACAAAAAGTAAGAGGTGAATTTTTATGAGTTGGAAACTCAAAAAATTTGATGAGTTAACAAATATTGAACTATATAATCTTTTAAAAGAAAGAACTTTAGTTTTTGTGGTGGAACAAAATTGTCCTTATCTTGAAGTTGATGGTAAAGATCCTTTTTCATATCATCTTTTTAAAGAAGACAATGGAGAAATCGTTGCATATTTGAGAATTGTACCCGCAGGTATTGCTTATCAAGAAACTTCTATTGGAAGAGTTATTGTAAAGAAAGAATACAGAGGACAAGGGATAGCAGGGGAACTTTTAAAGAAAGGACTAGATTTTATCCAAAACGAATTAAAAGAAACAAAGGTTAAAATTCAAGCCCAAGATTATTTAAGAAAATTCTATACTTCCTTTGGTTTTCAACCTATATCCGAAACATATTTAGAGGATAATATCCCTCACGTCGATATGATATTACAAAAATAACACACTCGTTATTACCCGGCTAGGGATTCGAGTTATATTAAGGTATAGAATGGATTGGAAAAGATTACATTTCAATAAACAGAAGCATTGATCGAGAAGGATTAATGCCTTTTTGTGTTGAATTTCTTATAGAAGTAAAAGGGCAGGCTAGCTTAATTAAGATTCGGTCTGGTTTTACAAAATGTTACAAATGAACTAGGTTTTTTGAAGAAGTTAATTATTTTGGTTGGGAGGATATTGAATAAATGAGTAATTGGCTATACATACTTTATGCTGTAATTTTAGGAATACTATCTTGGTTTACCGGGGAAGTAGTAACATTTGTTATGTTAGGGGTTATTCTTATTGCTTTAAATAATATAAATTCAACTCTTAAAAAGATTTATCTTCAAAATAATGTGAGAAGCAATAACGAAGATAATTAGATTGATAATATTTTTTTTATAAACGGGGCTTTGATTTAAGAAGGCTTAATGTCCTTTTCTACTGAACTTCTTATGGAAGTAAAGGGGTAGGTTAGCCATGGATAGTAACTGGATAAGTATCTTTCATAAGGAGGAGGAGAATGATTTTTTGGGGATTGATATCAGTTGCTATTTGTTTGCCTGGCATATATTTTATGTTTCAAACAGAGAAGAGAATGCCGAATAATGATGACATTTCAGATAAGGAAAGTTTAATTGCTCACTATATTCCCAAGAAGATATGGCGGAGCTTAATTCTTCAATTCAAAGTTCATATCCTGAATTAATAAATAGGCTTTTCGTATTATAAAGATAATTCATTTAATATACTGTTAAGATAAAGATGGGAGATGTTTGTGTGAAAGACGTTAAATTAGTAAGATCCCGCTCTAACAAAGTATTATCGGGTATATTTGGAGGTTTAGCACCGATTTTAAAAATCGATGTAACCATCCTTCGGTTTGCATTTGCTTTACTCTGTGTATTTTCAGGTGCATTTCCTGGATTAATTATTTACTTAGTGGCGAGTGTAATTATTCCATTGGAAGATGAAGAATGGCCAAATTCTAAATAAAAAAAATAATAATGTATTTTTGCAAATGCATATTCCCCGTACATTTTTCTATGTATTGGAATATGCGTTTTTCATTAGAGAACTTATTCGCTTCAATTGTTGAGTAATTCCAAATCCTTTTCTCCGTAAATACCTTCAAAAAATCTTTTCTCGACTCTCTCTGTATTGACCAAATACAATTTCAACGATTGGAACGATTTAATGAAATACTTAAAGATTATTACTTATGAACTTTTTGTGTTTTTAGTTTTTTATCTTCTATTCTTGCATATTCGAATTGCTCAAATTCCTAATCAAACTGTACCAGATAATGCTGATTATTTAATTATTCTAGGAGCAAGGGTGATTGGAACTGATTCTTCGCCACTTCTACAAGAACGAATTAACACCGCTGCTGCGTATCTGGAAGATAACTCTCATACAGTCGCCATTGCTACTGGGGGACAAGGCCCCAATGAAAGCATCCCTGAAGCAGAGGCTATTAAAACAGTCCATATGAACAGAGGAATAGAGGAAAATAGGATTGGCAAGTAAAGATTCTTCTTTAACTAACAGAGGTGTTGATCCAAGAAGGATTAATGTCTTTTTATGTTGAATTTCTTATTGTAGAAATGGGGAAGGTTTGTTCGAGAAGGTTATAGGTGATTATTTGTGTTCATCATTGGGACATATTCTTGCAGAGTTTAAGAATCTTAAGGCAAAACTACAATTAAGGAGTTTAGCAATGGAAAAATGGGATTTATATGATAAGCATCGTAATAAAATAGGCAAACAAATAACTCGTGGAGATGATATGACACCAGATGAGTTTCATTTAGTAATACACGTTTGTATATTTAACTCCAATGGAGAAATGCTCATTCAACAACGTCAGTCCTTTAAGCAAGGTTGGTCGAATCTTTGGGATATCACTTGTGGTGGAAGTGCTGTGGCAGGCGATACAAGTCAGCAAGCTGCTTCAAGAGAGTTATTCGAGGAGTTGGGTATTCGTTATGACTTTGAAAAGATACGTCCACAATTTACTATTAACTTCGCGCGTGGATTTGATGATTATTATTTAGTTGAATATGATTTAGATTTGAATGATTTGACGTTACAGACTGATGAGGTGCAAGCAGTGAGATGGGCTTCAAAAGAGGAGATCTTAGAGCTAATCGAATTAAAAAAATTTATACCTTATTATGAAAGTATCATTGCGTTTCTTTTTGAGGGTCGAAAGCATTATGGCTCTACTCGTTTTTAAATGCAACGTGCAAGGAATCAAACATAAACCTTCATATACAAGCGATTATATTGATCCCCTTAAGGGCAGGTTAGTTTAATAAAAAAAGGTATACACCTGAAAAAATGGTTTTATTTAGGTGGTTGTACTTTAAACTTAAATTATTAATGGAGTGGATTTAATGAAAATACAAAGTAAATTACCTAAAAGTGACCCGCAGTTACATTTACAGTTAATTAAAAATAGATGGATTCTATTGAAAGAACCCAAAAATTTAACAAGTGCTATTTTGTTATCTACTCCTTTAATGATTGTCGCGGCAATCCTCTCTATTGGTGTAATAAATATCTTTTCCAGTATTTCTTTGAGCGATTTTGGACTAACGCCTGATGCAATCTCAATTACAATTAACTTGAGTAGTGTTCTTTCGTTAATTATACTTTTAATACTTCACGAATTACTCCATTTAATTTTCATTCCGAATTTCACAAAATCAGAAAAAACATATATAGGATTGACGCTGTTCGGAGGTTTTGTGTTAACAGAAGAAGAGATTTCAAAATCAAGATATATCTTCATTACAATTGCTCCTTTTATTATTATTTCAATAATTTTGCCACTTGTATTAAGTTCATTTGGACTATTAACAATGACATTAAAATTCTTGATAATATTAAACGCAATGGGTTCATCAGTTGATTTACTTAATCTTCTTCTTATAATTAAACAAGTCTCAAAAAATGCAATTTTAAAAAACAATGGAACAAACACATATTGGAAAAACGTACAAACGAACAAAAAGTATAAAGAGAACGAAAATCATAGTATTTAATTAACTGGTGTAAAAAGTTTGGAGTCAGAGTTGAGAATAACCAGCTCTTTTAATTTGACTCCAAGAAAGGGGATTTTACGTTGCAGTTGCTTTTAAAGGGATTATATAGAGGGTCTATTTCATTTGGTATCTTACTAATAATTTCACTGTCGTATAAGTTGCAAGGGCAATCAGATGATTCGAGTGTTTATTTTTTTTATGGCCTTATAGCCTTTTTCCTTGGGTTGACAAGCGTCATATATCAAATTGAACAATGGAGTTTTTTAAAGAAAATTTTTGCTCATTATATGGCGATGCTGATTACTGTTTTTCCAACGTTGCTATTAAGTGGGTTTTATCCGTTAGATTCATTTAAAGATGTATTTGATGTGTATCTCCAATTTAATAAAGTGGGGATTACCTTATTTTTGACTTCATATTTTATTTCATATTTTTTTTCACGTAAAAATGCTAATAATAGCACATCAATATGATTGAGGTATACGACTGACGGTGGGCATTGATCTAAGAAGGATTAATGCCTTTTTGTGTTGAAGTTCTTATGGAAGTAAGGGGCAGGTTAGCTGAATAAGAAATTTGGTTTTTTTTGTGGTAGAATAATCCATAAATAAAACGGTTAAGGTGGCTTTAATAATACATTTAGCGATAAGGGGAATTCACCTTGGAAGTTAAACTATTAACAGAAAATGATTTAATTAAATGTACGGACACATTTATTGAAGTATTCAATGATGAGCCTTGGAATGATGAATGGACCATTTACAAAGGCTAAAAAATATTTGCTGGACTTTTACCAAACACCTGGATTTTTAGGCGTTTTAGCGGTAGAAAACAATGAAATTCTCGGCTTTATTTTTGGTGTAAATAGAGTATGGTGGAGCGGAGATGAGTTTTTTATTAATGAAATGTGTGTAAGAAAACAATGTCAAAATAAGGGTATTGGAAGAGCGATGTTAAATCATTTGATAAAAGAACTTCATAGCAGCAATATAAGTAACATTACACTTCTCACAGATAGAGGTATACCTGCCGAAGAATTTTATAAGAAAAATGGTTTTGAAGAAATAGAAAGAATCATTTTCTTGCATAAGAACATCAAACTATCATTATAGAGGTGGATGAATATCCAAACCGTTAGTTTAATTGCCACTCTCTACGTCTTTCTGAGTATCGTTTATAAGCTCATTTAAGAGTTTCTCAGCTGTCTCATAATCTTTTACCTTAAGAGCCTCTTTTACGTCTTTTAAATCTCTTAATAACAGCCTAGAATAGCTCTTAAAAATTAGTTCATCTTCCACATTGTCAGCTCCTTAATTAAAATCATAAGGTGTTAATTATATCTTATTTTCTGGCTTTTGTCTGAAAAATAAGTAAAACATAAAAGGCGATCAGTTAATGTAACAGGTTTGGTTCAGGGGCATTACTTCAATATCAAGGGCTGAGATCAGCTCTTTTTTTGTAATTCAGCTAACGGGACAGGTTAGCTGAAAAAGGATTTTTATTATACATAGGAGAATTAATATATTATTAACCGTTACTGAGAGAGGTTTAACTGTATGACAACTTACTTGAAGAAAGAGGAAAATAAAGCTCCTAAAAAAGCACTTAGAGTATTCCTTGTTATCTGTCTTTTATTTACTGGGGTTATTGCTTATGGAGTATATTGGGCTTTTTTCGATATGAACAGACTACCAAAAGGAGAATATCTTATTGAAAAAACATCACCTGGCGGCCATTACACACTAAAAGCATATCTCACTAACGGAGGTGCTACAACGTCATATGCTGTTCGTGGCGAGTTAGTCTTTAATGAAGGCAATAAGAAAGCCAAAAATATTTATTGGAATGAACGAGAAGAAACTGCCAGTATTACCTGGACAGACAATGATACAGTTGAGATCAATGGGCATACATTAGATGTACCTAGTGATAAATTTGATTTTAGACATCAATGATTCATTACTAAACATACTGTTGAATTGAATCAAGATAGATTCAAAACTTTTAATTCTTTATTGGACAAACGGGGCAGGTTAGTTGAGGAAGGATTTGCATTTGCTACCATACATACCGAATTATATGGTTATAGCTTTGAGCTGTGACTCATAAAGATAGATGGAGAGGTTAATTATGTTTACAATTCTTGTTATTTTATTTTTAGTAGTATTTTTAATAGAAAAAATGACAGAAAAATTTCTGGGGGTAAAGAGAAAAAAAATTTCCGAAACCCCTGGCAAAAGCGTTGATCGATGGGGAAGAACGATAATAGTCGTTATTTTTTTGGTCGGCTATTTCTTTGCTCTAACAAAGGAGTCATTCGACATTCTAAAATGGCATTGGGTTTTATTTTTCACAGCAATAGCAGGGTTTCAAGTTATATTGGAATGGAAGTATCTAAAAGAATCAAAACAATATATCTCAACACTTATAAGCTCGACAATAAGTTTTATTTTCTTAATATTCTTTGTTATTCGCTTTTACAACTAAAATTAGCATTAGAGAAATGAGAGTATTTATTTTTTTACTAAAGGGGCAGGTTAGCTCAATAAGAAGTTAAAATTGAACTTTTAATGTTTGTTACTTATTTTCAAATTGGAGATATTCTAAAATATTTCCGAAGGGGTCTCTAAAACTAATATATTTTCCTGGAGGACAATTAGTTGGTTCATCTACAATAAAATCTACTTCTTTTTCTTTTAAGAATTTAACCGTTTCATAAATATCTTCAGTTTGTAATCCTAATACAACTCCTGTAATTTTATTATCTTGATTATACGGCGTATTAACGTTCTCCTCTAGAATAATTGGTAACTCTCCGTGTACAAGTGATGCAATATTAGGACCATACTGCTTATTTATTTCAAAACCTAAAGTATTGGTATAAAAGTCAATTGCAGTGTTTAAATTTGGAACGTAAATGCTTATAACACAAACCTGATTCACCAATTTATTCCTCCTATTTTTAGTGTTATGGTAAAGATTCAACACACATTAATAAAAACCTTTTTTAATTCCACTCAATTTCTTATTAAAATAAACAGCTAATAATTATGAATATCAAGGCATTGATACAAGAAGGATTAATGCCTTTTTCTGTAGAACTTCTTTATTGTAGAAACGGGGCAGGTTAGCAGAAGAAGGAATACGCTCTAATCTAATCGTATAATTTTAACAAAGAGGTGATTAGAGTGGAAATCATTCCAAAGGTAATTGAAAGATTGCTTGAAAAGGAAATAGATGAACAGGAGTTTGTTGATATAATCAATGATATTTATAAGCAGGAATGTTATATTTATGCGATTATTCCTGATTGGGAAGAAGAATTGTTAAACCAACTGTCAGATGACTTTATTTTAATAAATACGATTAAATTTCCTTTATGGAGGCTATATTTAACCACTGAGCATCAGGTATTCTACTAACTGCTAAACAATTAGGGGAGATTTCTTCAAGGTAGTAGATTGATTTAGAATTCTATTTTATGTTTTCCCTATGATTTATTTCGAAACAATCTTTGAGACAACAGCCAAAATTATAAAAAAGGAGAAAGAGATGAATTTGCAGACACAGCGGCTCAAAATTATCCCTTGTACAGAACAATTATTATCACAATTTCCAAGGGAAGAATACGAATTTGGTCCTCATATCACTCAGTATTTGGAGAAACTAAAAGAAGATCCAACCATTTCTGGTTGGGGTGTATGGCTGGTTATCAATAAAGAAACAAACACAATTATTGGTGACATTGGATTTAAAGGTAAACCTAATTCAGATAACACAGTTGAAGTGGGATATGGAATTATACCTTCAGCACAAAATAAAGGATACGCAACAGAGGCAGTAAAAGAAATTATTGAATGGGCGTTTTCATTTAAGAATGTTGACAAGGTAATTGCTGAATGCTTGGTTGATAATTTCTCGTCAATTAGAGTGTTAGAGAAGTTAAAGATGAAAAAACTTGGTGTAGTAGATGATATGTTAAAATGGCAATTAGAAAAAGACATAATCGTGTAAGTAACCAAAGACGTACTAATTATAGTACGTCTTTTCAATTTATAAGCTTACTTTTAAAATTAATCTGCAAAAACTCTATAAATAAACGTTACATCCTTAGTCAATCAGTATAGCAACAATCTTTGCGAAAACAGCCTAATTTAAAGAGAAAATGGATTAAATTTAAATTATATAATAATTGAAGGAAGTGGAGTTCTTACGCTGGGCATTCGATATACAAGGTACTTTGTCATATACATAGCTATTTTCTGTGATTAAGAAATTCTCAGTTTAGAGAATTTCCTCAGTTGTCTTTTATATGATATTTCTCTATTAGTTTCTTAGCTTCCTCGATACCATCATCTGTTAGATAAACAGATTTTGAACGTTTACTATCGATAATGAAACATTTCTCCGATAATTCATTTAGAGATTCAAAGGGATATCCCTTCCAACTTCTTTGAGCTTCACCTAATCCATAGTCATCTTTAAAAGAGGTTAAATACAACAATAATAAAGTTAATTCATCGATTTGATTTTTCATATGATTGATTCCTTTCGTTTTTCTTTAGTCTATCTTCATTTATGAAATATTCCAAACCAAATCTATACCTTACGTAAATATCAATGATTCCATGTGGTCTTTGAAATATCAGCTATAGAAAGTTCTATATTTTTTGAAATTAACCAATTAATATAGTCGTGAATACTTATATTTAAACAAACAAGGGCCTTGATCCAGGATGGATTAATGCCTTTTTAAGTTAAACTCCTTATGATTAGAGTCGGTTTCTTTGTTTTATATATAAATCTAATGTAAGATATAAATTGCATATGTAAACTATATCTTACATGAGTAAGGTGGAATATATGAAAAATAATGTAAAAATAACACGAATGAAAATTTCAATGACCCAAGAACAATTAGCAAGAAAAGTAGGGGTGACTAGGCAGACTATTGGATTGATTGAGAAGGGGGAATATAATCCGACTCTTCATCTTTGTGTTGCAATAGCAAAAGAACTTAATAAAACATTAGATGAATTATTTTGGGAGGTAGAGAGTTGATGAAATCTTGGATATCTTTTTTAATACCTGATGATGAATATAAGGAAAAAAGGATGCTATATTTCTTCGCGGAAGGTGGGATACTTCTTTTCCTTTTCCTTGTTTTAATAATGTTCATAAACAAATATGCTTCTATCGACTTAGAGATAATTTTACTGTTGGCCATATCCATATTCGTTCTATATATATTTACAAGGTATATTGTAGCTGGGATTGAATATACGGAGGTTGCAACAAAAGTAGCTTATAGGAAAGAGTTAAGAGTTATTTTTACTAAAACAGTTACATTTTTTGTTATTTTTACTCTACTGTATTTACTATTGGTTGATACGCCTTCAAGTATTAGCAGTTGGAGTGAACTAATAGGATTTACATTATTCGGAGGTGTAGTGATGTTCCTCATCAATTATATTTCATTAAAACGTTCTTATAATAAAAATAAGGAACTGTTATAAAGGAACGACACGGGTGTTACTCTATTTCAAGGGCTGTAAACAGCTCTTTTTTTATGCAGCTATTGGGCAGTTTAGCGGAGGAAGGATTTTTCTAATGAATGAAGAATATTGTAAAAGTACATACTGTCAGACAGTCTAGAATTATTAAAGGAAATCTCCAGCTTAAGAATAATTTTAGATAGGTTTATAAAGAATTGGAGGAGTTTAGTTTGAAGGAGAATCAAGCAGAAATATCTAAAATTTCACCCGAGGATTTCGGAGAATCTTTTCTGAATGGAATGTATTCAACCTTATATCAACAAACAACAATTGATTTTAAAAATATTGTACCTTTACAACAATTCATTGAATATGGAACAGATTTTAATGCTGGAGTCGAAAAGTATACATTAGAAATGGTTACTAATTTAATAGAAGGTATTAAACAATATATCTGGTTAGACAATGCCAGAGAAAAAGTTATAAGTGTATCCTTCGGAGAAAATAATACAATTTACAGCCTATCTCTTGCTCCTTTTATCACTCATCCTGAAAGTGATCAGAAATATACAATGAATAAATATATTATGCCGATAAAAGATGAATGGTATGTTTTCTGGGGTGGAACTAATCAGTTTATCAATTATCACTATGTATATGAGGATCAAAGATACGCGTATGATTTACTTATTTTGAAAAACGGTAAATCTTATAGCGATGACCCAAAGAAAAATGAAAACTATTATGCTTATGACAAGGAAATATTAGCCCCGGCAGATGGTGTAGTGATAAAAGTGATAGATGGAATCGAGGATAATGTGCCAGGGGAAATGAATCCTGAACTTCCTGAAGGAAATTGCATTACAATAGAACATCAAAATAACGAGTATAGTATGCTAGCTCATTTAAAAAATCATTCTATCCTTGTTCAAGAAGGAGAAAGAGTCCAGAAAGGACAGGTTCTTGGTACTTGCGGAAATTCTGGTAACTCAAGTGAAACTCACCTGCATTTTCAAGTGATGAATTCAGCTGATTATTTAAAGGGAAAATCAATCCGTATTCAATTTGAAGACGGAAAAGAACCCATTCAAGGTGATTTTATTAATTCTCTGTGAACTTCAAAATCAGTAACTAATTTATCAATTAACAACCTTATTCAGTACAAGAGCTGTATGATTAGCTGTTTTTATGCAGCTATGTCTTGGAGGAACTATGAAAGCATATAAAATTGGTAACATCGAAATAGTTAGATATGGAGATGAGACAGAAGACACGCTTAATGTATCTTCCGAATACTTATCCGAGAGCCTGGAGCTTATTAAAGGACATAATTACAAAAGAATCTCAGTCATGGGGGATTATAATCTTCCGGATATTGATTTTTTGAAGGAATGTCCTCATATTGAAATATTAAATCTGAGTGGTGGAAATATAAAAGATTTCGAGGGTTTATCCTTCCTTGAAAACTTGAAAACTCTATCTATGAATCATTTAAATAAAAAGGTGAAAGTAGATTTAGCGAAATTGACCTCTCTTAAGGAACTGTATGGAGAACTACCGACTAGAGCAACAGGACTGTCTAATTTAAAGAATCTAAAACGGATGCAGATATGGGATTATAAACCACATTCCAAGACATTTGCTGAACTTGGTCAAATTGAAAATCTGGAAGTGTTGCATCTGATACAAGCAAAAATTGAATCATTCGAAGGTATTGGTCAATTTAGAGCATTACAAGAGTTGAATTTGTATGGATTAAATAAATTGACAGATATAACCGATATAGGGCTTTTAAGAAATACCTTAAGAGAATTAATTATGGAGAACTGCAAAAATATACAAGATTTTTCTCCTATCGGGGAGATGAAAAATTTAGAAAACCTAACTTTATCATCTTGCTTGAGGATGAAATCAATTGCTTTTGCAAAAGAATTACCTAAATTGAATTTTTTTAACTTCGAAAAGACAGATGTTGAAGATGGTGATTTGAGTTACTGCCAAATGATACCGACAGTATATTTTACACAGAAAAAGCATTTTTCGCATAAACGTAAAGATTTAATTAATACAAGAATGGAAAACATATTATATCCGACCCTATTTTGGCGAGAACGAATGGAAGAGGGGGATGATATGTTTACACTCGAAAATATTTTGGCTACAGAAAAAGCATTGAATGATTATTTAGAAACAATTAAAGATTTGAAAGAAAAAACATCTCCAAAAACCCTTTTGACCTGTGTAAAGGAAGTTGTTTTAAAAATTAACGTGCTTAATGAAAAGTATAACTATTTCATTGAGACTGCAGAAAGGGAGGAATTACTTGAATACATATTGTCTGTATCTGAGTTAGCAGGCTTAGAAACTAAGAGTGACATAACCGATGAGTGGAGAGATTGGTAACAGATAAAATTCTTATTAAACTAACTGGGCGTTGATTCAGAAGGATTAATGCCTTTTTGTGTTGAATTTCTTAATGTAGAAAAGGGGCGGATTAGCTCAAGAGAAATAGATGTAAGTTAGTGAGAATAAGGGTGTGAATAATAATGATAGGTTCTCCTGAAATCAATAAAGTAATTCGAAAATCACTGTCTCCTATATTAAAAGAAAATGACTTCAATAAAGTGAATACAAGAAATAATTGGCGTTGGATTGACCAATGCATTTGGGTATTAAAAATCAGTACTGTTGGAAACTATTTTTCTGATGTTTCAGGTTGGCCACCTATATCAATTCATGTAGATCTTGGAATATATTATGTCTTTATACCAAGTGAAGAGGAAATTAAAAAAGGTACCAACGGTGAGTTACTTCCTAAAGAGTACCAATGTCATATTCGAGAACAACTAAATTGTAATCTTGACCAATCCAATTACATTCGTCATTTAGATAACCCAGCTGAGAGAAATCGATCTGACATATGGTGGGTTGAGCCAGATGGATCTAATATTGAAGAAGTGATGGAGGATATTAGGAAATCTTTTTCTGAAAATGGACTAAACTGGTATATAAATAATTCTGATTTAGAAACTGCTTTTACTAATATCGAAAATGAACACAATGGTTATAACAAATATTACAAAGCAAAATATTTTGCAGAATATTTGAAACGCAAAGAGAAGTTAGATAAGTATAACCACCTGTTTGAACAAGAGAAAAAGCGAATAGGTTCTTAAAGAATGGTGCAGAATTTCTGTCTTAAATGAAAAATCAATGATGATTCATTTCAAACGGACTTAAACATTATGAAAAGGTCAGTTACTCGTAGTACAACTAAATACCTGACCTTTATAACAAAAGTGAAAATAAAGGAGCAGGTGAGCATGCAAGAAGGAATATCCTTTGACTTTATTGAATATTGATAGTGATTGATTTCGAAGGGCAGTTCGTTGTATGAATAATGACAAACAAGGGATTTTCCCTTAATAAATGAAGGAGGGCTATTTCATGCTGTTTATGATCATTGTTAAAGCTTCAAAGAATTCAGAAGCTGGGAATCTTCCAAGCCAAGAACTCAGGGAAGCCATGTCAATCTACAATGAGGAATTAGTAAAGGCTGGCGTGCGGGTTATGGCGAAAGGACTTCATCCAAGTTCAAATGGGGTTCGCTTTTCATATCCTAAGCCAGGAGAAAAGCCAGTGGTCACCGATGGACCATTTTCGGAAACGAATGAAGTGATTGCGGGATTTATTCTCATTGATGTGAAGTCTAGGGAAGAAGCCATCGAATGGGCTAAGCGAATGCCTGATCCACAAGGATTTGGTGAAGGTCAAATTGAGTTGCGACAAGTCATTGAGTTTCCTGAGTAAAAGTAATCAATCTAGCGAGTAAATCTATACAAATGTTCTCGACGAAATACGTATGTCCTGTTATTCGATAATCGGGCGTTAATAGACTAGATAGAATAAAAGAGACAATCACAAATGGTCTTCTGAAAAGATGTGAGCCATCCTATTACCGCCTGATTACCTCTTTCATTGGGGTAAGTTGGTCCCCAGAATTTTTACGTTCCGTGTTGCCGCGATTGTTCCCTCAGTCTTAGCGCTGATATGGGTCGAATCTTTCGTCCAAACCCCTCCTTATCCCACAAATCACGATGTTTTGCTCACATTTTGTCTCAATCGCCGGAATTATATATCACCTTCCAAAAAATTTCTTTCACCCACCTTGTTTTTCCTTAGATTCAATACATAACCCAAAATATAAGTTGGAGGAGTTTTAATGAGATTAACAAAGATAAATAATCTTTATCAGCTTTCCTTTATGCCAAATCTTTTTCCTGTTAATTGTTATCTTATCGAAGAAGAGGAGTATTTAGTAGTAATCGATGCAGGACTTCCTTTTTGTAAAAAAGCAATTTTAAAGACAGCAAAGGTTATAGGAAAGCCGATTAAGAAAATAGTGTTAACACATGCACACACTGATCATGTAGGAGCTCTTGATGGACTTACTAAGGAGCTTCAAGATGTTGAAGTATTAATTCCTAGACGAGAGTTGAAAATTCTCCAAGGAGATGCATCGTTAGAGGAAGGTGAAGGGAATATGCCTATAAAAGGCGGTATTCCCAAGAATATAAAAACAAATCCGGATACGCTATTACAGGATGGTGATCGGATTGGATCGTTAGTAGCCATTCATACACCTGGTCATACTCCAGGAATGATGTCGTATTTAGATATTAGGGATCATAGTTTAATAGTCGGAGATGCCCTTCAAACAAAGGGCGGAATAGCTGTAGCTGGTGATACGCGATGGAGTTTTCCTTTCCCGGCATTGGCAACCTGGAATAAAGAAAAAGCAATCGAGTCCGTTGAAAATTTGTTGGATTATAAACCATCTTTACTGGCAGTCGGGCATGGAAATTTAATAAGGAATCCAGTAAAAGACATGAAACGAGCAATTGAAAGAGCAAAAGGTCAATAACAGGGACATGATGATGGAGTCGGCAAAGTTAAGCAAATACATAGGGAAATGAAAAAAATACAAATTGAGATTAGAGTAGTAGATTCGAATGAAAAATTAAAAAAACTATTTAACTAATACTGGATTATTAATATAAGGAAGGATCTGCTCAAAAGTCTATGAAAAATGACCTTTGAACAGGTCCTTTTTCGTGTGGATGACAAATTGTTTATCCTATACCTCCTGTTAGCGGATTAATTAGCAAAGATGGGGACTTTGTTACTAATTTATAACGGTTTGCCAACCTAAATAAGGAACTTTATTTGTAAAGAATGGATTAAACAAGAAATTATTTGAATTTTTTGATAAAATGTTTTTTAAGCATTTCAATACATGGTATCTTATCGACAGTCAGAGGCAATCCAAGAATGTTTACCTGAATAAATGGGAGAAATGCTTGTTTATGTAGGGTTTACCTGGTTCCTTTTTCTCTGGGGATTTGCAAATGATAGGAGCAACTGTGTTCAATGAATCCTCTGACAGGTGGAGTGATATGCTGGAAAACGTTATGGCAGAATAAGGGGATTGTTAGGAGAGTGATGCATGATGAGCTATGAGGAACAAATTTTGGGGTGGTATCATCATTTTCATGAACATCCCGAAATCAGCGGAAAGGAATTCGAAACAACCAATACAATTGCCGAGATATTGGATAGTTTTGGGGTTCGTTACGAACGTTTTTCTGATTGTACCGGATTAATTGCAGAATTGGGAGAAGGTAGTGGTGCAGTGGCGCTGAGAGCAGATATTGATGCGCTATGGCAGGAAGTTGGAGGTATCATGCAAGCGAATCATTCATGTGGGCATGATGCCCATATCGCCATGGCACTCGGTGCGATTCTCTATTTGAGGGAACAGCCGCTGAATCGTAAATATCGTTTTATTTTTCAGCCGGCCGAGGAGAAGGGAAATGGCTCGTTATGGATGATTAAGCGAGGTGTAATGGAGGGCGTGTCGGTATTGTTTGGTATGCATGTGCGTCCAGAAGAAGAACTAGCATATGGTCAGTTTACTCCTTCTATCCACCACGGAGCCTGTATCTTCCTCGAAGGGAAAATCAGAGGTACTGATGCACATGGGGCAAGGCCGCATCAGGGGAAAAGTGCGATTGATGTGATGGTTGCCATCCATGGTTATCTGGCAACTTTATATGCTGATCCTGAAGAGAACTATTCTATTAAGCTGACTAAAATGATAGCTGGGGGGCAAAACACTAATATTATCCCAGGCAATGGCTCATTTGCGATTGATGTCCGTGCGCAGTGTAATGCTGTTTTAGATGCAATGATCGATTCTATCGCGACTGGTTTAGATCGGATTGCTGAGCTCTTTGGTGTACAAATTGATTATGAATGGAAGGATTATACTCCAGGAGCCACTGTTTCAAAAGAGCCAGAAAGGTCTGCGAGGGAATCAATCATAAAAGTTGCCGGAGAAGAAGCCTTAGAAGAGCCAATCATCACGTCTGGAAGCGATGATTTTCATTTTTATAGCCGGAAGCATCCAGAGGTACAAACAACTATGATCGGAATCGGTGCCCAGGTTAGCCCGGGATTGCACCATCCCAAAAAGCAGATACAAACAGACATCTTAGATCTCGGGGCAAGGGTACTTGCGGAAGCGATGCAGCTTGTCCATATAAAGAATAAATAACGTTTCATTACGGATTAAATTCAAACAGGGGGAGAACAGATGGAGAGAAAAATATCTTTTGGGCTGGCAATTATTCCGTTAGTGGTGTTAATAGCAGTTATGGCTATTACAATTATTGTTTTTGAAGAAGGACCACATATCCCGTTGATTGTTGGTACAATCACGGCCGCACTTGTGGCATGGATGGCCGGCTACAAATGGGACGAACTTGAAGAGGCCATGTACAATGGAATTCGTTTAGCATTACCGGCTGTAATCATCATTATGTTAATCGGTCTGGTAATTGGATCATGGATTGGCAGTGGTGTGGTCGCTACCATGATTTATTATGGATTGAAGATCATCAGTCCTTCTCTTTTCCTGGTGTCGATTATGCTCATTTGCTGTATTGTTTCCGTTGCCATCGGTAGTTCCTGGTCAACTATGGGAACGATTGGCGTAGCTGGGATGGGGATTGGTTTAAGTATTGGGATACCGGCCCCGATGATTGCGGGAGCGATTATATCAGGTGCCTATTTTGGAGATAAAATGTCACCATTATCGGATACAACCAATTTAGCAGCCGGATTGACCGGCACGGATTTATTTGTACATATCCGCCACATGTTTTACACAACCATTCCAGGTCTAATCATTTCGTTAGGTGTATTTTGGTTCTTGGGGCGTGACTTCGGTAAAGGCGGTGTGAGTACAACTGATATTGAACAAACACTAGCTGTCTTGCAGGATGAGTTCCTTATTTCACCTTTCTTATTATTGATTCCACTTATCGTCATTATCTTAGTGGCCAAAAAAGTGCCAGCCATACCTGGGTTGGTGATTGGGGTTCTTTTGGGCTTCCTTGCTCAGGTATTCGTACAGGGTGATACATTTGCTGATGCTATCTCAGCCCTGCAGGCAGGGTATGTGATTGAAACCGGTAATTCCATGGTGGATGATCTCTTCAATGGCGGTGGTTTGGATAATATGATGTACACGGTATCCATGGCCATCGTGGCAATGACATTCGGAGGCATGCTCGAGCATACGGGAATGCTGAACGCAATCGTTTCACAAATTCTTAAATTAGCAAAAACGGCAAAAAGTCTCATTATTTCTACGATATTATCTTGTTTTGCGACAAACGCAACCTGCTCCGAACAGTATATTTCCATTGTTATTCCAGCACGTATGTTTTCAAAAGCGTATCGTGATAAAGGGCTCTCTTCCAGAAATCTATCCAGGGCGCTTGAGGATGGAGGGACGCTAACGTCTGTTTTCATCCCATGGAATACATGTGGCGTCTTTATCTTCGGTACTCTTGGTGTAAGTGTATTTGAATATGCCCCATACGCGATTTTGAACTTTGCCGTGCCGATTATTGCGATTCTTTATGCGATAACAGGGTTTTCAATTGAAAAAATGAGTGATCAAGAAAGAGCAAAGATTGAAAAAGAACTTAAACAGCAAAAAGAGGATACAATTACAGTATAAGGGGACTTTCATATGATTAAAGCTATTTCACTATATGCCATCCGCCTGCCTCTTCATGAACCATTCGTTGTCAGCTATCATACATATCACGATATGCCCTCCATTATTGTGAAAATGGAAAGTGATGACGGTTTTATTGGTTTTGGGGAAGCGGTTGCAGATGAACATGTAACAGGAGAGACATGGGAGAGTACGTATAGTCTTCTCAAGCATACATTAGCGCCGCTTCTAATTGGTCAGGATCCATGTGAATTTGAACGTATACATGAACGAATGAATAAAATGGTATACGGAGCCCCTGCAGCAAAGGCGGCTATTGATATTGCCTGTCATGACCTAGTGGCCAAGAAACTGGGGGTACCGGTTTATCAGCTGATCGGAGGACGTTATCATGATCGTTTTCCAATCACCCATGTACTAAGTATTCAGGAACCAGCTGCAATGGCAGAAGAAGCGGTGCGGAAGGTGTCTGAGGGATACCTTTCCTTTAAAATGAAAGTTGGCAAACAGGTAGGGCAGGATATGGAACGAATCCGAGCTGTTCGCAGGGCAGTTGGGAATGAAATCGCCATTCGTGTCGATGTTAATCAAGGCTGGAGGAATAGCTCCAATGTATTGAGGGCTCTCCCATATCTTGAAGAACTGCTAATAGACTGGCTCGAGCAACCAGTGCTGGCTGATGATCTTGAGGGCATGGCTGAATTAAAAAAGAAAGCACGCCTGCCATTAATGGTTGATGAAGGTCTAAAAGGTATAAAGGATATGAGAGAGGTTATCCAAAAGAAAGCGGCTGATAAAATCAATATAAAGCTTATGAAATGTGGAGGCATCCATCCAGCTGTGAAGCTTGCCGATCAAGCGGAAATGGCTGGAATCGAGTGTCAAATCGGGTCGATGGTCGAATCGTCCATCGGCTCGGCCGCTGGCTTTCATGTTGCTTTCTCCAAGAAAATCATCACATCCGTCGAATTGACAGGACCTTTAAAATTCTCAAAGGATGTTGGGAATTTGCACTATGATGTCCCGTTCATTGAATTAAATAAAAAGAGTGGTCTCGGAATTGATGTGAATGAAGATATACTTACAGAATTGACCGTTCACAGAGATGTTCTTCAATGAAAGGGGAGACTTTAGATGATTGATAAAGGCATGTTTCACGGGCAAGCTTATGTTGTTCGCCGCTTAACAGAGACCGATATTGCAACTGTGTTACGCTTGCAGGATAAAGTGGTACAGGATCTGGATGATAAAACGAGCCTTCAGCCTCTTTCAGAAGAGGAGTTCCGTTACATAACGAGTGGTAATGGTCTATTAATCGGCGTATTTGTTAAGGCAGAATTGATTTCATTCCGCGCTTTAGTTGTGCCAGATACGATGGAGGACCATTTGGGAAACGATGCAGGCCTGCCAGAGAGCGAGTTGGATTTTGTTATTTATCAAGACATTAGCAATGTGGATCCGGACTGGCGTGGATTGAGCCTGCAACGACGTATGGCAAAATGGATCATGGATGAACTGGCACGTAGCAAACATCCCTATAAATATGTATGTTCAACAGTTGCTCCGTTTAACATCCCAAGCCTAAAGGACAAGTTTGCTCAAGGAATGGAAATCGTTGCATTGAAGCCTAAATACGGAGGGAATTTACGTTATATCTTCTTTAAGGAGCTCGAAAGCTCGAATAACAGAGAAGGAGAACCGGTATTATGCCAAATGGCTGATACGAAGGGACAGCAGAAGCTGCTCGCAGAGGGCTATCGTGGTCAAAAGCTAGTAGTGATTGATCAAGTATACTATGTGGAATTCCGGAAATGAAATCTAAATAATAGGCTCTGTCTCTGATGTTTTATTTTTATAAGAAACAACACGTATTCTGGTATGAAACTTCATTATATGAATGAAGTTTCATAACCTGCCAGCTCCACCACCATGGTGCTTAGGGAACTATACTCTTTGATAGGTCAGTATCTAATCACTGAGGTTCTATTGTTTCATTTATTTTATTAATGGTGCTCAGGTTTATTTTAGCGCTAAACGGGGCGCTTTGAGTTTTTGTTTTTTTGACTTCTAAGAAGGTTTGTAAACTCTTAAAAGAGTGAAGAACAACGGGAAGATGGGGATACGATGGATTTCAGGATTCTTGTGCTTTTATACGAAAAAATATGTAAAGGCTTACAAAATTCGAGGAAATAAGTAATTGTTAAAAGCTAATGGATGTATTCAATATCGAATAAATGTTACAAAAAACCATACTAAAATAATAAGATATCGTTCTGAATAAGCATTAGTTCAAAAAGATAGCTTTAAGATGAATGATTTGATGCCCAACATCTGCTTATAATTTGTGTGATTTTTCTAAATTACCTATAATTAGTTTGCGAGAACAACTAAGAATAGGGGACTGAATATGCGTACAATTAAAATTTATGATCGCAGTGATTTAATTGAAATTTCGTTTGATGATATTAAAAAGTATCATGGCTATGCAGCTTATATGGCGTTAGGGGTTGGGTTCCGTGTAGTGGAAGCAGCCTTTCAGGAATTGTTTGGAGATGAAATTCCGAATCGGAATGATCTTTCCGTTCAATCGGGGCATGGGGGACCTGGATTCCGTGATGTATTCGAGTTTATTACTCGCTGTAAAACGAGAGGGGTCTATACAGTGGATGTGGACTATCCGGTAGCTCAATACGATCCATACCGTGCGACCAGCTATGCCTATATTTTCACAAGACAAAATGGGGAAGCTGTGGAAGTTTCGTTAAAAGAAGACTTTTTACCTCCTATTTTCTATGACTATTTGAAAAAAGGCCGTGAAGATTCATTTACAGCGGAAGAATATGAAGCCAATGAAGCGCTAAAAAAAGAATTAGGAAACCGTGCTTACGAAATGCCGATTGAAGAATTGTTGAATGTAAAACGATTAAAATAAGTACGTTCACATAAGGAATGTATTTCTTTATCAAAGACATCATCTATGTTAATTTTGACCGAGCGGTTCGCCTTTTTGAGAGAGTTTCTAAAGAGGGCGTAGTAGATTTAGAGGAAACAACAATAACAAAAGGAAGGATACATGCGCTCATGTATCCTTTTCTAGTCAATATAAATCTATCCAATGGTAACTGATTTTTTATATTGTAAATGTCGTCCCTTGGTGAACTTAGGTAAATGCTGTTTATGTGCGTCCAGTAATTCGGACGTCATATCCCAAATTTCTTCTAATGACAGGACGGAGGAGGCGTGAGGATCCAACATAACTGCTTGATAAACATAATCAATGTCACCTGTTAGAACGGCTTCTACAATCAGCTGCTGTACATTGATATTTGTCATATTCATAGCGGCAAGCTGCGGAGGCAGATCTCCGATATGTGTTGGCTGTATTCCGCGTTTATTAACCAGGCAAGGGACCTCAACACAGGCATTGGTTGGCAGATTCGTTATTAAATTGGTATTTAACACATTTCCCCATATTTCTCGGTTAACACCCGTTTCCATGGAGTGTATAATCGGAGCCCCATATTCGTGACTTTCCTCTGTATTAAAAGGAATATTATTTTCGATTTTCTCTTTTGTTTCTTCAAAATGCTTTAAATTAGCTTCGCTTCTTCGGATATATTCATCAATCGGAATAGAGAAATTATCAATAAGTGAATCTCTTTTTATGAAATAAGGTGTGTACTCGGAGAGATGTTCACTTGATTCTGTGATGAAATAGTTCAGCCTATTCATCATTTCAAAGCGTACTTTATCCTTTTTATAAATGGCCGGATCCTTCATTGCCTCAAACAAAGCAGGGTACAAATCCTTTCCTTTGTGCTTTAATTCCAGAAACCATGCCATATGATTAATTCCTGCAACCTTATATTCCAGTTCTTCTGCTGGAAGATTCAGATATCCGGCTAATTCTCCAGCGGTGTTTTGTACGCTATGACAGAGGCCTACTGTTTTAATAGAAGTCGCTTTTTCAATGGCAAGGATAAGCGCAGCCATTGGATTGGTATAGTTTAGTAATAGAGCATCCGGACAAACCTCCTCCATATCTTTGCAGATGTCTAAAACAACCGGAATTGTCCGCAGTGCTCTAAATACTCCGCCTACCCCAAGTGTATCTGCAATGGTTTGTTTTAGGCCGTATTTTTTAGGGATTTCAAAATCTATTAAGGTGGATTCATGCATACCGACCTGTATGAGATTGATCACATAGCTGGCATCCTTTAACGCATCCCGTCGATTTTGATGAGCTTCTACTGTTGCAATGTTTCCATTTTGCTCTATTAAAGAAAGGGCCATTTTTTCTGCAGTTAGCAATCGATCTTCGTTTATGTCCATTAATGAGAAGGTTGTTCCTATTAATTCTGGATAACTAAGAATATCTGAGATAAGTCTTTTGGCAAAAACAACACTACCAGCACCGATTATTGTTACTTTCATTTTAAAAATCCCTCCAATTGTAATTGATTATCCTTTGATTGAACCAGCTGCAAGACCTTTAACAAAATGTTTTTGTAGCACCAGAAACAGAATGACCATTGGAATCACTGCCATGATTGAGGCAGCAGCAACTAAATTAAGCCTGCTGGAATTTTGCCCAAAGAAGCTGGATAAAGCGACGGTTAGCGTTTTAACCTCATCAGCCTGCAAGAAGAAAATAGCAAATTGATAATCATTCCATATGTAAACACAGGAGATGATTAAGATTGATGCTGTGACAGGCTTCAATAGCGGAAAAACAATCGTAAAGAATATTTTTATATTGCTGGCCCCATCAATTTTAGCTGCTTCTTCAAGTTCTCTAGGAATCGTAGATCGTATAAAACCAGTGTAAAGAAAAACAGCGAGCGGGGTGTAAGCAGCAACATTATTCAAAATCGCTATGGCATGGGTATTCATCATCCCTAGATCAACAACTAATTGGTATAGAGGCACTAAAGCTGTTAAAGGAGGTATGACCATTACAGCAACTAAAAGCATGTATACGAAGTTATTTAATCTGGTCTTAAATCTAGCTAAAGGGTAGGCGGCCATAGAAGAAAATAAGATTAATAGTAAAGCTGAAAAAAACGTAATAATCACCGTGTTGATAAAGGCTGTCCCTAAATTAGCCGTTTCCCATGCTTGAGTGAAATTTTCGAACGAATACGTTTCTGGTAAAACCCATTTCGAACTAAAATCTCCTCTTTCTTTAAAAGCGGTGGTTAAAAGGATATAAAAGGGGATCAAATGAAATAACCCAATGAGTAGAGCCACAATCGACAATAACCACTTTTTCTTTTTTGACGTATAATCCATCAAGCCTCAACCTCTTTTCTCTTAAAGTATAGGAGGGCTGCCAGACTTAAAATTAAGATGACAAAGGCCATTAGGATACCCTGTGTTGCCGCATATCCGGCATCCTGGCGGTCGAAGTATAAATCATACATATAGGTAGACATAGATTGAGAGGCATTACCTGGTCCACCTCCGGTTAAGGCTAGAACGACATCAAATAGCTTAAGTCCACCAATAATGTTAATAACCATATTAATGGTTATAGAAGGCATTAAAAGTGGCAGGGTAATGGTCCTGAACTTTTGTAAAGAGGATGCACCATCCATATTTGCAGCTTCATAATAGTCTTTTGAGATACTCTGCAATCCGGCTAAATAGATAATCATCGCAACACCTGTATACTGATAGGTATTAACAAATACAATTAGCCATTTATTGATATTGGGATCAGCCAGAATATTTGTTTTATCCATCCCGATAAATAAGAGTAAATCATTCAACGCACCACCCTGAAAGGAAAAGAAGAAGTACCAAATGTACCCCATTATTAGCGGACTAATAATAACCGGTAAATAGATAATCGTCCGGGTGATCGTTCGGAAACGAATGCTTTGATTCAATAATAAGGCATAGCCCAGTCCGATGATATTTTGAAACAATGTACTTCCCAGTCCATATAGCAAGGTGTTTTTCATAATTAGCCAAGTGTCTGGATCCTGCAGCATCCTAGAGTATTGGGCGAATCCAACGTTCTTAAAGGTCTGAGAAAATCCATTCCAGTCTGTAAATGAGATACGGATCCCATTTAAAAAGGGATAGATAATAAATAAAGAAACGACGAGTAAGGAAGGAATATACATCCATGCTAATGAAGGTTTTCGCTTGGATTTAGGTTTTTTCATCTTTACATTTTCGATTGTTCTAGTCTGTTTTTGACTGTCTACTTGTGCTTCCAACTAGATGTTCAACTCCTTTCGGATAAAGAGTTAGGAGGTTTACTTTTGTTCTAACAGACGTTTATATTCTTCACCCATTTTATTTGAAACGTCTTCTGGACTCATTTTCCCCGATAATAACTCTTGCCCTGTTGCACCCATTGGATCCCACATCCCACTTGGCAGGTAAACACGGTCAAAATAAGGTTCAACCTTCACATCTTGGTATTTAGCAAAGTAGTCAGAGTAATAAATATCTGCCTCAACATCTGTTAAGCCGGAGGGAAGAGAAGTTCCTTCAGCCATCGCCTTTGCATTTTCAGCCTCCGCCATAAACTCAATAAACTTTTTAGCCGCATCCTTATTTTTTGAATCCTTCCAAACAGCAAGTGTATGTCGTTCCCCGCCAATCCAGCTTTGTCCATCGCCTTCATGGATCGCAGGCATAGGAAGCACTCCGAGTTTGACATCTGGATTCATTTCCTCCACCGTTGGTCCTTGCGTGCCTCCGCCGACGACGAAACCAATTTTGTTTTGGGCCAACAATTCAGGCTGCTGATGGAGTTGAGCCGTCAAGACATCTTCATTTAAATATCCCTTATCCTGCATCTCCTTTAATTTCTCAGGCAGATACGTATAATGGTCCCAGTTGAATGTGCCATTTAACAATTCCTCTGAATGATTATTTTTACTATCTGTTATTAACAAGGGAGTTGCGAACTGATCGAAGTATTGACCGAATGAACCTTTATCTGAACCGCTAAACCATAGAGGGGTGACTTCACCTTTACCTTTTTCTTTTATCGTCTGGAGCACCTTCATGAATTCATCAAAGGTTGCAGGAGGTTCAATGCCATACCCTTCTAGTAAAGTAGCGTTGTAGGTTAAGCCATCCTTAGCTTGGTTGAGGGGAAATGCGTAAACTTTTCCGGCATCATCCGTTAAGAAGGGCTTTAAGGATGGATCCAGACGATCTACCCAATCCATAGAGCTTAAATCCTCTACATATTCGGCGTATCGATTTTTTGCCCAACCGTGAGTATCAAATAAGTCTGGCATATCATTTGCGGCCATTTTAACGCGAAGCATACTTTCATAGTCATTTGCAGGGTAGTTTTGTTTAATATCGATGTCTTTGTTTTCCTCTTCAAATTTCTCGATTAATTCATCTAATGCGATTTGGTCAGATTCATTCGTTACGGTTGAAAAAAGATTTAGTGTTGATTTCTTCTCGTCAGTAGAGCTGCTACTCGAACAACCATTCAGAGCTACTAACAATAAGGCAGGTAAAATAAAGAATCTCAATGTTTTTTTCATAGTATTCTATTCTCCTTATCCCATATTATTTTTCAGTATGTATATCTGGAAGATTGTTACGCTTTAACAAACCACCCCCTTTAGTGTACTTAACAGCTTTCTCTGATTATTAATTTTGTCGGAAGCACAGCCTTGATAGGTAACAGCCTTCCGTTTAGTCGATCTATAAGCATGTTGACGCCTGTTTCTCCCATTTCCTCCGTAAATACTTTTACAGTGGTAAGAGGAGGGCTGGAAAATTTGGCTATATCAATATCATTGAAGCTGACGATTGCCAATTCCTCGGGTACAGAAATATTGGATTCCTTTAACGCTTTTAAAGCCCCAATAGCCATAGAATCACTGGCAACGAAAAAGGCTTGAGGTAGTTTGTTCGTTAATGCCTCCTTCATTAATGCATAGCCAGATTCCATCGTATACTCGCCAATATATATATGATTTTTCTTAAGCAATCCTTTTTCTTTTAAAAATAACTCAAAGGTGGTAAGCCGTTCATCCTCAATCTTGTACGAACGATCAACCTGATGTTCTTTCTCAAGACCCCCTATATAGCCAATATGGTCGTATCCTTTGGTAATTAGATAGTCCAGTGCTTGCTTAGTGGCCTTTTGAAAGTCAATAATGACAGAGTCATAGAGGTCTTCATCTGGGGAATGATTAATATACACGACATTTTTCATATTATGAGTTAGGTTTTTTAATGTTTGATCACTGATTCTGCCAATTACGATGGCACCATCCTTATTCATAAACTGTTGTTCATGAATCGTTTCATGTATTCGCACCACTTCAAAACTATTTACACCATTCTTTACTAAAGAGCTTTCCACACCTTTTCGAATGGATAAAAAATAAGGATCGATTAATTCTTCCTCTGATGACAAACAGAGCAGTAATAAAATACTGTGCTTCTTCTGCAGCTTTCCTTTCTTCAGTTTTCTTTCCTTAACTGTCTTATATCCAAGCAGCTTAGCATTCTGTAAAATCCTCTCCCGTGTATCTTCAGTTACCATTAATGATTTATCATGATTTAACACACGAGAAACAGTGGTAGAAGAAACATTAGCTAGTTTAGCGATGTCTTTGATTGTCACCATATCCATTACCTCATCATTCAAAATAAGTGATAATTTAGTAAAACATTATCCATAGAACATATATTAACACTATATAGAAAGCGCTTACAATATATTTTTAGAATTTTAAAAATACTTTTTTGGGCTAGCAAAGATAATATTTATCTTATAAAAATGATGTTTTTATATCAGTAAAATTTCACTAAATGATTGGCTGACAATCTAATTTTAGATTTTCGAATTTTGATGTAAGGTGAGGGGATAGATGGATGGACAAAAAACAGATGAATTGTACAAGGAGTATGAATAAGATGGTGCCATATCCTTATGAGAAAGCTACTAGGATTCTATTTTGAGAACATATTAACAGAATTATTGAGAAAGATAGTACCTTTTTACAGTGGGCTATTTTGCTATATATAATCTCGCATAGATTGATTAAATGAAAAAATCATTTTTGGATTGGAATTATTGATTATGTCAGTACACAACAAATTAGTTCGTGATTTGATCCCCAATATAATAGAGGAATCAGGTAAAAAATATTTTACAAGAACACTAGATCATGATGAATAATTAAGGAATTAAAAAAAAAATGTCAGGAAGAGCTACAGGAGTATTTAGAAGCAAAAGATGATGAGAGTGCCATTGAGGAGCTGGCTGATTTAATGGAAACCATACATATATTGAGTAAATACCATGGGGCTGATATTGATAAGGTGGAAGAGGTTCGTGTGAAAAAGGTAGGTAAACGTGGTGGATTCGAAGAGAAAGTCTTTTTGATTGAGATGGAAGATTGAGTAAAGTTCAGTTAGGTAGTTTTATTAATTAACCCAATTAAGCGGCGGTGTAATAGATAGAGACACGACAACAAAATCATTTGGTTATAGTGAACATGGGTATCTCTGAAATGGAAGCGTGTAAATATCTTTATAAAATAATTATAGAACAATTGGACATATAAATTCCTATACATCAGACCTTGATTGCTAAATTCTTTTCGGGCTCTTTTTATTCTATTAGCTATAGGGATAGAATTGAATAGAAATTTATTTCAAACTATAAAATGATATTAGGTAGTGTGGAAGAGACAGTTTTCTGTAAAAGAAGCTGTCTTTTCTATATAATAAGGAAAAGGAAAATTTACCCTTATTTTCGAATGGTATAAAGTATATATTGTCAATTTAAAAGAGTTTACATTCTCATAGAATATTTATGTCAAACGAATATAATCGACCAGTTAAATTGTATTTGAAAAGGGGTAGAGGGGGTGAGTATTCTTCCCCTGTTGAAAGGAAACTTAAGTAATAAACAAAATGATATAGAGCAGCTTCGTAATTGTAAAAGAGAGTTGAAGAAAAGGTAGCAAGAATTCAGTACCGTGATGGATCGATGTATTGCTTGATTAATAACATAAAAATAGTTTAGCTGTTATTAAAATAGGGAATAAACTAAATTATATTGATATAATTTATTAATCTGAAGAGTGGTCCTTATTTATAATCTCAATATAATTTAAATATGTATATAGATGAGCGTCTTTTCGTCCTGCGTATCTTGTTGGTAAGGAATAAGTTATTTCTTCAAAGTTCACTAGTCTATTAACATTGGGTTTTACAGAAGGTCAACTTTTATTTTAGCGTTTACATATAACTAGTTGATATTGATTGTATCATCCCTGGTAGTCATTTCTAAATCAAAGATTTTTATCAACGGAGCATTTTCAGCAAATTTCTACTGAAAAGGCCTTAATTCTATATGAAATATGTGAAGCGTAATGCTTATACAATTAATAATCAATTTCTTTTGAATATATTATTAAGTATTTGTTGCGATTAAAATAGTTTAATATATAGATGGAGTATCTCAAGTAAGTAGCATATTGAATTATTAATAAAAGATAAAAAAGTATTTAAATACCAAATTAAACAGGGGAGTTAAAATGCATACTGATTATATTAATTATTTACAATCTATGAATAATGCTAATAGTTCTAATGATAATGCTATTGCTGAATCTCAATTTATAAATCCTTTTTATGAAAAAATAAGAGTAGAAAGTAATATTGGTAATTTCTTGATAGATAAAATCAAAGAAAAACCAACATTTATATTTTTAACTGGTCATGCAGGTGATGGCAAAACAAGTTTGTTATACCAAATTTTGCGACAATTTAATGCTATTTCTGCGGGGGTTCCATTAAAAGAAGAGGATTATGTAGATAACACTTATAACAATAAAAAAATTTACTATGTTAAGGATATGAGTGAGCTTGTTTCAAATAAGCAGGTAGGATGTATTAAACAAGGGGTAATAACTGTCTCAGAAGAAGGTTCTTGTATCATTGTTTCTAACACAGGTACGTTAATAGATGCACTGAAGAAATACTTTTATGGTTCAAAATTCAGTGCAAGTGAAATCGAAATGGATATCTTGAAATTAATGGATGAAAATTCCTTTGTAGAAGGGAATGTTGGTGATATTTCTGTACTTGTCGTTAATCTAGCGTTAATCGATAACACAGAAATAGTATCTAAGCTTATTGATAATTTATTGGAGGAGGAGCTTTGGCAAGGATCAGACACATGTGAGTTAAAGGAAGCCTGTCCCATTCATAATAACTATAAGACATTAAAACAGCACCAAGAGCATTTTAAGCAATTTGCAATGAATTATTATCGTTGGTTAGCTGATAATGACAAACGATTGACTATTAGACAAATTTTATCTCATTTGTCATATTCCATTACAGGAAATATCCAATGCCAAAATATTAATGTTATTAATCAGCAAAGAATTTTATTTGACTATCATATTAGTAATTTGTTTTTTGGTTATGTAGGTATTGATGTTAACAACGATGCCCAAAAGATTAAATCTATTTCTGAAATTCAAAGTTTAAATTTAGATGAAAAGAAGTTAATTTTCGATCAAGAGTTATTTGTGAAAGAAGATTTTTCAAATTTAATAGATGAAGTTCAACCAATAGCTAAGGATATATGGAACTATTACACTAAACGCCAAATTTATGATACTACTCATTTATTATATGGAGAAACACCTGTAAAAATTCGAAAGGCAATGCGAAGAATGCAAATGTTATTTGCAGATATCACGGATGAGCAAAAAGAAATATTATACGGAGATTTATACTCTCCGATTTTTGTTAGATATTTAGATTATCGTACAAATGGAATGCGAGTGCGTGCAAAACGTCAACTTAAAGAAATTATTTTTAAAGCCCTTCAAATTTTAATTATGGGTGATAATGGCGATATTTCTTCAAGTAGTATACTGTATTTACCGTTAAAACGTAGCGGTCTTAACAATCAAAATGTGTATTTATTGGTAGGGAAAATCGATTATGAAAGTTTATCAATTGAAACAATTGAAAAGGAAAGTGTTGTTTCAACGAATCCGGTTTATCAAATTGTAGTGAAATTTGATCGTCTATCTAAAGAATATATACTATCGTTACCTTTGTTAGAATACTTTTATCAGATTGCGAATGGATCATTATCGACAAAATTAAATCCTGTTTTGTCGCAAGGTATATATAAATTAAAAGCTCAACTATATAGAGAATATAAATTTACTGATGATGAAGAGGTAATAAAATTGCTGATTCAAACTTTAAGAGGACCGAAAATTATTGATATTGAGTTAGATATAGAAAATAAGAAATTATATTTCAATTAGGAGGAAAATGAACATGGTATTAGAGTTCTTTCCTAAATATAGCGGATATGAAATTGATAAACAAAATCCCCAAATACAAATTTATGGACATCGTATATATAAAGATCAAACTTTGTATGAATATCTTTTAGAGTTTTTATTAGTTTTTATCTCTCCAAAGAGTTTAGGAGAAGTGAATTATGAAACAATTAAAACTGAAGGTTTTAGTTTCATTGAAACCACGGATGAATCAAAGCAGATTTATTATTATCCATCACCTCGTATGGGATTAAAGCGTTATATATTTTTTAATCGTAGTGATTTAGAAAAACGTTTTGAGGTAGATCGTAACGCCTTAAAACACCATCGTAATAATTTGAAGAATTCTATAAGTGTAGAATGTTCAAATTATGACAAAGATTTCGCATTAGATGTAATACAGGAGTTATTTTACGGCTACAATGCAATTATTGGCAAGCGTTCTTGGTTTGCGCAGTCATTACTACCATTAGCTCCAGAAATAATTTTCACAGAATCAATAGGAAATAAGAAAACGAGAACAGATAATTTAAATGTAATTGACTCCTCTTTTTTAGATATTGACCGTAAATTCCAATTTAATCAGCATATGTTTATGGCACGCGGGGGAGAAATATATTACTTGCATGTTCTTCAAGGATTAAATCAATTAGAATCAAAGTATAGAGAGGAAATTTCAAAAAAATTAAAAGAAATGGTTACATCACTTCCTCAGTTAAGCACATTAGCAAATCTCATCCAAAATGATTGGGAATGTATAGTTGATGCTCCGGAAAACAAAAAAGATTTTCACTATATCGTTAAAACTATTGAAGTTATTCCCAAAGAGTACGAAAAAGTGGCTCCTTATACTGTGAAAGAGCTACAAAATTTGTTAAACAGTGAACTGGATTCTTTTGAAAAAGTTGAGTTACTAGGTATGTTAATTGCTCTTCAGATTATACGAATGATGACACATCGTTCAAGAATGGTATTAAATCTTGAAAAAAAACAACCTTGGGTAATTGATCTGACTATGAATCCTCAAGGTGCCATTCGTAAACAAGCAATTCAAAGCTATGACCAGCTTGAGGAAAACTTATTTAGAGCGATTTTCAGAGTTTATGATGAAGATCGTGATGTTGCTAATAAGAATACTATAACAAATGCTGCAAAAGACACCAGTCTACTAGTAAGGAAATTATCAAAAGATATTGGGTTGGTAATTCCCCCTACTGGCACACATATGCGAATGACTTTAAACGAGAACTTAGTGAAAATTTTAGTTTTAACTTTAATTAAACCAGGCGAAAGACTATTGTTTACGACGTTCTTAGAAAAATGTTATGAGCGTTATAACATTATTATTGGTCCAAGAGAAGCAGAATTACATTTTGGAGACATCTCTTATTTAAATGATTTTAACGAGAATGAACATGTTTTCCTTGAGCTACTTAGTAACTGTGGATTCTTGAAAAATTTATCTGATGCTACATCAATCGTAGAAAATCGGTTTAAAGGGTGATAATAATGAAAACCTATATTAACAAGCTAAATAAGTTAATTGAACAAAATATTAATAGTAGTACAAATGCGTCATTTATTCGATTAGATTATTTTAATCATCCTGCAATTTATTTAGGGGTAGCAGTATATTTAGTTTCAAAATTTAAAGGTATAAAAGTCCTGCTTTCGGAGGAAAAAGTTGAAGCATGGAAAGACGAATATCCCACTATAATAAAGCAATTGAAAGAATTGGGATTTGTCAGTGACAATCAACGTTTTACGAAACTAAGAAATGCGTTCGGTACAGAAAAGCAATCTATTGTATTACTTGCTTCTGAAAGTGTACAGGATACAGGTGGTCTTGAAGATTTTTATTCGATTACTCCGAAGGATGTGAATGCAAAATATAATCAAAAATTTGTAGAACTGTTTGAAACTGTTGACCAAAATGATGATTACGCTGTAAAGATTATTAATAATTTATTTTCTAGTATTTTTAAACATGTACCTTTAGATTTAATTAGGGTTAGTGATATAGCTGATATAGTCCAAGAAAAAGGTTTATATGAGGTTGATGAAATTGTCGACTTCATTTTGAATAATTTATGGGATGAATTTGGAATTCCTAATATTAAGACTGTAAGCAGTAAATTGTTAAGTGAGCTTTATAAAGGTAATTCTTTTAAGTTGCTTGATAGTGGCATAAAGTTCATTAAACGTGAAGCTTATAAAGGTGGTTTAAGTAGTAGTTCTCAAAAGAAACTCCTTGAAAAATTTGATAAGTTTAGAGAAAACGGGAAATTTGAGGAATACCTTGTATCAATACAGGCTTCATTTGGCTCTTATGAAAAATATTGTAATGATATCTTAGATTTTGCTAAAGGTGAAAACTTGGATCGTTTACGGCCCAAATTAGCACAGTTTGACCAAACAATAACTATAGAAATCCTAGGTGTTAAAACTTCTAGTACACCAGGTAAGAGAGAGAAAGCGAAAAAAATTAAAGGTGATCCAATTCAAGCTTATTCACAAATGTTAATTGAAGTAATAGCGAGTTTACCTATTGAATTAAATAGTTCAGACAAGCTTACTATGAATGTAACAAATGTAAAACTGGCTGACAATGGTCAAAAAAACAGTTGGAGTGAGTTATGTATTGCAATAGGTGGTTTACTTGATTACCTAAATGTTGAAATACAAGACATTGTAGAATTACAATATCGCGATAATGAAGATCCTTTTGCTATAAAAGATAGTGCATCTGTAAATTTGGACTTTAGTAAATCATCAAGTATGGTTTCGAAAATTAATTTTGAAATAACTATTTCTGGTATTAGTGATAGGTGGCTATTCGAATGGTTATTTAAACCTTATGACTATTGGCTACAATCGTTTAATTTAATACCTTATTTTAAAGCGGAACTTTCAGATAATAACATAATGAAATTGCCTGTTTTCACATGCAAAAATATTGGTAATCTATTAACTAGTACAGATTCTTCATCATTCCATTCTCAGCTTAACAACTCAGAGATTCTTTTACGTGATACTTTAAAAATATTTAAGAAAACAAGTAATAATGGTTCAGAAGAAAATAACGTTGTATATAAGTTGTATCGATTAGTAAAGCCATTTATGAAGTTTATTAATACGGTGAGTGAAAAAGGTATTTATAGTGCAATGAACATTAATAAATCAATGGATACTGTTGATTTAATTGGTACGTATACAGCGGTCTATAATGAATTATGGCAATCTTATAATTCATATCCACAATATGAAAAAGAGCATTTCTATTTAATATCTAATTTATTCGCTATTCTTGAAGAGGAAGACTTTGAATCTTTAAATAGGGAAATTCAAGGAGCTATTATCCCTCCTTACCATCCTGCAATGCTTGAAAAATATGAAGCACAGCAATCATTTATTCGTCGAGGACTTTACTTGGTTTTAGAAGAAATTATAAATACTAATACAAATGATGTTAAGATGTTTGTTGATAAATTTAATCGTTATAGAAATAAATCAGAAATTTTATCAGGTGTAGATACACTTATTACTGTGAAAAATATACATCATGCACCTTCTCATGTGCTAGGTTACTATGCCCTGCATGGTGAATCTACGAGAGCTCAAATTATCGATAGTTCATACCTCATAGAAAAGGGTGTAATGGATGAATTGGATATTACAGAAGAGAGGGAATCTAATTATTCTAAGACTATTATTATTGATGCACATATTAAAGAATATATAAGAACATTCCCTTCAAGTATAGATTCATTATCCTTATGTTTTGTTAACTTTGAACATTTATATCCAGTTATTGAAGGGATAAGACACTATATTAAAGAACAACAAAAATATAGTCGGAAAATCACATTAAATATTGATATTTTAACACCCAAAGTAAATTATAAAGCTCAAAACTATGTGAAAATGTGGTTAGATGATACGTTTAGTGTAGATGATAACATTATATTAAATTTACGTTTTAATACGTATAATCCGTTAGAAGTAGATAAGCTAAAAGAACAATTACAATATAATTCTTATGATTTAGCTTTTGTTGATGGATTACTATATACAAGCGATATTAAATATCAAATTAATAGAGGAAAAAAGATTGCACCTTCAGAAATGAAATTTCCAATGGTATTTAATCCTATTCCAGCTCCGAATGACTTATATGAAAGAAGAGTTTCAATTAGTCAATTGCAATTTGAAGCGTCATTTGCACACTCTCAACTTGTGTTTTGGTCTGAAAATGATTTTGCAAAAGAAAATGAGTTTTATCGTGTTGAGAAAGTGCTAACAGTACAAAAAGGTATGGATCATATACTAGAAATGCTACATGAAAAGTCGAGATGGGTTGTTAGTATAGACACTGGTTTAGATAAACAACTCTTTAATAAAGAAAATATTATTAGTTTTTCAACTGGCGAAGGTGTTTATGGTGAATTAAACGTTGCTATCTCTGCTTCAAAAGATATGAAAGAAGATATCAAAAATCGTTTAGAATCAAGACTTCGTAAATTATTCCCTTCTTGGAATCCAAATATGTATTCAAGAGGATCTGAATATTGTTTAGATAATTCAGTTATACTTGATGGAATAAAAATATTAAAAGCGTTAAATCCATATGATTATGAGATTCATAGTTATTTAGCTACCTTATTCGCAGTACAGTCCTTAAATGTTGAGCATATTGGAGATGAGACTTTATTAAAAAGTTTTATATCTTTAGATTCTTATAACCATTGGTTTATAGATCAACCGAATCGACCAGATTTATTAGAGTTAGAAATCGTTAGAAATGAAGGAGAGCAGTTGCATATTAAAGCAAATTTAGTAGAGTGCAAAATGGGTAAAGAGAACCCAGCTCATATAGAAAAGGGAGTTCGACAGTTAGAAAACGGTTTTGAATTTTTGTCAAAAAAATTCTCAAAAGACTCAAATGATCATGATCGTCGTTATTGGTTTGCTCAATTATATAGACTCCTTGCCTTTTCACCAATGTACCTTACAAATGATGACCAAAGTCGTGAAAAGTTAAATAGTGACTTAATGAAAATATTGAACGGTGAGTTTATTATTGAGTGGAAAACAACCTTATTGACCTATTGGCTTGACTATAATGCAGAAGAAATAAATGTACAGGAATCATTATTAAAAGGTACTGATATTACACTACAACACCGTGCATACGGTCAGTTATATATTCAAAAATGTTTATTACCAGAAGAACAACGTGAAACTGTTACATTCGAAAATGCACTAAATGAAGAGTTTGAAATCTTTGTAGACGATGAGAACTCATTTAAAGAGTACTTGAAAGAACTGTCAACTAAGGAAAAAGTAGATTACGAAGATGAACCTTATGAAGTACAACCAACAAATCCCGGTAAAACTATTAAAGAGATAAAAAATAATTCAATAGGTCAATCTATAAATGATGATGAGAACAAAAAAAATGATGGCCAATCGGAAATTGATTCAAAAGGACAGGAGAATCATCTGGATAATAAAGATGATAAAGATGATAAAAAGTTTGGAAAAGAGTTAGATCCATCAAATGATAATACAGATAACGATTATGTAAAACCATTGAATGAAATTCGCATCTTATTAGGGAAAGAACAAAGAACTAATAGAGAAATTTACTGGGAGTATGGTCATCCGAAATTAGAAAACAGACATTTATTAATCACTGGTACTTCTGGAGTTGGGAAAACATACTTCATGCAATGTTTATTATTAGAGTTAGCAAATAACGGTGTGTCAACCTTGATATTTGACTATACAGACGGTTTTAAGAAAAGCCAACTAAATGATGACTTTAAGGAAGCTATGGGTGATGGAGTTATTCAATTTAATGTTCAACGTTCAGGTTTTCCTGTTAATCCATTTAAGCGTAACTATAAAGAGTATGACGAAGATGAATTTGATTTGGAATCAGAAATTGACGTAGCTGAAAGGGTTGCAGGTATTTTTTATTCAGTTTATAAAAAGAATGGTATAGGAGATCAACAAAAAAATGCTATCTATAAAGCTACTTTAAACGGATTACAAAAATATGGAGAAAAAATGAATCTAGATTATTTAAGAAGTGAACTAGAGTTATTAGATAAAGGAAGCGCAAAAACAGTACTTTCAAAAATTGATCCATTAATTGATCGTAAACCTTTCGCAACAGAAAATTTATTCGATTGGGAAGATATACCTAAATCTAATGGTAAAGTATTTATTGTGCAGTTAACAGGTTTTGACCGTTTCACACAAGTATTATTAACAGAGTTCATTTTATGGGATATATGGAGTTATAATATATCGCATGGTAACGTTGAAACGCCATTTCCAGTTATCTTAGATGAAGCACAAAACTTAGATCAGTCTGAAAATTCACCGAGTGCACGTATTTTAACGGAAGGACGAAAATTTGGCTGGTCAGGTTTATTTGCTACACAATCGTTACAACATCCGATAACAAAAGATGCTATTACTAGATTCCAAAATGCTAGCCAAAAAGTTCACTTTTTACCTCCAGAAGGTGACAATAGGAATATCGCCAGTTTTTTAAGTCCTGACAGTACGGAGCAGAAAATATGGGCTACTAAACTTGCTAAATTAGCTAAAGGTCAATGTATAGTTGTAGGAGGAAATAGATTAGCTGATGGGAGTCTTGGTCATAAATCTAAACACATAATTGACGTGACGCCTTTATATGAAAGGAAAAATAAAAAATGAGTAATCATGAGGTAGATGTATTTCATCTGAACTTTCATCAAACATTTGCACCTGAAACGGAATCAATTATTCGCATTTTGTCATTAGCTTCTTCTAGTAAAGATTTTTTAACAAAGGAAGAAATTTCTGAGGTGACTTCTATTCCTACTGGTAAATCATCAGGAAAAGTGGAGCCGCATATTTATTATGCGGCTGCCATGAAGTTAATTACTTATGAAAAAGTATCTGGTAAATATAAGGTTGAGTTAACAGCTGTTGGAAAAACAATTTTGTGTGAAGACCCATACCTAGTAGAAAATATAACAAAATTGTTATTGCATGTATTTCTAGTAGATAGATATTCTCCGGCAGTTTTATGGTCATACTTATATAACGATTTTTTTCCGAAAGTTATGGGTAATTTTAATAATGATCAAATTCAAATGTCTGTTGAACGTAAATTCGAGTCAAGTGTGAATCTAACACCTTTTAGAACTTGTTATACGAGTGATTTATCGTTTGGTAGTTTAAATTTAATTAAAATTGACGATAAAATATATACACTAACATCGCATCGATTAAGAAAAGAATTTTTGTATGTTTATTCCTACTTATTATTTTACAAATGGGAAGAATTATTGGGAGATAGAACCGAAATCACAATTGATGAAATTATTGATACTTTATATTTTGGAAGAGCATTTTTATGGGATGAAAAGCAGATTAGAGATGTCTTAGATTTAATGGGAGATGAAGGGTTAGTGAAGCTAAACGCTCAATTATCACCTATTACTATTATAAAGAACCAAAGTGCTGAGCATTGTTTGAAAAATATATATTCATTACTTATTTAATTATAATATAGAATAAGTGAGAGGAGTTCTAATGTTTAAATTCCAAGATATAATACGTTTTAAAAAAGAACTGTATTTCAATGGTGCGATTCAAGTTGATTGGTTTTATAATGAACAAAAACAATATGATGTTGCTAGTAGTTTTGTGTTTCATGGACCAGAATATTTTGGTGTTTCATCAGACGAAATTGCAATCAAAAGTCATAGATTACTAGATACAGCTTCTTTTATGAACGTTTTAGTTGATAAAATTTATGGCGATAGTCAACTTTCTAATTTTTTCCTGACGATTGCTCCGTATGGAACAGGCAAATCACATTTATCTGTCGCAATGGCTAGTTTTTTAAGTGGTAATACTAAAGCTCAAAATGTCATTTTGAATAATTTACAATCAGTCGATAGCAATATAGCAAAACAAGTTGCAAAACATGAGTTAAAGCCAAACTTAGTTTTAATGCTAAATGGTATGCGTGATTTTAACTTGAACTATGAAATACTTAATGCAACACAAAAAACTTTAAATGAGCAAAATATTGATACAGAGTTTTTGAAAGAGTTAACAAAATCTTATGATATTGCAAGAGTATTTGTAGAAAATACATTTGATAATTTTAAAACGCAATATGAAACGGCTGCAACAGCTTTAAGTAATTCAGGCGCAAAGTTAAATTTAAAAGAATACTTAATTGAGAATATACTTTCTGATTCTGAAGTTTTTGAAGTAATTAACAAAGTTTATAAAGAAATTAACGGTACATATATTAGATGGGATGAAGGAGTATCAGCTGGAGATGTACTTGAAAAAATTGCAGATAAAATGTGTGGAGAGCGTGAACCATTCAACAAAGTGATTGTTTTCTTTGATGAGTTTGGTCGTTATATTGAATTTGCCTCAAGTAATCCAACAAAGGCATCTGATGCAGCACTACAACAGATTTATGAAGCAGTACAAAATGCAGATGATAAGATTGTGTTTTTAGGTTTCATTCAATCTGATTTGAAATCTTATTTAACTCGTGTAGATCGTACAGCCAATATTAATCGTTATGTTGGTAGGTATGAATCGAGTGAAAAAATACATTTATCATCAAATTTAGAAACGATTTTCGCAAATCTAATTGAACGTAAAAATGTAAATGCGTTTCAAGAATTGGTTACAAATAAAATTAAAAAGAATGATGATGAGTGGAAACTTTTTCATAAAAAGCTTATGAAATGGTTACCTGATGCTGGAAGCTCCAGTGTTTGGAGTAATTATTCGCATTTTAAAAAGGTAGTCTTAGAGGGGATTTATCCGTTACATCCGTTAACTACTTGGGTGTTATCAAATTTATCATCATGGTTACAGCAACGTTCGACTTTAACTTTCTTAGAGAGTATGATTAATGATTTAACAGATCGGCAAGTGAATGAGTTTGGAGATTTAATTTTAATTCCATCAACTCGTATAATTCGTTCAGAATTTTTTAACGAATTATTGGCTGCTGAGCAAGAAGGTCGAAAACAAAGTGAATACTGTATTTTATATAATCAGATCTTAACTAAATATGGAGATAAATTTGATGAGCGTGTAAAGGAAACTTTAGCAGCAATTTTGATCAGCCGAATCGGACGTTTTAAAACACACAGTCGGTCGGAAACATTGGAATTAATTGCTTATATTTCTGACACTTCTATTCGTGAAATTGAATCATCAGTTATGTTATTAGAAGAACAATTTGGTGTTCTAGCATACGACGAAGTTGCAAATGTATTTGATTTTATTGCTGACGCAATAGGTGTGAATGATTTCAAGTTGTTATTACGTAAAAAGAAACGTAATTTTGAAATTGATATGTCTTCTGTATTTGATGTTGGTCTAAATGACGAACTTCAACTTGGTGAAATTGAACCAGCTTTTGGTAAACAACATTTCATTAGGACACGTGAATGGAAGTTTACACAAACAATAATGCATGTAAATGATTTAACTTATCGTGGCTTATCAAAGATAAAAATGACACATCTAGAAGCTTTGGAACCTGATAAGGCTAAGGGCCAGATTATTTGGGTTTATGTACCTAATAATATTAATTCCGAAAAACTATCCGTAATCCAGAAAATTTTAAAAGAAGAGAAGTTTGATACTTTACCCATTGCATTTTTTATTCTAGATGATAAAGAAAATAGATTTTATGAAGCTGTAGCAGAATATAGACTTTCTAAAAGTTTTACTCAGCAAGAGAACGATAAATACCTTCGCTTTATTAATGACTACCAAGTGAAAACTCAATCGGTTTTGGAAGATGTGTATCGTGAGTTAGCTAGTGAACGAATACTTTTAACATCAGAAAAAATGGAGAAAGTGCCAACTCGTTTATTGAATTTTACAAATGAATTATTTGAGAAGTTATATACAAGAGTAATTCCGTTCTCATATACAGAGTTTGCTCATCCATCATTAAGTAAAGCAAAAAAAGGTTTATCTCGTATATCTCGAATTATTCTTTCGAATGTTATTTACCAAGCTATCCATGCAGAAAGCGCAGATATTAAAGGTCGTATTGAATCAGTGCTATATCAAAAGTCATTAGAATCTTGGGCTGTTCTTAATGATGATTATAATTTAATTGCCCCGCGAAATCCAAAGGTTCAATCCATATTTAGTGAGTGGGATCAACTGTTAGAGACTGAAGGTGGATTTGAAATACAATCTATTTTCGAAAAATATCAAAAAGTGCCATATGGTATTAATGATTATGCTGTTTCACTTCTTATAGCCGTATTCTTAGCGTCTCGGCGTGAAGAAACAAAGACTCAAATAGGAAATAGCCGTATACGTTTAGATGAATGGTCCATAAAAGTATTTACAGATAAATCTGTTAATTTAAATGTGATGTTTGATACAAGGGTTGTTCAGGTCAAGCCAGAGGAGTCTGCTAATAAGTTTTTAAGCTTATATAAAAAAGCAGTACAAAATACTGATGTAATAGTAGCAAAAGATTTATTTGAAAAGTTTAATGAATTAAAAGTTGAAGAAGATATTCCGATGGAATTAGAAGATAAAGTTACTAATATGGAGATGATTCTAAAAGAAGGTAATAATTTGTATAACCAAACTTTAAATAAGTTTGGTCAACTGAAGTATAAATTATCAAATTTAAAAAATAAACAAGATGATATCCGAGCTGTTTTTGAAATCCTAGACACTACAGAAGAAATTCAAAGTTATATTGGAGAATCAGAAAAATATATCTATAATTCTTTACAATTAGATGATGCAAGGAAAATAGAAGAAGAAGCTCATAAACATTTAGAAGAGGTTTTCCCGTACTTTTTGAAACATCTGAAGTGTCAATCTCGAAGCCAAGCTACTATGTTCGAAAAGTGGGTAAAAAAATTAATAGAATCATTAAATAAATATAATTATCGAACTGAAGCAAAAGCGTTGATTACAAAGCTTGAACAAATTTTAGATAATTTAGATCCTATTCAAGATAAGGTCAATGATTACATTTCTAAATATACGCCTAAACCGTTTCATGGGTATTCTAAATTGACTGAAATACAACATATAGGTGAAAAGTTACTTCCGTTAATCGATTCGAGTAAGTTACAACAACAAGATAAACAAAAATGCGTATTGGAAGTAAAAAAAGTTATTGAACAGGCTAAAGAAGCGGTAAAAGCTTTAAATGATGAGGTTGGGGAAATTTACGAAACAATGTATGATATACAGACATTGAGTCAATGCCAAAACTTTTTCCAAAAAGTCAAAACAATTTTAAATAAAGATATTAATGAGATGGATCGTGAAGGAATTGAGGAAGCTGCCAATAATATTCAAAACTTCCTGAATGATTTACAAGCGGTAAACTTAAAACAAGATAATCGTTTCGAAGTGCAACAAGAATTCGAGATTTTAAAACGTAAATGGAGTGAAATCGAATCTGAGGTTGATTTTGTCCAAATTTTAGATAATTATAAAGCAGAGATTGATGAACGATTATCTTTAAAAGAAATAGAATGGTTGAAACAATATTTGGTAGATAGGTCAGAAATTAATCTATGGTCAGCTCAAGAATGTACAAATTGGATAAATAATATAAAAAATACACCAAGCTATTTAACCGAAAAATCTATTAGAAAATTAGAAGAAATAACATATGTTGTGGAATTAAGAATGCATGAGTTAAATGTAGAAGCCGTTATTAGTATGTTTAACAATCTAACACAAGTAGAAAAAAAAGAAGCATTAGAAAAGATGCAGCAGTTAATTTTAATTTAAAGCAAGAAGGCAGGGGTTTCCTGCCTTCTTGCTTTAAATCTTATTAGGTTATCGGCAATTCGGGTTTATAGATGCTTTCATCGTGTACCTACATGTACCGTTTTTATATTAGCAATAATTTTACATACTAAAGCTGTTGATTATTATGTCTGTATAATGAAATTTTTGATATAATCACTACTTATTAATGCTCACTTTAATGGTTTGGCTTTAATTATCATAATTAAGTTAGGGTTTTGATTAGGAATTTCATTAATAATTAGAACAATCTTTTTTTAAGATTTACGAATGTATATTCGCAATTTCAGCTGAAGATTGTTATAATGAACACTGGAGGCACTCTCCAGAAGATAAAAACTATACATTTTTAATTCATATTACTTCTGGGTAATAAGACCAGAATATAAGAGAGGGAAATGATGGCTTACGGAAGACATGAAAGTTTCTATTTAAGAAATAAATGGATTAGTAAAGGTTTAAAACATGTAGAAAATTCTCCTACATTTTTTTACGAAAAAGATAATTTTGAGAAAATAGGACTCGGGAAAAATATGGTCCGTTCTTTAAGATTTTGGTTGACAGCTCTGAATTTGGTTTATGAGGATAATAAAACTCATCATTTAACTCAGCTAGGAGAAATCATTTTTAATAAGGATCGCTTATTAGAAAAACAATCAACAATTGCAATTTTACATTCAGAACTGTTATTAAATATTGGAAATACAGCCACAGTATTTAATTGGTTCTTTACTAAATATAAAGAAACGGTCACTTCAAGAGCAAATCTAAAAGCCGCTTTCAAATTTTGGGTTGATGAAAAAGAAGCAAAGCCTGTTTCGGAGAAATCATTAGAACGTGATATTGATGTTTTAATTCAGTTATATACGAAAGAGGCAGATGAAAATGACCCTGAAGATTCAATCTTTAGTCCTTTTACATCATTAAATTTGATTAAAGAAGAACGTTCGGGGGAGAGAAGCGAGTTAATTCGGAAAAGTAAAGTTCAATATAATTCCAATGATTTAACAGCATTTTACTATTTATTAATTCGATATGCTCAAAATGAAAAAGTAGAATTTATTCAATTGGAAGAGATTATGAACCATGAAACGTTATGGGGAAAAGTATTTAACATTTCAAAATCTCAAGCCATTGATATATTAAACTCTTTAACTTCAGATCAAGAATATCCTTTAGAATATGTACGTACAAATAATTTAGATAATGTTAAAGTTCCTCCTATTTCAGCATTAGAATTTTTGGAAGCTAAGCTATAAAAAGATCAGGTGAAAAAAATGACATTTAAAACCAGCGTAAATATTAGATTTGATATCGGTAAAGAAGAATTTGTAAATCGTTATATCCCAACTCCATCACATACTGAAGCTTTAATTGGATTATTAGATGGCTTTTTAGGAACTGGAAACCGTTCACATATCATTGTAGGAGCTTATGGTACGGGTAAGTCCCTTTTAGCGACAGTTGTTAGTACGTTAATGTCAAAACAAACAAATAGCGTTGAGAAGTTGACGAACAAATTTAAGCACTTTAATGATGAAATTGCTGATAAGATTCAACAAGCTAATAATACTGAAGTAAAATACATTCCAATAGCTTTAAGCGGTAATGAGGGGCGTTTTAGAAAGTCCATTATTCAAGGAATTGTGCAATCAATTCACAATGAAGGAATTGAGGTAGTTTTACCAGGTGTTTCTTCTAGAATTATTCAATCAATTAATGTGTGGAAAGACAACTTTCCATTAACATATGAACAATTTGAAAAATCAGCAATAAATAGCGGTTATAAAATAGAAGACTTATATAAAAAAATTGTTGAGGAAGATGAAGCAACAATTCAATGGTTCTGTGAAATTTATCCGAAATTGACTTCTGGAGCTGAATTTGAAGTAGATTATGGAGACGGATTTCTTCAAAAATTAGAATATTTATTAACTGTAGCAAATAAAAACAATTTAGGGTTCATTGTAATTTACGATGAATTTGGGCGATTTTTGCAAGGCCTACCGAATGAATTAATGAATGAAACAATGCAAGATATTCAAGATTTAGCTGAAATAGCAGATCGTGAAAAAGCTTTGCATGTTTTATTGATAACGCACAAAAATTTAAGACAATACTTCACAGGATTCAATGATGAAATCGCTAGAGAATTCCAACGTGTAGAAAAACGTTTAAGACAATACACCATCTCTAGTGACCAAGCAACATTTTTGAAAATTGCAGAAGTTATTTTAAGTGAAAATCTAGAAAAAAAGCCAAATATCAATACTAAACTCATCCCACAAATGACAAAAGGAATACAAACATTTTCATTATTTCCAATTCTAAATGTAGAGGATCGTCAAAGAGTAGTTATAGAATCACTATATCCAGTTCATCCAGTCACTGTATATTTACTACCCAAACTTTCAAGTGTATTCGGTCAAAATGAGCGTACGTTATTTACATTTTTAGAAAGTAAAGAAACTGGTGGACTTCAAAATCACATTTCGAAGAGTTCAGATTATTATTCGCCATACAAGTTGTTTGATTATTTTTTTACTACCATAGATGACGGTGATATAAGTAGTGTAGCAACTGAACAATTTATTTTATATCGTAAAGCATTATCTAGGATAGATAGCACACAAATTGATATTTCTTTAGCCGAGGCAATTTTAAAATTCATCTCTCTCTGGCAAGTATGTAATTTAACTGTGCACCAAAAGTTAACAACTGAATTTATCCAATTTGCATTGTTAATAGAAGAAGATGAGTTATCTTATGCACTAAAATACTTATCAGAAGTTAAGGCTATTCGATTCAACCCACTTATTACTGCTTGGGAAATTCATACTGGTAGTATTGTTGACTTACAGAAAAAAATTGCTGATAAGAAGAATACGTTTGTATTAAATCAAGAACTAGTTAGAAAAGAGTTGCTTGCAAACAGCAAAGCAAAATATTTTTTCCCGAATTATTATAATGATGAAATTGAAATGACTCGATTTGCAAAAGTAACTCTAATTTTAAATTCTGAAATGCATAAGTTAAATCAGTATCGAAAAATAAATAATCATCATGATATAAATATTTATTACATTATTCCTGATAATACAGGTCCGAAAAAGATATTAGAATATATTCGTAATATGCAATGCTTCAAAAAAGAAATCTTTGTAATTCATCCAGATTCAGTTAAAACAATAAAAACAGAATTAATAAATGCTACTATTTTAGAAATGTTTATGTTGGATAAAAATTTATTGGCAGAGGATAAAGGAATTTTAGAAGAAATTAAAATTCTTCAAAGAGAAGCGACTTTTGGAATTTCAAAATATATCAATAAACTTCAAAGATTAGATAAGGATTTACTATGGCATCATGTGAATAAAACGATAAATCCAAAAACGGATAAAGAAATGTCTGAATGGTTATCTGAGTTGTGTTTTAATTTATATCCTTTAACGCCGAAGATTGTTAATGATCTTTTCAATAGAATGAAACTATCATCACAACAAAAAGCCGGCGCAAAACAATTAATTAATGGTATTTTAGAACAACCTAAAGAACCCCAATTTGGAATTTCAGGTACCGGACCCGCTTATGCAATTTATGCAGCTATATTTAAAAATAATGGACATTTTGAAACCAATATCCATACGACAGACTATGAAAACATTAATTACGAGCCATATGCTAAACTACGCAACGATATTTTGGAACAATTAGAACGAAAACCGATTGGAAACTTTGCTGATTTAATTAAAATATTCACAACATCACCATACGGAATTCGTCAACCAGTAGTACCTTTACTATTAGTAGCGTTACTACGAGATCGTTGGAGCGAATTTATGCTATATAGAAATGACATTTTCGTACCCGGATTGAATGGTGATAAACTATATGAAATTTTAGAGGAAGAAGGAGCAGAAAACTATAGATATTCATATGAGAAAATTGCTAATGAACACTTGAAATTCTATAATCAAATTAATGAAATTTTTGCTGAATTCAACGAAAATCGTCTTGAGGGACAAAATGTTTCTCGATTGATTCAGACTTGTGGTACCCTAGTAAAATGGTTACGTTCATTGCCACGTTATGTTCAAATTTCTCATGATGTATCAGATGAATTTGATAAGCTACGTAGATTAATTAAACAAACTGAGGTTAAACCTCAACAAAGTTTGAATGAATTATTTGAAATATTTGGGTGTGGTATAGAATCATTACGTGCAGTAAAGCAATATGCTGAACAATTAATTTATAGTAAACGGTCAATAGTAATAGAAACTTTTGGGGATATTACCTCGATTAATTCCCGTGAAGGGTTGTTTGAATGGTTAAAGCAGTATGAAGACTATAAAAAAACTAACGATCTAGTTAAATCTTTAAATTATGCTCAATCTAGTCCTAAATGGATTGATGAGTTTATCGAATTATTCACTGGTGTACGTTTAGAAGACTGGTCAGATAAAACGTTTGAAAAGTTTGTAGGAGAGTTAACGGAAAGCTTTAAAGAATTAACAATCGATTCTTCGAAGAATGGTTTAGAAAGTAAATCGAATTCCGTTGTATTAATGATTGGTGAGGATAAAAAAGTTATTACTAAGACTGAGTTTTCGGTAAAGGCAAAAACAGTTTATTCTAATATCGATCGTATTTTAAAAAATGCTGGTAGAAGCATTCCTAATAATGAAATTGAATATATGATCTATTTGTTAACAAAAGATTATATTGAATAAAGAGGTGAAATAATGGAACAGCATGTTGTAGTTGGTTTTGGCGGAATTTATAGTGCATACACAATAAAAATGCTTCAAAAAAAACATGAGTCAAATTCAATTAAATTATTTTTTATAGATTTATTTAGTGATGTTTCTGATGAGCCACTTTATTTAAATAATGCGTTATTTATGAGTAATGTAGCCGAAAAATTAGGGGTAGATTTAATTACATCAGATTTATCTTTGCAAACTGATAACTTAATAGAAACAAATGTTGACGAAAATATTACTTTTAAATTGAGTATAGTTGCTGAGCAAATAAAGGCTACGTATGAAAATTTATCTAATGTAATAATACATTTACCAATTACACCGAAAATTTTAAAAGGACAAAATAAAATTTGTATTGAGAGTGTAGAAAATGACTGGAATGATAGTTTTGAAGTGTTAAGCTTGTTTGAACAATTATTACCTGGAGTACAAGTAAGATTCACTATTGAACATTTAGCTGATAAAGTTAATATTAAGGATGAAATTTTAAATGTATGGGGTATTGATTTACCTCGATCTGAGAGAAGACGTGTTCATATTGCAATGTTCTCAGGTGGTGCTGGAAGTGCTTACGTATCCTATTATATGGTTCAAGCATATAGAAGAGAGAATTGTAAATTGTTTTTCACTAACACTTTATGGGAAGATGAAGATAATTTACGTTTTATGGATGAAGTTGCTGAATATGTCGGTTTAGAGATTACGGAAGTTCTAGATGGTCGTACACCAGAAGAAGTGTTTTTTGATATGAGATATTTAGGTAATTCACGATTAGCTAAATGCTCTGAAGAGTTAAAAGTACGTCAGACTTTGATATATTTAGAAGAGCTTCGTGATAATGAAAAAGTTGAGCCTATTTTATACTTTGGTATTGCACCACATGAAAAACATCGTCGAGATGACAGTCATGTAAAACGTCGAGAAAATATCGTAGAAGAGAATAGCGGTGATATGAATATCCGTAAGGCTGCAGGAATTCGCTCTTTTTATGCTCACTTCCCTTTAGAACCTATTGAGACAAGGTTCCCATTAATAGAAACCTTACGAGAAGATATTGATGCAAAGGGAATAATACAGTATGAATGGGGTATTAAGTTACCTCGAATGTATACAGCTGCAATAGAGGCTGCAAAGCTGGAAGATAATATTCTTGCGCGAAAATTGGTAAAAAAAGGTATAAATGGATTCTCCCATGCCAATTGTGGTGGACGTTGTGTTCGTGGCGGTTTTCAACACTATGCGACATTATATGCCATTTGGCCAGAACAATATAAAGAGCAGGAGGATATGGAGAACCGCTTTCGTGAACATTTCAAGAAAGATGTTTCCATATTAAAGAAAAATGGGCGACCGTATACCTTAAAACAATATCGTGAAGATATGGATTTTCAAGGTGTAGAGAAATTTTTGTTCCAGCCGGATGATACGATTCCTTGTGTTTGTTCGTTCTCTTAATCGCAACTTAAATAATTTAAGAAGCTTTTCATAGGTAAAAAGAACTTATGAAAAGCTTCTTTTTTCATTATTTTTATATGGAGGTTCAAGAATTATTCTAGAATTTACACAACAAATTTAGGAAATCGTATGTCCAAAATATAAAAAATAGGGCATTTTTATGGTGGCATGATGGATAGCTGTAAATGATATGCTAAACTAAACATTAAAAAAAGGATGTTTCTTCATTTTGTAGAAGAGTAACGTAATTCAATAGTATTAAATTGACTCATTTCATCTATGTTCCTAAAGAATTACGGTCATTTCACCACATAGAGAAAATTATGGAGCATCTTAAACATAGCTTGAGACCCCATTTTAAGTATTTTCTAGTATGTTATTCTTAAAAAAGAATGTACATAAACTGACTTAAGAACTTAACAGTAATTAAAAGTAACTGCTACTATATAAGGATTCTTTTGATTCCATGTTCCTAGAGTTTTTAAGGTACAAAAAATATAGTCCATCTATTATTATGTCTAGTAAGGACTTTGCATGGTAGACTAGCTACTAATGTATAAGATGATTATTTACTTATATGGTACTATGTTTATGAGTGTTACACTTTTACTACATTCAACAGTCAGGAGACATCCATGAAAATCGAAAAAAAACTTATTGTCAATTCGGATAAAGGGAATTTGTTAAATGAACTAATTTCTTCTATAAATCAATGCAAACGGTTTTATTTTAGCGTGGCGTTTATTAATTTTAGTGGGTTGCAGCTTTTGTTGGATGCTTTTAAAGAGGCGGAAGATCGAGGTGTTCGTGGCCAGATTATTACGTCCACTTATTTGAATTTCACTGAGGCTAAGGCGCTTAAGAGAATTAATGAATTTGAGAATATACACTTGAAGGTTTTTGAAACAGATAAGACAGTTGGGTTTCATACGAAGGCTTATATCTTTGAGTACGAGGACTATTATAAGATTATTATTGGCTCCTCGAATATTACTCAGAGCGCATTGAAGAGTAATATTGAATGGAATGTGGAAATGATTGTGAAGGAAGACACACATTTTCTTCAGGATGTACTAAATGAATATGAGATATTATGGAATAGTAGTACTCAAGCAGATGATGCTTTTATTGCTAAGTATGAGGACTTTTTGAGTAAGTTGAGTGATTTTACGAATAATCAATCATTCATCTATGAAAAAGCAGAGTATATCACACCTAATAAAATGCAAAGACGGGCTATGGAAAATTTAGAGCGAATTCGCTCTTATGGAGAGAAAAAGGCATTGGTGATTGCGGCGACTGGAACGGGAAAAACGTATATGTCTGCTTTTGATGTCAAATCCTTCAAGCCTAAGAGATTACTCTTTATTGTCCATCGTGAAGAAATTTTAAAGAAGGCAAAGGAGACATTTGAAAAGCTTCTGCCTAATGAGAAATTATCCTTCGGCTTATTAACAGGGAATACAAAGCAAAAGGATGCTGATTATATTTTTGCGACGATCAATACGATCTCAAAGTACCACCAGGATTATCGACCAGATGAGTTTGATTATATTATTTTTGACGAGGCACACCATGCGACTAGCCCTAGCTATCAAGTGATTTTTGATTATTTCACTCCACAATTCACGTTAGGAATGACGGCTACTCCAGAACGTAGCGATCAGCAAAATGTATTTGATCTGTTTGATAATAATGTGGCGTTAGAGGTTCGTTTACATGAAGCACTTGATGATGATTTAGTTATTCCTTTCCACTACTTTGGGATAACAGATATCGCTGAAGTAGATTTAAGTGACGTGGATATTGATGATGTGGCTGAAATTACGAAGCGATTAAAGGTCAATCAACGTGTTGATTTTATCATTGACAAAATGAATTTCTATGGCTTTGACGGTCTAACGAGAAAGGGCCTTGGATTTTGTATAACGGTCGAACATGCTAAGTTTATGGCGGAGGAATTTAATAAGAGGGGCTACCCAAGTGTTTGTTTGTCTGGCGATGATAAATCAGATAAACGTACAGCACTTATTAATAGACTAGAAGATGATAATGATGAATTAGAGTTTATCTTTACGGTTGATATCTTTAATGAAGGTGTTGATATTCCTTCTGTTAACACAGTCCTTATGCTGCGACCTACGAATTCACCTATCGTATTTATTCAGCAGCTTGGTCGAGGACTACGTAAATATAAGGATAAGAATTTCTTAACGGTGCTTGATTTCATCGGTAATCATAGTAAAACGTTCTTGATTGCGATCGCATTAAATGGAAGCCGCTATTATGATAAAGAAAGCTTGAAAGTGGCGATTGCTACTGGCTTTGCTAATATTCCAGGTTGTACGCATATCCAGATGGATAAAATATCTAAGGAACGAATCTTAGCGCAAATTGATAAGGAAAACTTCAATTCCTTACAGTATTTGAAGGAAGAGTATTTCGAATTTAAGAAAATGAATAATGGTCATATTCCTTACTATTTAATGGATTATATGAAGTACGATGGTTCTCCTAATCCTATTAAATTTATTGATCGAGAGAAGACATACTTACAGTTTGTAGCCAAGGTAGAAAAGAATGAGCAGTTAAAGAATTTGCTATTAAATGATTCATTTGAAGGGGCCTTAAAAGAACTATCTAGTAAGCTGCCACTTAAACGTGTATATGAATTTGTGATTGCCAAATTTTTATTAGATCATGATCAGCTTTCTTTAGACCAAGCTAAACAAGAAATATTAAAGTATGTGAAAGATGTGGATGAGGATAGTGTCTTGCATGCGCTTGAATGCTGGAATCAAGATTATTACGATCCAGCTCAGAAAAAACGTAATTTCAAATTGTTTTTACTTGTGAATGGTCAGTTAACGAAAACACCAGCCTATCAACGTCTTTTAGACAATGAGATATATAGACCATTTATAGAAGATACCATTCATTATGGGATATTTCGATACGAAAAGGAATTTAAAGAAGACTATTATGGCGTTCCTCATTTTAAGCTGTATGAACAATATCAGATGGCTGATGCGGCTTTACTTTCTAACTATCGGAAGAGTCATAGTGCCTTTAGGGGATCGGGTTTACTAGCTAACGGGAATGATTACTTCCTGTTTATTGATTTGCATAAGGAAGCGGATATTAAGGAAAGTATTAATTATCACGATGAATTTATTAATGAACGCTATTTTCAATGGCAAACACCTAATAAAACTGCTCCAACATCGGAACAAGGTAAAAATATCGTCTATAATAAAGATAGAGGAATTACGCTTCATTTATTTGTAAGGAAGTATAAAATGATCGATAAGAAAACGGAGCCTTATATTTACATCGGTAAAGGAAATACGGTTGAGTTTGAGGGAGAAAAGCCTATCACAGTGAAAATGGAACTTGAACATGAAGTTCCAGCTAGTTTGTATACGGAGTTTACGAAAAAAGTATAAATAACAAGGGAAGTGGGTATCCACTTCCCTTGTTTTGTTTACTAGGCTAATAATGCATCAATGGTTGGCAAATCAGCTGGTGCCCATTCCAATGTTCTTAAATCCTTAAGTGGTACCCATTTAAGTTCAGCATGTTCTGTAGCGATCGGTGTACCATTTGTAATTTTCGCTTTATATGTAATGAGGTTAATAATGAAGGTAGGATATTCATGAACGATATCTGCCACTAATTCTCCCACTTCAATCTGGCATTCAAGCTCTTCTTCAATTTCTCTAACTAGTGTTTCTTCAGGTTTTTCACCTTCTTCAATTTTACCTCCTGGAAATTCCCATAGGTTTGGTAATGCCATTTCAGGAGAGCGTAGAGCACATAACACCTCGCCCTTTTCATTTTCCATAACAGCGCCAACTACTTTTACTTTTTTCTTCATTCTTCATACATCCTTTATCGTTGATCTTTTTATATAATATCATATCTGAAAACTATATCTTACTGTCAGAAGAAGATGGAGAGGAAATTTATTAATCCTTCGAAACTCTATCCTGATATACTCTCTTAAAATATGCAAGAGATACTTTCCTACGAAATACTTCTATACTGGGTAAACCTGTATTATCTGTAGCTACTTCATCCTCGATTTGGACGTATTTATGATTCATTTTTCGTATATCATATTGCTTGCCTTCAAAGTAAAACTGAATTCAAAAATAAGAGGTAGAGTAGAAACAGATCCGCTCGATTTCTTAATGAATTATTAATTTTATGACTAGGATATTTTCGCTTGCTTTCAAAGCACTCAATGAATGACGGATAAGATGGATGATTTGAAGTGATTTAAATAAGACAGCAAGTAAAAAGTGGAATGGGATAACCTATCTCACTTTTTGTTTGTATTCTAGTATACAGAGTAATCTAAATAGTGGTTGTATTTATAACATTGTATCTATAATTAATTATAATGATATAATTAAAGCAAGTCAGGTATGTACTTTATCAGATGCACGGATAATTTTAATTACTTGCCAAACGAAGAAAGGAAGTGTTTAAGATGCACAAGAAAAAAAGGTTGTTAATGGTTGTAGTAAGCTTAGCTCTATTTTTCAGTTGTTTTTCTCCGAATTTTGTCAGTGCAGCAACCGACAAGACTAAACCGACCATTACTGGGGCAAAGAATACAACCGCTTACTTAAACCACTCGTTTAATCCGAAAAAAGGGGTTGTAGCGAAAGATAATGTTGATGGAAACATCACAAGCCGTATCAAAATATCGGGAAAGGTGAATACAAAAAAGACGGGTAAATACACGCTAACATATAAGGCAACTGATAAGGCGAAGAACACTCGTACAGTAAAGCGTGTTGTGACAGTTAAGAAAGATACGACTAAACCAATAATCACTGGAGTATCAAATAAGACCGTATACAAAGGGTATTCTTTTAATCCCAAAACAGGTGTCAAAGCTACTGATAATGCCGATGGGAACCTCACTTCCAAAATCAAAGTAAGTGGAAAAGTAAACACCAAAAAAGTCGGAAAATACAAAATTAAATATACTGTTATAGACAAGACGAATAACAAAAGAATAGTCACTCGAACTATTACAGTAAAGAAAGATACAACCAAACCTACCATTTCCGGCGTTTCCAATAAGGCGATCTACGCTGGCTCAACATTTAAGCCTCTTACCGGTGTTACTGCCAAAGATAATGCAGATGGTAATATCACTAAAAAAATCAAAGTCACTGGAAAAGTTAATACTAACAAAATAGGAACATACAAACTAACCTATACTGTATCAGATAAGACAAAAAATAAGAGAACTGTTACACGCAAGATTACTGTTAAAAAGGACACTATTAAACCAACTATATCTGGTGCAAAGAATAAATCTATTAACATAGATACTTCTTTTAATCCACGTGCTGGTGTAACTGCGAAGGATAATGTTGATGGCAATATTACTAAAAATATTAAAATATCTGGAACGGTAAATACGAAAAAAGCAGGATCTTATAAGCTTACCTACGATATTACAGATAAAGCTAAAAATAAAACAACGGTTTATCGTACCATTAAGGTTGTAGATAATGTTAAGCCAGTAATTAAAGGGATTAATAACACCCAAGTTGCTCTTGGAGAAATGTTCGATATTTTAAAAGGTGTGTCTGCTTCTGATAAAAACGATGGGGATTTAACTTCCAAGATTAAAGTTGAGGGCACAGTTGATGTTAATAAAATTGGTACCTATAAGCTGACTTATTCTGTTTCTGATAAAGCAGGTAACAAAGTATCTAAACAACGTAATGTAACTGTTGTTGACAAGGTTTCCCCCGTTATTAACGGTGTTGAAAATTACGAGATTCCTTTTGGCCAAGAGTTTGATTCTTTGAAAGGTGTTGCGGCAACTGATAATTATGATGGGGATTTAACTTCTGAAATTAAGGTTGAAGGCGAAGTTAATGTAGAAAAAGCAGGTATCTATTCTCTTACGTATTCAGTTTCTGATCAATCTGGAAACAACGTCTCTGTAAAACGTACTGTAACAGTTATTGATAGTACTGCACCTGTTCTTTCCGGTGTGGAAGATATTCAAATTAATTTTGGAGAAGATTTTAATCCATTAAAAGGCATAACCGCTTCAGATAACAGTGATGGAGATATAACTTCTAAAATTAAAGTGGATGGCACGGTCGATATCAACAAGGCTGGAAGCTATAAGCTAACATATTCAGTGTCAGATGTGTCTGGAAATACTGTAACTGCAGATAGGACTGTAACTGTAATTGATAATGTTAAACCAGTTTTCTCGGGAGTATCGGATGTAACCATCGGTCTATATACCGAATTTAACGTATTAAATGGCGTTTCCGCTTCCGATAATAACGATGGTGACATCACTTCGAAAATATTGACAGCTGGTTCAGTTGATACACAAAAAGAAGGTGAATACACTGTTACGTATACGGTTTCCGATGCTGCAGGAAACACTGGAAAAGTCACAAGAATTATCACAGTTCAAAAAATCCCTGTCTCTAATATCACTATTAATGCTCCATCTAAAATGAGAACAGGTAAAACGCAGCAGTTGACAGCTGAAATTACACCAACAGATGCTACAGATCAACAAGTTACTTGGAAGAGCAGTGATGAATCTATTGCCGCTATCAGTGCAGATGGCATACTAAGTACCATTTCGGAGGGTACAGTAACCATTACAGCAACTGCCGATGGAAAAAGCGGGTCCAAAACTATCGTCATTTCAGATACTAAACCAACTATGTATTTTTCATCAGTTGGGTCATCGAGTGTTAATGGTGTAATCAAGAGCCTCTCATTTACATTGATGAACCTAGATTCTTACGATAGTGTATATGTCGAGAAAGTCCAATTTTATAATAATAACTCATTATATAGAACCTTTACTGCTGAAGAGATACAAAACAATGGTTTACCTACTGAGATTAAACCATATGGCAGTTGGGACTTTGGCGTTCGATTTAATATAGGAGGAATTCAGGAGTCCAAAGGCAAAGCGGTTGTCACAGTTAAGATGGATAATGGGAAGATATATGAATACACTTTATCTTTTTAGAAGAAAATAAATTTTAATCGTTATATGTTTGTTTGAAAAGGTAGATTAGCAACTATGCTAATCTACCTTTTTTAAGTAATATCTTTGGTTACTTCTTTTGCTTTTTCATTATGAAATTCTTGATTCTCTCTGTCATCTTGGTATTAATACCTTTTTAACACAGTAACGAATTAAACGTTGGAAAATCCTCTTTATCAAGAAATGAAATCAAAATAGATACCGCGCTATACTTACTGAACGGATCCTGACCTTGAATAAGGTTAAGATTAGACTTAAATATAGGAACGATCCATTTCAATGTAGATAATCAGTTTGGATGAAGCAGGAAGGGAAATGTTGATCCATCATACTGAAAGGACAAAAATCTGACCTATCAGTATGATTACAACTTGATGAATAGTAATTTTTCGCAGATTGGTATTAGATACCGATTGTAATAAATGTGATTAAAATCAATCAATCATGCATATTCATTCTGTAAGATATATTGCAGGGATGATTTGAATTTCAAGTTCATAGTTAGAGAGAATCTTTGACAGTCTTGGTTGAATGCCGATTAGTTGGATCTTGCTTCCTGCCATAAATCGAAGCGTACGGATGAGGTCGATTAATTTTTTGATACCATCATCTTGTACTTCACCAACAGCGGTTAAATCGATTAGGATATTTTGATACTCTCCATTAAAGACTGAGTGAAGGACATGTTCGGATATCAAGTTGATTTTTTCAGAGGTTATATCCCCGAATAAAGGGATATAGCACATTTTATTGGACAGAGGGATAAAGGGTCCGGAAAGTTTGTTTAATCGCATAAGTACATCTTCCAGTTTTTCCTTTTGCTCGAGTAATTCAAAATCTGTGTGTGCCAGTCTTTCTTGCAATTCTATAATTTTATTAAGATATAATTGATTGCTCTTTTCCTTGGAGACAAAAAGAATATGCATTCTTCCGGTTGAGTCATCTGATAGATATACATCAAATAAGGCCAGCGAGGACTCCTTCGTATGAACATTCAATTCTATTTGTTGCGTACTTTCATTCGACAAACTTGCTTTGACAAGCTTGTTCATACTTTCATCATCTATAACCCCTGAAATATCTGAGGTGTTTAAATTAAATAGATTAGATGACAGGGAATTGTATTGTAGAATTTTTCCGTTATAGTCTACTACTATATAGGGAAGTGGTAGTGGTGTGTCAATACATTGCATTTTTTGTCTCTCCTATAGAATAATCTTTTAGCCACGTCTCTATATCCGATAAATCCGTTACGATGATGGGATCTCCGCTCGAGTACGTTTTTAAATCATATTTATTGCCCAATCTGCTGCCAATAAGGATTTTTGGAGGCACAGGTAATGCCTTGAAGCTGTCTGTATATGATTTCAACTTTGGTAAATGGGTTACAATGGTCAAGGAAAGTCCGATGACATCAGGTTCCCATTCGATGGCAGTATGTAAGGCATATTCAAGGGGAAGATTCGGTCCAAAATACTTGGTTTCCCAGCCATATTCCGCGAATAATTGAGCTGCCATTTTTAGACCAATATAATGTTGTTCTCCTTCTAAACAAAGGAACATTGCTTTTTTCGTTTTAGTAGGTGTTGCGTTGAGATTGTGCTCAAACGCCAATCTAGATAAAACAAAATCGCAAGTAGCTGTCGCTATATGTTCATCGGCCACTGTAATTTCATTGTTTTCCCATAAGTCCCCAATACGATGCATGGCAGGAGTTAGGAGTTGATCATAGATATCTAAAGTTGAAAGATGTTTAAGAGATTTAATATAATCCCAGGCTTTATTGTAATTGCCAGAAAGTAAGATGCTAGTGAAATCGATAATCGATTGCATATATTTATGCCTCCTCTTTGGCTTTTTCGCACTCAAGAATGTCTATGGCATCTGTTAAAAATGAAAGGTATATTTTCTTTTTTATAACTGGGATATCAGAAATTTGCCCCAACTCTTCTTTTATGATCACGAAATTATCCAGCAGTGTTTGTGTCTTCATTCCGTATTTTTGCAGGATTCCATTTAACCAAAGTGTATAATCCGTAAATACTTTTGCATTATCTAATTCAAAGGCCGTTTGCAGATGATCAAGATGGTGTTTATTATCTGTCCGGCATTTGTCTTTTCCTTTATCACCATGGCGTTCCTGTAAGGATGGATCGAGTGCATAGATTCGTTCTGTCACTTGCTCAATGAATACAGTTGTATTCATTACTTGCAGACCACCTTATATTTTGTCACTGTAGGTATAACACCGGCTAATTCTTGATCAGGATACTTTTTCTCTAAGTCGTGAATCTCTTTGAATTGGCTGCTCCTTACCCAGTTAAGATAATCCTCTTTCTCTTCAAATAGTAATTGAACGGTCAATTCATCAGGATGTTTCTCATTCTGCAAGAGGAAAAAATTAATAAATCCGTGAGCCTGATCGACTTTCCGGGAACGGTTTCTATAAATATCTATAACTTCCTCGCTTTTTTCTCCTGGTATTTTAAATGTAGAAAATACGCTAAAGATAGTAACACTCCCTTTTAATTCACAGATTTTATATGATAAATATAAAAAATTAAGAAAAAAAGAGTCCATGTTATGATGAACTCTTGACAGAATTTGTTAATTCGTTGATTTACCCTGTTAATCTGTTACAGGTGGTTTGTTCTGTTTCATATTCACCTTATCAAGAGTTGAACCTTCCTGTCTATTGACAGGGGGGAGGGTTGAAAAGGAACAAAAAAGAAAAAGCTAGTAAAATAAGCGAGTGTAGTCGGGATTCATTGTGTGAATGGGCGCAGAATGGCATCATCCGACCATTGAGTTAAAAGAAGAAGCTGTGCCGGAGCGGCATACTATTTTTCGAGTTTAACTATAAGAGCATTAGAGTAACTGAATGAAGCTGAATGCTAGATGATGATCTAGATGACCTGTGTCGTACTAGCAGGGTCGTTTTTTTATTATTTACAGATTAAATAAGAGTTTTCCAATAAAGACATGGCAATATTAGTAGAATCATTTGCATCTTCTAAGCTAATTCGATCGTCCATTTTTTATAAATATAATGTCTTCTATATCTTATGTTAGAATCCAATCTAGCATTTTATTATTATCCGAAATATTCCTCCTTTAAATATAAGTTTGCTCAGACAATCCATTTAATAAAATTAAATTTTATTTAAAGTTGATTCCATTTATGTTTACTAGAATGATACCTAAATGAACGCAACAACACCTCTTCCTATCGATTTTTCAATTTAAATCATAAATAGTTTGGCACTTTTGTGTCCGAAATAGAATATTTGTGTTTTTTGGTAGCCTTATTATCCATTTTTAATGGATATTTATTTGTTTTTATACTATTGTGTAAGTATGAGAAGGGAAAATTTTCATGTAAATGCGGTCTAACTCGCTTTTTGATCACGGATGATGTGATAGTGTGAGCAAGATTACGTAAAAATAGATTGAGAGCAAATAATTCATTTAGGGGTGTAAGTATGATTTATTCATGGGAAACTAGCACAACCGAAATAAAAGATTATGTCTATAAGGTTTTGGAGCAAATAAAAGAAAGTCTTCAAGATAATTTTAAAGGGTTCTATGTTCATGGTTCATTAGCTATGGATGGATTTAATCCGCAGTCCAGTGAGATCGACCTTATCGTAGTGACTGAAAATCCACTTACCTTTGAGGCTAAAAAAGAGTTAGTTAATTATTTTCTATCCAATTCCGGAAAACCATTTCCGATTGAAGTCAGTTTTTTAAACACAGATCAACTAAGGAATTGGCAGCATCCTTGTCCGTATGATTTCCATTACAGTGAATATTGGAGAGAAAAGTATGAAGAGAAGGCAGACTACTATCTTAATAAAGCAGACTTAAAAGATTCAGATTTAGCTGCCCATATTACGATTCTTCATAGACGTGGGATTTGCCTTGAGGGTCCTCCAATTGAAGAAGTTTTCCCGCTAGTTCCCCAAAGTGATTATCTATCATCCGTAATGGAAGATTACCGGGAGTGTCTTGCTAACTTAGAGAAGGATCCGAAGTATTGTGTGTTAAATATGGTTAGGGTGTATTGGTATGTAAAAGCAGGAATCATTACTTCTAAGCAAGAAGCAGGTCAGTGGGCAATTAATACACTGCCTAAAATGGTAGCTGAAACGGTACAGAAGGTTATGGATGGCAACAGGCCCGAAGAAAAGGAACTGCAGGAATTTAAAGAATACATTGATACTAAGTTGACACAGTAAGTCAATTAATGCTGTTTTATAAATATCTGTCAGAATAGAAAGTATAACCGTGTATATTAAATGATGCGTATAAAAGGATAGATAGTTCTTTTTGAAAAGCCTTTAATTTAGGCTTTTTTTATTTGTCTGCATGTTTAATGGAGTCCGTAATGAATCAAAATTGCAATCTATCTATAAGAGATTGAAATGCCAAGTTTATTTGTCATTAATTTGTAAATATTTCATCAATCCTTTAAAAAAACATAACCTCCTAACTACCCCTTCAGATCCATTCACTAGCTTAATCCCATATCTTTAATTGTATATTAATATAACTATTGTCAATAATTACATTAGTTTAAATTGTTTAAAAATTGATAATATAGTGATGTAAATAGTTTATTAGAATAGTTATTATTTTCACTATTATTCTAGTAAATAATATAAATGAAGGGAGATGTTCTGCGAAATTATTTCAATAGGGCTTTAAAAGCTGCTCCAAAAAACTTCATAAGGGTGTGTGAATCATGAGATCGACTCGGAGTAGGTACTACATGAAAAAACGCACGAGAAAAAGAGCATTCTCAATTCTGACATTGCTTTTTCTTCTTGTGCAAACGATTTTAACTCCGGTAACTCAGTATGTTAATGCTGACAGTACAACGAGTAATTTTTCATCTTCACTTGAAGAAGCTACAATGACAGCCGCTTCAACTGACATCGATGAAAAGGCTGCAGAAGAAACAATTGAGGAGCAAGGAGAAGGTTTCGAAGATGGGACTGTAGCGTCTGAAGAGGAAAAAGATGCACTGGAAAAGAGCGATGAAGAATCCGAAGCAGAGCAACCTACTGATCAAGCTACTGACCAAAGTAAAGAAGAAAAAGATACTCCAGAAGAAAGCAATGGAGAATCCGAAGCAGAGCAACCTACTGATCAAGCTACTGACCAAAGTAAAGAAGAAAAAGATACTCCAGAAGAAAGCAATGGAGTATCCGAAGCAGAACAAGCTTCTGGTCAAGCTGACGAAGATCAAAGTAAAGAAGAAAAGGTTACGGCCGAAAAAGCTTCAACAGAGGAAAATGAATCAGAGATTGCGACTCTTGCGGAAGAAAGAGCCTCTTATAACGTTGATCATATAGATATCGCCTGCAAAGATCTGAAGGCGACTGTCTATGTCAATGGTACAGAACAGGATGTCACTTTTTCATTTGATAAGTCGGATTTTGGTAATACCGTAGATGTGGAGATTATTGACAGCAACGGTAAAAAATATGCCTATACGGTCAATGAAAAAAGTAGTACTGACAATCAAGGTAATACTCAGGTTCGTCTCGACGGCAATTTTCCAATAGGAACCTATACAAATCCCATTACCTACACTGTGAATTTAACCAAGACTGTTACTGTCCCTGTTGGTGACCAACAAGTTGAGGTTAACATTACCTTAAGTGTCAACGATATGGGATATTGGTCCTCCCTTAACGTTTGTCCGCCACTTAAGGACAATAAAGATTGGGCTGATGGTGATTTCGTTAAAGGTAGCGGTATTGACTTGATTTTGTCTAGCGGTAGCACTTCCGTTGGCTCTTTAAATCTGGCGAAGTCTGTCGATGGAGTGAATACTAACAAAGACTATACCTTTACCTTGTATAAGAAGGTTAGTGATACTGAGAATGAGGTCATCGGTACGTACAAGTTGGGAAATGGCGATAGCATTTTAGTTTGCCCTCTGGACTTTGGTACCTACTATGTGGTCGAGAGTTTGGAGAATGTGGAAATTGAAGGTTATGAATGGGAAGTTACCGGCGATGGAGTGGACAAAGCCGTTACCCTAACTTCATCCCATTCTAGTGACTATATTCATGTCAAAAATATCTATACACCTGAGACAACCGAGGTATCCGGTAAGAAAACATGGAATGATAAGGATAATCAGGATGGCGTGCGACCGAAGTCTATTACAGTGAACCTGCTGGCCAACGGAACAGAGGTTGCTGAGAAGACAGTCACGGCTGAGGATAACTGGGCCTACAGTTTCACTGACTTGGATAAGTATAAGGATGGACAGCTAATTACTTATACCGTGACAGAGGATGCAGTGGCAGATTATTCAACAACAATCGCTGGCTATGACATCACGAACACCCATACTCCTGGTCAAACTTCCGTGACCGTAACGAAGGTGTGGAAAGATGCGGAAAATCAGGATGGCATACGACCAAATTCCATCAAGGTTCAGCTTAAAGCGGATGGCCAAGCTGAAGGAGAAGCCATCGTGCTAAATGAGGCAAACAGCTGGACGTACACTTGGACAGATCTTGATCAAAAGGCAAGTGGTAAAGATATCGTATACACAGTCGAGGAAGATGGTGTTCCAAAAGGATATACAACAGAAGTTGAAGGAAATGCCACTACTGGTTACACCATTACGAACTCCTATACACCAGAAACAGTTGATATCTCTGGTACAAAAACGTGGGATGATAAGGATAACCAGGATGGCGTACGACCAAAGTCTATTACAGTGAACCTGCTGGCCAACGGAACAGAGGTTGCTGAGAAGACAGTCACGGCTGAGGATAACTGGGCTTACAGTTTCACTGAGTTGGATATGTATAAGAATGGACAGCAAATTACTTATACCGTGACAGAGGATGCAGTGGCAGATTATTCAACAATAATCGATGGCTATGACATCACGAACACTCATACTCCTGGTCAAACCTCCGTGACCGTGACGAAGGCATGGGATGACAAGGATAACCAGGATGGCATACGACCAGAGTCCATCAAGGTTCAGCTTAAAGCGGATGGCCAAGCTGAAGGAGAAGCCATCGTGCTAAATGAGGCAAACAGCTGGACGTACACTTGGACAGACCTTGATCAAAAGGCAAGTGGTAAAGATATCGTATACACAGTCGAGGAAGATGGTGTTCCAAAAGGATATACAACAGAAGTTGAAGGAAATGCCACTACTGGTTACACCATTACGAACTCCTATACACCAGAAACAGTTGATATCTCTGGTACAAAAACGTGGGATGATAAGGATAACCAGGATGGCGTACGACCAAAGTCTATTACAGTGAACCTGCTGGCCAACGGAACAGAGGTTGCTGAGAAGACAGTCACGGCTGAGGATAACTGGGCTTACAGTTTCACTGAGTTGGATATGTATAAGAATGGACAGCAAATTACTTATACCGTGACAGAGGATGCAGTGGCAGATTATTCAACAATAATCGATGGCTATGACATCACGAACACTCATACTCCTGGTCAAACCTCCGTGACCGTGACGAAGGCATGGGATGACAAGGATAACCAGGATGGCATACGACCAGAGTCCATCAAGGTTCAGCTTAAAGCGGATGGCCAAGCTGAAGGAGAAGC